>JAZNMK010000001.1:0-48425 GCA_045579585.1 Acutalibacteraceae bacterium
CTCTGTGTGCTTGGTCTTATCGTGCTTCTGATTGTCATAGCCGCTGTCAAAGCAGTTATGATAAAGGCTAAGCCTAACACAAGCAAGCCCGCAATCAACCCCACAAACGAAGAAGCTCAGGACTATGCAGAAAAGCTCAGCGAAATGATAAAAGTTCCGACAATTTCACTTCGCGGCAACACAGACCTGACTCAGTTTTACAAGCTGCACGAAGTTATGAAAAAGAACTTCCCTCTCATTTTCGAAAAGCTTGAATGCACCGAAATTGAAGGCAACCTCATATTCCGTTGGCCCGGTAAAGACCCCAAGAGAAAGGGCATACTCCTTATGGGTCACCAGGATGTTGTTACAGCCGATGAACCCACTTGGACCAGAGATCCTTTTTCAGGCGAAATTGCTGACGGCAACATCCACGGCAGAGGCTCTATGGACTGTAAATCAACCGTATTTTCAGAGTTCCAGGCTATTGAGGAGCTCCTTACAGAGGGCTTCGAGCCGGTGTGTGATATTTACCTTGCAACCGCAGTTGACGAAGAGATTTCGGGCGGCGGCGCACCGATGCTTGTTGAACACCTCAAATCAAAGGGTGTTAAGCTTGACGTAGCAATGGACGAGGGCGGTGCAATCCTCAAAGGTCAGCTCCCGACAATGGATGGTTGGTGTGCCGCAATCGGCATACTCGAAAAAGGCTATATCGACGTAAAAATCAAAGCCAAGGGTAAGGGCGGACACTCCTCAACACCCCCGAAAAATACGCCTATGACAAGGCTTGCAAAGTTTGTAGCGGATATCGAAAAGGATCAGCCTTTCAAGTCTGAAATCTCAGGCCCCGTTTACGCAATGCTCAAAGAAGCTGCTCCCTACCTCGGCTTCCCCTTGAGAATGGTGCTCGGCAATATGTGGCTGTTCAAGGGCCTGCTGACCAAGGTGCTTCCCGTTGTCAGCCCGATGTGCAAAGCTTTTGTCAAAACAACTTTTGCCTGCACAATGGCAGAAGGCTCACAGACACCAAACGTCATCCCCACCGAAGCTTACGTAGTATGTAACCTCCGCCCCTCACCCCACCAGAATTCAGAACAATCACTTGCAGTACTTCAGAAGTATGCAGACAAATATGACCTTGAACTTGAGGTTATCCACGCAAGAAGCGCTTCAAACTGCGTTGATTACAAGGGTGAAGAATTTGCTTACCTTACAAAGTGTATCAACGAGTGTTACCCCGATGCAGGCGTTATCCCCTACCTTATGACGGGCGGTACGGACTGCCGCCACTACGAGGCTATTGCAGATAACTGCCTTCGCTTCTGCCCGATAAAAATGAGCAACGAACAGCTTGCAGCAATGCACGCAGCTAACGAAAGCATCGGTGTTGACGAGGTTGCACACTGCGTTAAATTCTACAAATACTACGTCCAGAACCATAAATAATACAAGCAAAATCCCACCTGATTTTTCAGGTGGGATTTTTTTATTCACTTCTGAGTGCGACAACGGGGTCTTTCTTGGCGGCAACACGCGAGGGAATAAAACCTGCGATAAGTGTAAGCACAACACTGATTCCGACAAGAGCGATTGCACCGAGCAACGGGAGTGATGCAAGATCGGATATACCTGCGAGCGATTTTATAACCGCATTAATCGGTATATTCAGCAGCACCGTCACCAACACGCCTATCACGCCCGATGTGAGACCGACAATAATTGTCTCGGAGTTGAACACACGTGATATATCCTTCTTTGAAGCTCCTATCGAGCGGAGGATACCGATTTCTTTAGTGCGCTCAAGAACGGAAATATAGGTAATAATACCTATCATAATTGATGAAACAACAAGCGAAATTGCAACAAAAGCAATCAGAGCATAGGTTACGATATCAATAACCTGAGTAACCGAGCTCATAAGAAGATTGACATAGTCCGTGTAGGAGATTGTATACTCCTCTTTTCCATCGGCGATTTGCTTCTGATTATACTCCTCAATTATCTCAACTATACGCTCTTTGGCTTCAAAATTGATCGGATAAATCGAGATACTGGCAGGGGCTTCGGGATCTGCGGCACCGAGGAGATAAAGATTTTCCTCATAAGTCGAGTTCGAATACTTCGGTTTTTCTTCTTCAGGTTCAGCAGTATTACCGCTGCCCTGAATTTCATTAGCATCCGGTATTTCAACCTGCTCATTGCTCTGCACTGCAACAATAATAGCGCTGAGCAATTTGAGCTTTGTTTCCTTGTTCATCATCTGCAGATATGAATAAACCGTTGAACTGTCCGTATCACTGCCCTCGAGGATTTTATCGAGATAGGTTACAAGCTTTTTACGGTCTGATGCAGAACGTATATCCTTGAGCATAAGACGGACAAATTCTTTCAGTTCATCCTTTTCTTCGCCCTCAAAGTTCTCATCGATATATGCATATATTTCATCCTCGGTCATCACGTCAACATCGTCATAACTGCCTGCCAGAGGAGTGGCGGCGGGAGCATCGGCTGTTTTCGCAGCAAAGTCTACAGGCGGCATCGTTACACGCGAAGACGTCGGCACAACGCCTTTTTCTTCAGCTTCCTTGAACACAAGGCCGGTAAAAACATCTACAGTCGGCTGTGATTTCTGCTGTTTGACGATCTCACTGTCGTTGGCAAGGCTCATAGCGCGGTGAGTGAGCGTGCTCATATATCCTACCGTGCCACCGGGTACGGTTGACTGAGAATTAGGTCTGGGACGTGCGATTGCAACAATTTTCAGCTCATCCGCACTGTCAACAACCTTTTTCATATATCCTTCGTCCTCGCTCATATCAACCCATATTCCGCCGTCATTTTTGTAATATGCGGTTGACGGAACCAGCTTGAACGAAAGGTTCAGAAACTCCGAATACTCATAGCTTTCAAGCTCAACAGGTGCATCCTTTGTGTCCTGCTGTGGTGCATCCTTCTGCACCTCAAGCTCGCTTGCATCAGCAAGACCGAGCGCGTAAAACGTTACGTCATCAATCTCGTTGTTTTCATCAAGGAAGAGCACGAGCTCGTTATAGTTCTGCGGCCATGTGCCCGCAAGCACCTCATACTGTGTATCAAGCAGCGACGTATCGCCTACAAGCTCTTTCCATATTCCGTTACCTGAACCCACACCGATTCCTTCAAGTAAATCATTAGGGCGCACGCGGGTGACACCGTTGCTTGTATCGGCCTTAAAAATCTGCAAATCAATATCGTAACCGTAATTTATATCACTGCAAAGCGGTGCAAAGGTTGCCGAATTGAGCTCAATAAACGTTTTGAAACTACCGAGATCATTGTGCTGTGTCTGCATTTCAAAATCAGTAACAGAGTTTTGAAGCATCGGACGTTTATATATCTTGTCGTTGCCATGCTCAGCCGTATTTTTCCTTGACGCACTGAAATCGCCGAGTATCTGCGCCAGGTCAATGTTCTCGGTTTCAATCGTCAGAGGATAAGAGGCCAGCGCATCACGCTCAATCGAATTGATATACGCCTGCATACCGCTTGAAAGTGAAAGAATTAACGCAATACCGATAATACCGATGCTGCCTGCAAACGAAGTAAGCAGCGTTCTGCCCTTTTTCGTGAGAAGGTTGTTAAAACTGAGTGAAAGCGCCGTGCTGAATTTCATTGAAGCCTTCGGGCGCTTTTCTTTTTGTAGCTTCACAGCGTTATTCTCAGCAGGTATCTCAGGCTCTTCGGCATCGTACGGAGCGGTATCCTTACGGATTCTGCCATCCTTGATTTTGATTATACGGTCCGCATACTCTTTGGCAAGCTTCGGATTATGTGTAACCATAATAACAAGCCTGTCCTTTGAAATATCACGGATTAGTTCCATTATCTGCACGCTTGTTTTGGAATCAAGCGCACCCGTAGGCTCATCGGCAAGAAGAATATCGGGATCGTTAACAAGAGCACGAGCGATTGCAACACGCTGCATCTGACCGCCTGACATCTGGTTAGGCTTTTTGTGCAGCTGATCGCCAAGACCTACTTTTTTGAGCACTTCCTTGGCTCTCTTGCGCCTTTCTTTTTTGCTGACACCCGATAGAGTAAGTGCAAGCTCAACATTTGAAAGCACGCTCTGGTGAGGAATCAGGTTATAGCTCTGAAACACAAAGCCTATAGAATGGTTACGGTAACCGTCCCAATCTTTGTCCTTATACTCCTTTGTAGAGCGCGAGTTAATTATAAGGTCACCCGAATCGTAGCGGTCAAGACCACCAATGATATTGAGCAGCGTCGTTTTGCCCGAACCTGACGGACCGAGGATTGCAACAAACTCATTATCGCGGAAGTTTACGCTGACATCATCCAGGGCATAAAACCTGTCTAAGCCCGAGCTGTACGACTTCTTTATATTTTTCAGTTCTAACATTATTTTACTCCTTGTGCATTTTCATTTCCTTTTTTTGTATTATACTACCTAATTTGCGATTTGTAAAATAAAATTATACACCTCAGCAAAATAAATGCTTTACAATCGCAAAATCAGTATATATAATAAACTTGATAAAAATGTTAAAGGATGTGCACTGCAAAATTATGTTTAAAATCAAATGGAAATCCGTCGCAGCCATTGGTGCATCTATACTTGCCGTTTACCTTTGCATAAGGTACTGGGACAATATATACGGGCTTTTTTCAAAAATTATATCCGCAGCCACACCGATAATAATCGGACTCATCACGGCATATGCGGTAAATATTCTGATGAGCTTTTATGAGCGCCACTACTTTCCAAAATCCAAGAAGAAGATCGCCAAAAAAACGCGCCGTCCGGTATGTATGCTCGGTGCAATGCTGACTCTGCTCGGTATTATAGCACTCGTTATCGGTCTCATCGCTCCGCAGCTTGTCAAGTGTATTATGATGCTTGCTAACGAGCTACCCGGTGCTATTGAGAAATTTATTCCCAAGCTTGAAAAAATAGGAATAGTACCTGATGACATCATAAAATCCCTTGAATCGGTCAACTGGACATCGCTTATGAGCAAATTCATATCCACCATTGATTTGAAATCGGATTTTATATCCAAGCTGGGTCCCGGACTGAGCAGTGCCGTCAACACTGCGTTTTCAGCCGTATCGTCAGTATTCTCAGGCATCACAAACGTTGTGCTCGGTGTGATTTTTGCAATTTATCTGCTGCTTGATAAGGACAGGCTTATCGCCCAATCCAAGCGCATAATCAACCGTATAGTCCCAAAAAGCAAAATCAAAAAGCTTAAATATATATTCACAGAGGTAGGAGATTGCTTCCACAACTTCATTGTAGGCCAGTGCACTGAAGCGGTAATACTTGGTGTGCTTTGTATGGCAGGTATGTTTATCCTACGTATCCCCTACGCCCCGATGATAGGTGCGCTTATGGGCTTCACTGCCCTTATTCCGATTGTCGGCGGACTTATCGGAGCGGGCATAGGCGCATTCCTGATACTTATGGAATCCCCGGTTAAGGCTCTTATTTTCATTATCTTCGTCATCATCCTTCAGCAGATTGAGGGCAATCTTATCTACCCGAAGGTAGTCGGCAAATCAATAGGACTGCCGGGAATATGGGTGCTTGCAGCGGTAACCGTAGGCGGCGGTGTTATGGGAATCGGCGGTATGCTCATCGGTGTACCTCTTGCCGCAGCAGCTTACAGACTTCTCAAGGCTTATCTTGACGCACCCAAAAACGAAAAAACATTAACAGACAAGCCGGAGCAATAAACAAAAGGGTCTGCAATGCAGGCCCTTTTAAACAATATCATCGGTCCAACGAGGTAAAACCATGCTTGCAAATGAAAGCGTAATCGGCATACTCGCCCACGTTGATGCGGGCAAAACGACGCTGACTGAAGCTCTCCTTTACACCACGGGAGCTATCCGTCGGCTCGGTCGTGTTGACAAAAAAGATTCGCACTTTGATTCACACGAGCTTGAGCGAAGCCGCGGCATCACAATTTTTTCAAAACAGAATCCGTTCACAATAAAAGGAAGAAAATTCACACTTGTTGATACGCCCGGTCACGTAGATTTTTCTGCTGAAATGGAAAGAACACTCGGCATACTCGACTACGCAGTGCTTGTTATTGACGCGGTAAGCGGTATACAAAGCCACACAGAAACTATATGGAACCTGCTGCTGGAATACAGAATACCTACGTTTATTTTCGTCAACAAAACCGACCGTGACGGATTTGATAAGCCGCAGCTGCTTAATGACATAAAAAAACGGTTCAGCGCAGGCTGCATTGATTTCACGCAAGATAAAGACAGCTTCAGCGAAGAGATTTCACTGATCAGCGAGAATTTGCTCGAGGCATTCCTTGAAGGAACCGCAAGTGAAGACTTTACGCAAGGTGAAATTGCAAAAGCCATTGCAAATCGCGATATCTTCCCCTGCTATTTTGGCTCTGCTTTGCAAAATGCAGGTGTAGACAGTCTTGTTGAAGGCCTCGGAAAGTACACGCTCTATAAAGAATACTGCGAAAAGTTCGGCGCAAAAGTATACAAAATCCTTCACGACAGCCAAGGTAACCGCGTATCTTTCCTGAAAGTTACCGGTGGCAAACTAAGCGTTAAAATGGCCGTAGGTGATGAAAAGATTGACACGCTCAGAATATATTCGGGCGAAAAAGCCGAGGCTGTAAAAGAAGTTGCAGCCGGCAGTGTATGTGCAGTTACAGGGCTTTCTTCAATATCGGCAGGTGAAAGCATTGACGCTGACGGGGTGACCGATACCTCTCGCCCCAAGCTCAACCCCCTGCTTTCAGCGCAGGTTATAATTTGCGACGGCACGGACATACACACGGCATACAGACGGCTGAGTATTATAGGCGAAGAATTGCCTGAGCTTTCGGTGCATATAATGCACTGCGCCGACGAAGAACAGATACAGATACGCGTTATGGGCAGAATTCAGCTTGAGATACTCAAAGCGCTCACAACAGAGCGATTCGGAATGGATATTGATTTCGGACCGTGCAGAATTCTGTACAAAGAAACCGTAACTGCGCCCGTTATGGGATACGGGCATTATGAGCCGCTGCGCCATTACGCGGAAGCTCAACTCCGCATTGAGCCCGCGCCGAGAGACAGCGGAATAATAATTGCAAACGAGTGCAGCCTTGAAACACTGGATGCTAATTTTCAGCACCTTATTCTGAGCCATATAGCGGAAAAAGAGCACCTCGGCATACTCACGGGCTCACCGTTGACTGATGTTAAAATAACACTCACGGCAGGCCGCTCACACCTCAAGCACACAGAGGGCGGCGATTTCCGCGAAGCCACATACAGAGCAATAAGGCAGGGGCTTGAAAAGGCGGATAATCTGCTGCTGGAGCCTTATTATTCGTTCACATTACGCGTGCCGATAAACTGTATGGGCAAAGCAATTGCCGATATACAGCGTCTCTGCGGCGAGCTTGAGCCACCGGAAATGACTGAAACTCAGGCAATAATCAAGGGGATGGGACCCGTATCGAAATTTATGAATTACCCCGAGGAGGTTGTATCATACACCTCCGGCAAAGGTATAATCATAATGCGTGAAAACGGATACAGGCCATGCCATAACGCCACCGAAGTAACCGAAAAAATCGGCTACGAAAAAGAAAGAGATATGGAAAACACTTCTTCCTCCGTATTCTGCTCACACGGTGCAGGCTTTGAGGTAAAGTGGTACGATGTAGACAGTATGCGACACATAAAATAGGGCAATCTTCACATCAATTAAATACCGACACAAGCAAGTCCTTTGAATCTCGCTTCTTCAAAGGACTTGCTGCTTTTTTACTTTTTGCCTCTGCGTACAAAATCGCTGTCGATGTTTTTCCTCCATTTTCCGTCAAGCGGAGCACACGAACGAACGTTGCAAACAGCCTCCGAAACCGATTCAAACAGGCAGCATGTGCCTTCACTGTCAGCATTGTAATTAACTGCACGCTCAGCATCAATGCCGTAGCTTGCGGCAGTTTCCACAGCATCAATGTTGGCACCTATGAAAATAAACTCCCAACCGTACTTTTCCTTTTCTTTCTCAATCATTTTCTTAACTTTACTGCTCGAATACTTACGGCTTGCGTTTTCCATACCGTCTGTTGTAATTACAAACATCGTATTTTCCGGCACATCTTCGGGACGTGCGTACTTGTGCACGTTGCCGATGTGGCGGATCGCTCCGCCGAGCGCATCAATAAGTGCAGTACAGCCACCTACCGTGTAGTCCCTGTCTGTCATAGGTCTTACATCTTCAAGGTTTACTCTGTCGTGTATAACGTCAGACTCGCTGTTAAACAGCACTGTTGATACGTAGCATTTACCGTCCTGCTTCTTCTGCTTTTCAATCATTGCGTTGAATCCGCCGATTGTGTCGCTCTCAAGGCCTGCCATCGAGCCGCTTTTATCAATGATAAATACAAGCTCGGTAATATTGTTCTTTGCTTTCATAATCAAAAACTCCTTATCAAAAAAATGTGGTTGCAAGGCATTGATTACCTTACAACCACATTATAGCGATTTATTTTACCTGACAGGTCGCTTAACGGGCGACTTTTGTCAGCAGCCGAGGAGAACCTGGTCAAACTCAAAAAGAGCCTGATTGATTTCGAAAATATCGTATACGCCCTTCTGGATAAAAAAGCTTATTATTTTGTCAAACGTATAGCTCCTTGAAAGCGTCAGACCTGCCGAGGCAAGCAAATCCTGTGTCTGATCCATATCAAGCTCAAGTGCGATTGCGAATGCAACAGCCGTCTGCTTAGAGGGCTTATAGGTTTGCGGATTGCACTTGATTTTTGAAAACGTCTTTTTGTCAACGTTAGCCTTTTTGTAGCACTCAACGTCTGTCATTCCTCGCGCATCAATCAGATCGAACAACTTATACGCAAAGGATTTATCCATCGTTCTGAGATATTCCTCAAGCGTTTCGGTTTTCTTTTGCCTTTTGGGCTTTAAAAAACCGGTGTGCGCAGCACACGCACGGGGCATCGGAGGTGGCGGAACATTTCCGCATATTTCGCGGCGGGTTTCGGTTGATTCTAAAAGCTCTTCCTCATTAATTTCTTCATCTTCAAACTGCGAAAATCCAAAGCAGCAATCTGCCTCACTGTAGCTTACAATCGGCGCTTCGGTATCCTCGTCGTTTATTGCTTGGCTGATTTCGTCAAACAGCTTTTTGCTGAACTCATACGATGTGCGGTCAAAAACACACAGATAAACGGTTAACTCGTGCTCAAACAAAAACTCGGTTATAACCTGAACGGCAAACCTGAGCACCTGATCTTTCGGGAAACCGTAATTGCCGGAAGAAATCAGCGGAAACGCAACCGTCTCACACCCTTTTTTAATTGCAAGCCTGAGCGATTCAAGGTAGCAGGATTTGAGGATTATGCTCTCCCCTGCCGAACCGCCCTGCCATATCGGGCCTGAGGTATGGATTATATATTTTGCATCAAGATTGTAAGCCTTTGTGATTTTGGCAGAGCCGAGAGCAAGCGGGGCAAGCTTTGCACACGCTTTATCAAGCATAGGACCTGCAGCTTTATGCACAGCAAAATCGACGCCGCTGTAACCCACCATTTTTGCGTTAGTGGAGTTGACAATGGCATCAACCTGCATTGTTGTTATATCCTGTCGGATTATTCTAAGCGGCATAAGATCACCTCTCTTTACACTATATCACAGCTCGGTTTGTATTTCAACTCCACGAAGCGTAGGTTGCAGGTTTTTACGGTATGATTTATAATAAAGCAACAAAAAGGAGAAATAAAAGCATGGATAATTATATAACGGGCGCAACAATAAAGCGCCTTCGTGAAGCAAAGGGAATAACGCAAAATCAGCTTGCAGACACGATAGGTGTAAGCAGCAAGGCTGTATCAAAATGGGAAACCGCCAAGGGCTTGCCCGATATCTCGCTGATCGAACCGTTGAGCAAAGCATTGGGTGTATCGGTAATGGAACTTATATCAGGTGACACGGTAATAAACAAAAACATATCCTCAAACATATTGCGCTCAAAATTTTATGTCTGCCCGGTATGCGGCAACGTTATCCGCTCAACGGGTGACACGGTAATCAGCTGTTGCGGAATCTGCCTGCCGCCGCTTGAAGCAGAGGAAGCTGACCTCGCACACGAAATTGTGATTGAGCCTGTTGAGGACGAAAGCTTCATCACGGTTAACCACGATATGGAAAAAACACATTTCATATCGTTTATAGCACACATTACATCGGACAGAGTGCAATTTGTAAAATTCTATCCGGAGGGCAACGCACAGACACGGCTTCAGCTGCGCGGCAGAGGATACCTCTACATTTACTGCAACAAACACGGGCTGATGAAAAAGAGAATATAAAAGCCTCACAGCTTACTCATACAAAAACAGTTATAAAGCTCACAACACGTATTTTATCAAATTAACAACACCGTACAAATCACTCTGTACGGTGCTGTTTTTTATGTTTATATTTCAGACAAAAGCTCGGATTTCTTTATTTCAAATTCTTCTTCGGTTATAGCACCGATATCTCTCAAACCGGACAATTTTTTTATTTTTTCGATTGCCTCGTCTGATGTACTCTCAAAAGTCTGATTTTTCTTCATTCGAATTACGATTTGCAAAATATTGTTGACACGGCAATTGCAAAATATATATAATTTGTTTATTAACGGTAAGTTAGGAAAATGTTAGATGAAAAAGAAAACCGATATGTTGACGGGCAGTCCGCTCAAAAGCGTGATACGCTTTGCGTTGCCGATAGTTGCATCCTCAATACTGCAATATAACTACAGCCTGGTTGACAACATAATTGTCGGCAGATACGTCAGCCCTCAGGCACTTGCTGCTGTAGGCTCGGTAGGACCTATAGGTGCATTTATTGTCGGTGCGGCATTAGGGCTGACGAGCGGATTCGCAATACCCGTTGCCCATGCTTTCGGTGAGAAGAACAAAGAAAAGCTTTCGCACTATACCGGCAACAGCATCTGCCTTGCCTTTGCAATCGGTCTCGTGCTGGTTGTTACCTCACATCTTCTCTCAGGTCCCCTGCTGAAACTTATCGGAACACCTGACGATATAATCGGTCTTTCCTCGGCATACATAAACATCCTCTACTACGGCATTCCCTTCCAGATGCTTTCAAACAACTTCACGGCAATTTCGCGCTCTGTAGGCGAAAGCAAAAAGCCGCTGTATTTTTTCTGTGTCAGTGTTATTGTGAACTTTGTGCTCGACCTGCTGTTTGTAAAAGATTTTGGTTGGGGCATTGAAGGTGCGGCAGCGGCAACACTTATCTCGCACGCTGTTGCATGTATACTCAACGGCATATACGTTCTCGGATTCAACAAAGATGTAAACCTGACACGCAAAGATTTCAAGCTTAAAAAAACAACCGTACTGCATCAGATAAAGCTCGGCGTACCCGTATCACTGCAGTTCACAATCACATCTGTCGGCTCAATGTGTATGCAGAGCGTTGTAAACTCATTCGGCACAAACGTAATTGCAGGTTTTACTGCTGCGGGCAGAGTTGAACAGCTGACAAATATACCTATGTCAAGCCTCGGCGTAGCTAACCAGAACTTCGTAGGGCAAAATTACGGTGCAGGGAATTACAGCAGAATTCTTACCTCGGTCAAAAAGCTGTTTGTGCTCAACATCATCGTATCGGTCATTATGAGCGTTACGCTTTACGCCATAGGTCCGTCGGTTGTATCGCTGTTTCTTACCGAAAACAATACCGAAATTATGGCGGCGGCAAAACGCTGCATTCTGGCTATTGCACAGTGCTACAGCCTGGTTTCAATCCTCTTCCTTATGCGCAACACACTGCAAGGGTTAGGATTCACTTATGCAAACTCCATTGCGGGAATCGGTGAATTTTTCGGCAGGCTTTCGGTTGCGTTCATATTCACACCCATCATCGGCTTTGATGCAATCTGTTACGCACCGCCTGCAGCCTGGCTGCTTGCGGATATTCCGCTCATATGCATATATCTGATCAAACGGCGCCAATTTAAAACCGACAACATACTAAAGAAAGCTGATGTTTAACCGTCGGCTTTCTTTCTTAACTTCAAGTTTTTGTACATTTAACCAAAAACGCAGCGTAAAACTTGTGCTATAATCGAATTGAGTTTTATGTATTAATTTGGTAAAATTCTATCATCAACAAAAAAGGGGATATTCACTATGAAACTCAAAAAAGCAATAAGCATTTTCCTCGTTCTTGCAATGCTGCTCTCATTCTCAGCATTTGCTGCTGAGCCGGAATACGTTGCAGACTACGACACAGAGACACCCGTTATCATCGTACACGGTATGAGCCAGAATAACACATACCTTGTAGACGAAGAAGGCAACTGGGTGCCCGATGAAACAGGCTACGTTACCGGTTGGCCGCTTGAAATCGACGTTATGCCGCTCGTAAAGCGTGCACTGCCCAATATGCTCGCCTCTATCGTAACAAGAAGTGACGTTGGCCTGACAGAGGCTATGTACGAGGGCACTTACAACGCATTAAGTCTTATCGAAAAAGATAACAACGGCAAATACATCAACAACATCGTAACACCCTGCTACGAAATGCCTATGAGCGAGCTGCCCGAGGACGTAAAGGCCGAATATTACAGCTTCCTTCCCATTCAGGAGCTCAGCGAAATTGTCGGCGAAGACGATGTTTACTACTTCGGCTACGATTCACTTGGCGACGTTATGTACGAAACCAAAAAGCTCCACCACTACATCCACGATGTTGTGCTTCCCAAGTCACCCAACGGCCAGGTTAAGCTCTGCCACATCAGCCTTGGCGGCACAATCGCTGTTAACTACCTCGAGATGTACCCCGAAGATTATGAGCTTATCAGAAAGATGGTATTTGTAATTCCCGCTATCGACGGTTCTGACATCATCGGCGACCTTTACACAGGCAACCTCAGCGTTTTCTATGACGATGATACGCTTTACGAGGAGCTTCTTGTAACACTTCTCGGTGATACATACCTTGCATATCTGCTTAATATGGTGCTGCGCATCCTCCCCGATGACGTTCTCAAATCCGCACTCAGCGGCCTTGCAAACGGCCTTGTAGACGTTGCTGCAGTACGTACAACAATGCTCTGGGCCCTCTGCCCCGATGCATATTACGAAGAGGCAAAGGCACTTTGGCTTGAGGGCAAGGATGAGCTCAAAGGCATCCTGGCAGACGTAGAATATTATATGAACGCAAGAGCAAACTTTGAGAAGAACCTTTTCGAACTCCGCGAAACAGGCTGCGAGGTTTTCGACCTTGCCTGCTATGATGTAAACCTCTTCCCCCTGTGCAAAAACTACAAGACAAAGAACGCTGACCGTGTTATTCACGCTCAGTCCCCTGCAATGGGTGCAACTTTTGCAGACCTTGGCACAACACTCGGCGAAAACTACAAAGCAGCCGGCACATACTGCAGCGACCCCAGCCACAACCACCTCTCACCCGACGGTGTTGTTGATGCAACAACAGGCTTACTCCCCTGCACAACCTGGTATTTCAAAGCACAGGCACACGAGCAACTGCCGCAGAATGACGTCGCACTTACACTCGCCATCAGAATTATGGCAGATAACAATATGCACGACGTTTACTCTAACCCTGCATTCCCGCAGTTCAACGAGGGCAGACTCACAGCTAACGCACGCGACAACATCAAGGCATGGGAAGAAGCTGACAAGAGCAGCATCAGCGCTGAAAACATAGCTGCAATTGAAGCAGCAGTTGCAAAAATCAAGACGCTGCTGAACGAAACCATCGTTGATCAGGCTGAGTGGAACGCAGCAGATGCAGAGCTTGAAAAAGCGCTTGTCAACGCAGGCGTAATCGCAGACGAATCACCCACACAGATTGAAAACACACTCACAACAGTGTTTAAATATCTCAACAAAACAGTAAACATTATTTACAAGCATTTCTGAAACATATAGTCTCCACCCCCCTGTGCCGCTGAAGCTGCGCAGGGGGGTCTTCGCTGAATACCAATAAACCTGCCGAAACTCAAGAGCAGCTTCAAGAGTCATTCCATTCACACCTCATCACCACGATATTAACAGGACTGTCAACAGTGCTTGTGCAGTCCGTTTTCAGATGCAACTATACCCTTTCGGGTATAGTTGCATTTCATTGCATACTTTTATACCATAACGGGTATAATAATCACATAAGGCTATTGACATTATACCCTATAGGGTGTAATATATACCTATGAATACAATTGCTGAATTTATCAAACAAAAAAGAAAAGAAGCAGGACTGACTCAGGAAGAGTTCGCAATCCGTTCAGGTCTGGGCTTAAGGTTCATCCGTGAGCTTGAACAGGGCAAGGAAACGGTGCGTATGGACAAGGTTAATCAGGCTCTTTCAATGTTTGGCATGAAGGCAGTTCCCGGAAGGAAGGATGACTGATGGAAGCATACAGAACAGCGTATGTATATATACGGGAAACCTTTGCAGGAACACTGAAAGAAACAGATTACGGATATTCATTTATATATGACAGTGAATATCTTGAAAACGCAAACTCTTCTGCGGTGAGTCTTACTATGCCTATGACAAGTGAGGAATACACCTCAAAAACTCTGTTTGCATTCTTTGACGGACTTATTCCCGAAGGCTGGCTGCTTGACATTGTCAGCCATAATTGGAAGATTGACCGCAAGGACAGATTCGGTCTGCTTCTCGTTGCGTGTAAAGATCCTATAGGAAACGTCAGCATCAAGGGGGTTAAGGAATGATTTGTCTGTGTTGCGGTAAGCCGCTGAAGACTGAAGGCAACCCGTATCAGTGGCATCAGAGTTGCATTAAAAGTTTCTTCGGTACAAGCAAATTTCCCGATATTGACGTGTCGGAAGAAATCCTCAACCAGCTTGCCATCGACAGCACAAACAAGGGTTATACAGTACCCGGTGTGCAGAAAAAGCTGTCACTGCACCTGACAAAGGACAACGAGCCGAGACTCACACTTGTGAATTACCCTACGGGCTATATTCTCAAGCCACAGACTCAGGAATATCCGGCTTTACCCGAAATGGAATACCTTGTAATGCAGATGGCAAATTTGAGCGGAATAAAAACCGTACCGTTTGCGCTGATGCGTCTGCCTTCGCAGAATAATGCGTTTGCATATATTACAAAGCGAATCGACAGGGAAAACGGACAGATACTCGCAATGGAAGATTTTTGTCAGCTTGACGGCAGATTGACCGAAGACAAGTACAGAGGCTCTTATGAACGCTGCGGTAAGATTGTTTCAAAACATTCCGTCAACTACGGTCTTGACCTTGCAGAACTTTATATAAGGATAGTTTTCTCTTTTGCAGTCGGCAACTCAGATATGCACCTGAAGAATTTCTCGCTCATCGAAACAGCACAGGGCAGCGAGGAATATGCTCTGTCTGCTGCATACGATATGCTTTCGACCAATGTGATTATTCCGGAAGATAAGGAGCAGCTTGCACTTACTGCAAATGGCAAAAAGCAGAATCTGCGCAGAAAAGACTTTCTCGTGCTTGCTGAAACTGTCGGTATTACGCCCAAGTCTGCAGAGAAGATGATTGATAAAATTGCAAAGCTTAAAGACAGGTATGTTCAGCTGTGCAAAACTTCATATCTGCCCGACAATATGAAAGGCGCACTTGAAGAGCTGATATCACAGCGCATTGAAGCTTTAATGAAATAACATTTAAACCTTTTGTACACACGATATTTAATTTAAGATACAAAAAATCCTGCCCGGAAAACGAGCAGGATTTTGTTGTTTTAATATCTGTTTTTCGTGGTTTTTTGAAAAACTGTGGTAAAATCGCCTTTTTCAGTTTGGGAAAAACCTCAAAACCGTTGAAACAGCTCAGGGTTATTTGTCGAGGCTCTTCATTGTGGGGAAGAGGAGGACGTCGCGGATAGCGGAAGAATCGGTAAGGAGCATACACATTCTGTCGATACCGAAGCCGATACCGCCCGTAGGAGGCATACCGTATTCGAGAGCTGTAAGGAAGTCCTCGTCTGTTGTGTTAGCCTCATCGTCGCCCTGTGCAAGGAGAGCCTCCTGAGCTTTGAAGCGCTCTCTCTGGTCAATCGGGTCGTTAAGCTCGGAGTAAGCGTTTGCCATCTCCCAACCGTTCATAAAGAACTCGAAACGCTCAACATAATCGGGATTGCCGGGCTTTTTCTTGGTAAGCGGAGAAATCTCAATCGGGTGATCCATAACGAAAGTGGGCTGAATAAGATGCTCTTCAGCATACTCCTCGAAGAAGAGAGCAAGAATATCACCCTTGCCATGGCGCTTCTCATACTCAACATGGTGCTTATCTGCAAGCTCACGTGCCTGTTCGAGAGTAGTAACCTCGTTCCAATCAACACCTGCATACTTCTTAACAGCATCAACCATTGTGATACGCTCAAAAGGCTTGCCGAGATCCATCTCAACACCGTTGTAGACAACCTTTGTTGTGCCAAGAACTTCCTGAGCAACGAAACGATAGAGGTTCTCGGTAAGATCCATCATACCGTTATAATCGGTATATGCCTGGTAGAGCTCCATAAGTGTAAACTCGGGATTGTGTCTTGTGTCGCAACCCTCGTTACGGAAAACTCTGCCGATTTCGTAAACGCGCTCCATACCGCCGACAATAAGGCGCTTGAGGTAAAGCTCAAGTGAAATTCTGAGCTTGAAATCCTCATCGAGTGCGTTGTGATGAGTCATAAAGGGTCTTGCAGCCGCACCGCCTGCATTGCTGACAAGGATAGGTGTTTCAACCTCGATGAAATTCTCGCCGTCAAGATACTTGCGGATAGCGCGGATGATAGCTGAACGCTTGTAGAAAGTATCCTTGACTTCGGGGTTCATAATAAGGTCAAGGTAACGCTGACGGTAGCGTGTATCTGTATCGGTCAGGCCGTGATACTTCTCTGCAAGAGGAAGAAGCGACTTGGAGAGAAGGCGAATCTGCTGAGCATGAACGGAGATTTCGCCCCTGCGTGTGCGGAAAACAAAGCCCTTAACCTCAACTATATCGCCGATATCCCACTTTTTGAACTCCGCAAAATTCTCTTCGCCGATATCGTTAATTCTTACATAAATCTGCATACGGTCAGAGCGGTCACGGATATCAATAAAGTTTGCCTTACCCATATCGCGCCATGTCATAATACGACCGCAGATAGTTACTTCTGAATTTTCAAGCTCCTCAAATCTTTCGTTGATTTCAGCAGCGGTAATTGTCTGCTCGGCAAGCGTGATTTCAAACGGATCTTTGCCTGCCTGCTGAAGTGCCTCAAGCTTCTCAAGGCGGATAGCACGCTGTTCGTTAGTGCTTACTTCTTCAACTTCTTCGACAGGAGTTGCATTTACCTTTTCTTCTGCCATTTTGATTATCCTCTCAAATTCTGATTACTTTGAAATCTTAACAATCTCGTACTTTACGATACCACCGGGAGCTTCATACTGAACAACATCACCGGGAACCTTACCCATAACAGCCTTACCTGCGGGAGATTCAGCAGAGATAAAGCTTTCTTCTCTTGTGGATTCGTTTTCGCCAAGGATAAGGTAATCCCACTCCTCACCGTCATCAAGATCCTTGAGTGTAACAACTGTGCCGACGTGAACCGTGCCTGCCATTGCATCACTGATGATAATAGCATCCTTAAGGATAGCTTCAAGTTCTGTAATACGTGCTTCGAGACGGCCCTGGTCATTCATCGCCTCGTCATACTCTGCGTTTTCCGAAAGGTCACCGTGTGAACGTGCCTCTTTAATGTCTTCAGCAGCCTTGTGTCTGCCTTCCGTTTTAAGATATTCGAGCTCCTGCGCGAGTTTTTCGTAACCCTCTCTGGTAAATTCCTGTGCCATTTATTATTCATCCTTTCGTTTGCTTAATATTAAATTATGCGATTAGAGTATATTATATGCTAAATATTAACTAATGTCAAGAATTGTGAAAGCAAAATAGACCTAAAATAAGCGCGGAGCTGCCCGTTTAGTGGCAACTCCGCAAAGACGTTATTCTCCGAAACCGTTTATGTAGTTTTCGTATTCGCCGTTTTCTATTCCGTATCCGACACTTACTTTGCCGTCAAATACTCTTATGCTTTCTTCTCCGAAATACAAATCCAGAAACTCATCCAACTCTTCGCTTGTAACATCAATGCCGTTGATGTTTATTTCAAGATCATTTTCGTTCATTGCCCACCCTTCATTCGAATAAGCTTTATAAAGAGTTTTAACCTTTCCAGCTTCGACGCTGTACACCCAATAGGTACTAACTCCCTGACCCGTATAGCCTCCGCTTATAATTCCCTGCCGCTCAAAGTATCTTGCGCTGCCAGTCGATCCGGTTTCACAAAGTTTTGTTACTAAGTTATTCTCAAAGGTGTACACCTCAACATCACAGGCGTGTGAGCTGCCCTCTGAAATAAAAAGCTCGGGCACATCATTATCGTCAACATATCCGAGTAACACTTTCTCTTCGTTGAACTCACTGAATTCACCGGTATATGTACTCAAAAAATCTATATATGCCTCTCGCCAACCGTCAGCGTTTTCGGCTTCAAGCTTTTCAATTTCTCCGTTGACTTTCTTTTCGATTTCTGTTTTGTATGCAGTTTCTGTTTCGGGTGATTTTTGATCGGAAAAATCTTTAAACAATACAAAGCCCAGAGAAACAGACAAAAAAACTACCATAACCAGAAGCAATGCGATTAACTTTTTCATAATATTTCCCCCTTTTCATTCCGGTTAAAGTATAACACACAGTATACCTAAAAGTAAGTTACAAACGATTACAAAATGCATTTGATTTTATTGCGGTTTATCTCTTTACTTTTAAGGTTTAATGTGTTAAAATGCTATTATCTTGCATAGGAGGGATTGTTATGCCCCAACACATCAGAGATAACGATAACATCAAATTCCTTATCGAGGCTATACTTGAGCTTCGCTCACTTGAAGAAGGCTACGATTTTTTTGAGGACCTTTGCACGATGACTGAGCTTAAATCCATGTCACAGCGCCTTGTTGTGGCAAAGATGCTCCGCGATAAGAGGGTATACAGCGAAATAGTTAAGGACACAGGCGCAAGTACGGCTACAATCAGCCGCGTTAACCGCTCACTCATATACGGCTGCAACGGCTACGAAGAAGTATTCAACCGACTTGCCAAGAAGAACGAAGAATGATATGAGCGCATACAGCTTTTTCTCATCAGTTTACGACACACTGACCGAAAATGTTAATTACGCTGCACGTGCAAACTACATTGCCGACCTGCTTGCCGACAACGGTATCAAGGGCGGCATTTTGCTTGACCTTGCATGCGGCACCGGCACGCTCGGTATCGAGATGGCAAAAAAGGGGTTTGAGGTTATCGGTGTTGATTCAAGCGCCGATATGCTGAGTGTTGCGATGAACAACGCATACGAAAGCGGCAAAAACATTCTGTTTCTCTGCCAACCGATGCAGCAATTGGACCTCTACGGCACAATAAACGCCGCAATATGCACACTAGACAGCATCAACCACCTCACCGACCCCGCCGATGTTCAGGCAACATTTGACAGGGTGTCTCTCTTTACAGAGCCGGGCGGCATATTCATATTTGACGTTAACACTGTGTACAAGCACCGTGAAATACTTGCGGACAATACCTTTGTGTATGATCTGGATGATGTATACTGCGTATGGCAGAATTCACTTAATA
This sequence comes from Acutalibacteraceae bacterium, assembly GCA_045579585.1. GTDB lineage: Bacteria > Bacillota > Clostridia > Oscillospirales > Acutalibacteraceae > UBA8612. The sequence continues at coordinate 19,728 of JAZNMK010000001.1, forward strand.
CCGCGACCGACACTGTGCAGATTGACCTTGACATATTTGAAGAGATTGACGACGGCATATACGAGCGTATGCAGGAGAGCTTTTGTGAGCGTGCATATCCCCTGCCGATGCTTGAAGAAATGCTATACAAAGCTGACTTCGAACCGATAGCGGTTTACGACGAACTCAGCCGCGAAAAACCGAACGAAAAATCCGAAAGATTATTTATAATTGCGAGGAAAAAATAATGGGAAGAATTATCAGAACAATCTCCACAACAGGCGAGGTTGTTGCAATTGCCGTTGATGCAACGGATATAGCCGAAAAGGCACAGCAAATCCACCAGACGTCAGCAGTAACATCAGCGGCACTCGGCAGACTGCTTGCCGCCGCATCAATGATGGGTGATATGCTCAAGGGAAAGGATGACACACTGACCCTCAGAATCAACGGTGACGGCCCTGCAGGCTCAATAATTGCCGTTTCAGACAGCAACGGTAACTGCAGAGGCTACGTTGCAAACCCCGTTGTGGAAATTCCGCTCAACAGTAAAGGTAAGCTTGACGTTTCAGGCGCAATCGGCAACGGCACACTCACTGTTATGAAAGACCTCGGTCTCAAAGAGCCTTACATTGCACAGATTCCGCTTGTATCGGGTGAAATTGCAGAAGATATCACAAGTTACTATGCATTAAGTGAGCAGACACCTACAGTATGCGCACTCGGTGTGCTTGTTAACCCCGACCTCTCAATCAAGGCTGCAGGAGGATTCCTGATTCAGCTGCTCCCCTTCACAAGTGAAGAAACAATTGATGCCGTTGAGCGTGGACTTCAGGGACTGCCCTCATTCACGCAGATGCTCTCAGCAGGTATGACGCTTGAAGAAATCTGCAAGCGTGCATTACCCGAGTTTGAGCTTGATGTGCTTGATGAAAGCGCACCCGAGTACCGCTGCAGCTGCTCGAAAGAAAGGGTTGAAGCAGCACTCATAAGCACGGGAAAAGCCGAGCTTGAGGATATGGCAAACGATGAAAAAACTCAAGTTACCTGCCACTTCTGCGACAAGGTGTACACCTTTACAAGCGAAGATATTCTCAAGCTTAGCCTAAGAGCAACCGAAGAATAAAAAATGATAAAAAATCCCCGACAGATAGAGATCTGTCGGGGATTCTTGTTTACACCGCGGTTTTCTCAAAAACAAATTCGTTATCTTTAAATCTGCACACACAGCTGTCGCCTGAATTAATCCTGCCTTCAAGCATTTCTTCCGAAAGCTTATCTTCAATCTTTGACTGAATTGCCCTGCGAAGGGGTCGTGCGCCGTAGACAGGATCAAAGCCTGCATCTGCTATTTTACTGACAGCCTCATCGTCAAACTCGATTTTTATTTCAAGCGTTGCAACGCGCTCAGCAAGGTTAGCAAGCATACGCTTTGCGATTTCTGCGATGTCATCCTTCTGAAGCTTACGAAAAACGATTATATCATCCACACGGTTGAGAAACTCGGGACGGAAAGCATTTTTCAGCTCTGACATAACGGCATCTCTGATTTTTTCATCACTCATAGAGCCGCCCTTTTCACTGCCGAAACCGAGCGAGCCTGTACCGCTGCCTGCAATCTGCTTTGCACCGATATTCGAGGTCATAATGATAATACAGTTTTTGAAATCGACTTTTCTGCCCTGCGAATCGGTGAGAATACCGTCATCCAAAATCTGAAGAAGCATATTGAAAACGTCGGGATGAGCCTTTTCTATCTCATCAAAAAGCACAACCGAATAAGGCTTACGGCGCACACGTTCGGTAAGCTGACCGCCCTCATCATAGCCGACATAACCGGGAGGCGAACCTACAAGGCGGGACACCGTGTGCTTTTCCATATATTCGGACATATCGAGCCTTATCATCGCATTCTCATCGCCAAACATTGCGCAAGCAAGCGACTTGCAAAGCTCGGTTTTGCCCACACCCGTAGGACCGAGGAAAATGAACGAACCGGTAGGACGCTTGGGATCTTTTAGGCCTACTCGGCTGCGGCGTATCGCACGGGACACCGCGCTTACCGCCTCATCCTGACCGACAATCCTCTCATGAAGCTCAGACTCCATATTGAGAAGCCTCTGACTTTCCTCCTGTGTCAGCTCAACAACAGGGATACCCGTCCAGCCTGCGACTATCTGCGCAATCTCGGTTGCCGTAACCTCCCCTGCCGCGCTTGAGCTTCGCTGATGCCAGTTTTCCTTTTCCTCACGCAATTTAATTTCAAAAGCACGCTTTTCGTCACGGATGGCTGCGGCACTCTCAAAATCCTGCGAATTAACTGCAGAGGCAAGCTCAACAGAGAGAGATTTGAGCTTTTCTTCAAGTGATTTTATTTCAGGCGGTGCTGTAAAGGCACTAAGCCTTACGCGTGACGCTGCCTCATCAACAAGGTCAATCGCCTTATCGGGCAAAAATCTGTCACCGATATAGCGTGTTGACATTTTTACGGCCGCCATAATTGCCTCATCCGTTATCTTGACCTTATGATGAGCCTCATACTTGTCACGAAGACCTTTAAGAATTTGCACAGCCTCATCCTCGCTCGGTTCACCGACTGTGACGGGTTGGAATCTTCTTTCAAGTGCGGCATCTTTTTCGATGTGTTTGCGGTATTCCTCAAGAGTTGTTGCACCAATCACCTGAAGCTCACCGCGGGCAAGCGATGGCTTGAGGATGTTCGCGGCATCAACCGCACCTTCCGCGGAACCTGCACCTATGAGAGTATGCAGCTCATCTATAAACAGAATCACATTACCGCATTTAACTACCTCTTCAAGCGCAGTTTTTATACGCTCCTCAAAATCGCCCCTGTATTTTGTACCCGCAACCATTCCCGTAAGGTCAAGCGATACTATACGCTTATTGCTGATTGTTTCAGGCACTTCACCTGCAGCAATTTTAAGCGCAAGCCCTTCGGCAATAGCGGTTTTGCCTACACCCGGCTCACCGATCAGGCAAGGGTTGTTTTTTGTTCTGCGGGAGAGAATCTGAATAACGCGTTCAATCTCCTTATCTCTGCCGATTACAGGGTCGATCTTATTCTGCAAAGCAAGCGCAGTAAGCTCTCTGCCGAATTGGTCCAGCGTGGGTGTAGCGGATTTTGCCGCTTTTTCGCCCTGCTTTTCTTTGCTCTGCTTGCCGTCGCTGTTGCCGCTTACCGCTTTCACAACATCACCGAGCACATCCGATGCCTGCACACCGAGTTTGCCGAGAATAGTTATTGCGCAGTTTGAACCTTCCTTTAAAAGTGACATAAGCAAATGCTCTGTGCCGGTATAGTTGTGACCCATTGAGCGTGCGGCAGCAATTGAAAGCTCAATGATATACTTAAGCCTGGGTGTAAAATCATCCGGCACAAGCACGGTAGGTGTACCGACACCTACCGTAGACCTGAGTACGCCTTCAACGTCTCCTGCGTTTACTCCTCTAGCATTGAGGGCCAGGCAAGCAACGCCGCCGTCACTGCTGAGCAGGCCTGCAAGCAGGTGCTCACTGCCTACGTAAGTGTGGCCCAAACCCTCTGCTATCTCAATCGCGCTGTTAAGCGCTGTGTTTGCTTTTTCTGTAAAACCTGTAAATTTATACATATAAAATCATTACTCCTTCCACAAAGTTATGATTTATGATAAAGCCTCTCTTACAGCCTTTGCGCGCAACTCATCACGCTGAGCAGCATCAAGATTTTTGCCCTCCCTTGCATTTATCGTTGCAGGCTGCATATCTACCATCAGCTCGCTGAGCTTTTCTACGCTGACCTCAATTACACCCTGAGCCGCGCCGAGACGCACGAGGGAAGCGAGCTGCATAAATTCTTCTCCGCTGAGAAGCCTTGCACTTCTCAGTATACCCAGTGCTCTGAAAATCTTATCCTCCCAGACGGGATTTTTAAGCATCTGCTCTCTTATCGCAAGCTCCTGAGCAACAAGCTGCTGAGCAATTGACTTGAGATTGTTGAGCGCCGTTTCTTCGCTGATGCCGAGTGTCACCTGATTGCTGAGCTGATACATATCTCCGCTCGGGGATGACCCTTCGCCATATGCACCGCGGATTGTGAGACCGAGCTTTGAAACCGTTGCGGCAATCTTGGTTATCTGCCCGCTCTTACCAAGACCCGGCAGATGGAGCATAACCGAGGCTCTCATCGCTGTACCAAGGTTAGTCGGACACTGTGTAAGGAAGCCGATACGCTCATCAAAAGCAAGCTGAAGCTTTGCAGAAAGCGCGTTATCAAGGCTGTCAGCACGCTTATAAGCACTGTCGAGCGCAAGACCGGACTCCATAACCTGAAGCCTTACATGATCCTCTTCACAAAGCATAATGCTGACAGATTCATCTTCGGAAAGCAGAAGTGATCTTCCATTGACGGAGCTTGCAAATTCGGGGCTGATAAGATGCCTTTCGGCAAGCGAAATTGCTTGCGCTCTGGTCAGGCTTTCCATTTCTATATAGCTCAGGTCTTCATCGCAACCGCCGAGCAAAGCATCACGCACAAGCTCATTGACCTGCTTTTTGCCTGCAGCATCAAGCTTTGCCGGGAACGGATAATCCTCAAGGTTACGTGCAAGCCTTATGCGTGTGCTGACGACAACCTCACTTTTTTCACCGCTGCTTATATACCATTTGCTCATGCGTTTTCGCCTCCTTCAATATCTCTGATTTCATCGCGAAGCTTTGCTGCAAGCTCAAACTCCTGTTTTTCAACAGCTTCGCTGAGCTTTACCTTAAGCTGTGCTATCCTCTCCTCTTTTGTGGGCTCCGCCCTTTCCTCGTGCACCGTTTCAATCTTTTTGCCCGAATGCACTGCCCTGCCGTGAATACGCTCAAGCGATGGAGCAAGCTTTTCGAAGAAAACCCTGTAGCACTCGGCGCAACCGACCTGACTGTCACGCACGATGTCATTGAACGAGTTGCCGCATTTCGGGCAACGGATAACCTTTGAGCCAATCGACTTTCTGTTCACATCACCTAGCAGATCACCGAAAAAATCGCTGAGACTCAGCGGTGCAAAGCCCGAAAACATATCCGTAAATCCGAGCTCGCCTGCACACTGTGCGCAAAGGTGATGCTCTGTTGTGTCACCGTTGACAACACGCTTGATGTGAGTTGTTGCCTGTGCTTTTCCGCAATTCTGACATACCATAAACATACTCCTCCTTGTTAACTGACAATTATATTGTTTGCAGCAGCATCTGTTTGAATACCGCTGCCCTGACTGTATCTCTCTGCTGTGGCGACAGCTCACGGTAACAGCCGTCAAGCACCGCCGCCAACATAATTTTGGCCGTTTGCGCCGAAATTATATCTGCATTTACAAGATTGATTATATGCGCACGCGCCGTCTTTTCATCAATCGAAGCGCCGATATGATTGACAACGTGCATAACAAACGAACCCGGTGTGCTGTGGGTTGCACGCGTTATACGGATGTAACCGCCGCCGCCCCGTCGGCTTTCAACAATGTAGCCCTGCTCAGGGGTAAAGCGTGAGGCTATGACATAGTTTATCTGGCTTGGTACGCAGCCGATTGTCTGCGCAAGCTCGTTGCGCTGCATCTCCGCGCTGCCGTTCGCCTCAAGCATATCCATAATAAGCTGTGCGATAGTGTTACTTATATTCACTTCGCTCACTTCCTTTCAAGTTTGACTTTGACTTTCTTTGACCTTGTTTGTATTGTAAACGATTTCGCGCAAGTCGTCAAAGGTCAATTAAGGTCAAATCGGTTTTATTTTCGCCAAATTTTGAAAATAGCTCCCGTTTGCTCGTTTTTTCTTCATTTTTCTAAAAATTTGACTTTCTTTGACCTTTGATTAAAAGTCAAACACCGCAATTCCGTAAAACAGAACTGCGGTGTTATCGCGTTAACTCTAAAATGTCGTTTTGTGGTTATTCCTCGTTGTTATTACGCTTGCGTAGGAGGAGAGCAAGCGCACCTGAACCACCCAGAGCGGCAACAGCAACAGCTGTAGCACCGAGAGAAGCACCGGTATCGGGAATGATGCTTTCGCCGTTATTATCACCGTTTGTTTCGCTGTCGGAGGGTACTGTAGTTACGGGTTTTGAGGAGCCTGTGCCGAATATAAGGTTATTTAACCATTCGAGCAGGTCGCTTGATGAAAGACCGTTGATGATATCTGCGTAACCGAGCCCCATCTCCTCAAGCTTTTCGTAGAGCGCATCTGCATATGACGGAATATCTTTGAAGCTTTCTATTCTGGGAAGTCCGAGCGCCTCGTTGATATCGTTAAATGCATCTTTCACCTTGTCAAGGTCAATTTTGCCGAGAAGGCTGATGATCAGTGCAATTACATCGTCCTCATCGGGGGCCTGAGATGACTGCTCGTCTGATGACGGTTCTTCTGTTGTCTCTTCGCTCGTCTGCTCTTCGGAGCTTGACTCCTCCGTCACTTTTTCACTTGTCGGCTCCTCGGAAGTTGACTCTTCTTCGCCCTCTTCTGTAGATGATTCTTCTGCGGTCGTGCTTTCAGCAGTTGTGTTTTCCTGTGACGGCTCTTCCTCACCGTTGACAGCAAAGGCTGTAAGGCACAGCGAAAAACACATTGCCATAGCAACAATTACCGCAATAAGCTTTCTGATGTCCATTTACATATTCCTTTCCTTATTTGATTTGTACGAAACTCTTTCGTTCGACAAACAAATACTAACATCCGACATCGCTCACCGTCAACACACAAATAATGGAAAAGCGCTTGCAGCAACCTGCAAACGCTTTTGAGTTATAAAGGTTATCCGTAAATTTCTTTCAGAGCTTCTTCATCAAATTCACGGCTTTTAAAATAGTATTTTTTATCATCATCAGTTATCTCTCGGATCACCCTGCACGGATTGCCTGCGGCAATCACACCTGACGGAATATCCTTAGTAACGACACTGCCTGCACCGATAACAGTGTTATCCCCTACCGTAACACCGGGTAGAATAACGCTGTTGCCGCCAACCCACACGTTGCTGCCGATTGTTACGGGAATGCCATACTCGTAGTGCGAATTGCGTGCTTCGTGATGAACGGGATGACCTGCAGTATAAATGGCAACGTTTGGTGCCAGCATTACATTGTCACCGATTGTAACCCTGCCGACATCGAGAATCATACAGTTATAGTTTGCAAAGAAATTATCACCGACAAAAATGTTGCTGCCGTAATCAACCTGAAACGGCTGACACACCGTGCAATTTTTACCCGTACCGCCGAGAAGGTCGGTTATAAGCTCCCTGAGCTTTGCTGTATCGCGCGGGTCAACAAGGTTATAGGCGTGCGCCTTTGCCCTTGCCTCAAGCACCTCTGACATAAGCTCGTTGTCAATTTTATAAGCGAGCGCTTTATCGCGTCTTTCGCGTTGAGTCATATCGCCACTCCGTTCAATCTAAAAGAGTTTTTGTGCCCGCATTGTACTCCCACGGCACGAAGCCTGCATCAAGCGCAGGGCTGTTTGTTGCAAGAGTAAAATCGCGGTTAGCGGCATCTTTAAAGAGCGGATCTGCGAAAACAGCATTATTGTAATAGCCTCTTGCCACCATCAGCGGAATGCTCTTTCTGTCAGTCCACGCCATTGAGTAGCCTGAAGTTACGTTGCCGCCGTTTTTATAGTCCCAGTAAAGGTTGCTGTCATCAACAAACCAATCAGACTCTATCGTACGGGCATACATCATTGAATTATCGGTGACAAGAATATTGTTTTTGAGGAAAAGTGAATTGTGTTCCTCGTGTCTGCTGATTATGAACGCACCTTCGCCGCCGAAAGCAAAGATATTGTTGCGCACCACGTTATCTTCGCCGTAATGCTGGTGGAAAGTCTGCGACGAGCAATCATAAACAAGGTTATTCTCAACAAGCATACCGCTTGAGCCCTCGTCAAGGTAGATTCCCCAGCCGCCGTAGCCGTACTGACCTTCATCACAGCCGACGTTGTAAATCTCGTTGCCCGAAATAACCGTATCGGGCTGAACACCGAGCGTATAAATGCCGCCCATATCGGAAAGCCAGCCATTACCGATATTGTAGATTAGGTTGTTACAGATTTTGATATTGTTTGTCGGGTTGGGAGCATAGCCCCAGCTCCAACCGACGGAAACGCCTGTATACCATCCGTCGTGAATCTCATTGTCCGTTATATCGCAGTCTATAGCGTTGGTGAGCAAGACACCGATAGCATTATTGAAAATTCTGCCGTAATTACTGATATGGCAATCGGTTACGTCGATATTCTGCGTAGTTGCAGGCACAACAAAATCGCCGTGGATATACACAGCATTCGCACCGATTTCGTTAAAGCGACAGGCTGTTACATCACAGTTTTTGGAAGCCTTATCGAATTTGATTGCTGTATATGAGATGTTTTCAAAACGGCAATCGGTGAAATTAATACCGTCAGAGGCTTCAACACAAATCGCAGCAGGAATTTCGTAAGCTGCCTGCGGATGCAAACCGCCGTACTCGATATACTCGTACGCAGGGTGAGAAGCAAACATATCCTTGCCGAAGAAAACACCGTCAATACGGTCCCAATCGGTGTTTTCAAAATCAATACCGCGGAACGAAACGTTCTGTGCACCGTTCATTGTGATAAGCTGCTCACAGCCACCTGCAAAAAGCACCGTGTTTTCTACCGTGTCACCGTCCTGCGGTATATAGTAAAGCTTACCCTCGGCACGGTCAAGGTACCATTCGCCGGGCAGAGCAAGTGCCTCTTTTACGTTTTCAAACACGTAATTATCATCAACTCGTATGGTCATTGACGAAATCTTTGACGTTTCAACTCTGCCTGTAGACATATCGACACAGCGCACAGGCAAAAGCTCATCGCACCAGAAATGCATAAGCCTTACGTCAATATCACGCGGGTTTGCAAAATCGAGCAGGTCTTTGGTATGTGCACCGAAGGCTACCGTATGAGTAAAGAATTCGGGTGACCACTCAGAGGGCACACCTTCACCCTCAAGAGGGTCCGCAACCTTAAACACACCCTGTTTAGGATAATTCGAACGCGGAAGCCTATTACCATCCTTAAACAGCGAGCGGAAATAGTCTGCTTCACTTTCAATGGGCATATCGGTAACAAACGCATTCACACCGTTAATTGTCGTTTCGCTCCAGCTGCCGCTGATTTTCTTTGAGCCGCTGAAAACAACCTGCTCATCGGGATATGAACGGTATATAACATTACTGCAATCCGACGAATCGAAAGTAAGCGTTTCATCAATCAGATATGTACCCTCACGGAACCACACTGTTACCGTACCGCAATCTGTGTCTTTTAGAGTCTTCAGCTTTTCTTTGGCAGCCGCAACGGATTTAAGAGGATTTTCGAGAGAGCCGTCATTGCCGTCATCACCGTCGGGAGATACGATAAGGTCATACTTGCCCATTATAAATTCGCCCTCATCAAAAACGGTTTTTTCGTATGTTGTAACCTCAGGATATTCAGGCACAATTGTCGGCTGACAAAAGATTGCACTGAACAGTGTTGCTAAAGAAGCAAACCACGCAACAATTCTTGCAAAGAAAGCATTCATAAAATTCACCCTCGTTTATTAAAATATTATGATGATTATAGCATTTAACTCAAGTTTGTTCAACTTATTTTTTATATATGCTATTGACAAATCTGCTTTTTTGAATTAGAATACCAAGTGCTGTTGTTTGCAGCGCAAATTAATATGCGGGTATGGCGGAATTGGCAGACGCGTTAGATTCAGGTTCTAATAGTTGCAAGGCTGTGCAGGTTCAAGTCCTGTTACCCGCACCATATTGAGTATTCATAAGGGATTTGACCTGTGAATACTCAATTTTTTTGTTTAAAATAGAGTTTTGTATATAATTTAATATTTTTTATGTATCGTCGCATTCCTTTCGGAGTGCGACTTTTTGTTATGCTGACTTTTCTGTAGGTTTTGCAATATATCCTATTGCTACTCCCGGAAGGGTATATGCTGAAAGCAAGGCTCATCGTTTTCGGGTATTTCAAGATAGCCTGCGAAGTTATAGGGAATTACAACTCGCTGTGTCTTGCTTTAACACTTGCCCTTCGCTTCATAAACATCAATGTGGTCAATCAGTTTGTAAATCAGTGTTGCTGTAATTGCACCAAATAGAGATAAAAAAACCGCCTCACTTGCAGTGAAACGGTTTTTTGAATACATAAATGCAGATGAGAAAAAGGCAAAAAGGAGATTATTTCTGAATCAGTATCAGATTTCATTAAAAACTCAATAATATTAATGATACTCCAACCTTTTTCAAGTTATCCTAAAGCTACCATACTGAAAACGAGAGCGAACAGTGCTACTGTTTCACATAGACCGACAACTGTGATGTACTGTGAGAAGCCTTTGCCTGTTTCTGCAAGAGCATCTGCACCTGCAGCACCTGCTTTACCCTGAACAAAAGCTGAAACAGCCATTGCAAGACCTGATGCAATACCGAGACCAAAAAGAAAAGCAGGGTCTGCGGTGGCTGATTTCATCTGTTGCATAAGGAGAAAGCCGTAAATAGTCTGTGTAAGGGGGGCACCTGCAAAAACCGTAAGAATGAACGGTGCTGCCTTATTGTTCATATAACACTTCTTCCATGCACCTATTGATGCCTGACCTGCGATACCGATACCGATTGCAGAACCGATAGCGGCAATACCCATTGCTAACGCTGTACCTAATAAACCTAAATTCATAGTAATTCTCCTTTTTTAATCAATTTGTTCTTTAAATGGTTTGAATTTGTGTCCGCTCCAGGACATATCAAGATGTGATGAGAATTCCAAAGTGTTCAGTCTGATTCCGTGAACAATAACAGACAGAACATTCAGTATCATATTAAGTCCGTGTCCGAATACCAGAAGGACTATGGCAATTATCATAAACATAAAATTGCCAAGCAACGGACTTGCAAGCTCGTTTACAGTTGCAGATATCGCTGCACCTGCAAGACCGACTGCCCAAAGCCTTATATAAGAAACTATATCTGAGAAAACATTGACTACACCAAGCAAAACAGAGACAATGTTTTTCAGACTTTCGAGTATAGATTTACCGACACTACCCTCATAATTTGCAAATACAAAGCTCATAACAAAGCCGACGATAACGAGTACAAGAGCTACCGTTCCGACGGGAATACCGCCGATTACGAGTCCGAAGCTGAAAACATCGGGATTAACAACAAAGCTCAGTACAACATAATAGATACCCACAAGTTGCAATATTGACCCGATATCTCCGAGTATCTTAATTGATTTTCTGTTTCTTTTTGCAACCTTAAGATGTGCTATAACAAGCTGAATGAGAGCCAAAGAAAAACAGAAAATCTGCAAATTCTGTGCGGTTGTAAGACCGACATTTCCGTTTGTCCAGAAAGGATACCATATTTTATCGGCATATACATTTGAGATAAACGGGATTGATAGCTTTTGAAGCCATTCGGGCAGCTTCTCAGCAGGAAGACCGCCCCATGTGCAGGTTAATGTTCCCCAGAGTATTGTCGAAACACCGAAAAGTCCAACTAACAGAAATGCGGGTGAGATTTCTTTCTTCGCTTTTGCAGATTTAATAATCAGCACTGCGGCAACAGCTGTAATAAGAAGTCCGTAAACTCCGTCACCGAATATAATTCCGAAGAAAACGAGGATAAAGCCTAAGAACCAACCTGAAATATCATACTCAAAATAACCCGGAACAGTGCCTAAAAAGTCAGTAAGCGGATAAATAAGGCTTACAAACTTATTGTTTTTAAGCTTTGTCGGAACATTATCCTCTTCAGTGGGATCCTCAATAAGAAGTCCCCAGAAATTATCTTTGGCAATTTCTTTAAGGTGAGGCAGATTTTCCTCTTCAACATATCCCGTAAAATATGCAACCGAAACATCATTTTTATCGTTCTCCGATAAGCTTTCATCTGTCATGCCGGTGGCATATACCTCAAATTCAATTTCCTTTTCACAGGATTTAACAGTGTCCTTCATACCAGAGCTATATTCTGCGTAGCCAGTTATTCTTTCATCAATTGACTCTGTTGCTTTGCTGATTTCTTCAAGCCTTCGTTTTATCTCTGCGGTGGAAATCTGCGGTAACTCAAAACGATAGCTTTTGAGTTTTCCAGCAGTTTCTTCACCCTCAACGCCGGATATAATCAGAGCAAACTTCACTGAATTTTTAGTTTTTTCTAAACTAATGGTTTTTACTGCTTCAGGAATACTGTCATATTCGGCTATCGGCGTTTCATAAAACGAAATGTCAACACCTTTATTTATCAGATCGTTAATGTCGTCAGGGTTGACTTCGCCCCAGCCTTTAAGCCGTTCAAGCTCAGAAATCAATACATGCTGTTCGTTCAAATAATCTTTCTTTTTTCCTGCTAAAGAAGTTATTTCTTTTGCGACTGAAACAGCTTCGGAAGCAGTTATGTCTTTTTGCTCAATATTCTTATTTTTCTTTTCGCTTAACAGAAAAACCGCACTTTCAAGCAGAGCAATCTGTTCTTTTAACTCGTCGATTTTTTTGCCGGAGCCTTCTGTTATTTCTATGTGAACAATTCCTGCTTTGCGAAGTTTTTTTAGAGCTTCTCTTTTTTTATCTCCCATAACTACAAGAGAGATTTTTTTCATCGGTACAATCATACAGCGTACACCTCCGTTCCCGAAGATGCTTCATCACGAGCGGCTATTTTGCGTTTTGAAATTTTTGAACGCACAACGGCGCTGACCTGCTGGTCTGCCATATAAATTGATATCTTTTTGATATTTGCCTGTGTTTCGGGGATTTTCACCTTTTCAAACAGGTTGACTCTTTGTGAAGTAGAAAGCAATTCTTTTTCTAAAAGCCTTACCTGTTCATCCAACACTTCCGCCTCTAAATCAAGCGACATTGCTTTTTCCATATGATTTGCTGCAATATCCACCCAAAGTGGTGTTGCATATAAATCATAATCACCTCTGGAAAAGTCTGCACCCTCAAAAGTGGGAATCGTAACACCTGCAATGTTTCCCGTTCCTTTTCGGATGTTGCTTACAGTAATAATTCCGTCGGGAAAAGCACTCTCTTCGCTGAAAACTGCAATCCATGAAGAAAAAACTTTTTCTAAGTTTTCCCGTTCTTGTCTTACCGAGGCAGCCTTTGCTTCAATTATTCTTATTTCCGATTGAAGCTGTTGCTTTTTTAGTATCAGCGTAGGCAAATATCTTTGATACATTTTAAGAGCATCTTTCTGTACCTTTAACTCATTTTTAGTTAATTTGATTTTTGCCAAATTTCAGTCCTCCTTACTTTGCAGGCCAGAATTCATCAGTAAGGTCTGACTTAATTCCCGTTTCATCTTTTTGGAAACAATCTGCAAGAATCTGCCAACCGAGATCAAGTGACTCCTCAAGTGTTAAATTAACCGACAAATCCATAAGCTTATTTTCAAAAAGCTGACCGTATTTCAATAATTTCTCATCCCATCGGTTCATAGAAAAGCCCATATTCTTCTTTTCCAATGTTTCTTTATAGGATGAATACAATCTAATCATAGAGTCCATAAGAATACGGTGATCCTTACGTGTTTTGCTGTTGACATTCTGCTTGAGTCGTGAAAGAGATCCGAAGGGTTCAATTCTTCCGCCTTTCAGATAATACTGACCTTCGGTAATATAGCCTGTATTATCGGGAACAGGGTGTGTAACATCATCACCCGGCATTGTAGTAACCGCAAGCACCGTGACAGAGCCTGAACTGTCAAAATCAACTGCTTTTTCATAACGTGAAGCAAGCTGAGAATAAAGGTCACCGGGATAGCCTCGGTTTGATGGAACCTGTTCTTGTGTGATAGCAATTTCTTTCATTGCATCTGCAAAGTTTGTCATATCAGTGAGAAGTACCAAGACATCCTTATCCTGTAACGCAAACTGCTCTGCAACAGCAAGCGTCATATCGGGAATCATCATACATTCAACGGTAGGGTCAGAGGCGGTATGAACAAACATTACTGTTTTACTTAAAGCGCCACCGTTGGACAGTTCTTCTTTAAAGAAAAGAAAATCGTCATATTTAAGTCCCATACCCCCAAGAACAATAACATCTGCTTCAGCCTGCAAGGCAATTCTGGCAAGAAGCTGGTTGTAAGGCTCACCTGAAATTGAAAAAATCGGAAGTTTCTGCGAAACAACAAGTGTATTGAACATATCAATCATCGGGATATTTGTTCTCATCATTCTGTTTGCGAGAATTCGTTTTGTAGGGTTAACCGACGGACCGCCGATCGGTTTCATATTATCCGTAAGTGCCGGACCTTTATCTCTGGGCTCACCGGAGCCGTTAAAAATTCTGCCGAGAAGATCATCACTGAATGATACTCTCATATCGTGACCTAAAAAGCGAACCTCGTCACCGGTAGAAATACCCTGACCTCCGGCAAATACCTGCAATGAAACAATATCTCCGTCAATTTTATTGACCTGGGCGAGTGATTTGCCGAAACGGGTATTTATCTGTGCAAGTTCGTTATAACGCACACCCTGTGCTTTAACGGTAATAACGTTACCTGTAATTGATTCTATTTTGTTGAATACCTTGTTCACTATCACTCACCACCTTTCAGAAGAAGTTCTGCTTCACGGCTTAATTTTCCCTGACCGTCAGCATACATTGTGTCTATTTCAGCCTCTGCTCCGGCAAAAGCCTCACTATCAAATTCGGTATAATTCCAGTCAATAAACTTCTGTCTCATACGGTTGAAAAAGCTTCGGGCATCATCCTTGCTGTCCAGAGCATATTCACTGCCGAGAATATATACAAGTTTATCTGTTACATAACGCTGACGCTCTTTTGTACAGTTTGCTTCAACGGAATCAAAAGAGTTCTGCTGAAGATAAACAGCATCAAGCATTTCTGCCTTCAGATATATGGTGTAGTCCTCAATACTTGTACCTTCTTCACCGACGACCTTCATCATTGAACCGATTTCGTCTCCGTGAAGGAGAATATTTTTGCAAAAACCTGACTTTGCAGGGTCTGTAACCGGTTTGTATTTTGACCAGGAAATAAGCGGGTCTATTGCAGGATATTTTCTTGCATCAGAGCGTTCACGTGAAAGCCCGTGGAAGGCTCCGACTACCTTGAGAGTTGCCTGAGTAACCGGTTCTTCAAAGTTACCGCCCGCAGGAGAAACCGTGCCTCCGATTGTAACGGAGCCCTTGCTTCCGTCAGGAAGAAGTACACATCCTGCACGTTCATAGAATGCGGCAATATATGATTCAAGATATGCGGGAAATGCCTCTTCACCGGGAATCTCTTCAAGTCTGCCTGACATTTCACGCATTGCCTGAGCCCAACGCGATGTGGAGTCAGCAAGCATTAAAACATTGAGACCCATCTGTCTGTAATACTCGGCAAGTGTTACTGCTGTGTAAACCGAAGCCTCACGGGATGCAACAGGCATTGAAGAAGTGTTGCACACAATAATTGTTCTTTCCATAAGGGAGCGTCCTGTTTTAGGGTCAGTAAGCTCAGGAAATTCTGTCAGCGTTTCAACGACCTCACCTGCACGTTCACCGCAAGCAGCAATAATAACAATATCAACATCTGCATATTTCGATGTTGTATGCTGCAAAACTGTTTTTCCTGCACCGAAAGGACCGGGAGTGCAATAAGTTCCGCCCTTTGCTACAGGGAAAAAGGAGTCAATAAGACGAACCTTTGTTTCCATTGTTTCTACAGGGGCCAGTCTTTCACTGTAACACTTGATTGCTCGCTTTACAGGCCACCTGAACGACATGGAAACAGAGATTTCTCTGCCTCTTTCATCAGTTAAAACCGCAATTTCTTCGTTTACCGTATATTCGCCTTTTTCTGCAACAGATTTCAATGTGTATATTCCGAGCAAATTAAAGGGAATGAATATTTTATGAGTAAATGGACCTTCGGGAACTGTACCTATATATTCGCCGGCACGAAGAATGTCCCCGACTTTTGCAGTGGGGGTGAATTCCCATTTCTTTTCGGAATCAAGTCCGTCTGCATAATTTCCTCTTTCAAGAAACCAGCCTGCCTGTTCAGCCAACACGGGCAGAGGATTCTGAAGTCCGTCATAAATCTGACCCAGAAGCCCCGGACCCAACTGTGCTGAGAGCATTTCTCCGGTAAAATCAACCTCATCTCCGCATTTGATGCCGCCTGTCATTTCATAAACCTGTATCTGAGCGATATTTCCACGTATGCGTATGACCTCACTCTTGAGTTTGGTATCGTCAACATTAACATAGCAAATTTCATTCATCGAAACATTATTTTCAAACCTTACAGATACAAGGTTGCCGTTAATACTTACTACTTTACCTTTGTTTGCGGTCATTGTATAACCTCCGTTTTATCCTCACTCATAATTGAGTCATAGATTTTTCTGTATGCGGTCTCACCGCTATGTGTATCAAATTTTCTCATGCGCTCCAGGAGCTTCAGTTTAAGACAATAATAGAACACAAATTCTTCCGAAAAAGAATCCATTGGCCTGAGCGTTTCCAGAAACTCAAGACGGTAGCGGTTGAGAAACTTTTCTGCCTCCATAGGACTTTCAATTTCAATAGCGGTGTGCACCGCCTGCAAAAGGCCCGCAGGAAAAGACTGCATTACTTCATCAAAATGTTTGTTCATCTTATCTGCACGAAGCTTCGCTAATGCAAGGCGAAGATTACGTTCACCTTCGTTCCATCTTTCAATCAGAGCAGATGATGATTTTTCATAAGTTCTTGATGGAATAAGAGTTATTCTGTTAAGTTCTTTAAGAGCCTTTTTTCCTAAGAATCGGCCGCACAACTCAAAGAATTGGGTTTCGGTAACAGGTATCGGTGTGTTTTCACTTAAACCATCCAGAGAAGGCAGTTGAGATATCAGATAATACTCCGCCATAATTATTCTGCCTCTTTCAATAACGCAGTTATCTTAGGACTAAGATAACTCGACAACATATCGGTAACAGCCTCTTTTGAATAATCATAATATGCTCCGTCACCGTTTACTGCAATCCGGAATCCTCCGTCAAAATTTTCATTAGCTTTGAGCGTAACTCCGGTGAGAATTTTTGCTTTAAGCTCTGCAAGAAGTGTTTCTTCAAGTTTTTCAAGGTCATTACTGCTGAGAATAACAGACAGCTCATCTGTATCAGGTTTCATTGTCCAGCATTCAACGGCTTTGACAATAAGCTGTGACAGTGCATCTGAAGAATAAACCGATGAAACGTTTTCTCCTATAATTTCGTTAAGCTCTTTCGTAACACTTTCTCTGAAGGATATAAGCAGATTACGACCTGCCTGTCGGATTGCATCTTCACCTGATTTTACGGTTCGTTCATTTTTATTTTTTGCATCAGACAAAATTTTATCTGCCTGTGCGTTTGCATCGGCAATGATTTTTTTTGCCTCTGCTTTGGCTGTTTCGAGTATTACGGCAGCTTGAGCCTCAGCTGTTTCAACACCGTCTTTTTTTATTTGCTCAATAAGCTCCTGAAGTTGAATTTCCATTTAATATTCTCCTTTTCAGTCAGTTTTTATTACAGTAATACGTTTTGTCCATAAAAAAAGGAACCAACATCCTCTGCAGACAGCTGGTTCCAAAGTTTAAATATTTTTCATATTGTATAATAGTATGGGTTAATTTGTCAAGGTTTATAAAAGAAAAATTTAAAACATTTTGAGATTAGTATCAATTCTTTCATGTATCGAGACAACTACAAATTGTCTCTCGTACTCGTGCTTCAATTATCTGCATACAGCATACCCATTTAAGTTGATTTTCTTCTTTTAATTGCTCGGTTACACCTTCTGCAGTTTTATTGTGTGGTTATTATATTCGGTCACACCGCCGGTGTAAACGAAGCCCCTATTTTTGCAAATTTTGCCTTGATTAACCGAACATTTTGTTATATACTCGAATTATCTTGAAAAAGCTGAAAACGGAGGCAACAAAATGAGACAAGCAACCAAATTCACCGCGCTTATTCTTTCTGCAGTGATTCTGCTGACCTCACTGTGTATTTTCGCCTTTGCACAAGACGAAAAGAATTACTATTACATCGACTCAATTTCAGGCGACGATGCTAACAGCGGCACAGATATTGATCACCCGATAAAAACAATAGCCGGACTCAAAGACCTTGTAATCGGCCCCGGCACACATTTCCTTTTCAGAAGCGGCGGCCAATATGAGTGTACAGTCACACTCTCAAGCAGCGGCACAAAAGACAACCCTATAGTTATTTCATCCTACGGTGAGGGTGAAAAGCCCCTGCTCTACACTAACGAAAGAGCTGAGGTTTTCAGACTTTTTGACTGCTCATACCTCACACTTTCCAACCTGCATATCAAAGCCCCCAACGGTGGCGGTATATGGATTGATACATACAACCAAACATCTGTCGGCATTACAATCGACAACATCTATTTTGAAGATATGCAGAATTACAAGGTGCACAGCCGTGACGATTTTTCAAACGGTGCAGTCGGTGCAAGGGCGGCAATTATTGTAAAGGGTCTGCCCGCAAGATCACGCTATGCGGTAAACGACCTTACAATCACCAACTGTGAGGTTTACAACTGCGGCAACGGATTTATCATCTGGGGATCATGGAACGATGCTCAGTCGCCCTGGTGCGAAAAAGAAGAGGATATAGACCCCGTTTACAACACAGGTCTGCTCATCAAAGGATGTTACTTCCACGAAATGGATGCGGAAGCTGTTGTAGTCGGCATGTGCGACGGGGCACTTGTAACACACTGCAGAGCTATAAACTGCTGCCAAGGTGAAGGTCTTGACGAAAACGGCGAGATCGAATATTTCACAGCTGCAATGTGGTTCTGGGGCAGCGAAAACAGCACCATACAATACTGCGAAATCGCAGGACAGAAAAACTTCGGCGACGGTATGGCTGTTGACTTTGACTCACACACCAACAACTGCACATATCAGTACATCTATTCGCACGACAATATCCGATTTATGTGCAACTGCCCGAATTACAGCGGACACCACGGCAACACCGTACGCTACTGCCTCTCTGTTAACGATAATGTCGGCCGCACCACAACAGCTGTCGGCGCATCCGGTGAGCACGAATTCAGCTTCTACAACAACACCATAATCAACTGCGGAGAATTCCAGTTCAAAAATCTTTACAATGCATATATCGCAAACAACATTATCGTTCCGATGGACGGTGCTACATTTGCTTATGATATTGACAAATCCAGAAACAACGTATTTGAGAATAACTGCTATTACAACGTTATGAATCCGCTTGTTGATATCGGCGCTATGAACACCAAACCGGGTTTTGCCGGCACGGATTACACCGACCCTGAAAGCTTCAGGCTCTCTGCAGACTCACCGCTTATAGGTGCAGGTGTTACCATCCCCGGCACGGACGTTGATTTCTACGGCAACACAATCGACAGCGTAAACATCGGCTGCTACGGCGGCACAGGCACAGACACCGAATATCAGCCGGAAGGATTTTTTGAAAGAATCATACGCATAATCAGAAATATTTTTCAAACACTCAAGCACGAAATATCAGTTATATTCGATTAACGTCACCATAAAAATCAGGAGGATAAAGCTATGAAAAAAATAAAACAGATTACCACCGTTTTGCTCTCGCTGCTTATGATACTGACCCTGTTTGTCGGTTGCGGCAATTCGGACGACCATGAAGCATACGAAGAAGATGGAACAGAATCGGACTTTGTATATGAAGACGGTGCTGAAGACAGCGAGCAGAACAACTCCGACGACCCGACCGCGCCAACCAAGCCTACTGTATCCGGGCCGACTATCCCCGACCCCGATGCATACTTCAACTATCAGCTTGCAAGAAATGAGGATATGTACATAGAAGAACACGGTTATCACTGCCTCAGCTTCAAAACCGACTATGACGGTCAGCAGGCTATGCTTGACTACGCGGCACTGCTCTCGCAGGGCGATTTCAACCTTGAACCGACAACTCAGCAGGAAGAAACCATTTACTATCTGCATGAATACCGCTATGCCTTCACCTACACAGGCTCCGGAGACGTGCCGAGCATATACAATGAATCCAATGACATAAGCGGTGACCTTATAGTGATCATTCAAAAAA
This sequence comes from Acutalibacteraceae bacterium, assembly GCA_045579585.1. Classification (GTDB taxonomy): domain Bacteria; phylum Bacillota; class Clostridia; order Oscillospirales; family Acutalibacteraceae; genus UBA8612. The sequence goes on from JAZNMK010000001.1 coordinate 39,865, forward strand.
ACGGTCAGGCAGGAACCGTGCTGCTGACAATGTACTTCAAGCCGGATGTATTTGCTTTTGTCGATTTCGGTGATCGCACATCTTACACTTTGGTTGACTATTCCGGCAACAGCAGCTCAAACTCAGGCTCAGATTCAAACTCAGGCTCAGGCTCCGAGTTCACCACAAAATCCAATTTTGACTGCTTTGATTGCAATGGCACAGGCGACTGTCAGGAATGCGGCGGTGACGGCTATGTATGGAGCTCCGCTACCGATTCAGAAAGACGCGACTGCAACAAGTGTATGTTTAACAAAGGCAAATGCAACACCTGTAAAGGCTCAGGCAGACGCTAATCAAAATCCGATTTTCACACTGATCAGCATCCGTTCAACACGGATGCTGATTTTTTTAAGTTCGTATTTTTACGACAGCTTGAATTAGCAATTAAATTAATATATAATTCCGTTATATGCCGAACACGAAAGGAGAAAAAAATGAAGGTTATAATTGCTTGTCTTAATTCAAAATACGTTCACGCCTCGCTTTCTCCATGGTGTTTACTTGCTGGTGTAAGGGAATTTGCAAGAAATCCATATGATGTTGCGGTTATGGAGAGTACAATCAACGGTAACCCTGCGGACTTTGCTGAAAAAATTATAAAGGAAATGCCCGATGTTGTCGCTTTTTCGTGTTACATCTGGAACATTACAAAAACACTTGAAATATGTAAGATTATAAAAGAAAAACTCGGATGCCAAATTGTACTTGGCGGCCCCGAGGTAGCTTACCGACCAAAAGAAGTGCTTGAAAAGTACAAGTTTGCAGACTTCGTTCTTTCAGGTGAAGGCGAATGGGTTTTTCCCGATTTTCTTGACAGATCAAGTGACGATTTTTCGCTTGTTGCAGGCCTTACGTACAGAGAAAACGGCAGAATCATAACCGTACCCGAAAAGGAATATACAACCACTCCCCCATCTCCTTACAGCGACGATTTCTTCAAAAATCTTAACGGCAGAATTACGTATATCGAAACCACAAGAGGCTGTCCATACCGCTGTGCATTCTGCCTTTCGGGGCGATGCTCACCGCTGCGTTTTTTTGATATAGAAGGTGTGAAAAAGGATATACTTGCCCTTGCTCAGAGTGGTACGCAAACGGTAAAGTTTGTTGACCGCACATTCAACGCGAACTCCGACAGAGCTAACGAAATTCTGCTTTTCATCAAAGAGCACTACGGCAAAGAAATACCTTGCGGCGTATGCTTCCACTTTGAAATCGCAGGCGATATATTGAAGGAAAGCACACTTCAAATTCTCAAGTCAATGCCGCACGGTGCCGTACAGCTTGAAATCGGTATGCAATCATTCAACGAAGAAACGCTGAAGAAAATCAACCGCAGCACAAACACAAAAAAGCTGACCGAAAATATCGTAAAACTCATAGATTACGGTAATATGCATATCCATATCGACCTTATCGCAGGGCTTACGGGTGAAGACTGTGAGAGTTTTAAAATCGGCTTCAATACCGCATATTCACTAAAAGCACATATGCTGCAAATGGGATTTTTAAAGCTGCTGCACGGTGCAGATATGCGTGAAAAAAGCGAAGAATATCCGTGCACATTCAATGATGACCCACCGTATGAAGTAACGTCTACACCGTGGCTTTCGGCAGAAGAAATAAAGATGCTCAAACGCTGTGAGGATGCCCTTGACAGGCTTTACAACAGCGGCCGTTTTCTGCTGACGCTGGATTACCTGACAGAAGAAATCGGCATTGCGCCATTCGACGTATTCAACAGCTTCGGCAATGCAGTAAACGGTAACGGAATGCGACTTTCGGACTATGCCGAGGAGCTGTACAAGTTCTTTGCTGACAAGTGCGACAGAGAAGTGTTAAGAGAAAAAATCCTCTGCGATTTACTATGCTGTTCATCTTCGGTGCAGATTCCCCAGGCGCTTAAAATCAAAGATCCGCTTTACAAAAAAGCTAAAAAGCACCTGCTAGAAAACGTTGACAAAAACGTAAAAATCGCAATTCTTTACTCAAAAAAACAGATATTCGCAGTCGACCAAAGCAAAGAAAAAAACCTCCATAACAGATATGAAGGTCAGCTTTACGGTATAGATGAAACGGATGAAAAATTACTGCACAAGTGAAAATGAGGTATCCGAAGCAGTAAAAAATCCACACTTCCCACAGCGTGATACCTCTCAGAGCCTGCACAGCGATAATCGCCGCACCTGTAAGAGCCAAAAGCACACCTTCGGCATTATGCCGTTGTCCGGGTCATATGGTGTGTTGAAAACACGGTAACCGATCTGCTGAATAACGGGCACAAGTGCAAAGAAAACTACAAAATCGTACCATTTGCAAAACATTTGCTTCATATTGTATTTTGATGCGCCCTATGATAAAATAGATGCAAAGCTTAACTCACAGGGGGCTTACGCTATGAAAAAGTTCGTTCAGGTAGGTTGCGGAATCCGCGGCATCGAGGGATACGCAGAGCCGATACTCAAAGATTTCAGTGACAGGATTGAGCTTTGCGGTGTTTACGATATCAACCCGAAGCGTGCGGCGCTTGTAAGCGAAATCGGTGGTGTTGACGTGCCCGTTTATGATGATTTTGATAAAATGCTCAGCTCAGTCAAACCCGACACCGTTATAGTAACAACCAAGGACAGCGCACACGACTTTTACGTTATAAAGGCGCTGGAAGCAGGCTGTGACGTAATTGTCGAAAAACCGATGACAACCACCTTTGAAAAAGCTAACGCTATAAGAGAAGCCGAAATAAAATCCGGCAAAACTGTTACGGTTGTGTTCAACCTTCGTTATCTGCCGTTTTTTGCAAGAGTAAAAGAACTGATGCAGGATAAAGTCATAGGAGATGTGCTCAGCGTACATTTTGAGTGGATGCTGGACACAGAGCACGGTGCGGATTATTTCAGACGTTGGCACCGCAAGCGTGAAAACTCAGGATCACTGCTCGTACATAAATCAACGCATCATTTCGACCTAATAAACTGGTTCCTTGAGGATGATCCGGTCGCCGTCAACGCATACGGCTCAACAAGGTTTTACGGCCCGACGCGTGAAAACCGCTCGGAGCGATGCCTCACCTGCCCCCACCAAAAAACGTGCGAATTTTACCTTGACATAAATCAACCGCCTATGGATAAAATTTACCTTGCTTGTGAGGATGCAGACGGCTACTACAGAGACAGATGCGTATTTTCAGAAGAAATCGACATCGAAGATTCCGTGAGCGTGAACGTGCTTTACAAAAAAGGTGCCGTTATGAGCTACTCACTCACCGCACACTCACCATATGAAGGCTTAAGGATCGCCTTCAACGGCACGGAGGGCCGCCTTGAATTCTGCAAGATGGATTGGAGATACCCCGATCTTGGCCAAGGTGTAAACAACGTTATCACAATATTCAACCGCAGGGGTGAAAAAATTGTGATCCACGCACCGCAGGACGGCCCCGGAGGGCACGGCGGAGCAGACGAAAAAATCAGGGACAACCTTTTTATCGGTTGCAAGAGCGACCCTCTCGGACAGATGGCTGACACACGCGCAGGTATGATGTCAATCGGTATAGGTATGGCGGCGAACGTATCAATGAAAGAAAACCGCAGGGTTTACCTGGATGAATTTTATACCGAATAAATATCAAATTTACAGCAAGGCTGCGTTTACAATACAGCAGTCTTGCTTATTTTGGGCTCAATTGATATAATAACGTATATATGACCGACAGGAGCAAAAGAGACTCTATGCACAAGGTAATAATCAACGGCAAAACAGAATACGCACCTCACGGTACGCTCTTATCCGATTTCCTCAAAAATTCGGGCAAGGGGGTTGAGCACCTGTGCGGCGGCAAGGGAATATGCCGCAAATGCACCGTTACCGTAAACGGCAAGCCTGAGCTTTCCTGCCGATACACTGTAGAATCCGATATCACCGTAAACTTTAACGAAAAGAGCGACATTTGCAGCGAAACAGGCGCAAATCAATCGGGCGCAATGACGGATAACGTGTGCTATGCACTGGATATCGGCACAACAACGCTGGCACTCGCCCTGGTAAACCTTGACGAAGGTAAAATAATAAAAGCCATAACGCACACCAACCCTCAGGTTATATTCGGCGCGGACGTTATGACCAGAATTGAGCACTGTACAAAAAACGGTGTTGATGCGCTGCAAAAAGCGGTTATAAACGCAGCCAACGCGATGCTTAAAGAGTTCGGTATTCGTGAAGAAAAAATGTACGTTTCAGGCAACACGACAATGCTTCATCTGTTTTTCGGTATTGACTGTTCAGCGATGGGTGTTGCACCATACAAGCCGTCATTCCTCGAAAGCAAAACCGAAAACGCCGAAAGTTTAGGAATTACCGGTGTCAATATAATTGAATCGTTACCGGCGGTTGATGCGTTTGTCGGCGCGGATATTGTGGCAGGGCTTAACCTTACAGGTCTGCCATCAAAAGACAGACACAGTCTGCTTATTGACCTTGGTACAAATGCCGAAATCGTACTTTTTGATGAAGAATCGGCCCTTTGCACCTCTGCTGCGGCAGGGCCTTGCTTTGAAGGGGCAAATATTTCGTGCGGAATGAGCGCAACAAGCGGAGCTGTTTATTCCTACGCTGACGGCAAAGCCAAAACTGTTGACGGAGCACCCGCAAAAGGCATATGCGGCACGGGATTAATTGACGTAATAGCCGAATTCATTCAAAACGGCACCATAGACGAAACAGGATTTATGGAAAAGCAATCGACCGAAATTGCAGAAAACGTGAGTGTATGCCAAGAGGATATAAGGCAGTATCAGCTTGCAAAATCTGCCGTTTACTCGGCTGTAATAACGCTGATGGAAATGAAAGGCGTTACGTTCAGCGACATAGAAACGCTCTATATTTCAGGCGGATTCTCGGCAAAAATTAACGCTGAGAATGCAGCATTGACAGGACTTTTGCCCAAAGAGCTGACTAAAAAATGTACACCCCTCAACAACAGCAGCCTGCTGGGCACAGTAAAATACGCAGCAGAAAAGAACACACTTTACACTGACTCAATAACTTATGTTGACCTATCGGCAAGCTCTACATTTTCTGACCTTTTTATCGACAATATGATGTTTTAATACAAACGAAAACCTGTTAAAGGCTGTTCCTTTAACAGGTTTTTGCTATTCAAATCAATCCCATTCGGTACCGGTAACGGTATCCATATTGATACCCTTAGTTTCGCCGACGTTTTTAAACAACACGGCAAGAGCGGAAACAAAGCCGGGCACAAGCATACAAAGCGTTGCCGTACCGATGAGGCTGTTACCGAGCTTGATGGCACACAATGTGCCGACACCGAGAGAAATACCGAAACCTATTGCGGTGACGATATACTGCGCCGAGATTGCGGAGGAGCGAAGATTTGTCGGTGCAGACTCGCCTATCATCATAATAAGCACGTCGTTTACAGAATAGTAGCTGCCGACAAACACGCCGCTCAGTAAACCGATAACATAAGGATTCAGACCGTATTCAGCACCAAGCGAGAAGCCGAGGAAGCCAACAAGGCAATTGAAAGCTGTAAGGATTGCAGCCGCTTTTCTGCCGAGCCAATCGGAAATGAAGCCCATAAGCACCTGAGCCACTGCAGAGCCTATCGGAAAAAGGATAAGAGCAGTTGTAACCGCATCGTCCGGAGAGAGGATTCCGCTTCCCTCGTAGCCGTAGTTGAGAATCGGCTCATAGTTGATGCTGCCGTAAAAGCCGATGTTTGCCAGAGCGGAAACAATGTAAAGCCAACGAAGCTGTTTGTGGCTAAGCGCAAATTTAAGCGCAGGAATAAGGCCACCCTGCTTGGATTCAGCCTTTTTGCTGTTTTTGAGCGCAAGCTTCTGCTCCTCACTCATACGCAGATAGTTGAGTCTTGACTCTACAAACGCAGGTGTTTCCTTAGCGCCGAGCAGCGCAATAAAGCTGACAACAAGGCCTATAACCGCAGGAATAAAATAAACCATTCTCCAACCGTACGAATCGCCTGCCGTACTGACAAGCCAACGCCTGAGAATCGGCACGAGCATTACGCCCATATTTGCAAAGAACTTGATTACCGAATAAACTCTTGCACGGTGTTTCGACGGCGAAGATTCCATAATATACACGACGTGCATATCGTGCGGAATGAAGAACTGAATAAAGCAAGCACCGATCATATAAAGCGCAATATTGTTCGAAAGGAAAATCAGCAAAAGTGAAAAGCTCATACCGAATGTATTTATGATGAGAAATTTCTTTCTGCCCCAGCGGTCAGCAAGCGGTCTGTAAAGCAGACCTACCGCCTGAAAAGGGATCGCAAGGCTCGATATTAGGTCGAGCATACCGACCGAGCTTTCACCGAAATTGGACATAAGGTCGGCAGCGATTTCACTTTTCATAAGCATACCTATCTGCGATGCTATTTCATCCGTTGCATAGATAAGCGTGATTATGAAAACTATGTAAGCAAAATACAGCTTACTGCCTGAGCCCTTTTTCTGTCTTTCCCACTTTTTTATTTCTTTTTCTGTTTTAAGCCGAAGCTTGTCGGCAGACACATTAGCTGTCATAGATTATCTCCTTGACACTTTTATTTTTACTCATTATAACATAAGCACACAAAAATAGCAATCAGCCGTTAATCAACACGCTAAAAGTTAAGGAAACCTTTTTCCTGAATTAACCATACTGTATTTTTGTGTTTTTTATTTTAAAGAAATTACAACTGTTATTTATCAGTTATAATACAAACATAAATTAAAAGGAGTGAATGATAATGATTTCCATATTGGCTTTTCTCAGCGATATCCCCTATTACATCGCACAACTTATATCAAACATAACCGGTGCCGATACCTCTGCACTTACCGATGGCTTCAGCAAATTAATATCTTCATTTTTCGAAGCTATCGACAAAATCGTAGCTTAATCAACATAAAACAAATGTGCATCCCCTGTTAAGCGAGGATGCACATTTGTTTTTTTATTTTTTGAGTATAAAAACTACGGCAATAAGGCTGGCAATTATCAGCACGGATATAACAGCTATTGCAATACTCGGCAATGCCTTTCCATTACCGTCCGACTTTGCGGACGGAACAAGCTTTGCCTTACGAAGTGCGGAAACAACGGGTTTATAAAGCAGAAGCGTGAACGCTGTATTGAGTCCACCCTTGATAAGGTTGAATGGCAAAAATGCCGGCACAAGAAGTGCCTTGACCTCTTCTCTGGGTATTTCCATATACAGCGGAGTGATTGCATAATTCCATAACAGCATTGCCGCAGTTGTAAACAGACAGCCGGCAACAAGACCTATCACAGCACCCGAGAGTGTACGCTTTTTTTTGTAAATAATTGCCGCTGTACAAGCAAAAGCACAGGTTGATATAACGTTCATAACAAAACCGATGGGGCCGGTATCGCTGACGGTTACAAGCTCGACAAGCGACACCACAAGGCTAAGAACCATTGACGAAAGCGGGCCGTAAATAAAGCCGCCCAGTGTTATGATAATATCCTTCGGATCATACTGCAAAAACAGCACGAGCGGCGGAAGATACCTGCTGAAAAACACGGCTGCATAAGCAACGGCACACAGCATCGCAAGCGTTGTTAGTTTTGCTGTTTTATTTTTCATATCTGACACCTCACAAAAAAATAAGCACCGAAAGAACTCGTCCTTCGGTGCAGTGAAAGCTGAAAAAATCTGCCGGCTAAACAGCAAAACAAACCTTCTTCCATCCAGACTTTAACTGTCGGTATTGGAGTTGCACCAATTCAACACGTCAGCGTGCTTGCGGACTTTACCGCCGATCGGGAATTTCACCCTGCCCCGAAGAGTTTCTCGAGTATTAACTTTACTCAATTAAATCACAATACGCTGCCTTTGTCAAGAAAAAAAGACGCTGCCCTTGCGGACAGCGTCTGATTTTTGCTTTAAGCTTTGATTATGCGAGCTCAGCGAAGTACTTGATTGTACGAACCATCTGGCTTGTGTAGCTGTTCTCGTTGTCATACCAGGAAACAACCTGTACCTGATATGTGTCGTCATCAATCTTAGCAACCATTGTCTGTGTTGCATCGAAGAGTGAGCCGTAACGCATACCGATAACATCAGAGGAAACGATGGGCTCCTCGTTGTAACCGAAGGAATCGTTAGCAGCAGCCTTCATAGCAGCGTTGATGCCGTCAACTGTGACGTCTGCACCCTTAACAACAGCAACAAGGATTGTTGTTGAGCCTGTGGGTGTGGGAACTCTCTGTGCAGAGCCGATAAGCTTGCCGTTGAGCTCGGGGATAACAAGGCCGATTGCCTTTGCAGCACCTGTTGAGTTGGGAACGATGTTTGCAGCACCTGCACGTGCACGGCGGAAGTCACCCTTTCTGTGGGGACCGTCAAGGATCATCTGATCGCCTGTGTAAGCGTGAACAGTTGTCATGATACCGCTCTGGATAGCTGCGTAATCGTTGAGAGCCTTAGCCATGGGAGCAAGGCAGTTTGTTGTGCAGGAAGCAGC
>JAZNMK010000002.1:0-19975 GCA_045579585.1 Acutalibacteraceae bacterium
ACTGATATCCGAATCTGAAAAAAGACTTGAAAATATACGGCAACAGTTGATCAATGAAGAAACCGTTTACAACTATCTGATATTCTTCGAAAAGTACTACAGTCAATTTACCGACGGCGAAAAGAAAGCATTTATGCAGGCGCTGATTCAGAAAATTGAAATCTTTGAAGAAAAGCAGGAGAATGGCCTTTTCCTCAAGAGTATCACATTTAGATTTCCGATGTATTTCAACAGTAGATATGTGACGGATTTAAGTTTGACTGATGAAAACACAGTCGAGACGGTATGTCTTTTGTCCAAACTTAACACAAAGCATCATAACGAAACTGATTTGGATTTGTAAGGGTTTGCATTATGTTGCAGTTAAATTCACTTCCGGAATACAAAGTGTACAGAAGTGTATTGAAATTTGTTATATAATCAAATCTATCAAAGAGTTTAAGAGGAGGATATTTATGAATATACTGGTAATCGACGGTCAGGGAGGTCAACTTGGAGGACAGATAATAAAAACGGTTATCGATAAATATCCCGATATTAATTTAACTGCAGTCGGCACAAATGCAGCAGCAACAACTGCAATGGTAAAGGCAGGTGCAAAAAAAGCGGCAACCGGCGAAAATCCCATAATTGTTGCCTGCAGAAAAGCAGATGTCATCATCGGACCAATCGGAATTGTTATTGCGGATGCTTTGCTCGGCGAAGTAACTCCCGAAGCTGCAAAAGCTGTCGGTCAGAGCAATGCCGTTCGTATTCTCATACCGATAAATAAATGTGAAAATCTCGTCGCCGGGGTTACAAAAATGACACTCTCCGTGCTGATTGAAGACGCCTTGTCAAAACTTGAAGAAATCATAAACAGCCACTTGAAATAATTGTTATCAGATGATATAATAATTTTGTTATTCAGAAGAATAGCTTTGAACAGAAGTTCTTTTTACTCTATATCATAACTTTATTTAATTATGCGATACTATGAAGGTGTTGTTTTCTCAGGAGAGATAACTTCACCTTTTTTCAATCGCAAAAAGAAAGGACTTCTTATGAAAAAGCAAAAAAACACATTTAATCTTGCGTTAGCGGCAATGTTTCTCGCACTTGCATATGTAATGCCGTTTTTAACAGGACAAGTTCCTCAGATAGGCGCTATGCTGTGTCCGATGCATGTTCCTGTAATCCTTTGCGGATACATCTGCGGAGCACCCTGGGGCTTGACCGTGGGTTCCATAGTTCCCTTGTTACGCTCCTTAACTCTCGGTATGCCTCCGTTGTTTCCGAAAGCTCTTGCAATGGCGTTTGAACTTGCCGTTTACGGACTTATGTCAGGTGTTTTATACCGTGTGCTTCCCCAAAAGAAGATTAACATTTATGTTTCACTTTTACTGTCAATGATTGCAGGCAGGCTTGTGTGGGGTGTCGTGCAATTCTTTTTTATGGGATTAGATTCAACAAAATTCGGTTTTTCCGCATTCTGGGCAGGTGCTGTTGTTAATGCACTACCGGGAATCGTTCTCCAGATAGTGATTATACCTATAGTCGTTATGCTTTTTGAAAAAACAAAAATAATCAACAGAAGTATACAACAATAATGAGAATATTACATAACACGTAAATTGCAGATTTTTAAATTACAATAAACCGCCTCACAGGTACCGTGCACCAATGAGGCGGTTTATTATTTTTTCAGCAGGGTTTAATAACAAGATAACCGCAAACAGGCAAGGTTATTTTACCGTAAACCGTTTCATCGGTTATGATATTTATGTATTTCCTGTCAATCACAATATCTCTTTCTTCGTCGGCAAAGTTCATAATAAAAATGTTGTTGCCGCGTTTTCTTAAAAATACACCTTCGCCGTGATGGAAATCCGCATCAGGTACAATGGAGTTGATATCAATAAGCATCTTACAGAAATCATCGGCGAAATCCTTGTCGTTTCTGAATGCGGCGTAGTATGCTTTACCTTTTCCGAATGCATTTTCTGTAACGCAGGGCATTCCGCTGTAGAAATTGCTTTTGTATCTGCCCAGTATCTTTGAGCCGTTTGCGTGAATAATATCGCATATGTGATTCACTTCGTAAGTTTTGCCGTTGAATTCGGCTTTGCCCGGCATATCTTCAGGGAGAGAGTCAGTTTCCTCGCACCATATACCGAAAACCTCTTTCAGATTTGCTGCGGGAAAACCGCCAAGATGACAAAGGTCATCCGAATCAACAATGCCTGTAAGATATGTTGCAATAAAACAGCCCCCGTTTTTAACGTATTCTTCAATCCGTTTTTCCGTGCCGTCCTTAAGCATATAGAGAAACGGTGCGATAACAATATCGTATTTTGAATAATCGTCCTGCATTGAAATAATATCAATGCTGAAGCCCCTTTTATAAAACGGAGCATACCATTTTATACATTCCTTCACATAATCTCTGCGGATGTTGTTATAACCCCGGAAAACATTGACTGCCCAGCCGTTTTCCCAGTCATATATAATCGCAACTCTGCTTTCGGTTTCGCTTCCGACAGCGGAATTCAGTTTTTCAAGTGCTTCTCCAAGCTTTGCAACGTTTCTGAAAACTCTTGTGTTTTCGTGTCCGCAATGATCAATAACCGCACCATGAAATTTTTCATCTCCGCCACTGCTTTTTCTCCATTGAAAATACTGTATGCTGTCCGCACCGTGTGCAACAGCCTGAATTGATGCAAGCTCATTTATGCCCGATTTGGGGAGCTTGTTGACATCCTGCCAGTTTACCAGCGACGGTGTGCTTTCCATAAGGAAAAACGGCTGACCGTTTTTTAATGAACGGAAAAAATCGTGTAAAAACGCCGCTTCAAGTGCTTCATCAGGATTTTTACCTTTATCCCACGCAGGATAATTATCCCATGATACAAGATCAACATGTTCTGCAAATTTCTGATAATCAATTCCGTTGTATCTTCGCATGAAGTTAGTTGTGACGGGTATATCCGGAGTGATTTCACGCAGGGGTACAATCTCATTTTCAAAAAAAGAAATGTGGCTGTCGGTTATAAAACGTTGCCATGCAAGATTAAGAGCCGATGCGCTGTCTTCTCCGTTTTTTTCGGGCGGATTAATCTGGTCAAAATCGTTGAAGGAATGCGACCAGAATGCGTTCCACCATTTGAAATTCAACCCATCGATATCGTTGTGATAATATTCTCTGAGCCATTTTCTGAAAGCCTCGCAGCAAAGCTCACAGCGGCATTCTCCACTGTATTCATTTGAAATATGCCACATTTTCAGGGCGGGATGGTTTTTGTATCTTTCCGCTAGCATTCTGTTGATGCTGCGGACTTTTTCTCTGTAAACCGGAGAAGTGAGACAATGATTGTGTCTGTCACCGAATTTGCGGCGTATCCCGTTTTCGTCTTTTCTTAAAACTTCGGGATATTTTTCGGCAAGCCATGCAGGCCGTGCACCCGACGGAGTGGCAAGGATTGCAGCAATACCGTTCTGATGCATCTTATCAAGGACAGTATCAAGCCATTCAAAATTATAAACGCCTTCTTCAGGTTCAAGTGCTGCCCATGAAAATACGCCGACCGTTGCGCTGTTGATATGAGCCAGCTTCATCAGACGCATATCCTCATCCCATATTTCGGGTGTTCTTATCCATTGGTCAGGATTATAGTCGCCTCCATGGATGATATAATCAAAAAACTTCTTAGCCATTTTCAACCCTTTCCGCCGTTGCTCTGCAGCTCGATTTCAAGGCACGAATACCCAAGCAGACTGTTGCTTACGGCATCAGGCTGATGCCCGCCGATAAAAAGGGTGATTCTGCCGTCGGGTTCAACTCTTTCACCCTTTTCATTGACGGCTTTTATCCAATAACGGTCAACATCAAGGGTGATTTCTGCTTTTCCGCCTTTTTCAAGCACAACGGATTTTACCGCACAGAGCTGATAATGAGGCGTTGCAAATCTGCTGTCGGCGTAGGATGCGTAAACCTGAACGATTTCCTTTCCGTCTTTATCACCGATGTTTCTGACATCCGTTTTCACCGTTATTTTTTCATCGTCTGAAAAAACAAGCCTTGCATTTTCATAGGCGAATTTTGTGTAAGAAAGACCGAAGCCGAAAGGATAAAGTGCATCGCCGTCAATATATCTGTAGGTTCTGCCCTTCATGCTGTAATCTTCAAAATTGGGAATATCGTGGTCACCCTTGTAAATTGTGACGGGAAGCTTTGCCGAGGGATTGGCATCACCTGCAAGGATATTTGCCAGTGCAAGACCTCCCATTGAACCGGGATACCATGCGTGAATAACGGCTTTTGCATGGTTTCTCACCTTTTTGCCCACATCAATTGAACTTCCGCAGAGAAGAACAACGACAACATTTTCGCAAACACTGCAGACTGCCTCCGCGAGCTTCTGCTGAGTTGCAGGAAGACAGAGCGTGCGCTTATCGCCGCTTGACGTATAATCATCATCAAATCCCGTGTCCTCGCCTTCGACGGAACGGTCAAGACCGAGCGCAAGAATTGTTATATCCGCTTCGGCAGCCGCTGCAACACCGTCGCTTATCATATTCTGAAAACCGCTCCAATGGTTAAGGCTTTCGTCGCAATAATTGCAGCCCCTTTCAACTGTGATTGCAGCATTCCTGAATATTCTGCGTATACCGTCTGCAACGGTCACATATTCAGAGGCATAGCCGTTGTAGTTGCCTTCAAGTGCGGTAAAGGAAAGGGAATTCGGCCCGACAACGGAAATTCTTTTTTTTGTGGTTTTATCAAGAGGAAGGAAATTATCCTTGTTTTCAAGAAGAACAATGCATTGCTCTGCCGTTTTCCGGTTGAGTGCCTTGTGCTCCTGGCTGTCAAGCTTGTCAAATCCGATATCCGAATATGGTCTTATTTCTTCAAATTCACCCAGACGGTAACGGATTGTAAAAAGTCTTTCCGCCGCCATGGTTATATCTTCTTCGCTGATTAAATCCTGCTCATATGCATCAACCAGAGCGTCGTAGGTGTCGCCGCAGTTGAGGTCACATGTGCTTTTAAGAGCAACAGCCGCAGCCTCTGCCCTTGTTTCGACAAATTTATGGAATTTATAGATGTCCTTGAGTGCACCGCAGTCGGAAACAACATAGCCGTCAAAACCCCATTGTTCTCGGAGTATCTGCGATATGAGATAAGAATGGGCACAGCAGGGTTCGCCGTTCAGACGGTTATATGCGCCCATAACACCTGAAACACCCGAGCTGACTGTTTTTTCGAATGCGGGAAGATAAGTTTCCCACATATCATGCATATCGACAACTGCATTGAACCCGTGTCTTGTTTTTTCAGGACCCGAATGAACGGCAAAATGCTTTGAACAGGCTGCCGCTTTCAGAAATTCGCCGTTGCCCTGAATCCCATTGATATAGGAAACGCCGAGCTCCGAGGTGAGAAACGGGTCTTCGCCAAAGGTTTCCTGACCTCTGCCCCAACGGGGATCGCGAAAAATGTTGATATTCGGCGCCCAGAAGGTTATGCCCTTAAAAATATCATGATCACCGTATCTGAGATGCATGTTGTATTTTGCTCTGCCTTCTGTCGAAATAACATCGGCAACCTTGCCCACAAGCTCGGGATCAAAGGTTGAAGCCATTGCTATTGCATGGGGAAAAACAGTGGTTGTGCCTGCTCCGTGAATACCGTGCGAGCTTTCGTTCCACCAATTATACGCTCTGATGCCGAGTCTCTCGATTGCAGGAGCATTATATAAAAGCTGAGAAAGTTTTTCCTCAACCGTCATTTTCGCAACAAGCTCTTTGGCTTTTTTTGCGGCGGTTTCCTTGGTCATAAAAAGTCCTCCTGTTATTTTAAAAAAGCTGTCGGTCCGATACAATTAAGAACCGACAGCCCTGATTATCTGTTTAAGGGTTTTCACTTTTCACAAGCTCGTTGAGAACAGTAACGGTTTCAGAACTGGCTGTGCTTCCTGCCGAAAGCAGCTCCTCGTAATGTCTGTGATAGGTTCCGAAAATTTTATCTGCGCCGTCTGTGTCCCAGATTACATCGGTGATGAAGTGTGCGTAGTCGTTATCGGGAAGAATATAGCCTGTTGCGTCGTTGCAAAGACCCATAACAAGAACAGTTTTTCCCTCAGGAACAAGATTTGCAGTCGGTTCAAGAGTCCACTCTGTCCCTTTATAGGATTCTTCTGCGGAAACAACATTGCCGTAAATAAGCTGAGGAACAATCTCGCCCGGTGCCGTAAGCAGAACAATATCCTTGCCTATTTCTATATAACCTGCTTCCGTAATAATCGAATAGCCCGTTTTGCTTGAAGAATCTTCAACCGTTGTTGTGCCGATAAACCCTTCGGTGGCGCCGTATCCGAAAAGACCTTTTTCAAGCTTTATTGCATATTCTGTCATTTTTACATTAAGAACAGGCTCAATTTCTTTTACATTATTCTGGGCTTCCAATATAAGTCTTGCATATTCATATCCGTAAAGAATAGCCGTCTTGTATTCTTCCGCAGTGGGGTTAACGACGATTTTTGCATCAACCTCACCAACGGTTGATGCAGGAACATCTGCCCATTTATTAACGGAAACAGGTGCCTGTGCACCCTGGATAAACATAAAATTCATACCTGCTTCATTGATTTTTTCTTCCATAAAAGCGGGAAAATCTGCGGAAAGAAGCTTTGTGGTTTCATCAACAATAGTCGGGTGTGCACCTATGTTTGTAAAAATCGTTCCTGCAGACTCTTTATTGTCGGGAACAAACTTGAAGCAGGCAAAGAAATGCTGATAGCCTTCCGTATAATATCTTTTGTTGACAAGATACGGATAATCGTCTTCGGAATAAAGACCGTTTTGCTCGTCTTTGCCCATGCCTGCTGTTTCAAAATAATAGAGCGATCCCGTTTCCATATTCTTATACGCCTCAACAATTGCATCTGCTGTGCGGTCAATCATTATTTCAAGAAATTCGTGATCAATCGACCTGTCTGCCCCACCGAAGAAGCTCTTGAGAATTTCAAGCAACAAATCAAGCCCTATGCCCTGTGTATCAATAACCGTGTGGCAATGCGTTGCATTTATATTGATAGCATTGATATCGTTTTTTATATTGCTTTTCTCAAGCTTTTCTTCAACTGCAGCTCTGATTGCACGAATATCGCTGTTTGCAACACCAATGCCGTCGATTGAAGCAAAAACGGTTGTGCCTCTGCCCGAGCCGTCGTTAAGTGCAATCGCAACCGCCTTCTGGTCATCAAAAACTCCGTTTACCTTCTGAGTAAAGTATCCGCCGGTGTAGTATTCCCTGCTTCCGTCAAGAAGATTATCGGGAACAAGGCTTTCCTTGCCAAAGCCGAGCGACCATTTTGCTCCGTCAGCGGGAGTGTCGATGAAATTTTCGGTTCCCTCATAGAAATTTTTGCTTTCGCCTGCAAAATACTCCTCTACCGTCGGATAATCGGGCGTAGGAGTCAGAATTCCGAGAAAACCGATAACCCCGTCAATAATACCGCCGAGAATGTTTGTTACGGCATGGATGGGATTTTTGTTTTCACCAAATCCGAAAGATGCTGATGCATTTACCGTAAAAACCATTGTGAATACAAGAAACAATGCGATGACTGAGCGTGAAAGCTTTTTCATTTTTGCATCTCCTTACATATAAATTTTTCGGTTATTTTGCAGATTCAATCAGGTCTTCAGTTTCATCGAGAATGATTTTTCCTGTTGCCGGACCTGTTGAGTTTGTTTCCTCATAGTGGTCTCTGTCCATATCGTCGGTTGCCTTGTTGATATAAGGCAGGGCTTCATTCAGCATAAAATCGTTTTCCGCAAGAATATAGCCGAGTTCATCGTTGCAAAGACCGATAACAAACTTGTGTTTGCAGTCCGTCATATCGGAAAGCACTTTTGGGTAATCTGACGGTCTGTGGTTTGCGCTGTCTTTTTCCGAAAGAAATTCTCCGTTGTAAAGCTCGGGGAAGAGTTCGCCGGGAATAAGGAATGCGGCAACATCCTTATCACCCAATTCCAGATATCCTACTTCCGAATAAATGCAGACCTTGCTTCTCTTTTTTGTTCTTCCGATATCATTATTGAGAACCTTAAGATATCTTGCAAGAATAAGCACCGTATTGTCACCGGGAACGGCGATACCTTTGGATTTTATATTGAGAATGGGCATCAGCTCCGTTTCATTACTTACGGAAAGAGCGATTTCACCCAATTGCTTGCCAAAGTCCTTCATATATGCTTCGCAGTCAATCGAATCTCTGTATACCTTCTTTATTTCTTTTGCGGAAATCATACCGCCTATGGCGCCGTTGAAGAAAACGGCATCTGCGCCGGACGCTTTTTCTTCAATTTCTTTGATGAGGTAAGCAGGAAAATCAGCACTGACAAGCGATGTTGTTCCCAGAAGTTCTGCATGCGAAGCAAAATTCACTATGTAAATGTCACCCGTTTTATCATTGGGCGAAAAACGGAATCTGGTGAGATTTTTGTCGTAGGTTTCGGGTGTTCTGACATCTGCCTGCATATCTTCAACAACAGTATGCCCCATAAAAAAACTGCCGTCTTTTCTGTTCTCAAAAGCCGAAATAACTGCCTGCGCCGCCGTTTTTTTAAGACTGTTCATAAAAGACTCGTCTTTGCCGCTTTTATAAATCTTTTCGCCCCAAAGACCCTGGGTATCAATTCCTGCGTGTGTGTGGGTTGAAGAAATGTTGATTGATTTAACTTTGCCGAGTCTTCCGCTTTCAAGTGCAAGCTTTCTAATATCGTTTATATCCTTTCTGCTCATGCCGACGCAATCAAGTGCGCAGAAAACAACGCCGCCGTCACCCCTGTTATCATCAAGATAAACAGCTCTTGCATACAGATTATCCAGCACCCCCTTTACGGGGTTGTTTGAATCATAGCCTGCGATATAATATGTTTTGCTGTCATAATCGTCAGGGGTAAATGATGCTTTACCGAAACCGCAGGTCCATTTTTTGCCGGGAACGTACGAGAATTTCTCGTCACCTGTGAGCATGAATTTATTTGAATTTTCCTGGGTTGTAAAGCATTTTTTCGGAATGGTTGAAAGAATGACATCCATCAGGGTTTTTACTGCTGTTTTTGTGAAACTTTCCTTAAATTTCATATCAATCTCCCAAAAAACTGTATATCTTTACTATACACAAAATTTTCAAAATTTCAAGCATTATTTTCTTGCCTTTTTAAATTTTTTATGATAATGTAAATTTATACCGGATTGAGGGTGGTGAGTTGTAATGGTATTCATAAGGAAATATGAAGAAAAAGACCGCGCTGATGTGCAGTTTGTAAATCACAACAGCGAGGGTCCCGAAGAAGTGCCGGATTTTTTGACGGGGCAGTTTTATCATAACACTTTCTGCAATTATTATATTGAACACGAGCCTGAAAATTGCTTTGTTCTTGATGATAACGGCAGGGCAGTCGGATACATAATCTGCGCTGAAAATTTCGACAGATTCAAAGAGATTTACGACAGGGACTATCTTCCCCGTTCAAACACTTTTGGTGAGGACAGATATGAGTGGGCTTCCACGGCGTACAATTGTCAGGAAAAGTTCAAGAACGAGTATCCTGCTCACCTTCATATCGATATTCTTCCCGAATATCAGAGAATGGGTATGGGCGGCAAAATGGTTGAAGCTTTATGTGACCATCTGGCAAAAAAAGGAATTCACGGCGTCTGTCTTACCTGCGGACCGAGAAATGAAAAGGCTGTCAATTTCTATAAGAAATACGGCTTTGAGCTTCTGTTTCTCGACCACGATGACGCTTGCTTCGGCAAAAAACTCATATAAAAATGTTTTATATAATTAAATCTAGACAGGAGAAATAATTATGGCATCACCGGCTCTGGTTGAACAGCTTTATCAGGCACTTCCCGATGAAACAAAAGAATTTTTAAATACAGCAATTAAAAAAGTTATTGAAGTCAAAAAGCGCGGCGGTAAGGTTGCGGCTGTTATAGGCAGCGGTCCCAACCTTCACGAGGGTGTCACAACTCTGATTGCCGCACTTATCCACGCAGGTCTTATCGACGGCGTAACGACAAGCTCTGCAGTTATCTCTCATGAAATGGGCGGTACACTTGACAGAGTCAAGCGTTTCAATGCAGATATTCTCGGCGACAAATGTCCCGAAAACATCCGTTGCCGCGGCAACATCTATGAACTTACCCAGCTCAGCAAAGAGGAATGGGCACGCATCCGTTCTGAGCTGCCTCTTGATGAAGAACTCGTTTCAATCTGCGAAAAGGCAGAAGGCAAGGTTATCATCAAGGCTGCAGGTAATATGGCTTATCCTGTAGGTTACTTCAATGAAACGGTTTCCACAGAGGTTATGGTTGCGGCACAGACACTCGGCGAAAGCTTTGAGTATGTTGCGGGTCTCGGCGCTGACCCGAACACTATGATCGGCGCAGGCGCAATCAAGGGCGTACCTGTTCTTGTAAGCGTTCCTCAGCTTATCGGCGGCGGACAGGTTGGTCTTTGCATTTCTGACAGCATCCCCGTAAGCCAGCGTTGCAAGCGTATTGCAAAAATGCTTTCGGAAGCCGATGTTATTATTGAATCCGCAGTTGCTCTTACTCAGGAAATCCACGACGGTCCTTTTGAAACATACACAGGCCACGGAATCTGGGCTGCAATGAACGGTCTGCCCACCTACAGCCTCAAGGATAAAACTCTCATCCGCTTTGACCTTGACGAAAATCTCAAGCGTTCGTGGGATCTCAATAAACAGAGTGAGCTTATTCAGAAAGCAATCAACGAGGGCCTTCCCAAGACCAAGCTTACAAAAATCCCCTTCCGTATGGAAATGTCAGCCTTCACCCGTCTTGAAAACAGCATCCCCGTTATCGGCGATATCGGTGAGCTCTGGCCGATTTTTGTTGACCGTGTCTGCAACGAACTGGGCGTGACGCTTGATTTCACTTCAGCTCCCCAGAACACAGACGAAGGCAAAGCAATGCGTGAGCGTATCTGCGATGAAATCAAGCCGTTCTCACTCAACAAAATGCGCAATGCCCTTCGTGACAAATATAGTTTTTAATCCATAAAAAGGAGATTATAGATATGAGTGCTAAAGTTTTAGGCGTTATTCCCGCACGATACGGTTCTTCCCGTTTGCCCGGCAAGCCTCTTAAAGATATATGCGGAAAACCCATGATCCAGCATGTTTATGAAAACGCAAGCAAATCGAAGATTCTCAGCAAGGTTGTTGTTGCAACAGACGATCAGCGTGTGTATGATGCTGTTATCGCATTTGGCGGCGAAGCTGTTATGACAAGCGTTAATCATCCCACGGGTTCCGACAGAGTTGCAGAGGCTGCAAGCAATTATGACTGTGATTATGTCATCAATATTCAAGGCGACGAGCCTCTTGTTCCCCCCGAAATAATTGATGATATCGGGTCTGCTCTGATTAACAGCCCCGAATGCGTTATGGCAACAGGCAGCGTTCCCATTGAAGGCGACTATGTTCTCAACAACACTGTTGTTAAGGTTGTAACCGATGTTAACGGCAATGCAATTTATTTCTCGCGTTCACCTATTCCGTATCCCCGCCACGCAGAAGCTGCGAAGTATTTTGAACACGTGGGAATTTATGCATATACACATGAATTCCTCAACACATACACAAAGCTTGCACCCACACCTCTTTCAGAGGCTGAATCCCTTGAACAGCTCAAGGTTCTGGAGCACGGCTACAAAATCAAAATCGTTCCCGCACCTGCACAGTATGAAGCAGTCAGCGTAGATACAGAGGAAGATCTTCAGGAGGTTATCCGTATTTATAAAGAACGTCACGGTTGCTGATTGTCCGACCCTCCCCGAATGAAATAAGGAAAAATTTCATTCGGGGTCTTTTAATTATTCAGATGATTTTTATTTCGTACAGGTGAAAAATATGAAAGTTACACATAACACCGTGGCTATCGGCAAAACCGACTTTTTCGGCTGGCCTGCAAACCACGGTATCTGGAAATTTAACGATGAATTGCTTGTTGGCTTTGAAAAGGGTATACACCACTACAACGGCCCCGATGTTCATGCGCTTGACAGAACAAAACCTACAATAAGAATGTTCGCAAGATTTTGCCCCCAAATGGGATGGAATCATGAATATCCCGAAATTCCGGCGATTGATTATGAAAACAAAACCCCTCTTCCCGATTTGCCGCCCGACTTACTGAAACCTGAAAGCGGTTTATATCTCATGCCTTCGGGCTGGGACGGTAACGTGTTCACTCAGCTTATGGTTACAAATAACGCAGGTAAAAGCTGGGAAGGTCCTTTCCGCATTCCCGATTTCGGTCTTGTCGGCGTCAGCGCAAGAACGGACTATCTTGTTTGCGACGGTTATTATCTTCTTGCAATGACAGGTGTTAAGGCTGACGGTCTTGAAGGAAATGCCTTTGCCGCAAAGCTTACCCTTGACGGTAAATGGGAAAAGCTTGGTATGATGGGCGAAGACCCTCCCAAGGGTGATTTTCGCATCATGCCTGCCCTCGCAAAGCTTCCCGATGGCTCGCTTCTCGGAATTGCACGGTATGCCAGCGAAAATGAGCCGGGCTTTACACAGCTTGATGTTTACCTGAGCGATGACGAAGGAAAAACCTGGAATTATGAAACAAAGCTTGCCTTCATAGACGAAGATATGAGCGGCGGAAGTCCTCCCGCACTTTGTTCGTTGCCTGACGGAACCGTCGTTCTTGCTTTTTTTCGCAGACAGGATCCCCGGGGACTTTTTGTTACTACCACCCGTGACGGCAAAAGTTGGTCAGAGCCTGTTGCGCTGCGAACAGATGCGGTCAACACAGATATCGGCTATCCCAGAATAGCTTTCTTTAATAATGAAATACATATACTTTATTATTATAATCTCGGTGAGGAAGAAAACCGATTTGTAGCAGATACCATAATTTCTGAATGGGAGACATTGATAAATGATTAGAGCTGAACTTTTATATCAGGAATACCTTGCAACCGATGGAATCAACGAAGAAACAGGGGAATGCCATGCAGCAACGGTTGCTATCTGCGACGGCAAGCCCACAGCTGCCTGGTTTGGCGGCATAAAAGAAAAAAATCCCAATGTGCGCATATGGTTTGCACGCCGTGACGGCGAATGGAGTGTTCCTGTTCCCGTTACTCCCGATGACGGCGAAGCAGACTGGAACCCGACTCTTTTTGCTGAGAACGGTGTTCTCACGCTTATTTATAAAAGCGGTATTGATGAGGGCCATTGGTACTCAATGAAAACCGTTTCTGTCGACGGCGGTAAAACCTGGTCGGCTCCGACAGAGCTCGTTCCCGGCGATATTGGCGGCAGAGGTCCGGTTAAAAATCAGATGATAAGGCTTTCAAACGGTGCGCTTCTCGCTCCCGGTTCAACCGAAGATTTGGCCGACCGCTGGGAATCCTGGACGGATTACAGCGAAGACAACGGTGAAACCTGGAAGCTTTCCGCACCCGTTGCATTTGAACTGCCCGATGGCACAATATGCAACCGCAAAGAAGAGCTTCCCAATGAAGGCGAAGGTCTTATTCAGCCTGCGGTTTGGGAGGATCAATCACACGACGGTAGAGTTTATATGCTCGCACGCACAAATCTTAATTGGGTTTACCGCAGCGAATCATCCGATTTCGGACGTACATGGTCAGTAGCAAGACCTACCGATATGCCCAACAACAACAGCGGCATCGGTGCCGCGATGACCGATTGCGGAGTTCTTGGTCTTATTTGTAATCCCGTAAGCGAAAATTGGGGTGACAGAACGCCTCTCTGCCTCTTCCTTTCAGAGGATAACGGCGCAACGTACCCCGTCCGCATCGATCTTGAAACTCAACCCGCAGTTGAATTTTCTTATCCCTCAATTGTAGCAGAGGGAAATCTTCTCCATATGGTATATACCTGCGGACGAAAGAAAATCGGCTATGCGGTTGTTCGTGTAGAAAAGAATTAAGATTAAGAAAGGGTATTGCATATGGAAACTCAGAACATTTTTGCATTTTTGGCTATAAGCATGATAACCATGTGCTTCGGCTGGGGTATTCGCGGCTCTGCAATCGGCGGAGAAAAAGGCGCTATGCTTCCCGGTGCATTCATGGGTATTCTTTGTGTCTGGTACACAGGCTCAGAGCTTCTGATGGATAATGTTTATCTGTTTGCTGCAGCCTGCGCGCTCGGCTATTTCTACGGCGGTATGGAGCCTTATGGCTCAACAATGAGTCTTGTTCTCACCCACAATAGTCCTCGCTACAATCCGCCTCTCGGTTATCTTGCCCTCGCTTTCAAAGGCTCCATCTGGAGCGGTCTGGGCTCGGCTTTTCTCGGTATGAGCTTCTCAGCTATGAGCGGTGTTGTTTATAAATGGTATGATTTCGTTATCTTCTTTGCGCTTGTTCCGTTGGTTCAGGAAATCGGATACCGCATTTTCAACACTCCCTATGACCCCGAACACGGAAAAATGCCCAAGGTCTGTTTTTCGAAGGACAGTCGTGAGGAATGGGGACGCAATCTTGTGATAGTTGCGGGCGTGCTTGTTATGGCAGCGATAAGAAGGGATATTTTCACGATTATTATGTGGGTTGGCGGCGCTCTTGCCGGCTCAATCGGTTGGGTTATCGCCATTACCTTCTATGACAAAGAGCTTCATCCTCTCAAAAACGGCAAAATGCTTTTTGGCAAATGGGAAAAGCTCAAGATTGTTGACGGCTGGAAAATCATGGAATTCACTCAGGGCTGCTTTAACGGTCTCGGTATCGCAGGCGCCTTTGTTCTCGGCTGGCCTCTTGCAGCAAAGAATCTTGAACAGGCCGAAGCAGCGGGCAAGCTCTGGTACATGCTCCCCGAAAAGGTTGACACAGTTCTTTCGTGGGCATTCTGCGCTCTGATTATTCTCACAATATTCCTCTTCATCATTCCTTACCGCAGAAACGGCAACAAAATTACCCGCGCCTTCGGTGAGGTTGATATGAACATAGTTGAGGTGCTTGAGCGCCCCTGCTACATGGTAGGCCCTCTTGCTCTCGTTATGCTCGGTTCAACAACCATGGCATCAATCATCTGTTGCTTTACTATGTATTATGTAATTGCTCAGCATGACGGTCTTGAACGCTATTGGGATTATAAAAATATAAAGCTTATACGTATATTCCTGATTCTGCTGGGTGCCGTAATACTTGCAGGTCAGATTCTGAGAGGCTACACTCTTTGGGAAACCTGGATTTTCTACTGTGTAGGCTATATTCTCTTTGACCTTGTTTATTTCTACCGACCCAGCAGAGTATCAGAAAACTACAGAAACTCAAAATCCGTCAAGGAGTTTCTTGTTTCCTTCGGCGGAGACATAACCGTTCTTCCCTTCTTCCATATCTTAATGGTGGGTCTGCTTGTGTTCGGTTATTATAATTTCCGTTAAATATTAAACAAAGCCGGTCATCCGAGTGATGAACCGGCTTTCTTTATAAGATATTCAATCTGCATTTATATCTGGTGTTTTGAAAATCATAATCCGTACTTGCGGATAAAATATGAAGGTGTGCAGCTCCATGCATGGCAAAGGCTGTTTATTGTTCTGTTATCGTATGGTGAAAAATCAAGGTCTTCAGGGATATAAGCCTCCCAGAAGGTATCTGCTCCGTGTTCAAGCATGCCGCCCCAAAAGGTTTTTATGTATTGAACCGCTTTATTCCTCATGTTCAGCTTAAACAAAGCCTCTGTTACATAGTGGCACATATAAGGGGTAACAGGCTGTTTTGCGTTTTTGTTGTCAAGGCAGGAAACAAGAAGCTTTTTCGCTTCTTCTCCGTCAATAACTCCGCCCAATATCATCCACACCTGAGAATGAACGCTGAACTGACCTTTATCAAGTTTATTGATAAAGGCGTGTTTGTTTTCATCATAAAGATATTTTTTGCAGGCGTTACGCACTTCGGAAAGGTGAATTGAATATTTTTCATGTTCTTCATCACCGATTGATTTTAACAGTTCCGAAAAATGTTCAAGCGTATAGAGGTACACGCCCTGCAACGCAGTCAGATTTTCAAGACCTGGACACCAGTCGATAAAAGCAAACCAGCCTTCCTGACGGGTTACAATCAGATTTTCGTCGAGTGTGTTTCTGAAGCTTTCGAGCTGTGATTTGCAGATGCTTATAAGGTCATTGACAACACCTGTATCACTGGTATGCTTATAGTAATCACAAACGGTCACAACAAACAAAAGCGCATAGTCCGCAATATGTGCTGAACCCGAGAAATAATACGGTGTTTCATAAATATATGAAGGCAGAAAGCCGAGCTTATCGCAGTCGCCGGCAGCAAAAAGATATAAACATCTTCTGGTGATTTCAAGGTTTTGGAATGTATAGTAATTCGTCAGAGCTTCGAGCCTGAGGTCACCTGTCCAGAGACGGCGGTCACGCTTGGGTCCGTCTTCAAAAAAAGACTGCATGCATTCTTTAAGAGTGTTTGTTGCAACGAGGTCAATTTTGCTCAACAAAGCGTCTGCCGTTTCTGCAGGCTTAAGGACGGACACGTCGGCACTGGTTGATGCACGGAAACAAAAGTCAAATAACTTAATAGGCTTGTTGGTTTTATCTATCGTTATTTTTATATATCTGCAAGCGTATCTTCTGGGCAGAATTGTTTTTTGCGGATAATCAAGATTGATTATTTCTTCCTGCAACCACGTTTTAGAGAGACCCTCCTTATATAAAGAAAAATCATCTTCGATCTCCCTCATATCTTCACCGAATTTGATGATTAATCGTACAGGCGCATCAATAAAATCATTGACATTGTCAAATGCGAAGGAAAAATGTCCGACTGCGTGTTCACCGAGGTCGAGCAGAATGCTGTCACCGGTTGAAACGGCAATTTCGGTGATATCAGGTTTTATGTCTTTGTAATAAAGCTTGGGGTAATTATCCTGCGCTTTGCTCAAGAAGAATTTTTTGTTTTTCATAAAAACATCTCACTTTTTAAATTTCATCCGGCTGCTGTCCGTCGTGGGCAAGCCACTTGCATTCGGAAATTTCCATGTTTGTAAAAGTTGCCTTGAAGGAAGAATTTTCCGGGCTGCATGCATAGATTCCGAATCTGATTGTACCGGCACCGTTCCACATATGGCAAACTCTCATCTGTCTGAATGTTATACCGTCGTCGGAACACTCGATACAATAATCGTCTTCTCTGCGGCTGAATCTGTACCACATTGATTTGATATCTGCATCAATTTCCGTTGTTGCCCAGTCGGAATAACCGTTATTTGTAACAACAGATCCAAGATGCTGAAACTTCTCGTTTTCATATTCAATCGATCCTTTTATCCAGTTGTCGCTGTCAAGGTACATAACAATACCGCATTGGTCAAATCTGTGTTTTGTTTCAAATTCCGTTCTGACAATAAAAGAGAAAAACTTTTCATCAGTTTCCATCTGAAGCACGGGCGCGTTGTCATTCCTGAAATGATAATATGTTCTCTGCCATAAATCTGTATTGGGAGCAGTTGTTATTTCAATTTTATCGGCAGCTATTGAGTAGTCTGCAGGCTCCCTTGTCCATTTTAATATGTTTGTTTCAAGTTTCATAATAACACCTCATTAAATATTAACCCAGTAATAAAATAATACCATAAAAAATTATTTTTTCAACCTCTTGTAATAAATGAATACTTGGGTTTTAAACGATTCAGATTTTAATAAAGCAACCACCTCTTTTGGGAAATTACAAATTTTGTGATTCGCAGATTTAATTAAATCGCATACGGCATTCAGCGGCCGAAAATAGGATCCCTTTTTCATTTTCAGCTATTGAACAGGAAATCTTCAACCACGAAAACAGCTTTGTCAACACTATACCGTCAAATCCAAATTGATACTCTTGACCCCGATGTCAGATACTATATAAAACGTAAAGCAGCCCTTGACGACAAGCTCTGCAAGATGTATGATAAGAGAGAAGATACAAAGAGTCTGTTGATTGCGGCAAGAGCAAAGAAAACGGCAATCGAAGCCGAAAAGCTGACTGCCGACAACATCTACAAAGTGTTGATTTACTTTGACAAGCTGTACGCCGTTATGGATGAATTTGAACGACGTAAATTTATGGAATCTCTTGTTTCCGAAGTCCACGTTTATGAAGAACGTAAGCCAAACGGTCAGTGGCTGAAATCTATAAAATTCAAACTCCCTATCATAGAAGAAGATATGGAGCTTTGTTTGGACAACGAAACACACGTCGAAGTAGTTGTTCAGTTGTCCCAACGCAAACCCGACGCACATATCGACATTGATCTGGACCTCGATGAGCTTGATGTTACCGCAGCAGAAGCCAAAGCAACATACCAAGAAATCAAGGATTATGTGTTCAAAAAGTTTGGTTTAAAGGTATCTTCTTTAAATATCGCTCAGACGAAAACTAAATATGGCATCATCGAAAGAGAGAACTATTATAAAGGTAAAGAAGGACATCGTGTCCCCAATTGCCCGAAAGAAAAAGAAGACGCAATTGTTGATGCGCTAAAATATTTCAAGATGATATGATTACAGCCCGCAGGTTTTGATGCCTGCGGGCTGTTTCTTTATCAGGTTATTTACAGTGTTACTGCAAGTGTTCTTTTGCTTTTTCCAAAAGCTCTGCTCTGTTGGTGAGTTCGAGCTTGCGGTATATTGCCGCCGTATGTTTTTTGATTGTGCTTTCGGTTACAAAAAGCGTTTCTGCAATAACCTTGCGTTTTTTGTTTTCGAGCAGGAAGCGCAGCACCTCTTTTTCTCTTTGCGAAAGAGTGTTAACCGCATTCCAATTTTTCATTATGCTTTCAATCTGATCGCCTGTGAACGATTTGATTGCTTCGATCGTTTCTGTGTGCTGTTCGGTTACCGTAACACCTTCTTTCGGAGCGTCGGATATCCCGTAATCCTGAAGTATTGAATAGAGGAAAAGTATCATTCCTTCGGTTACAATATATGAAATCGAAAGAAATTCAAAGCTTGAATGAATCATGTTTTCAACAAGCCATATTGCGATGTTGCCGATAACAACAAATGCAAGGAAAATCGTGTGCTTGCTTGAAACAACAGTTTTCTTGACTGATGTATGAGCAATTACAGCGACCATTGCGGCAAAATACGCAAAAAGAAAAACCTTATAAACCGGGTGAAGCGGACCGTATTCTTTGATCAACACGGGATAGCCGCTAACAAATCCAAGTGACACATCTTTATAATATATCGGCAGAAAGCCTCCACTTGCGGCAATCAAAAACATAACCGTATTCAGGACAACAAGAACTTTAGGAAGCCATTTCGGATAAGTAAATCTTGACAAATTCATTATCATCATCAGAAGAGAAAACGGAAGAAATACACTTCCGAGATACGCAATTCTGTTTGCCCATAGTGCCGTATTCAGCGTACCGGAAAGGGATAATAGGAAATAGCCGATGTCACAGACGGCAACCGAGCCGAACAGAAGCCCGAGCCATTTGTCGTGCTTG
Organism: Acutalibacteraceae bacterium; assembly: GCA_045579585.1. Taxonomy (GTDB): domain Bacteria; phylum Bacillota; class Clostridia; order Oscillospirales; family Acutalibacteraceae; genus UBA8612. Next base: position 19,531 of record JAZNMK010000002.1, read on the forward strand.
CGGTCAACAAAGTAATAAACGCCGGTCATAACCAGCGAAACAGCCATTGCTATGCCGTAAACGGTTGACATATTATCCCTCCCTATAATTTATTATCTAAAATCTTACCACAATTAATTGTAACTGTCAAATCACAATCCATTTGTGCAACAGCTACAAATCAACATACTGTTTTTTGACACGGTAGCCCTAAAGGTAGCCCTTTTCAGGATGAAGTAGCCTCAAAGGCTACTTATTTTTTATAAGTGAGAAATAATAAAATTTAATTACTAAAAGATTTCTCAAACAAGAAAGGGGAAATAAGATATGGGACTTATTAAAGCAGGAATAGGAGCACTCGGCGGTGTACTTGCTGACCAGTGGAAAGAATTTTTCTACTGTGATTCGCTTGAAAACGACGTGCTTATGGTTAAAGGACAGAAGCGAGTAGGCGGACGTTCTTCCA
>JAZNMK010000003.1:0-10349 GCA_045579585.1 Acutalibacteraceae bacterium
GCCCCCACACCATAAGCGTTCCCCGTCTTAAACGTGCGGATGATATTGACCCCGACACATTTGATAATGGTATCAGCGACGAAATGTTCAAAAAAATTATTGCTTGTATTCGTATTGCAGTACCTTATACCGGTATGATTATCTCTACAAGAGAGAGCGAGAAAGTTCGTGGTGAGGCACTTCACTTGGGTATTTCGCAGATAAGCGGTGCATCACGTACGTCTGTCGGCGGATATACGGAGGAGGAGCGTCCTCACGATTCGGAGCAGTTCGACGTTTCTGACCAACGCACGCTGGATGAGGTTGTTCGCTGGCTTATGGAAAACGGTCACATTCCCTCGTTCTGTACTGCGTGCTACCGTGAGGGCAGAACAGGCGACAGATTTATGAGCCTTTGCAAAAACGGTCAGATTATCAACTGCTGTCATCCCAACGCACTTATGACGCTTACCGAATACCTTGTTGACTATGCGAGCGATGCAACCAAGGAGATCGGCTACAGTATGATTATAGATGAACTGAAGAAGATTCCCAAGGACAAGGTAAGAGATATAGCAACACAGAATATTTCGGATATCAGAAATTCAAACAGACGCGATTTCCGATTCTAAAGGAGAATTCAGATGGGACTTAACAGTGTTGTTTCGGCAGAGAGAGTTAATATCGGCTTTTTCGGCCTTCGCAACGCAGGCAAATCAAGCCTTGTAAATGCGGTTACGGATCAGGAGCTTGCCCTCGTTTCTGACGTGATGGGCACAACAACAGACCCCGTTAAAAAGGCGATGGAGCTGTTGCCCCTCGGTCCTGTGGTGATAATTGACACACCGGGTATAGATGATGAGGGCGACCTTGGTATGATGCGTGTCAGGCGTGCTATGCAGGTGCTCAACTATGCTGATGTTGCAGTGCTTGTTGTTGATGCGGCAAAGGGTATGAGCAAGCGGGACGGCGAACTTGTTGCGGCTTTTGAAAATAAAAAACTGCCTTACGTTATCGCTTACAACAAAGCTGACTTAATAGGCAAAGTGCCGCAGGAAACGGACAAGGAGATTTACGTCAGCGCTGTGAATAAGCTGAATATTGAGCGGCTTAAAGAGAAAATTGCATCAGCGGTCAAAACCCGGGCTGAGTCAAGGCACATAGTAGCCGACCTTATAAAGCCGGGCGATACGGTTGTGCTCGTCACACCGATTGACGAATCTGCACCCAAGGGCAGGCTTATCTTGCCTCAGCAGCAGACGATACGCGACATACTCGATACGCACGCTACAGCGATTGTTACAAGGGAGACAGAGCTTGCGCAAACGCTCGATTCGCTTAAGAATCCGCCTGCGCTTGTAATAACCGATTCGCAGGCATTCGGCGTGGTGTCGAAGATAGTGCCCGTAGATATTCCGCTTACGTCATTTTCGATTCTGTTTGCAAGGTATAAGGGCAACCTTAATATACTTGCAAACGGTGCGATGCAACTGGATTTTCTTAAGGATGGTGACAGGGTGCTGATTTCTGAAGGATGCACACATCACCGCCAGTGTAACGATATCGGTACTGTCAAATTACCTGCCTGGATTAAAAAGTATTCGGGTAAGGAGCCGGAGTTTGAGTTTACCTCGGGCGGTGAGTTCCCTAAGGAGCTTTCCTCCTATGCGCTTGTGGTGCATTGCGGCGGCTGTATGCTGAATGAGCGTGAGGTGCAGTACAGGCTTCGTCAGGCGGCTGATGCGGGCGTACCGATAACAAATTACGGCACGGCAATAGCTTATATGAACGGTATCCTCGGCAGAAGCCTTGCGGTTTTTGAGTAGAATTAAACAAAGTTTTTGCATGTTTTTGCGGCATTTTCGTTAATCGGAATGCCGCTTTTTGTTTTGCTGTTATTGATATGTGTTCAAACTTATGTTATAATTTTATGGTATTTGTGGGAGTATTTTTTGTTTCGCACAAACAACCGCATAAGGAAGGAAGAAAAAATGAAAAGAGCAATATCATTATTTTTGAGCATTATTATGATCTTTTCGGTTATGGCGGTTTCCGTTAATGCTGATCAGACAACGGCTCAGAATCCCGGCGAAATCGATGTCAGCTTCATAAATAATCTGACAAATGCACTCAGCTTTTTTAAGTATGGCATAAAAGATACACGTGTTTATCTCAAGCCTACGGAAAGAGAAAACGTAAGCGAATTTTGTATTGATTACACAAACAATGAGGGCGTCGGCAACAGTACCGGCCTCGGCGCTTACTACAACCACGCAACGGGTGAGGTGTTCGGCTTCAACTACGATAAGGGCGTTTTTGACAGCGGCTTTGCGTACAACGCTTTTTCTGAGCAATTCTATGCAACTAATGATTGCTGGCAGCGTCAGTTCGGGTTCACTCCTCTTTACGATCTTCTTGCAAAGCTTGCTTTCGATTATACGACAAAACGTATATTTTTCGAGTACGAAGGCAAGGATTGGATGATCCAGATATGGAAAGGCAACTACGTTTTCGATATGTTTGTAGGCGGTGAAATCGGCATCTACAACAAGCCTGACGGCAAGTTCGGTATGTTCTACGATTGCGCAAGCGATGAAGAAATGATGCCTATTTCAATGAAGGTTTACAGCGATGAGCGTACATATATAAATAGGGAAGAAACTCTCACATGGTGGTCAACAGGCTTTGTGCTTGCAGACCCGGTCAATCCGAATTCTCTTACAATGGAGGGTACAATCACTTTCCCGACGGAGGAGATGTGCACTGCGTTCATCAACGGTGCTCAGTGTGCCCTCGGTGTTGAGTGCACTCAGCAGGGGGCAACAGCAACAATACTCTGGTAACAAAAAAGCAAGGCAGGTGAGAACCTGCCTTGCTTTTTTAGTTGGGTTTGTCGTAGGTCATTGCTCTGTCGGAATCGCTCATACCTTTTGTGGTTGGGTCAACGGTGATGCCAAGCTGTGCGAGAACCGCGACGAGGGCGATAAAAAGATTTTGTATGCTGTTTTCGGTGATTGAGGGCACAACACCTGCCATCGCGAGCACCGAGTAAACAAACGAGATTACAACGGGGATTGTTGCAATCCAGAATGCAGGCTGTTTGAATCTTACTCTCCAATTTATCTTCAAAAAATCACTCCTTAAAAATTTATTTGTGGTACTGCTCAAGGTCGTCAATTCTGTGGTTGATGACCTTTATTTTTTCTTCTTCAACTTCGTCGGCACGCTCGAGCTTATATACACGGTCAATTACCTGATTGTGCTTTTCAACCTTCTTCTCAAGCTGTTCGATGCGGTAGTTGGTAAGCTTTGAACTGACGATTATTCCCCCGAAAGTGCCGCCCAGAGAGCCGATAAGGGCAATCAGCGCGGTGACAATTTCTGTCGGAATCACTTCACACCCCCTGCGTAAGCAACAAAGCCTGCTTTGGTCGTGCCGCCTGCGGAGTATGTAACAAGATGACAGCCGTCAACTATCGCAACGCAGGTTGCGGTTTCTCTCGCGTTAAGTGAGCCGATGCTGTTTATGCCTGCCTTGCAGTCTGCAACGGTCTGATACACCTTTTCGGGTGTGCTGCCGTTCTTCCACGGTTTTGCCATAAAATCACCTTCTTTGTCGCTGAATTTTTCCCAGTTTATAACGCTGTTGGGGTTGATAAGATTCTTGCCGTAGCCCCACGCTTTTGAATTCTGCACCTCGATATGCAGGTGTGCGCCGTAGCTGTTGCCCGTGTTGCCCATCCTGCCGAGAATCTGACCGCTTGTGATTCTTTCGCCGACCTTTACCGCAGGCTTATCCGCCATATGCGCATAGAGAACAGAGCGGTTATCATCGGTGCGGAATACGATGTGGTTGCCGTAGCTCTCGCCGCAGGAATTGACACGAGTAACAACGCCGTCAGCGATTGCAACAAGTATGCGGTCTGTGTCGCATACTCGGTCAATGCCTGTGTGGTAGCCGAGCTTCCAACTGCCTTTCTTTTTGTAGGCTGTAGTCTGTCGGGATATTGCCCTGAATGGTGAGCGGTACATTTAAATCACCTCGCCAATCAAAGTAAAAAAATACGCAATATACAGCCCGAACATTGTTAAAAAAGCGTGTATCATTTTGTTACCTCACTGTCTTATAACCTTTGCGTTTGCTTTGATATAATTCAAGTCGGTTTCTGTCAGCACTGCTTCGTCATTTCGCTTGATAATAATTTGCTTAACGCTTGCCGCCTGCTCTGCTGTAAGGACAAAATCGGTTGTTACATAGCCGCCATTAAACCATTCGTCATCGTAATCACCGTCGTCCTCTTTCATACCCGAACCAACTGCGAGAGCATAAGTGTTATAATCACCTATACTAATTACATCGTTAGCTTTAAAGGTGAAATTTTCGTGTATCAGGTTTGCTCTCAATCTTGTGCCATTATCCCACAGTATAAGAGTTTCAAAGTCGTTAAACAGATATTCGCCACTGTCAGTTATTCCACCGCTGTTTACCGATAAGAATGTAAAGCTTGTCGGGTTTATATCAATGCGGTTTTGCGGATAATCAAACGGTATATTGTAATCTTTACCGAAACGGCATACATCCTCCGTCCACGCTCTGTTCTCGTTTACAACTGTGCCGTTATAAAACTGCCATTCGTGGCAGAAATATATATAACTCTTGAAAGTATCAGCGTATTTTGCCAACGCAAAACGGTAAAGCAATTCATCATACACGTTCGATTTTACAGGCACATTGTAAGTGTTTTCGGAGGTAAAGCCCTCTTTAAACCAATCACCCCGAAAATCTGTATTATAGAAAAGCAAGCCGTTTTCAAAGTCAATTATGCTGTCGTGTGTTTTCAGGAAGCTGTTCTGTGAAGCTTTGAGATAATAAGACTGTCGGCTATCGTCTGCCGCAAGGAAGCCCAACGCACCGCACTCGCAATCTCGCATACCCTGCAACGCTTCTTTTGAGCCGTAGAAATAATGCAACCTCGGCACTCTGTCGATTGTTTCAAAAGTGCCTGTTATGCGAATTATCTGACCGACAAAAGCGTTCCAATCTGCTGCACCTGTTGCGTATGTCGCATTCTCATAAGTGCCGTTAGCTGTGCCCGAATGCAAACCGAATTTCAACCAATCTTTAGCGGCTAAAAACTCACTTTTGTATGTGTCCGGAACATTCGCCAAATTTGCTGTGTTCATAACATACAAGCTGAATTTTGCACCGTACAGTTTGTTCAGGGATTTGAGCCAAGCAAAGAACGGTTCTTCAAAAACGCTTGTATATGTCTTGTTTATAAGGTTTTCAATGCAAAGCGTTACATCATCAAAAGAAATGTGAATAAATGAGCCTGTTTTTATGCTTGCAGGCAACTCGCATCTGTGGTCAGTACTGCTGTGTGCCGCTGCAGCGCAAGTGTATTCGTACCAACCGCCGCGGTAGATCATAAGCTTTATAGGCGCATAAAAGACATCGCCGCCGATATTGTAATGGTCGCTTTCAAAGCTCGAAAAATATGGCAGCTTAAAGCAATCAGGCGCTTGGCTGAGAGGCAATATTGCTGTGCCGTCGGTGTAATAAGAGCTTTCTGCATCAAACACACCGCCAACGAAGTTGACACTCCACTGTTCGTTATCTTTTGTATACTCAAACGTAGTGCTGTAGCTGTCGTTGATTTTATCGATGGTTGTCGCATAGATATAACCTGATTCTGCTCCGCCGGCATCAAAAAGGGTGATTGTAAACTGTGTGAAATCGTCTTTGGCAAATGTATTGTTGAATACATCCCAGTCTACGTAAATCAATTTGCCGCTGTCCTGTGCACATAGCGTGTTGGCAGCGGAGTAAAGGCAGATGTCACCGTCTTTTGCACTTTGCGGAAGACTGTGATAAAGCTTTATGCTGTCCATATTGAATGTGAGCGTATTGCCGTTCTGAATCAGTGTCAGGTCACCGTCTGCCTTTATGTCAACTGCGCTGTAGCCGTTTATTGTTGCATTGGTGCCGTTCTTGCCATCTTTTCCGTTTTCACCCTTTTCACCCTTGTCGCCCTTAGGACCTTTTAGGTTGACAGGGGCGGGGTTTTCAAAACCTGCATCATTGCTCCAGCTGAGTGTACCGTCACTGCTTACATGCGGCATTATTACAGCGCCGTTCAGCTCACCGCTTTCGTATGCTTCATTTATCCTGCTGAACATCTCGTCAGCCTCGTCGATTGTCAGGTTGAGCTGTGCGAGTGCTGTGTGGATAAGCGTTGTGAATCCTTGCGCCTGCTCAATAAACAGCTCGTCTTCACCGCTGATTGACGGCTCGAAGAAAATTCTGAATACAGGCGATTTGATTATTTCGGTTACTTCGTTTTTATCGTTGATGCAGTGTGCAATAACCTGACAGTCAAGCGAGCCGAAGCACGTCAGTGCGGCGGGCAATCTGTATGTCAGGGTGCTTTTGTTTATGCTTGTGACAGGAATCATATCGCTTGTCAGCTTGCACTGCGGAGGGTTCCTGAGTGCTGCGCCCGGCTTGAAGCACAGCGTGTAGTAACTGATTGCACTGTTTGTAAGGTCGCTGTTGAGCAGTATAGAAAGCTGGGTTGCGCGGTGTTCACCAACAAAGTCGTGGGCGTCACTTACGGTAACCGTTGCATCGTTATTGATTTTTATCTGGCATATTCTCATCCGGCTTTTTTATCCTCCTGTGCTTGGTAATATGCGTTGAGATTGTTGAGTATGTCAATCAGCTCTCTGCGCTGTCTGTAGAGTGCGGCAATGTTGGAGTTGAGTTTGGAGATTATGTGCCTTCGTTTTTGCTCTTTCGCCCTCTTTAGGGCTTTGCGGCAATCGGCAATGTTTTGGTCAAGCAGTTTTATGCTTGCCGTGTATTCTTGAGTCATTCGATAAATTTCGTCCTTTTCCATTTAGTTTATCCTTTCACTTTTAAAAGTCATTTGTCTGGATTTTGTACTCCTCACTGTCAATAATATGCTTGAGCACGTGTTTCAGCTTCTTTTCTGCACGCTTAAGTGCTGCGTGAGTGTTAGAGTAAGACGTGCTCATTTGCTGCGCTGTGCGGTTTATGCTTAGCCCTTCAAAATAGTGCAGCTGTACGGCTGTTCTTTCTGTGTCGGTCAGGTCGTTTTCGATAACTGAATCAACCACCTCATAAAGATTCACTATTCTCATTCCCGGCACGGTACGCAGCTGGATGTGTTTTTGTGCACACCAAAGGTTGTACGATATCTGTGACCATTCGGTGTTTACGGTGTCACCCTCACGGATTGAGGGGGCTGTAGAGTTGTTCATTTGTTCCCTCCGTGTTTATGAGTGAGCTGTAATCTGCAGTATAAACCCCATATACCTGCGACAAGCTCTGCTATTATTCTATCGAACAAATGTTCGATTGTCAAGCGGTGAAAAACGAACATTCTGTTAATGTTCAAATCCTGTAAATAGCTGAACAAGGGTTAAAAAGGTGAGGGGATAACGATATTTTCAGCAATCTGCTGTTTTTTTATTTTATTTATATATTTTGTTTTCTTAGAATTTTGTTCAATTTTGCGGAGTAAAGCGATAAAACCAAAGCTGTTTTTGTGATATGTTACATATTGTTCAAAAGTGCGGTTTTTTTCTTGACATAGCGATAAAAAAGCGTTAAAATGTTAAAAAATAAAAGCTATGACGGGGAAAAAAGTCCTGTATCGGTTTTTCAGAGAGCTGCCGTTTGGTGCAAGGCAGTATCCGCGCAGTGATATAGCTCCTCCCCAGAGCTGTCGGCTCAAAGGCGCAGAGGTCTGCGTTGTATAGGTTTGACCGGGTTCTCCCGTTACAGAGAGTCGCGTTGTTTGACGTGAATTGAGAGGGTGCTTTCAGCATCAAAAAGAGTGGTACCGCGGAGAATATCTTTTATCTTCGTCTCTTTTGCACAAATACAATTATGTATTGCTTGTGCATTAGAGCTTTTTTTATTTTTAAAGCACGGTGCGCAGTAAGAAAGGAACAGACATGAAAGGCTACCAAAAGTACGAAAAGCAGTTTTTTCCTGCCCCTTCCGCTACATCGGATTGGATTAACAAAACATATATCGACAAGGCACCCATCTGGTGCAGCGTTGACCTTCGTGACGGCAACCAGGCGCTCATTATTCCTATGAGCCTTGAGGAGAAGCTTGAGTTTTTCAAGCTCCTGGTTAAGGTCGGTTTTAAGGAGATTGAAATCGGTTTCCCTGCCGCGAGCGAAACAGAATATGAATTCTGCCGTACACTTATCGAGAATGACCTGATTCCCGATGATGTTACAATTCAGGTTCTTACCCAGTCTCGAGAGCACATCATTGCAAAAACCTTTGAGGCTCTCAAGGGTGCTAAGCACGCGGTAGTTCATCTTTATAATTCCACCTCTGTTGCTCAGCGTGAGCAGGTGTTCCGTAAGAGCAAGGAGGAAATTATTGATATCGCAGTATTTGGCGCAAAGCTCTGTAAGGAGTACCGTGAGAAGACTCCGGGTCATTTCACTTTCGAGTATTCTCCCGAAAGCTTCACAGGTACAGAGCCTGAGTTTGCTGTTGAAATCTGCAACAAGGTTATCGATATCTGGCAGCCCACAGCAGAGGATAAAGTTATCATCAATCTGCCCGTAACCGTTTCACACTCAATGCCTCACGTTTACGCAAACCAGGTTGAGTATATGCACAAAAACCTCAAAAACCGTGAGAATCTCATTATTTCGCTCCATCCTCATAACGATCGCGGTTGTGCTGTAGCAGACAGTGAGATGGGCCTTCTCGCAGGCGGTGACCGTATCGAGGGTACTCTCTTCGGTAACGGTGAGCGTACGGGTAACGTCGATATCATCACACTTGCAATGAATATGTTCTCACAGGGTGTTGACCCTGAACTTGATTTCTCCAACATTCCCGAAATCAGCGCTCTTTACGAGCGTGTAACACGTATGCGTGTTTACGAGCGTCAGCCCTACAGCGGCTCGCTTGTTTTTGCAGCCTTCAGCGGCTCCCATCAGGATGCTATTGCAAAGGGTATGCACTACAGAGAAGATAAAAACCAGCAGATCTGGAACGTGCCTTATCTTCCTATCGACCCGAAGGATGTCGGCAGAGAGTACGAGGCTGACGTTATCCGTATCAATTCACAGTCCGGCAAGGGCGGTATCGGCTACCTTATGGAAACCGCTTACTCCCTTATCCTCCCGCCCAAGATGCGCGAGGTGTTCGGCTACCACGTCAAGAGCGTATCAGACCACGCACACAAGGAGCTTCAGCCCTGTGAGGTTTACGATATATTCATGAAGAACTACGTCAACGTCGAGCACAAGCTTGCTGTGCCGGACGTTCACTTCATTAAGGGCGAGGGTGTTAAGGCTGCGGTTACCTTCCATATCGACGGTGGTGAGCAGTACGTTGTTTCAAAAGGTAACGGTTCGCTTGATGCCGTATCAAACGCAATCAAGACAATTGTGGGCGATACGTATTCACTCGAATCCTACACAGAGCACGCCCTTGAGGACGGCTCCACATCCCGTGCTGCATCTTATGTTGCAATCAAGGCAAACGATACAGGTAAGGTGTTCTGGGGTGTCGGTATAGACAGTGATATTATCATCTCCTCGGTCAAGGCACTTGTCAGTGCTGTCAACCGTATGCTTGATGCTTAATTCGAGAAAAGGAAAATAAGCTATGAAGATTACAGGTTCACAGATTATTATAGAAACACTCATTGAACAGGGTGTTGATACTGTCTTTGGTTATCCGGGCGGCCAGATAATCAATTTCTACGATGCGCTTTACCGGAACAGCGACCGTATCCGTCATGTGCTCACTGCTCACGAGCAGGGTGCCGCTCACGCTGCGGACGGTTACTTCCGTGCAACGGGCAAGGTCGGTGTTGTAATAGCAACGTCAGGCCCCGGCGCAACAAACCTTGTCACGGGTATTGCTACTGCGATGCTCGACTCAGTACCTATGGTTGCCATTACCGGTAACGTTCCGTGTGACCTTATCGGCAGAGACAGTTTCCAGGAGATTGACATTACAGGTGTTACGCTCCCCATTACAAAGCACAATTACTTCGTTAACGATATTTCACAGCTTGCAGATACAGTGCGTGAAGCTTTCCGGATTGCACGCTCCGGCAGACCGGGTCCTGTTCTTATCGACGTTCCCAAGGACGTTCAGGTAGGAATTTATGATTATGAGCCAAAGCCCGTTGTGGAAAAGATACCGCTTCCGCTTGCAAGGCAGGAGCAGATCAACGAGGCAATCAAGATGCTCAACGAATGCAAGCGTCCCTATATTTACATTGGCGGCGGTGCGGCAGGACTTGGTATGGGCAAGGCGATTGAGAAGCTTGCCAAGACGATTGACGGATATATCGGAT
>JAZNMK010000004.1:0-18517 GCA_045579585.1 Acutalibacteraceae bacterium
CCTTTTAGTATCAATACCACCGTACTTGAGTGTAGCACAATTTATGGGATATCTCAAGGGGAAAAGTACGCTAATGATTTTCGACCGACACGCAAATTTAAAATACAAGTACGGAAACCGACACTTTTGGTGCAGAGGATAATACTATATGATTTACCATCTTCCTGAAATTTCAGAATACCATCAAAAACTAACAGCAGAACATCGTCGTTACAAATGCGTGAAACATGCCGTTCTCCTTCTTTAAAAAAGCGTAATGATGAATGTTTGTAGTTTATAGGCTTATCCAAATCAATTCCTGACATTTTAATCACCAACCTGAATTATATTAATAGTGTGTGATATTATCAATATAAAATATGATATTCTTTATTTACGTCATATTTTTTGTGTGATATTATAAAGGTGAATAATTTTCGGCGGTGTTGATATGAGAAAATGGAATTTGTTTACAACAAACGAAATCAAACCAAAGGGTTGGTTAAAAAAACAATTAGAAATACAGGCTGCAGGGTTAAGCGGTAACCTTGATAAAATCTGGCCTGATATAAAGGAAAGTGCTTGGATTGGCGGTTCCAAAGAGGGATGGGAAAGAGTGCCGTATTGGTTGGATGGTTTTATTCCTCTGGCATACCTTTTAGAAAACAAAGATATGATTGAAAGGGCCAAAAAATATATTGACTCAATAGTATCTTTTCAAAAATCAGACGGTTGGATTTGCCCGTGTGAAGATTCCGAAAGGGAAGAATATGATACATGGGCAGTTCTTTTGATTTCAAAGGTTCTTACAGTTTATTATGAATGTTCTAAAGATGACAGAATACCCGATGTTATTTATAATGTTCTGAAAAACTATTACGATTTATTGATGAATGGGGAAATCAGACTTTTTAATTGGGGGAAATTCCGTTGGTATGAAGGTTTAATCGCAATTAATTTTATTTATAAAAGATGCAATGAATCATGGCTTCTGGAGCTTGCGAAAATTTTAAAAAATCAAGGTGCGGATTATAATAATTTTATAGAATTATGGAAAAGACCGTTAAATCGTTGGAGATTTGAAACACATATTGTAAATCTTATGATGATGTTGAAATATGAAGCTCTATATTGTGAGCTTTTTGATGCTGATTACACTGATAATGCGGAATATCTGTATAAAATATTAAAGAAATATAACGGAACACCGGTTGAAACATTTACCGGTGACGAGTGCCTTTCGGGGCTTAGCGCAATTCAAGGAACCGAACTTTGCTCTGTTGTTGAGGAAATGTACTCTTACGAGCTTTTGTTTGCTTTTACAGGCGATAATAAGTGGGCTGAACGGTTAGAGGTTGTAGCTTTCAATGCATTGCCTGCAACTGTAAGCGATGACATGTGGACTCATCAATATGTACAAATGAGTAACCAGATTGCTTGTGAAAAATTTCCCGGTAAATCTCTTTTCAGAACGAACAGCAGCGAAGCTCATTTGTTTGGACTTGAGCCGAACTTTGGTTGTTGTACGGCAAACTTTAACCAAGGTTTCCCAAAACTTGCTCTTTCGGCATTTATGTTTGACAATAACGAAGTAATAAGCGCAATACCGTTGCCGTCAGAATTAAAAACCGAGGATAAGCATATTGTTCTGGAAACTGTTTATCCGTTTGTAAATTCATTTAAATACACAATAAATTCAAAAAGTGATTTTATATTTAAAATCCGTATACCTTCTTTTGCTGAAAATGTTAAAGTAAATAATAAGTGTGTTACAGATAAAAACTTGAATTTTGCAATTAAAGCTAATGAAAATAAAGAGATAATTATCACTTTTGATACATTACCTTACTTAGAAGAAAGAACAAGTGGCCTTAATACAATCAAATGTGGCTCTTTGGTTTTTTCGATACCCATCAAATTTGAAAAGAAAATGTATGAATTTACAAGAGACGGTGTTGAAAGAAAGTATCCGTACTGTGATTACGAGTTGTTACCGCTTTCTGATTGGAATTATGCATTAACCGGCAATATTTTTACTGTTTTCAGAAACAATATTGCTAATATTCCGTTTTCGAGTGATGAACCGCCGGTGGTAATTAAAGCTAAAGCCAGAAAAATTAATTGGGGTCTTGAAGACGGTTATGAAAATGTTTGCGCAAGAGTACCCGAATCATTAGATGCCGTTTCTGACGAAGAAGAAATTACTCTGTATCCTTATGGTTGTTCTAAATTAAGAATAACAGAAATACCGATAATATAATCAAAAGTTTTGATGGTTCTAAAATGAGACGTACTGCCAAAAAATTCGACAAGTCGAAACTTGTCGAATTTTTTATCCATTGCGAAAGCAATGGTATATCATCAACAATGGCAAATATGCCATTGCTGTATCTCATCAGTCCGTCAGGACTGCATATCATCACGCTTTAGGAGCAGATTCTGAATTTTGTACAAAGATTTGAAGAAAAATATATTCCTTGTATCGCAGTGTCCGAGTAATTCGGACACTTTTTTTTTGCTGCTGTTTTTATAAAAGCATTGTTGCAAAGGTGTATTTGAACGAGGGGTGCTACCGGTTTTGTATTCTATTTAGTTTTTAAAGTGAAATAAGGGAAATGTTATTATTTTTTTAAAATTTATACGAAAAATACAAAAAGTTTGCACTAAAGTACGGTGTGCGGAAGATAAAATTATGATATTGTTATTATGTAAATTTGTTTATTTGCGGATTTACATGTAAATTTATAATTTATGAAAGGAGAAAAATTCTATGAAATTTTTCAAAAAACCGTTAGCTGTTTTGCTGACACTTGCAATGGTTATCGGTATCTTTGCGGCAGTTGGTGTTAACACCTCTGCGGCAGAAGCAGGACTTTGGGTAGGCGGTGTTGAGATGAACGATGGCGACTACCTTGCAAACGGTGCAACCGCAACCACAACAACCGAGCCTTCGGGCGGCTATGCTTATTTTAAAGACGGCGTGCTTACTCTCAACAACTATGAGTATGAGGGTGCCGGCGTTACCCAAAGTAATAGCATAGGCACCACATGGCATGTGTTGATCAGCCATAATACGATACCGCTGACACTCAATCTCAAGGGCGATAATAAGCTTATTTTCGTTCCTGATTCAGAAGAAAACACTTTTTGCTTTGCTGTCAGCAGTTTCAGTGACATTGATAATGACAGTAACCTTACGGTTGAAGGAGACGGCAAGCTGAGTACAAATGCTGAAAGAATACTTAATTCAGACTCGTCTGATATAACTGTCAACGGCGGCATAATTGAAGGCTATATAGTAGCGCTGAATAAAAGCATTATTATGAATGATGGTTATGTTACAGGTGTATTAGATGCAAACCGCAATATTATAATCAACGGCGGTACATTTTATGGTGGTGTAATTACTTCATACTACGGTGATATTATTATCAACGGCGGTAATATTCTCGCTGTAAACAGCAAAGAATATGATGACGATACAGAACGTTATGCAATACGGGTTGAGAAGGAAGAATATGCTGATTCTATCACTTTTGCATCCTCACTTGTAATCAAGGCTTCAACAGAGCCTTACGGCGAGCTTGTTGATTACGTAGCAGAAAATCATAAGGATTACGATATGATAGTAATCGGCGATATTCACTTCTGTGATGTCGCACTTGTTGAAGGTACAGAGGCTGACTGTGAAAACGACGGCTACAAGCCATACTACGAGTGCGAGTGCGGCAAGTGCTATCTTGACGAAAACTGCGAAGAAGAGATTGCAGACATTAACGAATGGAAAGAGGGCGACGGTTTAATTCCCGCACTCAATCACCCCGAAACAACAGATACAGTTGTAATAGAGGCTACCTGCAGCAAGGAAGGTGTTATTGAAACAACCTGCGATATCTGCGGTGACGTTATTGCCACAACTGCTATTGAAAAGCTTCCTCACGCTGAAACTATCGACGTGCCCACAACAAAGCCCACCTGTACGGATGCAGGCATTATCGAAACCTTCTGCAAAGAATGCGGCGAAAAGACAGCTACAAAGCCTGTTGAGTCCACAGGACATGACGAGGGTATCTGGAAGGTTGATTTCGAAGCAACAGCAGAGCACGACGGTCAGATGACACGTTACTGCACAAAGTGTAATGCAGTACTCGAAACAAAGACATTTGAGAAGCACACACATACAGAAGGCTATACAAAAACAATCCCCGCAACCTGCACACAGGATGGCGAAAAGGCTACATTCTGCGCTGAATGCGGCACTTGCTACAAAACAGAAGTAATCGAAAAGACAGGTCACGGTGAAACAGTTGAAACAGTTTCCGTTAAGCTCACCTGCACACAGGCAGGCGAAAACGTTAAATACTGTAAGGATTGCGGCGTTGCAGTTGAAACAGTGGTTGTTGAAGCAACAGACCATGCATGGAGTGGTTACAGCACAAATGCTAACGGCTCACACTCAAAAACCTGCTACAACTGCGGTGTTGAGGAAAAAGAAAACTGCACATACACAGCAACTACAACTGCATCAACCTGCCTTGAAAGCGGCTACACAAAGCACGAGTGCGACGTTTGCGGTCACAGCTACATTGATAGCGAAACTCAGGCTCTCGGTCACAAGTGGGGCAAGTGGACAGACGATGCTAACGGCACAACTCACACAAGAGAATGTGACGCTTGCGGCGAAAAAGAAACTCACGACCACGAGTGGGGCGAGTGGACTTATAATGAGGATGGCACATTCACGGAAAACGGCACAAAGACAAGAGCTTGTGCAATCTGCGGTGCTGAAGAAACTGATACAGCTCACCACACATCCGATATCTGCAGATTCTTCTATCCCATAATCTGCTTTATTGGTAACATTGTTCACAAGATTCTTTATACCTTTACACTTGATTGGCTCTTCCCCGAAATTACAATCAAACCCGAGTTTTAATTTAACAGCATAACCCTGAGACGGCGGAGAAATCCGCCGTCTTTTTGTGCAAGGTTTAAGTGTTTCTCCGGAACAGGTCTCTTACAAAGTGACCGGTTATTGATTCTTATAAACTTTTTGTCAATTGTGGATTTTTAACTTTTTTTATGATATATTTGTAATCGGTATAAGAAAGGAGGCGTTAATTTGGTCAGAACAAAGTACAAAACCGTTATTTATTTAACCGGCGCACTTGTTTTGTTTATGTTCGGTATTGTTTATAACGGTATAGATTTCCCGCTTTCCGATTCTTATATGAAAAATACGTTTACTCTTATTCCTCATCTTATTTTTATTACTTTGCAGGTTGCTTGGGTTATATCTCTCCAACGCCGCATTATTAACAAGCGAATACGCATTAACCTGATTGCTGTCGGCTTGCTTATGGCGTTCTGGTTAACGGTGCGTACCTGTAAGTGGTTTTTTGTTTCCGATATGGAGGTTTTGTGCCGCTATTTGTGGTATGCGTTTTATATTCCTATGGTTCTTATTCCTCTTATTGGTGTGTTTATTACAACGTATATCGGTAAATCCGACAGTTATAAAATGCCAAAATGGCTCAATTTGTTTTTTATTCCTGCCGCAGCTCTTCTTGTATTGATTTTCACAAACGATTTTCACAATCTCGTTTTTGAATTTCCGCACGGAATTGAGTTTTTTGATGACGATTATACCTACGGTGTCGGTTTTTATGTCACTGCGTTCTGGTTTATTGCTCTCGGCTTCTATTTTGTAACAATGCTCATTATTAAAAGCCGTGTGCCCGGCAGCAAGACAGTTCAGACTCTGCCATTGGTAATAATGGCCTGCGCTGTTGTTTTCTGGCTTCTTTATTCATCGAAAATTATCAATGTTGACCTTACCGCTGTTGACTGTCTTATTATTACTCTGCTTCTCGAAAGTGCGATACAAAGCGGACTTATACGCTCAAATACGGGTTATAACGAGCTTTTTGAGATTTCAACTGTTGCCGCACAGGTTGTTGACAGAAATTATCAGACCTGTTACATATCTGCCTATGCCGATGATTATCCTGAGGATGTAATGAAAAGCGCAGCCGAGAAAGCTCTCGACCTTGGCAAAACAATACTTCACAGTAAGCCTGTTTCGGGCGGATATTTCCTTTGGCAGGACGATGTAAAGCAGATAAAAAGCCTTATGAAAACGCTTGAAGAAACTCAGGAAAGATTAAGCGAAAACAACTTTCTTTTAAGAGCTGAAATTGAAATCAAGGAGCAAAAGGCACGCTTTGATGAAAAAAACCGCCTTTATGACCGTATTGCACAGGATGTTGCAATGCAGCTGTCATTGGCGGATGACTTGATTGCACAGGCTGAAAAAAATCCGGAGAGTGCAAACAAAGCCTTGGCGCAGGTTTGTGTAATCAGCGCATACATAAAGCGTAGAAGTAACCTTCTTTTACTCGGGGAGGAAAACAACCTTATTTCAGCAGGCGAGCTTGAATTTTGTCTGCATGAATCGCTTGATAATCTTCGTTTGCTCGGTGTTTTTACATCGGTTAACAGCAGCTGTAACGGCTTAGTCAGCGTTGAAAATGCCGTTGCGGTGTACGATTTGTTTGAACAGATGGTTGAATGTATAATTCACGCTGTAAATGCGTTTATGGTTAATATAAAGAGCAGCGACGGTGTTATAAGCCTTTCACTTCAGGCGGGTGTTGATGAAGACGCTGATCTTTCGGGCTTAACTAAACTTAAAATTAATGGTGGCAATGTCAGTGTTGATATTGACTGTAATGACATTACGGTAGATATTCTTCTGCCTGCAGGGGGTGAAGAATATGCTTGATTTATATAGCCTTGCTATGGTGCCAAGAGCGCTGTTTATGACGGTTTTGTTTTTGCTTTCAACCTTTAATGTCTGCTGTCTGCCGAATGTTTTCAGGCGTGGGTATAAGCTGATAACCAAGCTGCTGACGGTTGTTTTTATTGTTTTCAGCTTTTCATTTTGTGTTATTCTGACTACCGGGATACACGCTTTGCTTAATGGGAAAGAAATTCCGCAGTTAAGTCTGAAATTCGGAAGTAATGCTGAATATGTTCTGCTTTTTATGCTTGTGAACATTGTTTTCCTTGTTCTTATAGCTGTCGGCGAGTACAGATATATTATAAACAGCGTTTCTACATTGTCAATTAAAGAAAGCTTTGACCATCTGCCGACCGGTCTTTGCTTTTCAAAAGCAAACGGTACGGTTCAGCTTGTTAATCACAAGATGAATGAATTAAGCCATCTTATAACCGGTGAAGAGCTGCAGAACGCCAACCGATTCTGGAGAATTCTGTGTAACGGTTCGGTTTTAGCTGATGTTCAGCGTTTATCCAAGGGAAAGCAACCGGAATTCAGACTCAGCGACGGTACAATTTATACCTTTGCCAGAGAAAAGGTTGAAAATGTTTTCCAGCTGACAGCGACCGATACAACCGGACTTCATAAGCTCAAAAACCGCTTGCAGAGCAATAACGAAGAGCTTGAGGAAATGAACGCAAGGCTTCGTGCTTACGGTGAAACGGTTGATGAAACGACAAGAGCACGAGAAAGACTTGAAACGAAAATACGTATTCACAGCGAGCTTGGTCAGGCTTTGCTTGCAACACGCCATTGCCTGCATCAGACCGATGCGGATTTGCAGCCTGTACTGAATGCGTGGAAAAGAAATATTGCCGTTCTTCGCACGGAGGCTGAACCCTCGCAGAATACGGATTTGCTTCAGTCGCTTATTGCGGTTGCGGAGTCTGCCGGCGTAAGCGTTGAGATTAACGGCTGCATTCCGCAGGATGAAACGGTGGCTTCCGTTATGACCTCTGCGGCTACCGAAGCACTTACCAATGCCGTGCGTCATGCTCAGGCAACAACACTTTTTGTTGAGTTTACAGAGTCGGATGAATTCTATTTTGCCCGCTATACCAACGACGGCAATGTTCCCGATAAAGAAATTAATGAGGGCGGCGGTCTTGGTTCGCTGCGGAATAAAATTGAACGCTGCGGCGGCGAAATGCATATTCAGTCTGTTCCGAAGTATGTTCTCGATATATCTTTACCAAAAGAGGTGAGCAGGTTTTGATTAAGGTTCTGATAGTAGAAGACGACCCTATGGCACGCAAGCTCCTTGAAATTTATGTTAACGACAGCTTTGATTACATTCTTTCTCATTCAATAGAAAGCGCAGCAATGGCAGAACTTTATTGTATGAAAAACGATGTTGATCTGATTCTTATGGACGTCTGCACGGCAATGGACGCAAACGGACTTGACGCTGCTGCGAAAATCAAGAAGAGCTTTCCGAAAATTAAAATAGTTATTGTAACAAGTCAGCCGGAGTTCAGCTATATTGACAGAGCACGTGCGGCAGGAGTTGAAAGCTTCTGGTATAAGAGTGCATCTGCTGAGGAAATAATTGAGGTTATGGACAGAACAATGGCAGGGGAGTCCGTTTACCCGGACACTACGCCTACACTCAGGCTCGGTTCTGCAATGAATATTGACCTTACCGAAAAGGAGCTTGAGGTTCTGCGTGAGGTTATAAACGGAGAATCCGATGCGGGAATAGCCGAAAAGCTGCACATGTCCCTGCGTACCGTAAAGGGACATATACAGAGTATGCGTGACAAAACAGGCTTCCGTAACCGCACAGAGCTTGCCGTAAGAACACGGGAAAGCGGAATTATAATCAACGACCATAAAAAAGAACAATAACTTGCATTTGTGGCGGCAGAGAAATCTGCCGTTTTTTTTATGAAAAAAATTCATAATTACGAAAAGTTTGCACTAAAGTACGGTGCGCAAACCGAAAGTTTTTGATATCATTTAATTGTGTACTTATGCATTTTAAATAGAGCATAAGATAAAATTATAAAGGAGATGTTTTTTATTATGAAGAAAACACGCAAGATTTTAGCGGCTGTTATGGCAATCGTTATGATTGTTGCCGCAATTCCGATGACAGCTTTTGCGGCTGATTACACAATCTCACTAGGTGAAACAATAACCGTAACCGTACCCGCAGAGGGTTACGCAGAGTGCAAATTCACCCCCGATGAAGACGGCACATACGTTGTTTATTCCGATATGGGTGAGAGCGATCTTGACCCACGTGTTGAGGTTTATGACGCAGATGGCAATGAAATCGCAGACGACGATGACAATGATTATTATGACACCTATGATTTCTACTGCATTTTTGAGGCAGAAGCAGGTGCCGACTATCTGTTTAAAATAGTCGCATATGAAGATTATGCTGTTGAATTTGATATTACTGTAGTGAAATTCGCTGAAATCACTCATCAGCCCACAGCCGATGAACCCTACGTTGAGGTTACAGAGGGCGCAGACGCTGAATATCAGTGGTATAAGATTGACGATTCTCTCGCTGAATTGACTGACGAATATGCAAAGCCCCGCGGTGATTATCAATATGCCGGCAATTTTGCAACTTATGATTCAGAAAACGGTTGGACCGGTGTTTATACCGGTTATAATGAGGGGTCCTATAAAGAACATAATTTCTTCGAAGTTATTCTTCTTGAAGATCAGACTATCAAAATGACAGCTGATACTGATGCTGTTGAACTCGGCATCTGGTGTACTTGCGGAGATTCCGATGAAGTCTGGGAAGATGTCGATGCAAACGAGACCGTTGAATTCACTGCTGACCACGCCTGTGTTTACTTCACATGGGGCGTTTATGAACAGGAGCCTCACCTCAAAGCAGAAATGCCTGAAATGACAAAGGTTAATACAGATGCAGAACTTGATGCGGAAGAAGCAGGCACACATGTCTGCGTTGTTACCTTTGACGGCTGCAGAACTGAAATTTCCGATGAGGTTGAAATCAGCGAATCTGATATTATCCCCGACAGTCACAAAATCAGCAAAGCTGATATCAGCGTCCGTAGAGATATCGCAGGTCTTAACGTATATGACTATGAGGATTATATTGAAATCCTTACAGAAGGTCTCCAGTTTGAAGATGATTACGGTGATCCCGCTGTATATGTTGAAGATTCAGACGGAGAATATTTTGACGGTGAATTTGTAAGTGGCGAAACTTATACCATTTTTGTTTACTTGTCTGCCGAATCGGGCTATAAGCTTGCAAATACTGTTGACGGTACAGTTAACGGCGAAGAAGTTTTGACAGAGGTTGATGGTTGGGTTCCCGGCGGCATATACGGTGATGTCGGTGTTAAATATGTCGAATTCGAATTCGAAATTACAGTTACAGATCCTTGCACCCATGTTTGTCACAGAGACGGATTTATGGGCTTCCTCTGGTCAATTGTCAACTTCTTTAACCGTATTTTCGGTCTTAATCCCTTCTGTGTCTGCGGTGCAGCACACTATTGATTAGATAAGTTAAATTTCCAAGGCGGCAGAGCAATCTGCCGTCTTTTTTATGAAAAAAACTTCAGAATTTCGAAAAGTTTGCACTAAAGTACGGTGTGCGAAGGAAAACGAACTGATATAATTAAAATGTACGATTATATAAAAGAAGGTGAATAAATGGCATTTCGCAGGAAAGAGTTTTTGCAGGATGATTTCGGTGAAGAACATATTTCCTCAAGCGAGCACGTTATTTCCGACGAATATTCTTATCTCGATGAAGCATCAGAATATGATGAACGCTTTTTTCACTCTGATGAATATAACCAGGAGTTTACTGCAGGCTTAAAAGAAGAAGGTTTGGAAGTCGAAGTTGAAGAAGAAGCCGCAGTTGAAGAAAGGCAAAAAAGTAACTTTTTCACTAAAACCGCTGATACGGTTAAGAATATCGGAATTGTTCTTGCTGTTGGTGCAACGGTTGCCGTCAGCCCCATAGGTGACAGGCTGACGCAATCCTTTACCGAGCCTGTGACTGAACACGAGCATATTATTTCTTCGGAATGGACGGTACATAATGCCGCAAGCTGTTTTGCGTCGGGTGAGGAAGTGTTGCTGTGTACACTTTGCGGAGAAATACTTGAAACGAGATTGGTTCCGCAACTTGAACACGAGGCAGGGGACTGGACTGTCAGCGTTAATGCGGACTGTGTTAACAGCGGTATTGAAATTATACCGTGTATTCATTGTAATGAGGTACTCGAAGAAAGAGAAATCCCTGCCGGTGAGCACGGCGCAAGTGACTGGATAATTGATACGGAGAAAACCTGTACCGTTGATGGCGTAAGGCATAAGGAATGCTCAGGCTGCGGTATGGAGCTTGAACGGGAAATAATCCCCGCAGCACACACCGTTGTAATAGATGAGGCGGTTAAGGCAACCTGTAAAAAGGACGGCAAAACAGAGGGCTCACATTGCTCGGTCTGTAACAAGGTTCTGAAAGCACAGACTGTTGTTAAGGGCACGCACGTTGAGGTTGAAGACCCTGCTGTTCCGGCAACCTGCCAGAAGGACGGTCTTACAAAGGGCAGCCACTGCTCGGTGTGTAACAAGGTGCTTGTTGAACAAAAGGCTGTAAAAGGCACTCACGTTGAAGTTGTGGATGCTGCAATAGCGGCAACCTGTACAACCGACGGTAAAACACAAGGCAGTCACTGTTCAGCCTGCGGTAAGGTAATCAAAGCACAGACGATTATCCCAAAAACCGGTCATAAGGCTGTTAAAGATCCGGCTGTAGCGGCGACCTGCACAACCGACGGCAAGACGGAGGGCAGCCATTGTTCTGTTTGCGGTAAGGTGATCAAAGCACAGACGATTATCTCAAAAACCGGTCATAAGGTTGTTGAAGATGCTGCAGTAGCAGCAACTTGCACAAGCGCCGGTAAAACTGCAGGCAGCCACTGCTCAGCTTGCGGCACAGTTATAAAGGCTCAGCAGACTATTGCTGCATTGGGGCATACCAGAGTAGTAAGAGAAGGCAGTGAGCCCACCTGCGATAGCGACGGATATACTGACTATATTTTCTGCCAGACGTGTCATGAGGTCATTCAGGAGCAGGAGGTTATACCTAAGCTCGGCCATCAATGGAAGGGTGAGCCTTTTTCCGGTCCTAACGGTGGTCAGATACTTACCTGTGAACGATGCGGCGAATCCAAAGAAGATTTATAAGATTTTTTTAAGTTAAATATGCTGAAAGGATATTAGAATTATGAGTAAAAAGAATAGTGCAAAAAAGGTTATCGGTTTAGTTGTTTCAGTTGTTGTTATTGCGGTTGTAGCTGCAGTTTTCAATATTTCACGTCTTACGTTCATGCCTGAAGGCATAAGAGCAAGTGTTGGCGGATTTATTGATACATATTTTACAAAAGTATCTGCAACATTCAACGTTCAGGCGGTCTGTGCAGCATTGCTGGTGCTTGTTGTCGCCTTTGTTGTAGGTTATATTTTTAAGTTTATTATTAATGCAATAAAGCTGAAGAATAACCGTTTGCATACTCTTTTCCAGCTTATGGGCAAATTCTTAGTATATGCTGTTTATATTGCAGGCGTTGTTGTAGCGCTCAGATGTTTGGGTATTAATACAACTGCAATTCTTGTCGGAGCAGGTATTGTCGGTATTATTGTTGGCTTGGGCGCACAGTCACTTGTTGAGGATATTATTACCGGTTTGTTCATTGTTTTTGAAGGCGAGTTTGTTATTGGCGATATTATTACTATTGACGGCTTCCGTGGTGAGGTTAAATCAATCGGTCTGCGTACAGTCAGCATTGAAGACCTTGGCGGCAATGTCCGTATTATTAATAACAGCGAAATCGGCTCTCTTGTTAACCTTTCCGATAACGTTTCGGTGGCTGTTGTTAATGTGCCTGTAAGCTATGATGATGAGCTTAAGGTTGCTGAGGCCGCAGTACAGGAGGCTCTTTCGGAACTTCCGAGCGAATATCCCGATATTTTCAAGGAAGCTCCGGTTTATAAGGGTGTTGATACGCTTGCCGAAACACATATTGAGCTTATGGTTGTTGCAAATGTTGCTGAAGAGAATATCTATAACGCACGCAGGATTATGCAGCGTGAAATCCGCTATTCCTGTGAAAAGGCAAAACTGAATAAACCGTGTAACGATTGATAGAATTAACGGAGCGATATTTATGACTAAAATATATAACGAGCAGGAAATCAGAAAAGATTACCATTTGCTTACAAAAAAGCTGATTGAAAAGAATATTTCAATCACCACAATGGAAAGCTGCACATCGGGTCAGCTTGCCTCGTTGATAAGCGATACCGAAGGTGCATCGGGAATAATGAAGGGTGCATTTGTTACATACAGCAACGAGGCGAAAATCAAACAGGGTGTACCGGAAGAAATTATTGAGAAGTATTCCGTGTATTCTTCTCAGACCGCAAAAGCAATGGCGCAGGCGTGCAGTAAAACCTATAATGCCGATATTGGTATCGGAGTAACCGGTTCAATGGGTAATGTTGACCCGGCAAATGCGGCGGCTTCCGTGCCCGGTCAGGTCTGGTTTGCTTTCTGTATTAACGGTGAGATGTTCGAGTATTATATTGAACTTGAACCTCAACCGACACGCTTTGAATATAAGATGGCTGTTGCCAAGGAAATAGTTGACGAGCTAAATAAGCTCATATAAATGATCTTTGAGGAGAAGTCTATGTTAAAACCGGTTACAAAGGATTATTCGGACCGCTCAACTTTAAAAGAATTTGAATTTGAATTTTATTGTGATTGCTGTAAAAAAGCAATTAAAACTCCGATAATTGAATTTAACTCCGGGTTTAAAGGGAAGTTTTTAAGCAAGGAAGTTAAAAAGGCGAGAGACATTATTTATGCAGCTGACCACAGCAGCGCTTTTGAAAGATCAAATATCGAAGCTTTATATGAACTGAACAGATGTGAAATCTGCGGAGATATGGTTTGTGATGACTGTACTGTTTACGGCGAAAATTTAAACGGAGGATTTTGCTGTAAAAAGTGTGCAAAGAGTGAAGGATAGAAATATGAATAAATTTAAAAAGCTTACAATTCTGCATTCTAACGATTTGCATGGTGATTTCCTTGCAGAAAATGTAAATGATGACCTTATCGGCGGAGTCAGTATGCTTTCTGGATATGTCAATAAGGTCAGAAATGAAGTACCTAATACCCTTTACTGTATTGCCGGCGATATGTTCAGAGGCTCTGTAATTGATTCTGAATTCAAGGGTACGAGCACAATTGAAATAATGAACGCTATTGCGCCTGATGTAGTTACGCTCGGCAACCACGAAACAGATTACGGAATAGCTCATCTTCTCTTTCTTGAAAAATGTGCCAAGTTTCCGATAATAAATGCAAATCTCTATATTAAATCCAATTCAGTACGCCTCTTTAAGCCGCATAAAGTGCTTGAGGTGGACGGAATGAAAATTCTGTTTATCGGCATTATCACCGAAAGTGTTATGAAGCAGGCGAGAAACGAGGGACTTGTCGGCAGCTTTCTTGATGTTCATGAGGCTGCCGCAGAAGTTGGCAGAATATGTGATGCATATAACGCAACTGATATTGACCTGACTGTTTTGCTGACACATATAGGCTTTGAAGAGGATAAACAGCTTGCTGCTATGCTTGACCCTGCTTGGGGTGTAGATATTATTATCGGCGGTCACTCCCATACTTTTATTGAAAAACCTGAGATTGTCAACAATATTGCAGTTGTACAGGCAGGAATAGGCACGGATCAGATAGGTAGGTTTGATCTGACAATAGATACGGACAACAACTGTCTTAGTGATTTTGAATGGAAGTATGTAAAAGTCTGCCCCGAAAATTGTCCGAATGATGAGGCTATTGATAAAATTCTTGCATCCTATAAAAGTGTAACAGATGTCAAGTACAGCCGTGTCATAACCCGTCTTAAACGCACGCTTACTCATCCTGACAGATACAGAGAAACTGAGCTTGGCGATTTGTTCTGCGATATTCTTGCCGAAAGTCTTGCTCTTGATGTGATGCTGCTCGCATCGGGTGCTATCAGAAATGATTCACTCGGACCTGTTGTTCAGGTTTCTGACCTTGCGGAGTGTTTCCCTTATGACGGCGATGTAAGGCTGCTTTATATATCCGGTAAGCAATTAAAAGCAATGTTTACTTATGTGTTCCGGGACGAAGTATGGCAGGGGGGCGCAAGCGGATTCTTCCAGATTTCAAAACGGTTGCGTGTCAAGTATGACGTAAAGCAAAGAAAAATTTCAGATTTTACGTTTGACGGTGAACCGATTGAGGATGATAGGCTTTATAAAGTCGGTATGCAGCAGTTTCATTACAGAAGCTTTCAAAAATATTTCAATTTCCCGCTGAGCGAAATTGAGGAAAACCATCCGACCAGGGTGGTTGCAACTTCAGCGCGTGTTGTGATTGAGGAGCGTTTGTCTGAATGCCGGAACTTTGATAAGGAAATTGACGGAAGAATTATTATAAAAGAATAGGTAAAAGAGCTGATTTTTTAACTTTTTTGTTAAAAATCAGCTCTTTTTTATAAAAGTTTGCACTAAAGTACGGTGTGCGGGGGATTTTAAGTTGATATAATTATAATGTAAAGCTATAAAAATAAGGAGAACTGATTTATGAAAAATTTAAAAAAGCTTACAATTCTTCACTCCAATGACCTTCACGGAGATTTCCTTGCGGAAAATATTGACGACAATCTTGTCGGCGGTGTTTCAATGCTTTCCGGTTATGTGGATAAGGTAAGAAACGAAGAAAAAAACACAATTTACTGTATCGCAGGCGATATGTTCAGAGGCTCTGTTATCGACTCGGAGTATAAAGGCATTTCAACAATCGAGATTATGAATATGCTTTCACCTGATGTTGTAACAATCGGTAACCATGAAACAGATTACGGCATTGCACACCTTCTCTTCATCGAAAAATGCGCTAAATTCCCGATTATCAATGCTAATTTACATATCAAAACAAACGGCGCAAGACTTTTTAAGCCCCATTATATAGCTGAAATTGACGGTATGAAGGTGCTGTTTATCGGTCTTATCACTGAAGAAGTTCTTTCACAGACCAAGAATGATGGCATTATCGGTACTTTCGTTGACATTGATGAGGCTGCTGCTGAGGTCGGTAAAATCTGTAACTCATATAATGCAACAGATATTGATTTTACTGTTCTTCTTACACACATCGGCTTTGAAGAGGACAAGAAGCTTGCTGCTTTGTTAGACCCTGCTTGGGGTGTTGATATTATTGTCGGCGGTCATTCTCATACATTCATTGATGAGCCGGCTGTTGTCAACGATATCGTTATTGTTCAGGCCGGTACAGGCACTGACCAGATAGGTCGATTTGATATCATGGTTGATACAGACAATAACTGTATTGACAGCTACACATGGAAGAGTGTTCCGATAAATGCCGAGCATTGTCCCAAAGACGAGGCTCTTGAGAATATTCTTAAGCATTATAAAGAGAAGACTGACGAAAAATACGGCAGACTTGTAACAAGATTTAAGAAAAAGCTGACACATCCCGAAAGAACTCAGGAAACAGCACTTGGCGGTCTGTTCTCCGATATTATGCGCGAGTGTCTGGGCCTTGATATTATGCTTCTCGGCTCGGGTAGTGTCAGAAGCACACAGCTTGGTCCGATTGTCCTTTTCGCCGACCTTTGCGAATGTTTCCCGTATGATGATGCTTGCTATATGATCAAGGTTACGGGTGAGCAGTTCAAAAGGATGATAAAGCATATGGTCCGTGATGGCGTATGGCAGGGTGAACATTGTGAGTTCTATCAGCTTTCAACGGGCTTACGCGTTGAATATGACAGAGCAACACACACCTTTACTCGCTTTGATATCAACGGCGAGCCTATGGATGACGAGAAGATTTACAAAGTAGGACTCCAACAGTTCCATTACAATAATCTTGATGACTTCTTCAATATTCCATTTGACGAAATCAAAGCTAATGGTGCTCCTGTTATGGTTTCAACATCATGCCGCAGTATATTTGATGAATACCTTTCAACTCATCAGAATCTTGACCGTGATATTACAGGCAGACTTGTTATCAACTGATTTAAGGCGGTATTTATATGAGGAAAAGGCCACAGGTTAACGGCGGTTTTTTTGCTGCACTCGGAATAAATCTTATTTTTGACCTTGAATGGACAATTCCTGCTTGGGTTTTGCTGGTGCTTCACTTTGTTTTTGACATATCAATTCTGTGGTTTATTGGAGCAATAGCCCTGTGGGTTGTCGGTGTAGGTGTTAAGACTGCTGTTTTTTCGTGGCTCATAAGAGAGGGAAACCGACCTGACCCGCCTAAAGAAAACAAAAATCCTTATTCTTCAACTGAATATAAACCGAAAAAATGAGGAGGTAATGCCAATGAAAAATATAACAGCCGTTATACTTGCTATGATTATGGTGCTTACATTTGCAGCCTGCGGCGGCAAGGATAAGGCTGAAACAACAACCGAAGCTCCTTCGCAGACCGAAGAATCAAAAACAAAAGATAACGGCTCTGCAAACGACAAAGGCAGCAATAAAAAGGATGATGGCGGCGATTTGCTGATGACTCTTTATATTGACAGTGCTTCTGAAGATTATCAGAGCCTGAAGGGCAAAATCGAAACCATAAACACGGGCATAGACCCTCAGACTTCAGCCGGCTGTTTCAGGTTTATTTCGCCCAAAAACGGTGTTAAGGTCAGACTTGAAGCAATTATGTGGTCACCGATTGTTGATGAGTTTGAGGTAACCGAAACAATATTCGAAATCTCAACCGAAAAGGGCATGATTTACGAATTTGACTGCTACGTAACCGAAACAATTCCCGATTACAGAATTGTTGCCGAGTACGGTGAAATGAACGCCGACTATTATCTGGCTATGGATGGCCATGAGGTTGTTACAAAGCTGCTGATGGTTGACGAAGGCTTTGCCCCCGAAGAAATAACCGAAGATTCACCCTTCTATAACCTCTGCGTTGCCCGTGCGGTATCGAATGTGTTTTACAATGACAGGCTTGTGAAATATGAACCTCCCGTTGTGTGGGACACTATTGCTTACGCAGTAACGCTCAATGAGTTCGAAATGAACGGTACTGAGGACTATGTCAATATGATTGGTCTTTCCGAATGGGAAGCGGATGCTTATTTAAGTGCTATGTATCCGACGCTTGCAAACAATGTGCCCGAAACTTCTGATGACGGCAAGGTTGTTCCAGCCCACTTCAGCACCGGTGAAAAATATCTTGTTCAGCCGTATGCTTTTGAACGCTTCAGTACTAACGAATTTTACGGCGTAGAAGATAACGGCGACGGAACGTATTCCGTTAAAATCCGTATTGACGATTACAGATATGAGGGCTATGAGGAATTTGGTCTTGCGGTAATCGTTAAACCCGATGCAAATAATCCTTTCGGCTACGTAATCACTGATGTTGTTGATTGCGATTTGCCTGTAGGATAAACATTAATTAATAAATAAATTTCTGAAAGGAGAAATTTTATATGGGACTTATTAAAGCAGGAATAGGAGCACTCGGCGGTGTACTTGCTGACCAGTGGAAAGAATTTTTCTACTGTGATTCGCTTGAAAACGACGTGCTTATGGTTAAAGGACAGAAGCGAGTAGGCGGACGTTCTTCCA
>JAZNMK010000005.1:0-52191 GCA_045579585.1 Acutalibacteraceae bacterium
AATTAACGGAGACGTTTGTGAACGTCTCCGTTTTTTATATTATTTAAATTATATCTTTTCAATCCCTCCACCGCCTGACGGCGGTCCCCCTCCCTTTAGGCAAGGGAGGCTTTTTATTTTGTCTTTGCTGTTGTAATTATACATTTAATCGAGGTGCAAGCATAAAGACAGTAACATCAACTTTCCTCGGTGCCTTAAAGTCACTATGAGGCAGACGATTAATTGAGGTATTTGGTGTGTGCTTCACACAAAAAAGCAGGTGCGGTAAACCGCACCTGCCGTATTATTTAGGTAGCTGATTAATAAACTACTCTGTAGGAAACTGTTGTGCCGTTGTTCATCCAAGTTGAACCGTAGAGAGCATCTACTGTGCAATTGAATGTATCAGCGCGTGTGCAAACAACTGTGAGAGTCCATGTGAGTGTACCGTCACCGTTGTCAACTGCTGTAGCTGCATCCTTTGAGTAAGTCTGAACATTGCCGTACTGGTCAACAACTCTGACGCCCTTAGCATCCTTATCTGTTACGATAGTGAATGTCTGCTCAGCGTCTCTGAGGAGACGAGCCTTAGCAACTGCTGCGGATACAACGATATCAGCATCATCACCTGTTGAAGGACCGTCTGCAACAACCTGATCCTTAACTGTGAATATAAGGTCTGTACCTTCGTCTGTGAGACGGTTTGAAGAACCTGCTGTGTAGATATCGTATTTGTACTCGAGCTTAGCAAATGTACGAGGAACAGCCCATACCCAGTTGCCGTTTTCATCCTGAGTAGCCCTTGAGCGGTCGTATGTTGTTGTTGCACCATCGGGAGCAACAAGTCTGATTCTGAGAGTATCAGGACCGCAGACAACCGTAAGAATAACTGTATCTGAAGGCTTGAACTCTGTTACAGCTGTACCATCAAGGATCATCGCTGCACTCTTGACTGAGTAGTCCTCTTTGATTTCCTCTGCCTTTGTCTCAAACTTGAATGCGCAACCTTCGTCTTCCCAAACTCTACCGAGCTTACCTCTTGCACTAGCATCTATACTGTCGTAATAGATTCTGACAGCGATAGTCCATGTCTCTGTGCCGTCGCCGTTGTCAACAATTGTTACAGCGGAGTGTGCACGGTGGTAAGTAGATGTTGAACCGTTGGAGAATACAATCTGAAGCTTTGTTACGTTTGTGATAGCACAATCGAACTCGAAGTTAACTGTATCGCCAACCTGGTAGTCCTCTTCTGTAGCTCTAACAGCTGTAACGATTGTAAGAGTGGGTTCGGGATTTACAGGAGGATCTACGGGAGCAAGCTCAAGAGCCTTGAATGTTTCCTCAAGCTCCTTAGCAGCTGCTGCGATCTGTGCTGCAAGTTCTGTGTCGGAAGCAGGAGCGTTTTCGTCCTTTTCCTTGAGCATATTCTGTGCGCGCTCGAGAGCTGCTGCATAGGGCTGGTATGTCTCATCTGTGTAAGACTCAGCTGCTTCGGGAGTTGTGCCGTAGTTCTTGACTGCCTCTTCAAGAGCGGAGTAATCGATGAATGCGGGAACAAGCTCTTTAAATGCTGCAGTGATAGCATTAGCTGCTGCTGCTGCTTCTTCGCGAGCCCAATCTACATCAGGTTCGCCGTCAAGGCCTTCGTATGTTTCGCGACCTGCTGCTACAGCATCCTGCCATGCTAAATATGCTGCTGCATCGTAGTACTCTGCACCGTATGCGGGTTTCTTTGCGATAGCTGCCTCAAGAGCTGAAAGGTCAACAAACTTGGGCTCGCCAAGTGCGTTGTAAGCATCTGTGAGGGCCTCAGCTGCATCGTCAATCTTAGACTGGTTTGCACCTGCTTCGTCAGCGAGCATATCGCGCTCAACTGCCTTAGCTGCTGTAAGAGCTGCCTCGTATGCTGCGTAGTCTTCTGCATCGTAGTACTCTGCACCGTATTCGGGAGTTGTTGCGATAGCTGCATCAAGAGCTGTGTAATCACAAGGATCAAGAGAAACGAGAGCAGCGATAGCATCGTTGATAGCCTTAGCCATTGCGTCAACCTCAGCCTGCTTTGTGATGTCGTAGCCTTCAACAACTGCTGCTACTGCATCGTTAACAGCCTTAACTGAAGCTGATGTGTACTTGGAAGCGTCAACTGCTGCTGCGTCTGCCTTAGCTGCCTCAACTGCTGAGTAGTCAGCTGCCTTGTACTGGAGAACAACTGCGTTGAGTGCTGCTGCTGCATCGTCGATAACCTTCTGGTTTGCGCCTGCTTCGTCAGCAATCATATCACGAGCGACTGCCTTAGCTGCGTTGTAAGCCGCCTCATAGTCTGCCCAATTTGTGTAGAGATCCTTATCTGCTACCTTTGCCTCGTATGCTGCGATTGCTGCATCGAGAGCTGTGTAGTCGCATTCACCAAGCTTTGTAAGGCCTTTGATAGCTGCGTTAAGTCTTTCTGCTGCAGCATCGACCTCAGCCTGTCTGCTTTCGCCAATGGAGCTTTCGAAATCTGCAAGCTCCTGAGCTGCTGCGAGAGCTGCATCGAACTCTGCTACAGAAGCTGCTGTGCAGTTAGCTGTGTCAGCTGTTGCTGCTGTTGCGATAGCTGCCTTAAGAGCTGTGAAGTCAGCTCTGAGCTCAAGCATAGCAATAGCTGCAAGAAGAGCATCCTTTGCGTTATCAATGATAGCCTGGTTTTCACCTGCTGCGTCTGCTACCATATCACGAGCAACTGCCTCTGCAGCATCAAGATATGACGTGAGATAAGCCTGTGAGTACCACGAAGTTGATGTGTAATCGTTTTCGTCCAGAGCCTTAGCCTGAGCGATTGCTGCATCGAGATCTGCGTAATCACAATAAGTTAAACCAATAAGTGTGAATTCTGTGCCGGCTGTTTCGCCTGCTTTACCGTAGTTAGCGTAAACTGTAGCATTTTCTGATGCTGCATTTACGAGAACTTCGATAACCCAATTTTCGCCGCCTTCTATTGCTTCGATTGTAGCATCGTCGCGGGTGTATGTTGTCTCACCTGCGGGAGTTACAACGCGAAGTGACTCGGGAGAACCGGTAACATTAACAGAAACTACTGCTGTGTCGCCGATAAGTGTGTCTGAGGCATTAACTTCCTTAATCTCACCGAGAACTGCCTCGGGCTCTGCAGAAACAACCTTGAAGTTAAGGATTGTGCCTGTGAGGTCGATTGCTTCGGGATAGATTGAAGCAACTGTACCGCTGTTGTATTCGGTAGCGGAGTTGTTAACAGCTGCATAAATCTGCTTCTGACGTGATGTTGTTGCTACTGTAGCGGAGCAAGTTTCGGGCATACGGAACTCACCTGTTGCGCCGATTGCTGCTGTCTCAGGAACAACAAATTTGAATGTGTAAGCAAGTGTTGCTTCAGAAGCATCAAAGGGAGTTGTGCAATCTGTGCTGTAAGCACGAAGATTCTGGAAGCCTTCATGTGAACCCTTGTTATAGCCTGTACCAAGCTGTGTAGCTGCTGTACTTGCAATAACCTTGGGAGTACATGTGTAGTTGTTTACATAATTGTGATTGGTAACGTCTGCTAATGTGATTGTGTTGAAAAATCCTGCTGTCCAACAGAAAATTTCACCGCCGGTTGTACCGAAGTAGTAGTTAGCCTGAGCATAAACAGAAACAGTAACTGTTTCGCCGGGTTTAACCTCGATAAAACCTTCTGCGTTAGCTTCTTTGCCTGTTGTTGCTGTGTAGACAAGCTTTGATCCTGCCTTCTCATAAACCATTGATTCAGCGCTTACGCCGACAACAACTGTACCGACAAGGAGCATAACTGCAATAACTATACTAAGAACTTTTTTTGCAGTTTTCATTGAGTTATGTTTCCTCCTTTAGAGTTTAATTATATCAGCCTGCCCGGCGGCAGAAGCCGGGCAGGTCAATATTAAGGATAAACGTGCGGGTAAGCGTGATTTATCTTACCTGGGGGATGAAATCACTGTTCCATGCAAGGTAGTCTGTGCTGATAGCAAAGTCGTTAAGTGTAACTGCGCCGTCATTGTCGATATCAGCTGCGAATACTGCGGGATTTGTGAAGTCTTCATAATCGTAGTTGCAATCGTTCCATGCGAAATAGTCGATAGCATCGGAAGCGTCATCAAGTGTAACTGTACCGTCGCCGTCGATATCGCCAAAGATAACGATGTAGAATGTTTCGACAACTTCACCGGTCTTGTTGTTGATGAACTCTACCTTAGCGCCTGTACCGAGAACTGTGTTGTTGCCAACATATGTGTACTCGAGACGGCCGTCGCCTTCGATTTCTACGAAGTTCTGAGCAATGAGGTCTTCAACAAACTCATACTCTGAGTAAGCGTCAACGCCTGCGCAAGAGAGACCGTAGATGAAGCCTCTTTCTCTGTCGATAACTGTTGTTGAGCCTGCCTTAGGCTTAAGAGCAAGGGGAAGTTCAGCAACTGTAAGCTTTGCAACTGCATCAGCGATAGCCTTAGCCATTGCGTCAACCTCAGCCTGCTTTGTGATGTCAAGGCCTTCAACAACTGCTGCTACTGCATCGTTAACAGCCTTAACTGAATCGTCTGTGTAGATGCTGAGATCTGCAGGGATTGTAGCCTTAGCTGCTTCAACTGCTGAGTAGTCAGCATCCTTGTAAACGAGAACAACTGCATTGAGAGCATCTGCTGCTGCGTCGATCTTGCCCTGGTTTACACCGGCATCATCGTCGATCATATCGCTGTCAACTGCCTGAGCTGCATTGTAAGCTGCTTCGTATTCTGCCCAGTTAACGTAGAGATCCTTATCTGCAAGCTTTGCTTCGTAATCTGCAATAGCTGCATTAAGCTCTGAGTAATCACAGTTGCCGAGGATTGTGAGGTTCTTGTAAGCAATCTCAAGATCCTGAGCTGCCTTAGCTACTGCTGCCTTATTCTCGTCTGTGTCGGGAGCGAGATCGTAATCTACAAGAGCCTGCTGAGCTGCTGCGAAAGCTGCTTCGTATGCTGCCCATGAGTCTGCTGTGTAGCGTTCGATTTCGTTGTCAACCTTGTGCTCGCCGTAGTTTTCAACTGCTGCTTCAAGCTCTGAAAGGTCTACATACATCTCGTAGAGATCACTGTATTCATTAGTGAGAATTGCTGCTGCGTTGTCAATGATTGCCTGGTTTTCAGCTGTCAGGTAGAGAGGATCGCTTTCAAGGATATTCTTAGCAAGTGCAAGTGCATCCTTCCACTGTGCAAGCTCGTCTGCATCGTAGTAAGCCTCATCTGCATCAAGCACGCCGCAGTAGAGAACTGCATCCTCAAGTGCTGTGTAATCACAGTATGCTGTGATGAGCTCGAGAGCGTTGTAAGCATCCTCAAGATCCTTTGCAGCCTTTGCAACTGCATCACGGTTAGCCTGTGTATCGGGAGCGAGATCGTATGTTACAAGAGCTGCCTGAGCTGCTTCGAGAGCTGCCTCGTATGCTGCCCATGTGTCAGGCTCGTAACGCTCGATTTCGTTGTCAATCTTGTGTTCGCCGTAATTTTCAACTGCTGCTGCAAGTGCATCAAGGTCTACATAAAGTTCATAGAGATCGCTGTATTCCTTTTCGAGTGCGCCTGCTGCACTGTCGATGATTGCCTGATTTTCAGGTGTAAGGAAGAGCGGCTCGCTCTCAAGGAGTGTCATTGCTTCTGCAAGTGCTGCTTTCCACTGTGCAAGCTCTGCTGCATCGTAGTAAGCCTCATCTGCATCAAGCTCGGAGCAGTAAAGAACTGCTTCCTCAAGTGCTGTGTAATCGCAGTAACCCTTGATGAGCTCAAGAGCATTGTAAGCATCCTCAAGATCCTTTGCAAGACCTGCGATGATGTCTCTTGTTGCCTGAGTATCGGGAGCGAGATCGTATGTTACAAGAGCTGCCTGAGCTGCTTCGAGAGCTGCCTCGTATGCTGCCCATGTGTCGGGCTCGTAACGCTCGATTTCGTTGTCAATCTTGTGTTCGCCATAATTTTCAACTGCTGCTGCAAGGTCTGAAAGGTCTACGTAGAGCTCATAGAGATCACTATATTCCTTATCAAGTGTTGCTGCTGCATTGTCAATGATTGCCTGGTTTTCTGCTGTCTTCTCAAGCTTCTCAGCTGCAAGGAGTGCCTGAGCTGCTGCGAGAGCTGACTTCCACTCTGCGAGGTCTGCTGCATCGTAGTATTCTTCGTCTGCATCAAGCTCTGAGCAGTAGAGAACCATTTCTTCGAGTGCGCTGTAATCGCAGAATTCCTTATCAGCAAGGTTATTGAATGCATCTGCAAGAACATTAGCTGCCTCGTCAACCTTAGCCTGGTTTACACCTGCCTCGTCGTTGATGAGGTCACGCTCAACAGCCTTAGCTGCTGCGAGAGCTTCCTGATAAGCGTTCCATGTTACTGTTGAGTAAGCATCTGCTGCCTTAGCGGGAACCTTATTGATAGCCTCGTCGAGAGCTGAGTAATCAACCTTGCCGAGTTTAACAAGCTTAGCAACTGCCTCTTCGATAGCTGCTGCGAATGCGTCAACCTCTGCCTGCTTTGTGATGTCGTAGCCTTCAACAACTGCTGCTACTGCATCGTTAACAGCCTTAACTGAAGCTGCTGTGTAGAGAGCTGTGCTCATATCAGCAGGAATCTTAGCCTTAGCTGCTTCGACTGCTGAGTAATCAGCTGCCTTGTAAACGAGAACAACTGCGTTGAGTGCTGCTGTTGCATCGTCAATAGCCTTCTGGTTTGCACCTGCTTCGTCAGCGACGAGGTCACGTGCGATAGCCTTAGCTGCGTTGTAAGCTGCTTCGTACTCTGCCCAGTTAGCGTAGATAGCCTTATCTGCAAGCTTTGCCTCGTATGCTGCCATAGCTGCATCAAGCTGAGCGTAATCGCAGTTGCCGAGCTTTGTAAGGCCTGTGATAGCCTTGTTGAGTCTTGCTGCTGCTGCATCTACTGTAGCCTGGTTTGCGCCTGCCTCATCAGCAATGAGGTCACGTGCAACTGCCTGTGCTGCTGCGAGAGCTGCGTTGAACTCTGCTACAGAAGCGGATGTGCAGTTTGTTGTGTCAGCCTTAGCTGCCTGTGCAATAGCTGCATCAAGTGCTTCGTAGTCGCAGTTGCCGAGCTTTGTGAGGCCTGTGATAGCCTTGTCAAGTCTGTCTGCTGCTGCATCGATTGTAGCCTGGTTTGCACCGGCTGCATCAACAATAAGGTCACGTGCAACTGCCTGTGCTGCTGCAAGAGCTGCATTGAACTCTGCTACAGAAGCGGATGTGCAGTTTGTTGTGTCAGCTGTTGCTGCCTTAGCGATAGCTGCATCAAGTGCTGCGTAATCGCAAGGAACATCAGCCTCTTCAAGCTTATCGATAGCATCGTTAAGTGCCTTAGCTGCTGCATCGACTATAGCCTGATCGTCAATTGTGAGAGTCTTGGAGATACCTGTAGCTGTTGCGTAAGCTGCAACTACATCTGCCCATGTTGCGGGTGACCAATCGTCTGCATTAAGAGAATCTTTTCTTGCGATAGCTGCGTTGAGAGCTGAGTAATCAGCGTCCTTCTTTGAAAGACCGTTTGTTGCATTGATGAGCTCAGCTGTGAGCGCATCAATCTCAGCCTGCTCGGAGTACTTGGGAGCGGGATCAGCGTCGCGTGCATCAACTGCTGCGTTGTAAGCTGCCTCGAATGCTGCCCAAGAGCTGTTTGTGTATGTGGAAGTATCAACGCCTGCGATCTTCTGATCAGCTGCGGTGATAGCTGCCTTAAGAGCTGTGAGATTTGCATCAGCCTCTTCAAGTTCGCCAACTGCTGTTACAACTGCATCAATGTACTCATAAACCTTATCCTGATCACCGATCTTAAGGTTCCAATCGATTGCTGCAAGTGCTGCTGCAAGCTTGCTTCTTGAAGCTTCTGTGTACTTCTCGGGTGTTGTGTAGTAATCTGCGGGGATGTTCTCGATTTCCCAGTTGAGGTCGCCGTAGAGAGCGGGAAGGTTGTTGACAGCTGCTGTAAGAGCATCTGCTGCAGCCTTAATCTCTGCGTCGTTGCGGATATCGAGTTCATCGTTGTTGTACTTGTCAAGGAGAGCCTGTGCTGCCTGGTACTTAGCCTCTGCATCCTCATATACATCGACAACGCCGTCGCCGTCTGTATCGTTGGGATACTCAGCCTCATAAGCATAGTAGTCAACTGACATATAGTAGCTTACTGCATCCTCAAGGGGAGCGATAGTAGCATCAACATAGTCAAGCTGGTCGATTGCTGCCTGAAGCTGTGCCTCAACAGCGTCAACTGTTGCCTGATGCTGGATGTCTACCTTCGGCTCTGCCATATAGAATGCGAGAGCTTCGTTATAAACTGAAAGGAAGTTAGTGTATGTGCCGGGTGTGTAGAGTGCCTGGTTAGCCATGAGTGCCTGTGCTGCAGTGATCTTGTTGTTGAGCTTGGAGTAATCAGCATCCTTGAGCTTAAGTGAGTTGTAAGCTGTTTCAAGGTTCTGAGCCATTGTGTCAACTGCTGCCTGATATGTGATATCAAGGCCTGTCTGAACTGCTGCAACTGCCTCTTCAACTACTGCCCAGTTTGCATAGTCGTTCTTTGTGGGCTCAAGCTCAGCAATCTTAGCGAGCCATGCATTGACACCGCTGTAATCAGCTGTGTTGAAAGTAAGAGCGTTACGAGCATCGTAAACTTCCTGAGCAAGTGCATTGACTACGGGCTGCTCACCGGCCATATAGCCGTAGTCAGCTGCCTCTGCAACCCTTGCACGTGCTGCAACAAGTCTGTTCCAACTTGCTTCTGTGTAGTAAACAAGAGGAGAAGCCTCGTATGTTACAGTGATATCCTTCTGCTGGTTAGCAAATGTGAAATCTGCCTCGTTGAGGTGGTTACCGAGAGCAACGTAGAGCTGATCGATCTCGTACTCAAGGACATCGACCTCTTCCTGCTGAAGGATGTAGAGGCCCTCTACCTTCTCTGCACACTTTGCTCTGATCTGTGCAAGGTAGTCGGGATCGTAGTATGTGATCTGGTAGTTGTTTTCTGCGTTTGCAGGGTCAACAACGTCTACCATTGTGTCGATGTTGGATGTTGCTTCAGCGATCTTGTTGTCAAGAGCTGTGTAATCAGCAGGCTTAAGCTCAAGAGCGTTGTAAGCTGTTTCAAGAGCTGTTGCGTAGCCGTCAACGATCGGCTGGTCGGGGCTCTTGAGGCTACGGTTGGACATTGCAGGTGCGCAAGCGTTTGCCCAAGCGTTGTAGGAGTCTGTTGTGAAGTTCTCCCAGCTTACGTCTCTGAAGTCGGCGCCGACAAATTCATACTTCTCAAGGTCGGGAAGAATGATTGTAAGACCGCCTGTTGAGCCGTTGGGGTTAGTACCTGTCTTGAGTTCGAGATAGCTATCGACTACCGAATAGTCCGCATTACGGAGCTGCGCTGACTGCCAGCCGATATCAAGAATATCAACGAATGAATTGACTTCATCCTGATAGCGTATATCAAGATTCATCTTGTTATCAAGAATCTCATCGAGAGGAACGTTCATTTCGTTAACGGAAACGTTGAAGTACTCTGCGGGGTAGTACTCTTCGCGGTTGTAATACAACGGGTTAACGATTTCATTGGGTCTGTAGTGGTAATATCTGTTGCCGTTTTCATCGTAGTGGATCTCACAGATCTGAGCAATCTTCTTCTCAAGCTCTGTGTAGTCGGCACGTACATACTCGAGCTGACTGATAGCTGACTGGAGATTTGCTTCGATTGCAGCGTTCTCTGCTGCTGTGAGTGAAGCATCGTATACAGCACCCTTAGCCTTTGCAAGAGCGTTGACATAAGCCGTCCACTTGCCGTTAGCATCTGAGTAACCGTCTTCATACTGACGGAAAATCTCATTTTCCTGAGCGACAAGGTTACGAAGGTCTGTCTTATCTGTTGTTGTGATGTTGATGTGCCATGAGTAGTGACAGGTAAGAGCACGCTCTGACATTGTGGAAAGCTTGGGCTTATTCTCACACCAGAAGTAGGTGTAATATGTGTAGTTACCTGTGGCCAAGCCTGCAACCTGAAGGTACTTATAGAAGGAATCACCCTCTGTCAGTGTAAGTGTGCTGTTACCACGTGTGTTTCCGTCGCCATTGATTGCGGCGGAGTTAAGGTTACCAAGGTCTGTACCGTAAGAGCCGTGGTTACCCTGGCCATCGTAGTATGTTTCGTGCTGCTGCTCATAGTAGAAAGCTTCATCTGTAGCAGCAAGACCAAGGCTGGTTGCAACGAACATAAGCTTTGCATCTGAGATGTTAGCTACAACTGATGAGTCGAAGAAGAGGTTGAGCTTTGCACGTGCACCTATGTCCTCTGTGTCACTATCACCGTCGGAGCCGCAGTACCAGCCGCCCTTTGATGTTCTTGAGGGACCGGTCCAACTGTTGATACCGAAACCGCTTACCTTCTGGCTGCTGTCACCTGCAAAGCCTGTGAGGTTAACGCCGTAGTAAGTATTATCGTAGCCTGCGTTACCCTGGACTGCTTCGTACTGGATACCTTCTGCCGGTACACCTTCGGGAACGAAGTAGAGCTGATGCATCTGGCTGGTGTGACGGCTGGAGGAAGTAGCACCTGTACGTCTGATGAATGTGAGCCAACCTGAGCCCTGAGGAGCATCTGTAACGGTTGAAGCTTCGTACTGGATATAGGTCTTACCGCCAAGCTCATATGTGAACTTGTAGGTAACTGTATCGCCGACGTTAGCTGTACCGCCTGTAACTGCACCGGAAGCGGTTGCAGGGTCCCAAGTGAAGGTCATTGCTGCGCCTGTGTTCTGGTTATAAACCTCAACGAGAGCGTTTGTTGCACCGTTGGGAAGTGTAACCTTGAAGTTGGAGTAGCTGACAAGTGCTCTTGTGCGGAAGTTAACGATACTCGGCTGAACCGTTGTACCCTTGGGCTGTGCAGCTAGGCCGTAGCCTGAGCCTGCAACGTAAAGGATGGGGGGTACTGTCGGGTTCATGTAGTACTCAGAGTTGTTACCGGAGATATCTGCACCTGAGAAGGTGAGGTTCTCGATAGCCTTCTCGAGTCTGAGCTTTGCGCTGTTGATATCAGCCTGATTTGTATCGGGCTTCTGAATCTGCTTGAAAGCCTCTTTGAACGCCTGACGGTATGTGGTGTTCTTGAGGTCCTCGCCTTCAAGCTGACGGTTAGCTGTTCTTTCTGCGTTAAGGAGGGCACGAAGGTCCGCCTTATTGTATGTTACGAACTTGAGAAGAACGGGCATGAATGTATAAACATTCGTATCATACAGACCGCCGTCATAGTGGCTGGAAGCGTAGGAGATAAGTGTGTAGGTTGTGCCGTCTGCAGGAATAGCGCCGCCTGTGATGGCGTTGCTGACGTTAGAGCCTCTTGCAGCGGGGAGAGTTATGCTTGCATTCTGTACAGAAATGGTTGATGAGCCAACCGTATCTGTGTTCCATGTGTTGTATGCATAGCTTGCATCACCGGGCTTGAATGCAAACTGGATCGTCGGCTGAACGTTGTGTTCGGGAGTGTAGTGTCTCCAGTAGTTGACTGAAATGCCGAGATCTGTAAGAGAGTTGCTTACTGAAGTATCGGCATAAATCGTAGCTACAGGGGACTTACCTGCCTGCTGGAAACGGGGGAATTCAGCGTGTGTTTTGATACGTGAGGGAGAACAGTAGTTAAGACCGTAGGAAACGTCCTTCTGTACGAAGCCCGCGTCCGCAGTACCTGTATAGTTGTAGTAACCTGCGGGAGCATTTGTCCATGCGCCGAGGTCAGCATATGAGTCATCGGTTGTGCTACGTGCATGACCGTAAACGTTCTTACCGAGAATAGTCATAACATAAGTCTGAGTATTCCAGTAAGCGTCATTAGAATCCAGAACACCGCCGTAGTTACGTACATATACGTAGTGACCGGGAGGAGATTTGATATTGTCAACGTAGCTGTAAGCGTACTGAACGTAAGCTGTGCCTTCAAAGTTGTAGTTAACCTCATACTCAACTACGTTACCTGCGTTTGCGCTACCGCCTGTGATAGTCCAGGTGTATGTGTTGCTTGATTCGTTTTCTGTAACAGAAACCGGGCTGAAGCTGATACCCTGTGCACTCAGCGTAACATCTGTAGCGGCCTTATTAAGGTCAATAGAAACCGTAAGGTCGTTATTGTACATAGCCTGAGTCTTGTGGTTGAGAGACTGAAGCTGGATCGTTGTGCCGTACTCCTGCTTTGCAATGCTGTTATCGGCAGCACCAACGTAGAGAACCTCGGGAACTGTGGGAGTACCGGAGATCTCGTCACGCTCGTAGTCTTCAGTTTCTTCCTGCTGCATAGCGCTGTATGTAACAGACTGTGTTGTGTATGTACCGTCTTCCTTAATGTTGAAAACACGGACGGCGGGGTCGTTATCATCTGAATGGTAGGCTTCAAGAGTAGCAGCCTTACAGTAACCCATTGTGATACCGTTAGCGTCTGTACCAACGAAGTCGTTCTTATGGTCGTGACCGAAGAAAGCACCGACTAAGTTGCCTGCATCGAGCCAACCCTGGTACTGACCGTTATTAACTGTGGGAGGACAGGGACCTTCGCCCATAACACCCGTGATTGTGGGGTTGTTGGGGTCAAGTCTCCAGTACTTACCGCTGTAGTTGGGTGTCTGACCGGTAACTGCACCGGGATCAGTTGAAGCACACTCAACAAGAAGGTTGCTATAGATCTCGGGAACAGGGATGTGCTGGAAAACGAGAGTAGGAACCTTATTACCGTTGTTAAGGGTTGCAAGTCTGTTTGCTTCAGAAGCATACCATGCAATCTGATCGTCCTTAACATAGTCGTAGTCGTCATTCGAATCGTACATACCCGAGTCAATCGGGAATACGCAGAATGCAACACGGCTTCCGTCGTTGCTGTAGATCGGAATTGAACCTGTACCGACACCGGAGAGACTGTTCTCATCGAAGTCGACAGAGAGGGAAGACATACCAATATAGTGGTTATACTGGCTCTGTTTGTCCCATGCCGTGTTAACAATGCTCTTGTCTTCAGCGTCATGGTTACCGAATGTAACTGCATAACGAACGCCTGCAGCAATGATGGGAGCCATGAACTGGCTTGCTGATGACTTGAACTCGCCTTCGTCCATACCGGACTGAACGTTGTCACCTGTAAGCACAACCAGGTCGGGGTTGTACTTATTCATTGCTTTGGAGATAAGAGCCAAAGTGGTTTCATGTACTTCCGTATCGTCCTGGATATCGGCGATCTGGATAACTGTGAAGTTACCATTCTCGTCGAATTTCAAGGAAGTGTCGTTGAATGCGGCACTTGATGAAATCGACATCATCGGCACGAGACCGACGAGCATCAGGACAGCCATGATAGCGGAGAGTACGCGTGTTGATGTTTTTCTCACACTATATTCCTCCTTACGAATAATGATGAAAAAATTCCGCAACAGCATAAGCATCAGCCGGAGATGCCGACCTCGACAGCATCTATTTTTGGAGATACTGCCACTTATGCTATTATAGGTAATAACATTCTATCACGCTTGCGTATACTTGTCAATTATTTATTTATTGTTTTTTATATTTATTATATATATAGAAAGCACTGTTTTGTTTACATTGTACAAAAGTTTACCACTGTTATTGAGCAGTTTGCCTTTAAAGAAAAAATCTTTTTTCTACTTGCTTTTTGCTGCTAAAATTCATTAATATTCGATAATTAAAAAATAGAACTGAAATAGCTTTCTTTCACTCATCACTGCAAAAGCAGACAATCATAAAGCGAGAGAAAGATCTGCAATTTCTTTGCTCTGCTAAGATTGAGATTGTTTTTATTAAAAACTTAACTCAACAAATTTCGCCTCACGAGCTCAACCTCTAGTTTGAAAATAAGATGCGCCAATATCAACTGAAAAGACAATGCCATCCTCAACCAAGCGAAGAATACTGCTTTTGTTCTTCACTATGCTCAGGATGCCACTCAAACTATTTTGTAATCGACAATGTTTTGAACAAATCGCCCAACAAAGGGAAAGCGCCCCAAGGCCGAAGCCTTGAGGCGCGTGGTTTAGTTTGGAGAAACTACAGTCAATTAGGCAATTGTAACCTTAACATTACCAACAGACTCAGTGCCCCAACCAGCAGGTGTCTTAACCTTGAGGTTGATATCCTGGCTCTTAGTGAATGTTCTGGTAACTGTCCATGTGAGTGTACCGTCACCGTTGTTAACTGCCTTGCTTGTTGTGTAGGTTGATGTGCTGCCACCAGCAAGAACCATCTGGATCTTTGTAACTGTTGTGTCAGTAACAACCTTGAATGTGATTGTCTCGCCCTTAGCTGCTGTTACTTCAGTAGCGTCAACGTACTCACCAACAGATGCTGTGAATTTCTCTGCCTCTGCATCGTACTTATCGTACTCAACTGCAAATGCATAAGCCTCTGTATCCCATACGTAGCCGTACTTAGCCTTAACAGTGTAGTCGCTCTCAGCAAGAGCAAGACTGATTGTCCAAATTTCGTATGCGGGATCTTCGTTTGCATAGTCAACAACTTCGCCAGCTGCATTGTAGGAAACGATAGAAACCTTAGTGCTGCGTCTGTCGAATGTCATTGTGCTGCCGCCAGCTGTAATAACCTGAAGCTTGGAGGGAGCACCGTTAACCTTGAATTCGTATGCGATAGGAGCCTTAGCATAAACGCCTGTTGCATCGTAATCAACATT
Source organism: Acutalibacteraceae bacterium (assembly GCA_045579585.1). Classification (GTDB taxonomy): domain Bacteria; phylum Bacillota; class Clostridia; order Oscillospirales; family Acutalibacteraceae; genus UBA8612. The sequence continues at coordinate 14,706 of JAZNMK010000005.1, forward strand.
TGTTACGTTAGCAACGTTGATCTTAAGATCGTTGTAAGCATCAACAAGAGCTGTTGCTGCTGCATCGATCTTAGCCTGGTTTGCGCCTGCTTCGTCAGCAAGGAGATCGCGAGCGATTTCTTCTGCTGCCTTCTTAGCTGCTGCATATGCCTTCCAAGTTACTGCTGTGTAAGCTTCTTCGTCCTCTGCGGGAACGAGTGCAAGAGCTGCATCAAGAGCTGTGTAATCACAAGCTGCAAGAGGATCGAGATTCTTAACTGCCTCTTCGATAGCTGCTGCCATAGCATCAACGTCTGCCTGCTTTGTGATGTCGTAGCCTTCAACAACTGCTGCTACTGCATCCTTAACTGCCTGAGCAGAAGCAGATGTGTAAACTGTAAGGTCTGCGGGAACCTTTGCAAGAGCTGCATCAACTGCTGAGTAGTCAGCTGCCTTGTACTCAAGAACAACTGCGTTAAGAGCTGCTGCTGCATCGTCGATTGCCTTCTGGTTTGCGCCGGCCTCGTCAGCGATCATATCGCGAGCGACAGCCTTTGCTGCGTCGTAAGCTGCTTCGTACTCTGCCCAGTTAGCGTAGAGATCCTTATCAGCTACCTTTGCCTCGTATGCTGCGATAGCTGCATCGAGATCTGCATAGTTACAAGCACCGAGAGGAGCAAGCTTAGCAACTGCCTCTTCGATAGCTGCTGCGAATGCGTCAACCTCTGCCTGCTTTGTGATGTCATAGCCTTCAACAACTGCTGCTACTGCATCTTCAACTGCCTTAACAGAAGCTGCTGTGTACTTGCCGTCGTTAAGATCTGCGGGGATCTTAGCCTTAGCTGCTTCAACAGCTGAGTAGTCAGCTGCCTTGTATGCAAGAACAACTGCATTGAGAGCTGCTGCTGCATCGTCGATTGCCTTCTGGTTTGCGCCGGCCTCGTCAGCGATCATATCGCGAGCGACAGCCTTAGCTGCGTTGTAAGCTGCTTCGTACTCTGCCCAGTTAGCGTAGAGATCCTTATCAGCTACCTTTGCCTCGTATGCTGCGATAGCTGCATCGAGATCTGCGTAGTCGCAGTTGCCGAGAGCCTTAACGCCTGCGATAGCTGCAAGAAGCTCTGCCTCTGCTGCATCAACAGCGCCCTGAGTTGCGTTAGCGTCTGCATAAACTGCATTAGCCTCAGCAAGCTCTGCCTCGTATGCTTCCCATGTTGCTGCTACAGCCTTATCCTCTGTAACTGCGGGAAGTGTATCAATAGCTGCCTTAAGAGCTGCCTTGTCAGCAAGCTTAACAAGCTTTGCTGCTGCTGCTTCAAGAGCTGCGATAGCGCCTGCTACTGCTGCGTTGTCAGCGTTGCCGTCTGCATAAACGCTCTCTGCTGAGCCGATAGCGTTTTCAAGACCTGCTGCTGTCCAAGAATCGGGTGTGTATTCAGCCTGATCGAGAGCCTTAGCTGCTGCGATAGCATCAGCAAGAGCGCCCTTATCAGCCTTCTTCTCGAGCTTAGCTTCTGCTGCCTCGATAGCTGCAACTGCTTCTGCTACTGCTTCTGCTGTTGCGTTATCGTCTGCATTTACTTCGTTAGCTGCTGCAAGAACTGCTGCAAGACCTGCTGCTGCCCAAGAATCGGGTGTGTAATCAGCTGAATCAAGAGCTGTTGCGCGAGCGATAGCTGCTGCAAGAGCTGCCTTATCAGCCTTAGCTGTAAGAAGTGCAACTGCTGCTTCAAGATCTGCTGCTGCCCTATCGAGAGCTGCCTGATCGTATGCTGCAACTGCTGCGTCCTTAGCTGCCTCTGCTGCAGTCTTAGCTGCCTCAAATGCTGCTACGGAAGCGGGTGTGTAAGCGGAAGTATCAGCGGGAACCTTAGCAACTGCTGCGTTCCATGCTGCTAAATCAACTGTCTTCTCAACGAGAACGAAGTTGTTGAGAGCTGCTGCTGCATCGTCGATAACCTTCTGGTTAGCGCCTGCTTCGTCAGCGATCATGTCACGAGTAACAGCCTTAGCTGCCTCGTAAAGAGCTGTGTAATCAGCCCAGTTTGCGTACTTGTTGCTGTCTGCTGCCTTTGTCTCGTATGCTGCGATAGCTGCATCGAGCTCTGCATAGTTACAAGCACCGAGCTTTGTAAGACCTGTGATAGCCTTCTCAAGTCTAGCTGCTGCTGCGTCGATAGCATCCTGCTCTGTTGCAAGTGTGCCTTCAACGTTGAGAGCGTTAGCTGCTGCAAGAGCTGCGTTGAACTCTGCTACAGAAGCTGATGTGCAGTTAGCTGTGTCAGCTGTTGCTGCCTTAGCGATAGCTGCCTGGAGAGCTGTGAGATCAGCCTTAGCTGCCTCTGTTGTTGTTTCGTCTGTTGAGGGCTCTTCAGGAGTTGAACCGCCGCCAACTGTGATTGTTGCGTTAGTAACAACCCAGTTCTTGTCTGTAACTGTACCGTCGGGGTATGTTACGGTATTCTTGTAAGAAGGTGTAATACCGGATGCACAGATCTGGGGAATTGACTCGTCCCAGTTACCGTTGCCGTCAGGGCTTGCCTGAACTGCATCGAAATCAAATGCCTGAACCCATGTTGAGGGAGTTGTTGTGTTCTTGTAACCGGATTCGGGGTAGAAGAGCTTCGATGTACCGGAAGCACCTTCAGCAACTGTGAGGTTGAAAGCACCGATGGGCTGGTATACGTTAAGAATTGCAGCATAACCAGTCCAAGCCTCTGTACCGGAAGCGTTGTTACCTGTACCAAGCTGGTAAACATTATAGATGAGCTTGCCATCTACTACAACGGGGTTGCCCCACTGGTCAACTGCAGAAGTGTTGAGCCACTTAGCTTCTGTTGTACCGGTACCCTGCCAGTCCTTGGGAAGAACTGCACGAAGGCCGTTCCAAGCATTGTGGTTTGTCTGACCCTTTGATGCTGTGAAAGCTTCTGTTGCGAATACAGGAGCTTCAAATGTACCGTCGCCTGCACCGTAATCGTCACAGAACTCTACCATCTGTGCAAAACCGTCAGCCTTATCAATCATATTGCCTTTTGCTGCGGCCTTAAGCGGATAAGATGCATCAGATGCATAAGTTGTGTAGTTTGTGAGTGTGGTGGGGAGAAGCCATGCGTTGTTGTAAGCGGGAGACAACTGAAGTGCGATTGCATGGAAGTTTGTCTGTATCCATGTTTCGACGCGAAGCACGTCACCTGCATCAACATTGACATCGTATGTGTCGTTTGAGGAATTTGTATCCTCGAGAAGTGTGTACTCGCCGGAAGCTGTATCAACTTTGTAAATCTTGAAACCAAGCTTTACGGTATAAGGATTGGAATCCTTATCAATGATACAATCATCCCAGGTAAGGCTGGGAACAGCATTATCAAGCTGAACAGCGCTTGTGCTGAAGACAACCATACTAGCGAGCATTGCTGCTGCAAGAACAATTGCAAGCAGTCTCTTTGTGAGTTTCATTGCTGTAGTCCTCCTTGAATATTTTTAATTTAGCCGCATAATGCGGTTAGATTACTAAAGAAAAGTTTTCGAAATGCTTATGCAGGAATATGCATCTGCATCTCAAGTGTGTTGCTGATACTATAGTTATAAAGGTCAGACAGCACGCTGATATCAGCGGCGTCGATGTTTATTGAAAACTCATCATCAGCATAAATATCGCCTGCGTAGTAGAAAGCACCTTCAAAGTCACGCGCATAGTTGTACATATCGGATGCATCTGCGATATCGGAAGCATCTATTGCACCGTCACCGTTTGTGTCGCCGAACATGATGATTTCATATGTAGCAAAAATAGCGCCTGTTGAATCATAAACGGTTACGATCGTACCGGTTGCAAACATATCCTGTGAAACAGTATATGTACCATTGTTGACAACAAACTGATCTTTGAAGTCGCCGCCTTCATCAAGTACAACGGGATCAAAACCGCAGAGATACTGGGTATCTTCACCGTCAAAAGATATAAGTCTAACGCTGAAACCTTCTGCTGCAACAAGCTCAGGCTCGACATAAGCAGAGCCGAGAGTGTAGCTGACAGGCTCAGCAAAGGTGAAGTTGAAGGGAGTTGCTGAATTGTAGTAGGTGAGAGGATCGGAGGGATCGTTAACACCTGAATAGTAGTAACCGTCGTAGTCTTCGGGGATAAGAACAGAACCTGTGCCTGTTGCAGTATCCTTGACCTTAAGCTGAACAGTAAAGCAATCAACAGCTGTACCTGAGCTGAAGACTGCAACACCACCGTCAACCGTACCGCCGGCAACCCACTGAATACCGATAACACTGTGTGTGCCGGTGTATGCAGAGGGGATAAAGCCTGAATCGGTTGATGTAGTTGTTGTGCCGGCAACAGCTGTTACGTTATCGATAGGTGAGGTAACGCTGCCGTCAACAAGCTCAAAGAACTCTGTTGAGTAAAGGATAGGCCAGAACATTGTTATTGCATTGTAGTTGTTCGAAAGGCGAACAGTAAATGTAACAACATCGCCGGGCTGAACCGAATCGGCAGAAGCTGTAAGACCGATGCTCATTGCCTCGTTGCCTGTGGGTGTGCCGCCGAATGAAGAATCGATAGCTGTACCGCTAAAGCAGAGGCAGGAAACGAGCAGAGAAGCAACAACAATAACCGCTGCAAACTTTTTAAATGTTTTAGTCATCGTGTAGCCCCCTTTGGGAGTTGAGAGTGAAGGCTCCGGAGAAACCGGAGAGGAATCTCCGGAGCTTTGATATTGAATTTAAACCAAGGTTTTAAGCTAATATTAGCCCATGAATGAGCCGTCCTGAGGAATTGAGTATGGGTCAAGAGTATAGTTGTACATATCGGACATTGCACTGATATCAGATGCGTCAACCATATCGTCACGGACAACGTCTGCGCCGTAGAAGTATGCATTATTAGCTGAACTGTAACTGGAAACCCAGTTGTACATATCGGATGCCTCACCGATATCTGCTGCGTCAACTACGCAGTCGCCTGTTGCATCGCCGAAGAGAACGAGATAGTAAACTGTGCCGTCGTCAAGAGTAATCTTGTCACCTGTTGCAAGAGCACCTGACGATGCTGCGTTTGCTTCAAACTCGTAGGTTGCGCCACCCTGAGTACCAACGATTGTTGAAATATCATCGTAGTAGTCGAATACAAGACCACAGATGTAGTTGTAATACTCTTCTGTCTCGGAATCAGGCTCCATCATCTCACCCATTGTGGGTGCCCATGTTACGCCGTAGTTCTCTTCAAGGCTTGCGTATACTTCGTTCTCAGTAACATCCTCAAGGAAGATGCCTGCCTCAAGTCTTTCAATGCCTGCAAGAGCTTCTACAAGAGCTGCTGCTGCTGCGTCAACGAGTGCCTGACCGTCCTCAGCAAGGAGATCTCTTGCTACTGCAAGTGCATCTTCGTATGCTGCAAGGAGAGCATCAATGCCGCTGAACTTCTCTTCGTAGTTTTCTTCTGCGAAGATAGCTGCTGCTGCCTCGATAGCCTCATCAAGCTGTGTGTAATCTGCGGGATCTGAGCCCTTAGCTGTAAGACCCTTGTAAGCCTGGATGAGCTCACGACGAGCTACGTTGATCTTGGACTGGCGAAGCTCTGCATAGTTTGTATCCTGACGGACATCCTGTGCAAAGTCAAGAGCTGTCTCAAGAGCATCCCAAGACTCTGTTGAGTAATCGTCGGGATTGAGCTCAAGGTACTTACCGTTGATAAGGTTGTATGCGTTGTTGAGGTAGTTCTTGGAAGCTGCTGTAACATTCTTACGAACGAGACGGTCAGCATTCATGTTGAACATGTGGCCTCTGTATGTGATCTCGAAGAGTGTAAGAGTGGGAATGTTAGCAAGTGCTTCTTCATAAGCTGCAATTTCTTCAGCAGTTGCATTCTCACCGGGCTCTTCAACGATCTGAGAGTTGATAAGAGACTTAACTCTGTCTCTGTGTTTCATATATCTGTTGTAGGTATAAAGAACATAGTCAGCATCTGCGAAGAATGTATAACCATCGTCTGTGTATACAAGGCCTTCGTTGTTGCCTTCGATTGCCTCGAGGTCTGCTACGAGAGAATCAACGCCTGCGCCTTCAGCACATGCATCGAGGTCTGCAATAGCTCTCTTGAGGTTGTTAGCAGCTGCTTCATAAACATCAGCCCTGAAGTTAGCCTCTGTCTTGGGAAGGAGAACGATTGCCTGAGCTGTTGTAAGAGCTGCAAGGTAGTTATCCCATGCCTTGGAAGCATCTACTGTGTAAGTTGTTTCGTTGCCTTCTGCATCCTTTTCAACATAGGTGAATGTACCGCTGCTTGCGAAGTTGTTCTCCTGGCGGTTTGAACCGAGAGCAGAGGAAACCATTGAGGGAAGATTGTAGTCGTTGAAGATAACGATCTTACGTGTAACTTCAGAAACTGTTGCAGGGTCGCCTGCTATTGTTGCTGTTACGTTAAGTGTTACACCAACTGTGTAAGTACCTGCGTAATCTGCAAGGTCAGCGTCCTTAGTTGTTGTGTTGCCCTTATCGTCTGTTACCTCAACCTGAGGAACGTTTACATCAGCAAAGTCGATTGAACCGAAGTAACCGCCGTACTGAGTAGCGATGGGAGCAAAGCCTGCATCCTGAACAAGAATACCCGCGGGCATTGTTGAAGAGAAGCCTGCAAGTGTTGTTGTGGAGTTAGCGTTCTGGAAAGAATTCTCCTCAACTGTTGTACGGCCGTAACCGAAGCTGAGATCTTCAAGAGCGCCCCAACCCTGTGATGAGCCGATAAAGCTAACGGGGTTGTTTACGATATAGTGGTTGTTAGCACCACCATTGTCGCCTTTGCCGTCAACCCAAACAATGGGGAATGCCTCGAGACCGTTAGCTGTCTGTTTCATTTCATAGGAGATAGCGTCTGCATCTTCATCAGAAACCTTAGAAGCTACATATGTGAACTGGTATGTTGTGATGGGCTCTGCTGTGAGTGACTTCTCGCTTTCATCAAGGATTTCGTATGTAACTGCGAAACGAACGAGACCGTCAGCTGAAAGAGCACCTGTTACGGGGAAGGTCTTAGCCTCACCACCGTTAAGTGTTGTGTTAGCTGTGTAAGTAACACTTACTGCGGGGTTATCAGTTGTGATGCTCTTGATCTTAATCTGATAGAGAGCATCCTGATGGAAGTTACCGTCCTTATCGGTGTAACCTGTGTTAACACCAGTAGAGTTGTTACGAACGACAAACTCTGTACCGCTGAGTGAACGTGTTGTGCTGATGATTACGTCATCGTAATCGATTGTGGGATCTTCAAGCTCCTGCTCGCCTGTAAGACCAAGGATCATGCTGACGAGGGGAAGAGCACCGGGGATAAGGTTCTCACGAACGCTGTAAAGACCGGAGAGGAGACCCTTGATGATGTCGCCGAGAGTCTTGTTTGTAGCGATAGAATCAAAGTTTGTAAGACCGGTGGGAATAGCGCCGGGGATGACAGCGTTAAGAATGTTAGTAACAAGGTTGATGAGCACGTGAGACATTGTATTGTTCAGACCACCTGTTGAGTTTCTGTCGAATACATCGAAGATGTGCTCGATCTTGAGGTCAAGAATGTTACCAAGGATGAAGTCGAGAAGAAGGAACTTGGAACCTGTTACCTTAGTATCTACTGCAACACCGTTGTCGTTAAGAACACGGAGATTATCGGGAAGCCAGTTAAGCGGGATAAGTGTGAAGAGTACTTCGTCAAGCTTCTGCCATGCAGTAGCGTTGGGATCGATCTGGCTTGTGTAGTAAAGGATACCGCCGTAGTTCTCGAGAGCCCAATCAACTGCGTGAGAGATTGTCTCTTCAAAGCCAAGGCCTGCGGGGATATTCATATTTGTGTAAGCGTTAGCGTAGTATCTTGCAACGATAGCAAGAACTGCCTGCCAACCTGCATCTGTTCCGGGGTTGATCTCACCGGACTGAAGCTTTGCATAAACGTTCTCTTCAGGAACGAGGTCAGCAATAAGCTCGCAAAGTGCATAAGCAAGAATCTCGCGAACAGAATCAGCACTATCGGGAAGAATGATGTTGTCTGCATATCTTGCGATAGCATCCTTACCGAAGAAAATAACTGCATCCTCAAGTGATGTGAATGAATCGATTACTGCGTCCTCAGGAATTGTGATGTAATCGCCGAGGAATCTTTCGCCGTAAATCTTGAGAAGCTTCTTAGCATTGTTGAAGAGGTTTGTGATGATCATGTCGTTGGAGCCTGCTTCCCAAACGAGATCGGGAGACTTAGCTGTAACCATGACATCGAGCCACTCTTTAAGAATGTTGTTGAAGTTTGTGAAGAACTGCTCGCCGGGCTGGAAATCGTGATAGGGGATGACGTAGTTAAGGTTGATAACGTCAGCAAGCTCGTTGAATGTGCCGTTCTCCATGTTTGCTGCGTAAACGCTCTTTGCGCTTTCGTCATAGATGTAGGGAGCCTTACGGAGATTTGTGAAGGCTGCTGTATCATCCATGTAGTAGCCGACCTTAACCATCTTGGGTGTGCCGTCTTCATTGAATACCTGATTGCCGTCGCCATCATACTCATATCTGTAGATCTTCTGGCTCTCATCGTACTCTGCCTGAGCAAGGTCGTAGATCCATTCCTTGATCTTTGTGTTACCCCACGGAACAAGGAAGTTGTTGTAAGCGTACTGAAGAACGCCTTCAAACTGATCGTAGAAAGAACCGTTATCAATATCGATAAGGTTTGAGAAGTCGTATGTAATGCCATACTCGAAGGACTCTTCAAGCTCATCCTCAAGGTCGATGAGAAGATCATTGACGATTAACTGAAGCATCTCATCGATTGTGGGCTTAACAGCGAGATCCTCATAAGCGGGAGCGTCATCACCGTAAGCGAGATCGTAGAGAAGGCCTCTGATGAGGTTGGGAGCATCAAGGTACTCTGCAACAGAGTCACCGAGAAGACCTGTGAGTGTGGGGCCAAGGTCAAGTGTGCCGTAGCCGTACTTAGCAAGAAGGCTGCTGTTGTCATTGACAAAAGCAAGAACGGAGTAGAGAACATCAACGTCGGACTTGCCGGGTGTTGTTCTTCTGCAACCGTTTGCAGCAAAGTTGCCGTTGGGGTTTGTGTTAAGAGCTGCGAATGTAAGCTCTTTACCTACTTCACCAGCGATCGACTCAACTGTCTTCCAAACACCGCCGTTGTAGATATCTTCAAGTGAATCGAGGGCTGTGTCGATGCTGGAGTAATCGAGTGTAACGTTGAGGACAGGGATTTTGATTGAACTCTCATCCAGGTCCGCAAGCATTGCATCGATGGCATCAAGTGCGATTGAAGCCAGCTGCTCAGTTGTGAAAACGGGCTGGTCAATGCTGTCGTAGCTTGTGATAGCTTCGTCCTTATAATCTGCGTATGCTGCCGATGCACCAACTGCAAAGGTAGAGAATACCATAACTACAGCAAGGAGTAAGCTAAGGAGCTTTTTGGATTTACTCAAGTTGTACACCTCCATTAAATTTTGCGGGTTGCCCCGACTTATATTGTGGCACCCTTTCGGGCGGCCAATTGCCGATGGTAATGTTTTTTGCTTGCCGCATACCTCCTTCTCTTTCTTGCCGCAAAAACCAATCTGCCGTTCAAGGTAAGCCGATGGCACTGCACATTAACAGACTGCCGTCGGCATACTGTTTGCTTTTCAGCATGACCGGTTTTTCGACGGCGGGTTTAATTGGCAGAAGCAATTTAACTAAATCGGGAATGGCAAGAGGGGGCACTACCCCCTTTGTCATTCTGGTAGTCATCATTATATTAATACTTTATAAGGGGGTTTGTCAACAATAAATAGCTAAATTGATTCGGATTGTATTTTTTGCACAACGGAAAAAAGTATTTTTTGTGCACAAATACAACCCAAATATGCACAAGTTTTTTTAGTGACACTGTATATTGTATATGTTTGTTTCGGATGCACAAAAGTACACAAAAAACAAATTGCCCAAGGTGACAAATTATGCCAATTTATGCACAAATATATATAATATAAAGATGTAAATAATATTATAATACTGTGATGTTTTAATACGATGCAAAAAAACGGCACAGACCGCCCGATCTGTGCCGTTGCTGTTTTTTGGTTTTAGCTGTTGCTGTCCTCACCTGAATTAATCCGGTTATTGTTTTCCGGCGGCAACTCCGCTGATTCGCCGTGATGGCTGTGCTTCTTGTTCTTTCTTCTGAAAAGACCGTAGCCGTAACCATAACCGTAGCCGTAACCGCCATTGCGTGAACCGTAGCCGTAGCCATAACTGCCGTTACTGCCATAGCCGTAGCCGCCGCCATAGCCGTAGCCTTTGCCGTAACCGTAGCCGCTGCCATAGCCGTAACCACTGCCATAGCTGCCATAGCCGCCGTAGTTGCCATAGCTGCTGTAGCTGCCGTAGCGCTTGGAGCGAAGTCCGTTACCCTTGTTGAGAATTCTACCGCGTGACTCCTGCTCATTCATTGTGAATACTGCGCCTGCAATTTCAATATTTGTTGCAGCAATTTCGTCAAGCGTTTCGTTTATTTCAGAAATCTTGGCGTGCTCTTTTCTGATTGCGAAAATCATCGCATCAGCAAGCGTGGAAATAACAAGACTGTCGGATACAACACGGGTGGGGGGAGTATCGATAATGATGAAATCAAATTCTTTTCTTGCCGTTTCGAGAACATCGCGCACCTTATCAGCATCAAGAACCTCAGACGACTTCTGCGTGATACCGCCGCTGGGAAGGATAAAGAGGCCGAGACTCTTTACGTACTTGATAGACTCTCTGTAGGTTGATTCACCCTTGATAATCGGAATAAGACCCGACTTATCGTCGTACTTAACACCGATTGTACGCAGAACAGCGGGTTTACGAAGGTCGGCATCTATAAGAAGAACCGACTTACCCTTCTGTGCAAGTGAGCAGGCGATGTTTATAGCAACCGTTGTCTTACCCTCATTCTCATAAGTGGATGAAACAAGGAACGTCTTGAAGCCCTTATTGTTTGCAAGGCCCTCAATTCGTGTACGGATTGATTTGAAGCACTCAACAAACGCAAAGCTTACCTTTTCCTCGTCGGTTATCAACAGACCGCCGGTGAACATAGGCTTTTTGTTGATAAGACCTGTGCTCTTACCGACATAGGGGATTGAGCCGATAACAGGTGCACTTGTTTTGTTGCGGATATCGTCGATATCCTTTACTGTATCGCTGAAAATTTCAACAAGCAGAACTACTGCGGCAATCAGAAGCGCACCGGCAAGGAACGCAACGAAAGCAATTTTAACCGCGTTGTCACTGTTGTTTATCGCGGGTTCATCGGGATAGTTGACAAGGCTGATACCGAGTGTGCTTGACTTACTGCGAAGGTAATCGGGGAAAACGTCGATAATCGCATCCATAAGCTCTTTACAGAAGGTTCTGTCGGTGCCGGTAACCTGAAGATCAAAGAAATCCTTGACATCTGTATCGATAACCGAAATAGCGCCCCTTATCTGCTCAGGGCCGTACTTTTTGCCCGTTGCTTCAACAAGACGGTTGACCATTATATCGGTTTTCAGCTGATATTTGAAGCTGTCGTTGTTGTTATTCTCATAGCCGACAATAACCGTAACAAGCTCTTCCTTACCGTTTTCGTCAGCAACCTTGATATACTTTGTTGTTGTAAACTGAAGCGTTGCGTTGACAACATAGCTTTCAACGTAGGTTGCCTTGGCAAAGAAATAACCTGCGGCGGCAAAAATAACACCGACCATAACTATCGCCCATACTCTTCTGAGCAGAGCGCGGATCAAACGGAATATATCAAAGCCTGAGCCCTCGGAAAATAAGCCGCTTCCCATAAGGGCACTTGCGGTTTCGCTTCTTCTTTCCTGCATCACAAAACATCCTTTCATCGGTTACGCTGAACAGTTATACAGCGTATTTATATAAATGTAAACTCAAAGACCGTTAAACCTTGGTATTACATAAATCTTTTTCTGCGGATTGGGTAAACCCTGCCCCTTTCAAGGGGTTGACCGGCAAGTATCGTCAGCGCATTCCGGCCCATCAGCCTGTCGTAGGTATCGTAATCAATGGTAACCGGGAACATATCGCGCTGCTCAAGCAGATTATTCGGGCGGTGCGCAACAGAGTGTGCGTCCGAGCCGATGAACGATGCCATACCCGAAGCCGCCATTGCATAGGCAAGCTCACGTGATTCTATTCCGCCTAAGCCTGCAAGGCTCGAGGAATTAAGCTGGAACAAAACACCCATATCTGCGAGGTGATTTGCTATATCGTAATTCTGCTGTATGAAACGGTATCTCTCCGGGTGAGCTATTATTGGGTAATATCCCCTCGAAGCAATTTCGTTCACGTACTTTATGATTCGGTTTATGTTAAGTCCGTTAAAATCAAACTCGATCAGCATATATTTTGTGCCGCCCAGTGTAGCGGAATCGAGCACGGGAGCATAAAAAATATCGTCGTTTACAAAAACCTCTGCACCCGGCACAAGCTCAAGCGGTATATTCTCCTTTGCAAGCGCGTTGCGCAGCTCGTCAATGCGTCTGTCACGCAGGCTTATAAACTCCTCCACATTCTCCGGATGAATAAGGTGAGGGGTTACAACCGCTGTTTGTATTGAGTTGTGTACAGCTATTCTGCAAAGATGCACCGATTCATCAAGACTGCGTGCACCGTCGTCAATTCCGTGAAGAATATGGCAATGCAGATCGACCATTTTTATCGCCCCTTTATAACGGGTTAAAGGGGCAACCGAAAGATCGCCCCTTCCTGAATCTTTATTATAACACTAATGCCTTAATTTCGTCAACCTTGTCTGTTTTTTCCCAAGGAAGATCAATATCTGTTCTGCCGATGTGGCCGTAAGCGGCAACCTGCTTATAAATCGGTCTGCGAAGGCCCAATGTGCTGATAATTGCAGCAGGAGTAAGCTCGAACACCTTTGATACAGCTTCTTCAAGCTTATCCTCAGTAACAACACCTGTGCCGAATGTATCTACACGCACGGATACGGGCTGTGCAACACCGATTGCGTATGCAAGCTGAACCTCACACTTCTTTGCAAGGCCTGCAGCTACGATATTCTTTGCAACGTAGCGTGCTGCGTATGCCGCAGAGCGGTCAACCTTTGTCGGGTCCTTACCGGAGAAGGCACCGCCGCCGTGGCGTGAATAGCCGCCGTAGGTATCAACAATAATTTTTCTGCCTGTAAGACCGCTGTCGCCCTGAGGTCCACCCGTAACAAAACGGCCTGTGGGATTAACGTATATCTTTGTATCGGCATCGAGCATATCGGCCGGAACAACGGGTTTGATAACGTGCTCGATAACATCTGCCCTGATCTGCTCCTGCTCAACCTCTGCGCTGTGCTGAGAAGAAACAACGACTGCGTCGATGCGTACGGGCTTATCATCGTCATATTCTACAGTTACCTGAGTTTTACCGTCTGCACGAAGGTAGGCGAGAGTGCCGTTCTTGCGAACCTCTGTGAGCTTAAGGGCAAGCTTGTGCGCCATAGCAATCGGGAGAGGCATAAGCTCGGGTGTTTCATCGCAGGCAAAGCCGAACATCATACCCTGATCGCCTGCACCCTCACGGTCAACGCCCATTGCAATATCGGGGCTCTGCTTATCAACAGCGAGCAGAACAGCGCAAGTGTTGCCGTCAAAGCCCTTTGATGCATCGTCATAACCGATTTCACAAACAGTCTGACGTGCGATTGCGGGGATATCGATATTAGCTGATGTTGTAATCTCACCCATGATGAGAATCTGGCCTGTTGTGCAGGTTGTTTCACAAGCAACTCTGCCGTTGGGGTCAGCGGCAAGTATTGCATCAAGTACTGCGTCAGAAATCTGGTCGCAGATTTTGTCGGGATGTCCTTCTGTAACTGATTCGGATGTAAATAATCTTTTGCTCATCTTTTTTACCTTTCTGCTGAAAATAAAAACAGCGCCGCAAATTACCGGCGCATAAGTCTGACCTTATCTTCCGGTATGTACCGCAGGATTTAACACCTTGCACAATGCAGGTTGTCGGGCTTCATCGGGCCTGTTCCCTCTGCCTCTCTTAATAAGGGGTTATTCAGTTTGCTTGTGTATTATATATTAACGGGAGAAGAATGTCAAGGTTAAAACTTTACAAATAAGGCGGTTTTTGGTTGCCGGTAATTGGTTATTACATTGCAATATGCCCTTATCCCGATGGATTTCCGAAGTTTGGTAACATATTGTTGAAAAAAAGGCACAAATACAGTATAATCAAGCTACAATCCAAAAGGAGGTTGCTTTATGAACAGCATCAACAACGCTGCAACACTTAACGCGCCCGAAAAACTGAATAAAAAATTCTGCTTTGCAGTAATTCCCGCTCTTTTCTGCACCACTACTTCTCTTTTTACCATAATAACCTTTTTTATTCTTTACAGTTTTGACTCCATCTCAGCTACCACTATTGTTTCTTTTTTATGCTGGTTGGCGTTTTCTGTTTTTTTGTTTTTTAGAAAGAATAATATTGCTGCGCCTATTTTTCTCGGCGTAACCTTAATCCTGCCTAATTTTTTAAACGTGGTTATTAATTACTCTAATAATTATTCTCCGTCTTTTCTTACGATTTACAGTATCTTCTGGCGCGTCGTTGCCACTACTTTATGTGTGCTTTTTGTGCTGAACACTCCTGAAATCAAAGCTTTTATCAAAAAGACAAAGTATATATGTATTTCAGTAGTTGTGCTGTTTATATTTATTGAGTTGATTTTTAGTGTTATCAACAATATCGAATCTATCGAATCTATCGAGTCAATCGGAATTAATATATTATCATTTTCTCTGTCTTATTTACCCGTAGCTCTTACTATCGTACTTCTGTTGTTATGGCTTGACGACCCATATAAAAAAGCAAGCCCGCAAGCACCTGCAATGCAGTCATATGTGCAGCCTCCCATACCTGTCGTACAACCTCCCGTGCAGACACAGCCTATGCCCTTTGTACAGCCTCCCGTACAGACACAGCCTATGCCCTTTGTACAACAGCCTATGCAGGCACAGCCCCCGGCACAGACAGACGTTGCGGACGAAATCAAAAAATACAAAGAATTGCTCGATTCGGGAATAATAACTCCCGAAGAATTTGAATCGGCAAAAGCAAAACTGCTCAACAAAATTTAACACAAATCCTCACGGGTAGCCGAAAAGGCTGCCCGTATTTTTTTTGCATCCTTTCGGCAACAAAAAAGCGGAACGGTCACCCGCTCCGCTAAAAATATGCCTAACTTACCAGCGAACTTTCCACTTGCCGTCTTCTTTAATCAGATAGACTTGATCCTCGTATTTTTCGCCTGTCTCTTCAACAACCCAGTTAAAAGTGAAGCCTTTGAGAGTTTCTATGCCTATTTCATCTTCTTCACCGTTGCTGAAAAGCTCTCGGACAAACTCAACCTCTTGTTCGGTATGTTCTGTAATTTTAGTTATTTCAACGCTCAAACCTGAGCCTGCCTCAACTTTATCAATAAAGCCGCCGCAGATATCCTCGCGCACAAACTCGGTTTTTTCATCATCGGTCATATTAGCAAACCTGTCAAGGTTATAAAACTGCGTTTTGCTGGTATAATCCAGAACCCTTGCGTATTCACCGTCCTCTATAAAACCGACAGCCTTTTCAAAAACCGTCTTGGGTGAAGACAAAACAACACTGATTACAACTGCAATCGCAACCGTAAGCACCACTACTGCCGCAACAATAAAAGGTGCCTTCTTTTTGGGTCGTGATGCGGATTTTTCTTCAGTTTTTTCCACATTTTCACCGTTATTTTCTTCTTCGGGTTCGTCTTTGCTTTCTTCAGCAGCATCTTCCGCCTCTTCTTCGGCTATAATGTCCTCTTCTTCTTCTATTTCGGACTTAAGTTCTTTGTTCTCGTCCATTTTTTCTGTTCTCCTTTCGGGCAACGTAAAAATTACGCTCTTTTTCGATTATACCTCATTACAAAAATAAATTCAACGCACAGATCAATATTTACGAATAAAAAAGCTGTCAACCCTGAGATTGACAGCTTTCTGAGCTTGTTGTACGTTTAGGCAAGAACGTAAATATTTACGGTCTTTCTGCCCCACTGAACACATTCATCATATGTGTCAAGGTAAACGTCAACAACCGTGTTAGTGCCGTTGTGCACAAATCCGCCTGTATCTGCTGCAATTGCATAGCCGTAAACGGTACCGTCAGTTGCAACAATATAGAGGGGAGTGCCGTAGGGGATAACCCTCGGGTCAACAGCAACATTGCCTACCTTTGCAGGTCTGCCCGAAGCGGTTGTGCCGCCACCGTAGTATGCAGTTGAACTGCCGGATACAATGCGTGTATAGTCTGTGGGTACACCGTTTGAATCAAGCTTGACGGATGCGTTTGCGGAAATAGGCTCACCCTTTGCCTTAACGGGCGGAATTTTCTTCGTACCGACAGACGTAACCTGGGTTACGGGCTTCTTTATAACCTTTTCGCTTATAACAGCAGTGTCAACAAGCTTGCCGTTGACGTATTTTTCTTTGTATGTGACCTCTTTTTCACCGTTCACACCCTTAGTTGTTACCTTGGTTGTGCCGATTGCAAAATCGTCACTTTTCTTTGTCGTTTTTTCGAAGGGGATTTTCTCTTTCTCTGTCTTTTCTTCGTAGATAACCTCATCAACGAAAATAACCATACCTGTACTTACAACCTCTGAAAGGTCGTGAGACACTACGTCATCTTCGCCGAGTGTTACACCGGCTTTCTGTAAGGCATCGGCAACGGTGCCGACAGCCATTTCAAGGTTGATTCGTTTGCCGTGGTAACGAACCGTAACAGGGAATGCGTGTGCAACGGAAATAATCATACCGTCGCTTACCTGAATTGCCGAATCGTAGTTTACGAGGTCGTTTTCGCCTACCGTAACGTCAGCAACAGATATTGCATCGGCAACAGAACCGTCAAAAGTAAAGTAAACGGTGCCTCTGCCATCGTTTACACCGATAAAGCTGGAACGCTTTATCATAATTTTTCCGTCCTCACCGGGGGTAAATTCGCTCAGGTCGAGGATATCGAGAGCTGAAACCTCGATGCCTGCCTCTTTTACTACCTCGTATGCAGACGTTGCTTTGGTATATACAGTTGTTTTAGATACTCCGTCATCAAGCTCAACGTAATAGCCTGCATTCTCTGCAGCATATGCTGTGATTGTGCTGAGAAGTACAAGCACAAGGAGAATCGCAATGACCTTTTTGAAAGGGCTCATAGCCTTCGCCTTTGTCTTGATTTTTGTTATCATCTAATCGCTCCTTAACTTTTTGCGTACAGCATGTGTACGTTCATCGGAAATCACTGAAATTTCCTTTGATGGTTATATTATCGACCGTGACAAGTGCAATTATATTGATAAATTGACAGCGTGTCAAATTAATGAAAGTTTACTTTTTATGCATTTTGACTAACGAATAGTACTTTTTTTTCACAAATACCACTAAATATACGGATTTACACACTTCACCTCAGCATGTCTGCCTACGTTTTTTTGTGGATTTTCTAAAAAGTTACAAATGGTTACAAATTGGTGTCAAAACGGGTTTTTAATGTTGTTTTAAGAATTATAATTGACATTTTATGTCATTTTTGTATTTTTAAAATCGTTCCGAAAACGCAAAAACCACGCAGAATCAAGCCTTGCGGGTTTTTTGAGATTTTGTAACAAAACAACCTTCTCAACACTATTGATCAGCTACACCCGACAACAGCTTTAAGCTGTGCTTTTTCTCAAGCTTTTGTGTATTAACTTAATAAGTCTTATCGCTGCTTAAATTTGCCTTGTATGCGTTTTAATCATCCTTCGATAAAGATTACACCTGTGCGATAAAAACGTCTTATAGGCGGAAAATATAGCCTGATGCCGAGTTTTTTATCTAATGAAAATAATATATTATAGTACCTAATCTGCCTATATAAACTGCCGTGTAAAATTTATCTGCGGCTACGCTTTTCCTGTTTTATCCCTTTTGTTTAACAAACTTCTTTAACATAGGACGGCAAACAGAGCCTTGCACTGTTTCACGTGAAACATTTAAAACCAATAGCAGCCGATATCGTAATTACAAAAAGACAAAGGAGCAGACGGTTAACGCCTGCCCCTTTGCCTGGATGTGGGGTGTGAAAGAGAAAGATATGGGTCGGCTTCGTTAAACCGAAACCGGTTTATATGGAAACCGCCTGCGCCTTGGCTTTAAGCACAGGGGTAGTTCCCGGCTGTTTTGGAATTCGCACAACGTACTCTATGTACTCTTCGGTCTCGCTTTTTACGGAATCTGCATCAATACCTGCCCTGCGAATGGTATCAACAGCGTGGTTGAGCGTGTTGACAAAAAGCCTGACGTCACGGATGCTGTTGAGAGGAATACGCCTGCTGTTCTTTTTTCTGCAGAGCATCTGGGTAATCATACGTTCACTTTCGGCTACGGTAAGGTGCTTATCCGCAATAATACTTAGTGCTCTGAGACGCATTTTGCTGTCATCAAGCCTGAGCAAAGCACGTGCATGGCGCTCCGTAAGCCCTTCTTTAACTATTTTTTGCTGTTCCTCCTCGGTCAAACCGAGCAGTCTCAGCTTGTTTGCGATAGTCGATTGAGCCTTGCCGAGCTTTTTTGATATAGCCTCGCGTGATAAACCGAAATCCTTTGAAAGCTTGTTTATTGCAATTGCCTCCTCAAAAAAGCCCAGATTCTGCCGCTGGATGTTTTCGATAAGTGAAAAGAGGGCAGATTTTTCATCATCAATATCCATCAGTATACAGGGTATTTTTGAAAGTCCGACCATTCGTGCGGCAATCAACCTTCGTTCGCCGGCAATCAGTTCAAATTTTCCTTCCTCTGCAGGTCTTACCGTAAGTGGCTGAAGCAGACCGTTGTTACGTATGCTTTCCGCAAGCCCGTTCAGTTCATCAAAATCAAATCTTAGCCTCGGTTGGTTTGGATTAGGCACTATAATTTCCTGCTCAATGAGGATGATCTGCCCTGCAATCTGTCGTTTTTGCTTCATCTGTAGCTGTTCCTTTCCGTTAAAATGAAATATGCTCCTGCCTTCTGCCACGATGGTAGCAGAAAAACAGGAGCATGTCCAGCAAAACAGTACGACACAAAAGTACGTAATAATGTTAATTTTTGGGCATTCCGAGCGGTTCTTTTGCAATTTTTGCCGAAGCACGAGGGTATTTGGGAGGAGTTGGCGAACTTTTTTTGATAACAACAATGTTTCTTTCACCCATATCGCTGAGGAAAAGTTTCTTCACATCAACTATCTCACCGCCGAGTATTTTGATTGCCGCCTTAGCTTCGTCAATCTCCTCCTGTGCCTTGGCACCCTTGAGAGCAACAAACGTGCCGCCAACCTTAGTAAGAGGGAGACAGTATTCAGAAAGATCGCGAAGGTTTGCAACAGCACGGGAAAAGGAAAAATCGAAGTGATTGCGAAGCTGCAGCTTGATTCCTGCCTCCTCTGCACGCATATGTAAAGTCTGACCGTGAGTGTTTAAACCAAGCTTATTGAGGCAATAATCAACAAACATAAGCTTTTTCTTAGTGCTGTCAAGCAATACGCCGTTAAGATCGGGACGTGCAATGAGCAGGGGAAGGCCGGGAAAGCCGCCACCTGTGCCTACATCTACAAAGGTTGCGCCCTGCGGCACATCAACAGCTGCAAGCGCAGTAAGCGAATCCGCAAAATGCTTGTAGACAATACCCATAGGGTCAGTAATAGCCGTCAGGTTGATTCTGCTGTTCCAATCAACAAGCATGTTGGCAAGTGCATCAAAGTTATTGAGCGCTGTTTCATCGAGCACAACATCAAGCCTTTCTGCCTCTTCTTTGAGCAATTTTAAATCTATCATAGCCATAAAGCCTTATTCTCCTTGTAATCTGATAAGAAGCACCGATATATCCGCAGGGCTGACACCGCTTATGCGTGAAGCCTGGCCGATATTCTCGGGTCGCACCTTGTTAAGCTTTTCAATAGCCTCAAGCCTGAGACCGACAATTTTAGAATAATCTATATCTTCGGGCAGTTTTTTTACCTCAAGGCGGCGCATTTCGGCAACCTGTGCCTCCTGACGCTTGAGATAGCCCTCGTATTTTATGGAAATTTCCACCTGCTCAAAAACCTCATAGGGCAAATCAGGCCTTTCGGTATCAAAAGGAGCAAGGTCTGCATAGCTTACCTGAGGGCGCTTAAGAAGTTCTACCATACGTACACCTATGTTCAACGCAGATGTTTCACGTGAAACAAGCATAGCGTTTAACTCAGCGGACGGGTGAATAACAGCTTTACGTACTCTTTCAGTCTCCTGCTCAATAAGCTCAAGCTTCTTGTTGAAGCTTTCCCAGCGTTTATCGTCAATAAGACCGATTTCTCTGCCGAGCGGTGTAAGTCTGCGGTCTGCATTATCCTGGCGCAGAAGAAGCCTGTATTCCGAGCGTGAAGTCATCATACGGTAGGGATCTGTACAGCCCTTTGTGACAAGATCATCAATCAGCGTGCCTATGTAGCTGCCTGCACGGTCAAGAATTACGGGATCTTTGCCGCTTATTTTGCGTGCAGCGTTGATACCTGCAACAAGCCCCTGTGCAGCGGCTTCCTCATATCCGCTGGAGCCGTTGAACTGACCTGCTCCGTAAAGTCCGTCAAAATCGCGGAATTCAAGGCTGGAACGCAATGAAAGCGGATCTACACAGTCATATTCTATTGCATATGCCGTGCGCATTACTTGAGCATTTTCAAGGCCGGGTATTGTGTGGAGAAATTGAAGCTGTACATCCTCAGGCAGTGAGGAGGACAAACCCTGCAGGTACATCTCCTGTGTATCAGCACCGCAAGGCTCAACAAAAAGCTGATGGCGCTCTTTTTCGGCAAAGCGCACTATCTTATCCTCAATACTGGGGCAGTATCTCGGGCCTACACCGTCAATTTTGCCGCCGTAAAGGGGAGAGCGGTGGAGATTATCGAGAATTATCTGTTTTGTCCTGTCATTTGTGTATGTTACGTAGCAGGCTTCAGTGTTATTAATCTCACCATCAAAACCGAAAGAAAACGGCACCTTATGCTCATCGCCGTATTGTGGCTCCATTACACTGAAATCAATGCTGTTGCGGTTAAGTCTGGGCGGTGTGCCGGTTTTGAAACGACGCAGCTGCACACCAAGGTTTTTGAGCGACAGTGCAAGCTCCGTTGCCGGGAACATTCCGTCAGGTCCGCTGTCGTAAGAAATATCACCGACAAATATCCTTCCGCCAAGGAAGGTACCGGTTGCGAGAATTACGCATTTTGCCGTGTATTCCGCCTCAAGTCGTGTTAAAAGATGCCATAAACCGTCCTCATCGCGGGTAAGAGATACGATTTCGGCTTGCTTGAGTTTTAAATTAGGTTGGTTTTCAATTACATTTTTCATATAAGCGCAGTAACCGCGTCGGTCAATCTGTGCACGAAGGCTGTGCACGGCAGGACCTTTTCCCGTGTTAAGCATACGCGTCTGCAGCGTATTTCTATCTGCGGCAATACCCATTTCACCGCCAAGCGCATCAATCTCACGCACAAGGTGACCCTTAGAGGTGCCGCCAATAGACGGGTTACAGGGCATGTTACCAACAGAATCGAGGTTGATTGCAAAAATCATAGTGTTGCAACCAAGGCGCGCCGAGGCAAGCGCCGCCTCAATTCCTGCGTGGCCTGCGCCTATAACAGCTATATCAAGTTTTTCTGCAAAATATTTCATATCTTCACTCTATGTCAGTTTTTTACATTTTTACCAATATTTGTCATTTTCCTACGCAAAAGCGTGAAAACACCTCGTTAATAACGGCATCGGTAGCCTTTTCACCTGTCATCGTCAATAACTCGGTTATTGCGCCCTCTGTGCTTACTGTTACGGCATCAAGGGTCATATTCATCTCAAGCGCTTCTATCGCTTCTCTGAGGCATTCTGCGGCCCTTTCACAGCAAAGGCGCTGGCGCTCGTTTGCAAGCAGAGCGGCTGAGGTATCAACAGTGTTTGTGCCAAGGGCGGTTTCAACTGCGGTAGAAAGCCTGTCCGCCCCTGTGCCGTCCTTTGCGCTGATATACACCTGATGTCTGAAGCAGTCAAGCTGCGTTTTATCAAACTTCGGGTCAAGATCATCCTTATTAATTATCGCAACGGCGCATTTACCCCTGCAAAGGTCTATAACCGCCTTATCCTCACTGTCAAACGGGCGGGATGAATCAAAGACGGCGAGCACAAGTGAAGCACGCTCAACTCTGTCAACTGCAAAATCAACGCCTATTTTTTCTACCTCGTTGCCGGTTTCTCGTATTCCTGCAGTATCTGCAAGGTGAAGCACAACATTACCGAGTCTCACCGTGTCTTCAACAACGTCACGCGTTGTGCCGGCAATATCTGTCACAATAGAGCGTTTAAAGCCTGCAAGGTAATTCATCAGCGTTGATTTGCCGACATTGG
Organism: Acutalibacteraceae bacterium; assembly: GCA_045579585.1. Taxonomy (GTDB): domain Bacteria; phylum Bacillota; class Clostridia; order Oscillospirales; family Acutalibacteraceae; genus UBA8612. Next base: position 37,192 of record JAZNMK010000005.1, read on the forward strand.
GTTTGCCGGCAATAACGGTATCAACACCCTGCGTAATTGCTCTGCCGGCATCGTAGTTAGAAAGCAGATCCTCTAACTGACTAAGCACCTCTTTATAATCGGCAAGCAGCTTATCGGTAGAAATCTCTTCAATTTCATCGTCGGGATAATCCACCCAGGCAGCAAGATAAGCAGAATCGGTAATAAGTGTCTGTGCAGCAGCAATAATCTTTTTGCTCAGTGCACCTTCAAGCGCAGTCATAGCTGCACCGGCACTCTGTTCACCCTGCGCAGATATAAGGTTCATTACAGCCTCAGCCTTTGTGAGGTCGAGCTTGCCGTTTAGGAAGGCACGCTTTGTAAATTCACCCGGTGCGGCAGGCTGAGCACCGGCTGAAAGCACAGCACGAAGCACACGGCTGACCACATAAACACCGCCATGGCACGAAATTTCGGCAACATCCTCACCGGTATAGCTGTGAGGTGCGCGGAAAATAAGCAGCACTGCGTCATCAATCGGCTTACCTGCGTCAACAACGGTGCCATGAGCTGCAGTGTAGCCCTTCATCTGCTCAATATTCTTTTTACCGCTCGGTCTGAATACCTTTGCCGCAATACTTACAGCATCCGCACCGGAAATTCGGATAACTCCTATACCTCCTGCGGCAACAGGCGTTGAAATTGCGGCAACTGTTGATAAGTTTTTCACATTATCCACCTTATAATCAGATATAATTTCACAAATAATAATTATAGTTTAAAGAACTGTTTTTTTCAAGTAAAATTTAGCTGTCAAGCAAACAGAATTTGTGAAAATAATAAAATTTGCACTTTGGTATATTTTTGTAGACTTTTTATTTCGGTTGTGATACAATACCAAGGTATAAGTGTAACTGTATCCATATACAACTTACTGAAAAGGAGTAACCCTCAGGCTATGACTCTTAAAGAAAAAGCACAGCGTGCCGCCGCAAGTACGGTGCTCGAACAATCAATCAAATATATCAAAAAAAATCCTCAGGATAATATTGTAAAGCTTGTTGATTCCGTTCAGCGTTTTGCAGGCACCGTTTTTCCCTCAAAGAATTTTGAGAAAATCCGTGAGGGTGCGGCAGACCCTGATAACGTATATACTCAGTTGCTTCTGCGTGCTATCAAAGATCTTGACCCCAATGTGCTGAACAATATGGGTCTTTCACTCGGCCTCGGTGTTGCTGCAGGTACAAAAACAGTGCGTGAAAACAGAGAAAAATACCATTGTAATATCCCTTTTATCACACTTATCGATCCTACAAGCGCATGTAACCTCAAATGCAAAGGCTGCTGGTCTGCAGAATACGGCCATAAGCTTCGCCTCAGCTATGAGGAGATGGAGTCAATAGTAGAACAGGGCAGAGAGCTTGGCACACATCTTTATATGTTCACCGGCGGTGAACCTCTTATTTGCAAAAAAGAAATTCTCAAGCTTTGTGAAACATTCCCGCAGTGTGCATTCCTTGCTTACACAAATGCAACACTTGTTGATCAGGAATTCTGCGATGAGCTTAAGCGCGTAGGTAATCTTGCACTCGCCATCAGTATTGAAGGCGATGAGGAAAGTAACGATTTCCGCAGAGGTGAGGGTGCATACAAAACCTCAATTGAAGCTATGGAGTTGCTTAAAAAGAACGGCTGTATGTTCGGTATCTCCGTATGTTACACAAGCAAAAACATTTATTCCGTTACAAGCGATGAATTCCTTGATGATATGATTGAAAAAGGCGTAATGTTCGGCCTTTATTTCAACTATATGCCTCTTGGCAAGGGTGCAATACCCGAGCTTATTCCCGACCCTGAGCAGAGAAAATATATGTACAAGCGTGTACGTGAGCTTCGCAACTCAAAAACAGGCAAATCTATGTTTATTATGGATTTCCAGGGTGACGGCGAATACGTCGGCGGCTGTATTGCAGGCGGCAGAAACTATTTCCATATAAATTCTGCCGGTGATATTGAGCCTTGTGTTTTCATTCATTTTTCGGATTCAAATATCCGCACTCATACGCTTCTTGAGGCATTGCAGAATCCTCTGTTTATGTCATTCTATAAGAATCAGCCTTTTAATGATAACCATATGCGTCCGTGCCCGATGCTTGAAAACCCCGATTATCTTTGTAAAATTGTTAATGAAACCGGCGCAAAATCAACTGACCTTATTGACCGGGAATCAGCAGAAGATCTTTGCGCAAAATGCAGAAAATTTGCTGAGGAATGGGCACCTGTTGCAAAGGAAGTATGGGAATCAACAGAGCACAAGCCGACAAAAACTTACTACTACCGCGATACACTCGAGGGTAAGGCAGAGCTTGCAAAAAAGAATAACGAACAATAAAGATTAAGAGCTTTCGACGCAAAATCGAAAGCTCTCTTTTTATTTAAAACATGTAAGTTAGCGTTACGCCATTAATATTCGAGGTCAGCATAAATTGCAAAGTGATCGGATGCATAATTGCCGTTAATTTTTTCGTTGAGCACTCTGTACTTATATGCTTTTACCTTATCATTAATGAATATGTAGTCAATTATCTCAGTTCCGTGCTTTGTCGGCTCGTCACCGTGGAAGGTCTGGCTTTCCATCGAATCGGGTGCGACAAATTTTGAATCACGCAGGAATTTTATAATCTCGTTATATTCTCTGCCGTTCTGGAATGAATTGAAATCACCCGAACACGAAAGAGGATATTTTTCAATCATAGGCGCTATTTTTTCACGGAGAATAGGAATACTCTTGTAGATAAGGTCAAAATCACAATCCATATGAGTATTTACGTGAACAAATTTCTTGTTTTCCTTCTTATCGTAGAATATACCCCAGGTACATATTCTGTTATGGTGTGAGGTCCAGCATCTGGACATTACGTCAGGCGTATCGGAATACCAGAAATTGCCGCTTTCTATAACATCAAAACGGTCGGTTTTGTAAAAAATAGAGCTGTATTCACCTTCGCCGCCGTCTCTGTCACCTCTGCCTATGCCTACGTAGCCCCAACCGTCAAGGTTTTTAGTAAGGTCAGCCATCCACTGTGCTGTAGCTTCCTGAACACCCAGCAGCTCGCAGCCGGAATCAAGAATTGTTTTAATACAATCGTCAACTCTGTCCCACTGCTCGCGTTTTCCAACGTTTGAGCATCTGAGGTTAAAAGACATTACACGTACCATTTTTTTACCCTCTTTTTTTAACAACTATGTTAAGACCCGGAACTGATGCCATATCACCCTCGCGCAGCTTTTTGCCGCGCATTGTGCACACCTCACCGTTAACCTTAACTTCACCGTCCTGAATAACAACCTTTGCGTGGCCGCCGCTCTGTACAGCATCAGCCAGCTTTAGTGCAGCATCCAGGCGGATATATTCCGTATCAATAAAGATTTCCTTTACAGGCTTTTCTTTAACTCTTGCTTTGATTTTTATTGCCATTTGTTATCAGTCCTTTTTAAATCTCATCGGAAGGATAAGGAATAGGAAACTTTCTCCCTGTGTCGGCAGAATAAGAATCGGAGCAGAGCCGCTATTAAGCTCAATTTTAACTTCATCAGCATCGCATACTCTGAGTGCATCGATGAGAAGCTTATTATTAAAGCCTATTTCAACCTTATTACCCTCATATTTACAGGGGAAACTGTCGTTAGCGGTACCGAGTGCGGTAACAGAAGAAATTCTGACAATATCGTTATCAAAAATAAATCTTACCGGACTCTTAAACTTATCTGTAATGATAAGACTTGTTCTGTCAATACTTTCAATCATCTCGCGTGTTTTAACAACTGCCGTTGATGAGCACGTGGGAGGAATAGCATTTTTATAGTTTAAGAATTCACCGTCAAGAAGACGTGAAACAATGCTGTAATTGCCTATTTCAAACACAATATGACGTTTGCCAACACCGAGAGAAACGGTATCTTCGTCTTCACCTATGAGTTTTGTTACTTCGTTGAGAGTTTTTGCAGGTACAACAAAGTTTATATCGTCACCCATATAGTTAATTGATTCTGTTCTCATTGCAAGACGTGAACCGTCAACAGCAACAAGACGTATAAGATTTCGGGTTACCTCAAACTTAACACCCGTATGAACAACCTTGCTGTCGTTTACGGCAACTGCAAATATAGTCTGACGGACCATATCCTTAAGAAGCTTCTGCTCAAGCACAACAGGATAGCCGCCGCTGACTGTTGGAAGCTCAGGGAATTCGTTGCCGTCAATACCTATAAGTGAATATTCAGCTTCACCACCTCTGATTGTGGCAAGAAGTCGTTCATCTGTTTCGATATAAACCTGCTCACCGGGAATCTTACGCACAATATCGCAAAGGATTTTTGCATTAAGGATAATTGCGCCCTGCTCAAGAACACGGCAGGGAATTGAAGTTGTGATACCAACCTCAAGATCGTAGCCGGTAAGAAGAAGCTCATTACCTATTGCTTTAATGAGTATACCCTCAATTGCAGGAATAGTGGTTTTGTTTGAAACTGCACGCTGAACGTTTAAACACGCTTCGCAGAGCACAGCGGTATCGCAATAAATTTTCATCTTTATCAGCCTCCGGAGATAAACATAATAAATGATTATTTAGTAGTAGCAGTAGGGGCCGTGAAAGCTGTGGAAAAACACCACAAACGTTGACACATCAAAGGAAAACGATAATTTTGAATGTGAAATTTTTATGGAAAGTTTTTCACCGGTTTCACGTGGAAAATAATAATGGGGAAGATGTGAAAAAACTGATGTGAAAAGTGAAGAAAACTGTGGAAAACTTTTTAGTTTAATTTTCCCTTACATTCTTCATAATATCGGAAACAACAGTTTTTAAAGAGTAGTTTTTTTCTTTTTCGCCGGTCACTCTTCTGTATGCATACATTACTGAAGAATGATCACTCAGACCGAAAAGTTCTGCAACCTTTTTGTTGGTCAGCGGTGTCATCTCGCGGATAATGTACATTGCAACGTGTCTGGGAAATACATACTTTGCATCGTGCTTTTTACTTTTTATATCTGCAACCGTTATGCCATATGTACGTGCAACCTCATCTATTATTTTATCAATGAGAATAGGTGTCGGGTCGCCCTCGCTGAATATGTCGCGTATTGCCTTCTGTGCCGTTGCAAGGTTCATCGGTTCACCAAGGTCCATATATGCTTTCATATTCTTAACAGCACCCTCAAGCTGACGGATGTTGTTCTTTATTTTTTCGGCGATGAAAAGAACAAGAGACTGAGTAATAGAAATTCCGAGCGATTCAGCCTTGCAGTTTATGATTGCAACTCTCGTTTCAAGGTCCGGCGGCTGAATATCGGCAATAAGTCCGCTTTCAAATCGGTTGCGCAGTCTTTCCTCAAGTGTCGCCATTTCCTTCGGTGGACGGTCTGAGGTGAGAACTATCTGTGCCTTTGCCTTGATGAGTGTGTCAAATGTGTGGAAAAATTCAAGCTCGGTTGAGGGCTTGCCTGCAATAAACTGAACATCGTCAACGAGAAGCACGTCAGCATTGCGGTATTTATTATGGAATACAGATGTATCTTTTTTATTTTGAAGATAATCTATAAGCTCATTCATAAAGTCTTCGCTGCGGACATATATAATGTATGCATCGGGATTATTTTTGAGTATCTCGTTACAGATTGCGTTGAGAAGATGAGTTTTTCCAAGGCCTGAATTGCCGTGGATGAACAAAGGATTGTATGTGTTGCCCGGGTCGGATGCAACTGAAAGTGCAGCAGCGTGTGCAAATTTGTTTGAGTTACCTACTATGAAGTTTTCAAATGTACATTCGCCGCCTACGGATGCGTCGTATTCTTTAGTTTCTTCGATATGCTGTTCTTCAGCCTTCGGTTTTTCGAGTTTGGGCACTACCGTTACCGTTACTTTAAAGCCCATAACTTTTTCAAATGATTCTTCAAGCAGAGGTATAAATTTTTCGTTTATAATCTTGCAGCGGAAAGGGTCGTCCGTCAGCACAACGGAATCGCCGTCGAAGGAATCAAGCGCAAGCTCATGAAACCAGACTGAATATATTGTTTCTGATGTGTTCTTTTTTACGTCTGCTTTTACGTTTTCCCAGAGTTGGTAAACGAGATCCAATTTGTCCACTTCCTTTCTTATTGATTTTTTTATGTTACATTTTTTACTATAAACACTGCGATAACCGCAATTGAGATAGTAGTCGTTAAACGGTCTGTTACTGCTTCCGTACAGACCATATGAGTATACCATACTTCGGCCTCCTTTTCAACTTTTGCGGTTGAGGAAAGATTTGAACAACATCTAGTAATTGCTCAAAAAAAATCCTCCCATAAGTAGTGTAAAACAGGCCTTTTTTCAATGCGTTTAGGTGATAATTTCAAAAAAAATTCACAAAAAATTATTGGAGATATTTTTGCTCGAATTTTGTTTGTTTTAACGAAATTAAGAATTTTGACGAAAAAAAATGAATTTTTGCTTGACAAGGCAACAAAAATGGTGTCTCATATGCGAGGATGGAATTCGAACAAAAAATATGTACAAAAAATACTTGACAGTTTTGTTGAATTCTGCTATAATTCGATGTTGCCGCACTATGTAAGCGGTAATTCCTTGCTTCAGGCAGAAAAAAACCTGAGGCCAAAGACCATAAGGAGGTGCAAAACAATGTCAGCAAGCTACAATTACGAGATCATGATGATTTTCTCAGTCGCTAACGGCGAAGAGGGTGCAAACGCACTTCTCGAGAAATTCAAGGGAATGATCGAGGCAAACGGCACTGTCGACAACGTTGATGTATGGGGTAAGCGCAAGCTCGAGTATGCAATCAACGATGAGGCAGAGGGCTTCTACGTAGTCGTAAACTACCAGAGTGCTCCCGAGTTCCAGGCAGAGCTTGACCGTGTACTTAAGATCACCGAAGGTGTTCTTCGTACAATGATCATCCGTAAGTAATAATAAGGAGGTAAAACCGCAATGATTAACTGTGCAGTTTTAATGGGTCGCCTTGTTGCCGATCCTGAACTCCGTACTACTACTTCAGGAATTTCTGTTACCTCTTTCCGAATTGCTGTTGACCGCAGCTTTGTCCGCCAGGGCGAGGAGCGTCAGGCAGATTTCATCGATATCGTTGCATGGAGACAGACTGCTGAGTTCGTCAGCCGCTATTTCCGCAAGGGTTCAATGATTGCTGTTCAGGGTTCAATCCAGACCCGCAGCTATGAGGACAAGCAAGGTAATAAGCGCACAGCTGTCGAGGTTGTTGCAGATAACGTAAGTTTCTGCGGCTCCAAGTCAGAAAGCGGCACAACGGGCGGTAGCCGCCCCTACGAGAACGCTGCTCCCGCAGCTCCGGCTGCAACTTATGCTTCGGGCAGCATGGGTGATTTCGAATCCATTGAGGATGACGACGATTCACTCCCGTTCTGAAAAATCTATAAGGAGGAAATAACATCATGGCATATGAGAGAAATAACGGACGTCCCAACAGAAAAGGCCGCAGAAAAGTCTGCACTTTCTGTGTTGAGAAGGTTGATTATATCGACTACAAGGACGTTAACAAGCTTCGCAAGTTCACTTCAGAGAGATCAAAGATTCTTCCCCGTCGTGTAACAGGCACATGCGCAAAGCACCAGAGAGAGCTTACAACAGCTATCAAGCGTGCACGCTACGTCGCTCTTCTTCCCTACACAAGCGACTGATAAAAACAAGTCAGATTACCTGCAGTCCAGTAATGGGTTGCAGGTTTTTTGTTTTTTTGCGGCTTTTTCTTTTAGTTTAATTTTTTATTTAGATTTTTTGAGCAAATGTGCGTTTTTTACGGCAAAAGACGGTGAACAACAATAATAAAATGCTGCTTATTTTTTATATATCACACATTGACAACCTATATTTATAATGCTATACTTTTATCTGTATGAATATAAATAATATATGCCGAAAGGAAGTATTATCAATATGAAGAAAAATATTATCAAAACGTGTGCAGTTTTGCTGGCTCTTGCGTCAATAATTACAGTGTTCACAGCCTGTAAAAAGGTTGACGAAAACATACTTCTTTACGAAGAGGGCGGCAAGATTTACTACCGCAAGGAAGCAGGCGACGAGGCATATGAGCTTGTAACCGACCAAAACGGTGTTACTGTTGTTGATGAAAACGGCAATATGCTCTGGAAGGTTACAAACGCAGACGGTGAAGACCAGACGCACCCCGTTTCTTTTCCCGCATATCTTCAGGACGGTAAAACTATCTCCTGCCAGCAATTCACAATGAAGTGCCCCAAAGGTTGGGAAAATATAGGCAACTTCAAAATTATGCTCAAGAACGTTGATGAGGGCGTGCAGATTGACTATTCTTACATTCAGCCCGATGAAGGCGAAGAAAAATCAACAGTTGATGCTGAGGTTGCAAAGCTCGAAAAACTCTTCGGTTTATCTTCAAAGATCACACGCACAAAAACACAGATCGGCGGCCGAGATGCCGAGAAGCTGGTTCTTGAGATGCTCGACGGTACACCCGTTTATATGGAAATCTACTGTATCGAAGTCGGTAACGGTCTGATGAGCTTCAACTGCACTTACACAGATGCGGCAAACAAAGGCACATACGATTTCAAAGCAATCCTTGACACAATTGAGTACAGAATCTGACAACTGAAAACAACCTAAAATTAAGGAGTAATAAATTATGCTTTTTTCACAGGATATCGGAATTGACCTCGGCACTGCCAACACACTCGTATTTGTAAAGGGTAAGGGCATTGTTATCAGAGAACCCAGCGTTGTTGCCGTTGATGTACGCACACAGCCTCCCAAGGTTGTTGCAGTCGGTGCAGAGGCAAAGGAAATGATCGGCCGTACACCCGGCTCAATCACAGCGGTCCGTCCTCTTAAGGATGGTGTTATTGCCGACTTTGACGTAACTGCAGATATGCTCAAAGCTTTCATCAAGCGTGCAATCAGCGGTTCACCCTTCAACAGGGCAAGAGTTATGATTTGTATCCCTTCGGGCGTTACTGAGGTTGAGCGCAGAGCCGTTCACGATGCTGCACGTTCCGCAGGTGCAAAATATGTTTCACTTATCGAGGAGCCTATGGCAGCCGCAATCGGTGCAGGTCTTCCCGTAAGTGAGGCAACAGGCAGCATGGTTGTCGATATCGGCGGCGGTACTGCTGAGGTTGCAGTTCTTTCACTCGGTGATATCGTTACTTCACGCTCTGCAAGAGTTGCCGGTGACGATTTTGACGATGCTATCATCGCTTACATCAAGAAAAAGTATAACCTGCTTGTCGGTGAGCGTACAGCTGAGGATATCAAAATCCGTATCGGCTCCGCATATGCTTACGAGGGTGAGGGCGCAATGAACGTTAAAGGACGTAACCTTATGGACGGTCTGCCCAAGAACGTTGAGGTTACTTCTGAGGAAATCCGCGAGGCTCTTTCCGACCCTGTCAGCCAGATTATCGACGCTATCCGTTCAACACTCGAGAAAACTCCGCCTGAGCTTGCGGCCGATATTATCGACCACGGTATTATGCTCACAGGCGGCGGTGCACTCCTCAGAGGTCTTGATAAGCTTATCGAGATCGAGACTAAGATGCCCGTTCACATTGCACAGAATCCGCTCGATTGCGTTGTTGACGGCACAGGCATCTGCCTTGAAAACGATGCGCTCGGCACACTCAGCGGCCAGAAAAAGAAGAAGAGGTAAGTAAGCAATGCGCAGCTTTTTCAAAAGCTCACGTTTCAAAGGCTTTGTCGGCGTTTTTGTTGTTTTGCTTCTCGGCATAGTTTTTGCGGCGGCAACCGAAAACAGCGTGTCACCCGCATCAACCGTGCTCGGCACCGTGTTTTCACCGCTGCAGAGAGTATCTGCCGCGATTGCGGACGGTGTGGAAGATTTTTCAATCTACTTCCGTTCTGCGGCCAGCTATGCTGAGCGTGTAAAAGAGCTGGAGTCACAGCTTGCCGATGCTCAGTCGCAGATGGTTGACTACGAAAAGACAAAACAGCAGCTCGATCTTTACGCTGAATTCCTTGAGCTGAAAGAAGAACACGATGATTTTAAATTTTCAAGCGCCTCCGTTATCGGAACCGACGGTACGGATGCGTTTGGGTCTTTTACGCTCAATAAGGGTGAATTGGACGGTATCCGTGTCAATAATCCCGTAATATACGGCAAATATCTTGTCGGCGTAGTGGTGAAAACTGCGCCGACTTATTGCGTTGTAAACACAATTCTTAACCCGTTAACCAACGTTTCTGCCTACGAGGTACGCACCCGTGAATCAAGCTACGTTGACACAACATACGAGCTTGCAAAGAACGGTCAGTGCCGTCTGGCAGGTCTTGTCCGCACAACGTCGGTTGCCCCCGGCGGCATTGTTTGCACCTCGGGTATCGGCGGTAAATATCCGGCTGACCTTATTATCGGTGTTGTTGATGAGGTTAAGGATGATACAACAAATATTTCGTCCTATGCTGTTGTCAGCACGCAGGTCGATTTCTCTCAGCTTCGTGACGTTTTTATAATTACCGATTTCAGAGGTATGGGCGTAGCCGATACTAATTGACAATTTCTTTTTTCAAAGAAATTGTCAGCGATATAAATCCCTTACGGGATTTGAGATATACCTTCGGTTCGATATGTTGCTTCGCAACACGATATGCGCTGCGGCGCGTGAGGGGATTTATATCATATCGCAGGTGAGCGTAATGAACCTATATCGCATTTTGTGAAACAAAATATATCGAGTGACCGACAGGTCACATATCGCAAAAAGATATATAAAAGGAGAGAAAAGAAAATGATTCCGCAGGTGTGGAAAGAAAACAAGCCGAAAATAATGCGCCGCGGAGTATTCTTCCTTGTGGTGTTGGCGCTTGGTGTGCTGCAGATTTCGGATGTATTGCCGACATTTTTTGGCATAAAATATCTGCCGCTGCTGCCGTTGACAATTGTGCTCGGTATGTTTGAGCGCGAGGTCTACGGCCTCTACTACGGCTTGTTGGCAGGTATAATGTGGGATATGAATGTTGGCATAGGCGACGGCTTCAATGCGTTTTTCTTTGCGCTGGTCGGCTTCGGTTGCGGTTTGCTGATGACGTATCTGATGATGAATAACTTAATCACGGCAACGCTGCTTTGTGCGCTGTGGAGTCTGCTTTACTTTTTTGTAAGCTGGATAGTTTTTGTTGCGGCAAAGGGTGTTGACGGCAGCGTGGCGATGCTGTTTGCAAGGTATCTGCCCACGGCAATTCTCAATATTCTCACGCTCCCTGTTTATTATTACACGGTGCGGGCAGTGATGAAAACTTTTAAACTTATGGAAAACGATGAGCTTTCGTTCTGATTATTTGACTCAAGCTAATGCAAAGGGGTGAGCGATACGCAGCGCAAATCAAAATACTCTCCGCGAGGTCTGGCGGCGATTATCGCTCTGAGCCTTGTGCTCTCGGTCTTTACGGGAGTTTTGTTTAAAATTCAGGTTATCGACGGCGATAAATATGCCGCCGCAGGCTCCTCAATTAAGGTTAAAACCGTTAAGGTTGAGGGTGCGCGCGGTGAAATTCTTGACCGAAACGGAAATCCGCTTGTTACAAACAGGCAGGGTAATTCGATAATTTTTGACTATTCTTATTTCCCCTCCGCCAAGGAGCAGGGCAAGCGCAACCAGATTATCAGCGCGCTGATAAATTTGTTTGAGCAAAAGGGTCTGGAGTGGATTGACAGTTTGCCTATTGTTGTGGCATCTGACGGTAAATCTTTTGCTTTTGAGGCAGACAGAGAGAAGGATATCGACGAGCTTCGTACGGATATCCTTGAGCTTCAGAATTACGCAACCGCACAGAACTGTATGGATGCGCTGATTTCAAAATATGAGCTTGAATCGTTTGACCCGATTATGGCAAGGAAGGTTGCCTCGGTCTGCTACGGAATGAGGCGCCTGATTTTCTCCGTCAGCTCGCCGTACACCTTTGCGGATGACGTGCCGACTCAAGTAGTGGCACTGATAAAGGAAAACAGCGATTTCTTCCTCGGTGTTGACGTTGAGATTGTTTCCTACCGCGAATACTGCGACGGTACGCTTATGCCGCACATCCTTGGCAGAGTCGGTCTTATCAGCGCAGAGGAATACCGGGAGAAAAAAGAGGCAGGCGAGCCGTATGCACTCAATGCAATCATCGGCAAAGAGGGCATTGAAAGTGCGATGGAGCCTTACCTCAAGGGAACGGTCGGCATCAAAACCATCAGCACCGATGCTGACGGTGTGGTTACCACAAACTACAGCATTGACCCGTTGCAGGGCAACACAGTTGTGCTTACGATTGACAGAAATCTGCAGGAGGTTTCAAAAGATGCGCTCTCTTCAGGCCTCGAGAGGCTCAGGGAGGACAGCCTTGTTGACCCTGCGGGTGCGGTTATAATTCAGGATGTTAACAACGGCGAAATATTGGCAAGCTATTCATACCCGGGTTACGATGTTTCGACCTTTTCACAGGATTACAAAGAGCTGAGCCAGGCAACTAATTCGCCGCTGTGGAACAGAGCTCTGATGAGCACTTATTCACCGGGTTCAACATTTAAGCCATGTACGGCAGTTGCCGCACTTGAAGAGGGCATTATCACAAGCGATACTTATTTCAGGTGCACACGTGCACACACATACCTCAACCATCAGTTCCAGTGCCTGCAGCAGCATGAGCACTTGACGATGAACGTTGTGTCTGCTATCAATGAATCATGCAACATCTTCTTCTACAACGTTGCTGAACGTACCGATATACAAACAATAAATGAGTACGCCTCAATTTTCGGCCTCGGTGAAAAGACCGGTGTTGAGCTGCCAGAAGCCACGGGTAGGCTTGACAGCCCCGAATACCGTGCCTCCATCAAGCAGGATTGGATGCCGGGCTTCACTTTGCAGAATGCAATAGGTAACGGCGGCAGTATGTTCTCGCCCGTTCAGCTTGTAAACTACTGTGCAACAATAGCCAACGGCGGAACAAGGTATAAACCTCACTTCATCAAAACCGTAAAAACGTTTGATTACAGTGATACCGTGCTCGAGCCGGGCGGCACCGTTGTTCTTGAAACAGGTATTTCAAAGGGCACGCTTACCACTGTTCGCAGAGGTATGGAGCTTGTCGGTACGCAAGGTTACTGTAAATACGCGTTCCAAAATCTTCCTGTTACCGCTGCGGCAAAAACGGGTACATCACAGGTTGACCGTAAGATTAACGGCGTTACGGTTACAACAAACAACGGCTTCCTCATCACCTATGCTCCTGCCGACAATCCGCAGATTGCAATTTGTATTGCGGCTGAGGGTGCGGGCAGCGGTTCATCGCTGGCACCGATTGCGGCAAAAATTTACGACTATTACTTTAATGAAATGGGTACGCTCGATGAGCCTCAGCTCGAAGGCGCACTTCTTGAATAAATAAAAACACTCAACTTAAAATACGAAAGGCGGAAAAGGAAATGGATATTATGCAGGCTAAACTCGCAGTTATTGAGGCAGGCAAAAAGCTTGTTGAAAAAGGTCTTATTGCAAGAACGTGGGGTAACGTAAGCTGTAGAATCAGCGAAAACGAATTTGTTATCACGCCCAGCGGCAGATCATATGAGGATCTTACACCCGACGAGATAGTTGCTGTTAAGATTGACGATCTCTCCTACGACGGTGATGTTAAACCTTCATCCGAAAAGGGTGTTCACGCTTCTGCTTATATGCTTCGCTCCGATTGCAATTTTGTTATTCACACTCATCAGCTCAACGCATCCGTTGTCAGCGTAATGGGCAAGGATATGCCTGTTGAGGATGAGGCTTATGCAAATATTCTCGGCAAGGTTGTTCCGCTTGCATCCTACGGTATGCCAAGCACAAAGAAGCTCAAGAAGGGCGTATTCACAGCTATTGAGCAGTATCCGGATTCGAAGGCTGTAATTATGTCTAATCACGGTGCTGTATGCATGGGTAAGGACAGTGAGGATACCTTCCTCATCACTCAGACTCTTGAGGATGCTTGTTACAACTACCTTGCAAAGAAGTACAATATCCGCACAAACAACAAACCCATCTGTTACTCCTCCGTACGTGCAGGCTCAAACTTTATTCTCACAGGTGATGACGGCTCCGAAACAGGCTTCCTCATTTCCGACAGGGGCGATATGGGCACAATCGCTATGGCAGGTGTGCATAGAGACGTTTACCTTGCACGCAAGGATATCAACGCTGTTGTTCAGTCCGCCACACCCGATATTATGGGTGCAGCACAGAAGTGCGGCAAGAGCCTCAGACCTCTGCTTGACGACTTTGCTCAGATTGCCGGCACAACCGTACGCGTTGCAAAGGATAACGCAGGTGTAGTCAAGGCACTCAAGGGCAGAAACGCAGTGTTTATGCCTGACGGCACAGCACTCTGCTGCGGTCCCGACGAGGATGACGCAAAGGCTGTAGAGATGGTTGTTGACAAAAACTGCAAAGCTTATCTTGCTGCTGATGCTTTTGATGCTGTTAAGTATATCAGCCGCCTCGATTCTGTTATTATGAACCTCGTCTATAAGATGAAGTATTCAAAGCAGAAGAACAAATAAGCAACGTGCCGTTGCATCCTTCGCTTCAATTTAGCAGAGGCACAGAGGTACAGCAATAAAACGAGATAAGTTGCTCTGAATTCGCAATCCTCCGTCATTGCTTCGCAATGCCACCTCCTTTCAAAAGGAGGTTATGTTTAAAGTAACATCCCTCAAAAAATGACAAATGTTGTGAGGTTGAACGGAGCAGGCTGACGGTGATGCACCCTGATAAATAGCCGAGCGAGGGAACCGCAGGCGACAGAAAGAACTTAAAATTCAGATGGCTTTGGTAGCCGTCGTGGTGACGGAACACACCCTTTGTGTTCCGTTAAGCCGAGCGGAGTAAAATCCGTCAGCCGTAGCGGAGTGCTTATGACTTCAAGAGTTCTTTTGGTTACTTTTGTAACGAATGACAAAAGTAACTGCAACGTGACGTTGCAT
>JAZNMK010000006.1:0-2267 GCA_045579585.1 Acutalibacteraceae bacterium
TACATTTTTACAACAACGAACGAATCCAATTAAAAACAAAACTGACTCCGCTTGAAAAACGAAGTCAGTATGTCGCTTAATTTAAATATTTCTGCCATAGAGCCTTTTTTTGTACTGTCCGCACAATTTGGGGCAGTTCACTTGGAAGGTTGGCTCTTTGATTTCGTGTGTTTATCCGACATCGGGTAACGAAGTAGTTTCTGCAGTCGGTATTTCTGTAGGCTGCGTCGTCGGCTGAGTATCCGGCTCCTGAGTCGGCTCCTGAGTTGTGGGTTCAGTAGGCTGAGTTGCGCTTGGGTTGGTCGGAATTAAAATCTGACCGCCGTGTGAACCGGTAGTAACCTCCACAGGCTCACTCCAGACAACAAGAGTTACAACCGTTCCCTTGGGATAAGATGCGCCTACGCTGAGCCCCGAAACGGATTCGACAGTGTTTGCGGTGTGTGTGCCGTCATTAGCTTTGGATTCACGCACTACTTTAAAATTGCTGCTGATCAGAAGTTTGTATGCATCATCATAATCCATACCGATAACGCGAGGAAGCTCAAACTCTTCAACACCCTTAGAAACGGTGAGGATAATTTTTGTACCTGCATTAACCTTACTCTGCGCCTCAACACTCTGAGCAATGATTATTCCCTTAGGCACTGTATCGCTGTATTCTTCAACCGATTCAAAAGTAAACTGGTTAGCCCAGTAAGCATTTGTGGTTATTTCGGAATAATTTCTGCCGACAAAATCGGTAACGGTCACTATCTCCTGGCGGGTTTCATTCTCGGTTTTGGGTTCAGAAACGGAAATTCCGATTTTATCACCCATAGCAATAACGACAATAAGGCAAACCACAAGACACGCAATTGCACTGATAAGAGCTGTACGGATGACGAGCATCTTATTGTTTGTAATAGCATTGCCTTTGCCCTTTGATGACTGAGGCTGGCTGTTTTTCGCAGAATTAGCCGGCTTGCGCACATCCTCACGCTTTGCGGGAGCGGGTTCATCAAACTCTGTGCCGGAGGCAGCAGCCGCAACAGGAGAAGCCGAAAGGTCTGCGCGAAGCTGTTCGACAGAACGAGTACGTTCTTCGGGCATTATCTGCAAAGCATTGATTAATCCGTTTATAACGTAAGCAGGTAACTGCTCAGCAAACTTTCCGGGCACCATAAGCTTGTCGTTGGTAAGGCGATCCTTGGCTTCAATCGGATCTGTACCGATAAGCGCACGGTAAAGAGTTGCAGCAAAAGCATAAATATCTGTTCCCGGACCTTGCTTCCCTTCGAAGCCATACTGCTCCACAGCCGCATAGCCGGGGAAAAGCTGAGCCGTCAGCTCACTTTTTTCGGTTCTCGCCTGCCATATGCTGAAGCCGCCGATTCGCATTTTACCATCCTGACCTATCTGAAGTGTCAGCGGTGAAATACCTCTGTGGATTATACCTGTGGAATGAAGCATACCGAGCGTTGAAAGCACAGGCATAAACAAAGCCCTTGCTTTTTCCCACGGGATGTAGCCTGTTTTCAGGCGCAGCAAATAATCGCGAAGGGTTATGCTTTTAACATACTCGCATATAGCATATACCGTTGAATTCTCTTCAAAAACATCATAGACATTGACCAGCGCCGATAAGCCGCTCATTCGCGACAGCTTACGCCAAAGCTCAATGAAATCGGACATACACTCACCGTAAGCGATTTCACACCCTGACATAACTGTTATCTCTTTTTCGCCTATGCGTCTGGTAGCAAGAGTATCGGGAAGAAACTCACGTATGGTTACGGGCTTTTTCTCGTTGATATCCCAAGCCATATAAGTTGCACCGTCACCGTTATATTCAAGCAGCTTGCCGACAAGGTAACGGTTGGCAACAACAGTCCTTACAGCAAGGTAAGGTGCCATCTGAATTGTATCGACGTGGAAGCCGCAGTACGGACACTGCTCAACCT
Organism: Acutalibacteraceae bacterium; assembly: GCA_045579585.1. GTDB lineage: Bacteria > Bacillota > Clostridia > Oscillospirales > Acutalibacteraceae > UBA8612. The sequence goes on from JAZNMK010000006.1 coordinate 1,944, forward strand.
CACCGATTTCCTGCATACAGCTCATACAAAGATGTTCACTGTTAATCATAAAATAGCTCCTAACAAACCAAAATATCAATTTACGATCACGGTTATTGTAGCATTTTTATTACATTTAGTCAAATATATTGCAGTTACAAATAGTTACAGATTGAATGAAAAAGACCTGCCGGTCACTCACCTGTGAACAGGTCCAGTAAAAACGGACAATGAAAAAAAGAGCCTCCTATGGTAGAATTAAAGAAACTACCATAGGAGGTTTTGTTATGCCCCGAAGCTATCGGCACATAAAAGATTATGAGAAAGAAATTCTTGAATTAAGAA
>JAZNMK010000007.1:0-4828 GCA_045579585.1 Acutalibacteraceae bacterium
CGAAGCTGAACGCCGTACTCGGAAGTCTTCTTGCGGCTCTGGCCGTGCTGACCGGGAGCGTACTGACGACGCTCGATGGCACACTTGCCTGTGTAGCATCTTGCACCCTTGAGGAAAAGCTTCTTACCCTCGCGGCGGCAAAGCTTACAAACCGCACCTGTATATCTTGCCATAGTAATTACACCTCCTGAAAAATAGGGTTATACGCGCCTTCTCTTGGGGGGACGGCAGCCGTTGTGAGGAATGGGAGTTACGTCCTTGATCATGCTTACTTCAAGACCTGCAGTCTGAAGAGCTCTGATTGCAGCCTCACGGCCTGCGCCGGGACCCTTAACGTAAACTTCAACATACTTCATACCGTGCTCCATAGCAGCCTTAGCAGCTGTTTCAGCAGCGGTCTGTGCTGCGAAAGGAGTGGACTTTCTTGAACCTCTGAAGCCCATCTCGCCTGCGCTTGCCCATGATACAGCGTTACCCTGTGTATCGGTAATAGTTACGATAGTGTTGTTGAAGGTGGATTGAATATGAGCAGCACCACGCTCGATGTTCTTGCGTTCACGGCGTCTGCGTGTTGCGCCGGCCTTCTTAACATTAGCTTTTGCCATTTTTCTTCCTCCTTCACTTACTTTTTCTTGTTAGCGATCGTCTTCTTCGGGCCCTTACGTGTACGAGCATTTGTCTTAGAACGCTGACCTCTTACGGGAAGGTTCTTACGATGACGTACGCCGCGATAGCTGCCGATTTCGATGAGTCTCTTGATATCGAATGTAGTCTCTGTTCTGAGATCGCCTTCGACCTTAAGGTTGTGGTCGATATACTCACGGAGCTTTGAAACCTCGTCTTCTGTGAGATCCTTAACTCTCGTGTCGGGATTAATACCGGTAGCCGCAATGATATCGTTTGCGGTCTTGGGACCTATACCGTAGATATAAGTGAGGCCGATTTCAACTCTCTTATCTCTGGGCAGGTCGACACCTGATATACGTGCCATTTTACAGTTGCACCTCCGTTAATGGTTTGCGTCAAATTAACCCTGACGCTGCTTGTGCTTCGGGTTTTCACAGATAACCATGATCTTACCCTTGCGCTTAATGATCTTGCATTTCTCGCAAATTTTCTTTACAGAAGGTCTGACTTTCATTAGGAATACCTCCTTGATAATACGCTGTGCTTATTTTGTTCGCCACGTAATGCGTCCCTTTGTGAGGTCGTACGGTGACATTTCAACCGTAACTTTATCGCCGGGAAGGATTCGGATGTAGTTCATTCTCAGCTTACCTGAGATGTGAGCCAGCAGCCTGTGTCCGTTCTCAAGCTCAACCTGAAAGGTTGCATTAGGCAGCGCTTCGATTACTGTACCTTCAACTTCAATCATATCCTGTTTTGACATAACTTTACCTCCATGAGTTCAGGTCAACCGACCGTTTATATCGGCCAGTGCTCTTCTTAAACTGCGATTGGTTGCCATCGCACTGTCGTCCAGCACGGCTTTCGTTGGCGCAACGTGTAACAGATTCTTTCGCTTAGGCTTTTCTAACCTTCGCTCTTTTCCGTCGCACAGCAGCAACGCTTTTTCGTCCGTGCCTATGACTGCCATCAACTTATCTTTGTCGCGGCCCGCTTTAGAGCGGACAACGCTTCCTTTTCTGAGCTCCATTCCTCCGTCACCTCATTCAACAGTGAGTATCTTCGGACCGTCGTTTGTTATTGCAACGGTGTGCTCAAAATGCGCGGATAAGCTACCGTCCTTTGTCTTGATAGTCCATCCGTCTGAAAGTTGTCTGACTTCGTAGCCACCCGCATTAATCATGGGTTCAATGGCCAGAGTCATGCCCGGTAACAGACGCACACCTCGTCCGGGTGTGCCGTAGTTCGGTACGCTGGGGTCTTCGTGGAGTCGGGTCCCTATGCCGTGTCCGACAAAATCGCGAACAACTGAGAAACCTCTTTCCTCGCAATAGGTCTGAACCGCATTTGAAATGTTGCCGATTCTGCCGCCTGCAACAGCCGCCTTGATACCTTCGTAAAGGCTCTCTTTGGTGGTGTTGATCAGCCGCTCCGCTTCAGGGCTTATCTTGCCCGCTGCGAAAGTGGCGGCATTATCGCCGTTGTAGCCGTTCAGCACTGCACCAAGGTCGATGCTTACTATGTCACCTTCCTTGATAACACGCTTTTTGCTCGGAATACCGTGAATGACCTCGTCGTTTATGGAAATGCATGCAGTGGCAGGAAAGCCGTTATAATTAAGGAAGTTCGGCTTAGCGCCCTGCTTAATTATATACTCGTAAGCTATACGGTCAATTTCCTCGGTTGTTACACCGGGCTGAACCGCCTCGCCTGCCACTCTTAATGCCCCAGCCGAGATTCGGCAAGCCTCACGCATGAGAGCCAGCTCTCGATTGGTTTTCAGCACTATCATGCTTAATCCTCCAATGCCTTGAGGGTGAGTGCTGTTGTGTCAGCAACTTCCTCCTGGCCTTCAACTATGCGAAGAATACCCTTCTTCTCATAGTAACCCTTAAGCGGCTCCGTCTGCTCGTGGTAAACCTTGAGTCTGTCGAGAACCGTGTCGGGGTGATCGTCCTTACGCTGGATAAGCTCGCCGCCGCAGGCATTGCAGATGCCTTCAACAGCAGGCTTCTTATATTCGAGGTGGTAAGAGGAGCCGCAGCCCTTGCAGACACGTCTGCCGGACATTCTGCGAGCAATATCCTCATCAGCCACCTCAATACTGATGACACGATCAATGATAACACCCATTGTATCAAGTGCCTCAGCCTGAGGAATCGTTCTGGGGAAGCCATCAAGGATGAAACCGTTAGCGCAGTCATCCTTTGCAAGGCGCTCTTTGATGATGCCGATAACGACATCGTCGGGAACAAGCTTGCCTGCATCGATGAATGACTTTGCCTTAAGGCCCATCTCTGTGCCGTTAGCAAGGGCTTCGCGGATGATATTGCCGGTTGAAACTGCAGGAATTGAAAGCCTGTCGCTGATTACCTCAGCCTGTGTGCCTTTACCTGCGCCCGGAGCGCCGAGAAGAATAAGTTTCATAACATTGTCCTTTCCGGCCTAAGCCTTAATCAAGAAAGCCCTTGTAGTGACGCATCATCATCTGGCTCTCAAGCTGCTTGACAGTCTCAAGTGCAACACCGACCATGATGATGATTGATGTACCGCCGAGAGAGATGTTCATACCCTGAGTATAATCAGCTTTTACAAGGAAGAATGTAGCAACCTGGCTGAATACTGTCGGGAAGAGAGCTACGACGCTGAGAAGAAGTGCGCCGAGAAGGGTGAGTCTTGAAAGAATTCTTGCAATATAATCCGATGTGGGCTTGCCGGGACGGATACCCGGGATAGCACCGCTGTTCTTACGGATGTTGTTTGCCATCTCGATAGGATTGTACTGAATCTGTGCATAGAAGTATGCAAAGAAGATGATCATTACGAAATAGAGAACAACGTAAACCGGATGTGTAGCCTGGAAGATACTGAAGAAAGTATACCAGCCACTGTCTTCACTAACGTTTACGAACATCTGAATCGTAGGCGGAAGTGAAAGAATTGATGAAGCGAAGATGACGGGCATAACGCCGGACATATTAACCTTCATCGGGATATGTGTGCTCTGGCCGCCGTACATCTTTCTGCCTACAACGCGCTTTGCATACTGAACGGGAATACGTCTTTCAGAGTTATCCATCCAAACGATGAAAGCGATCATCAGGAGAGCCATAACACCAACGATGGGGACAAGTACGTAGTACGGACCGCCGTATGTGGTGAGGTAGCTGATAACGGACATAACCATTGAGGGAATACGGGAAACGATACCTGCAAAGAGAATCATTGAGATACCATTACCGATACCCTTATTGTTGATCTGCTCGCCGAGCCACATGATAAATGCGGTACCGGCTGTGAGACACAAAATGATTACCAATGCCTGGAATACTGCATAGAAGCCTTTGAAATCAGCGCCAACATCATTCTGCATGAGGTAATCCTGGTTTCTCAGATAGAAGTAATATGCGGTGGACTGCATAAGACCGAGTCCGACTGTAACAAAACGAGTGATAGAAGCAATCTTCTTGCGTCCCTCTTCACCTTCTTTTGAAAGTCTTTCAAGGGGCGGGATAGCAACTGTAAGAAGCTGCATAATGATTGATGCGTTGATGTACGGTGTAATCGACATTGCGAAGATTGTACCGTACGCAAAAGCGTCACCTGTCATCATACTCAGGTAGCTCATGAATGTGCCTTCTGCAGCACCGTCGAGGATACCTTTGCTTGCATCAAGCCATGAGCTTGAATCAATCACGATGTTTGTAAAGGGAACAGGAATTGCTGCACCGAGTCTGAATATAAAGATGATGAGAGCTGTGAACAGTATCTTTTTACGCAGGTCGGCAATCTTCCACGCGTTGACAATTGTTTGCAGCACCTCAGATCACCTCAGCCTTTCCGCCTGCAGCTTCGATCTTAGCCTTAGCAGACTCAGAAAAAGCGTTGACCTTAACAGTGAGCTTCTTGCTGATTTCGCCGTTGCCAAGAACCTTAACGCCGTCAAGAGCCTTCTTAACGAGGCCTGCCTCAACGAGTGCTTCAACGTCGACTACTGCGCCGTCTTCAAACTTCTCATCGATAGCGGAAAGATTAACAATTGCGATCTCTTTAGCAAAAATGTTAACGAAACCTCTCTTGGGGATTCGTCTCTGAAGGGGCATCTGGCCGCCTTCGAAACCGGCTCTCATACCTCTGCCGGCACGAGCCTTCTGACCTTTGTGACCCTTACCTGCGGTCTTACCCTGACCGGAAGCGGGAC
>JAZNMK010000008.1:0-61740 GCA_045579585.1 Acutalibacteraceae bacterium
TACATTTTTACAACAACGAACGAATCCAATTAAAAACAAAACTGACTCCGCTTGAAAAACGAAGTCAGTATGTCGCTTAATTTAAATATTTCTGCCATAGAGCCTTTTTTTGTACTGTCCGCACAATTTGGGGCAGTTCACCTGAGCAGGTCTTTTAAGTTGCGGGTTATTAAGGTTTATACCTCCATTATGATAGGCACTACCATCGGGCTTCTTCTTGTTTTTTCAAAAACAAAACGCGATATATCATCCTTAACCTTTGATTTGGCAGCAACAATATCCGACGGATTACGGCACAACCTGTCATCAAGAGTATCATAAGCTATGCGCCTTGCCTGATCAATCAGCTCCTCAGACTCCCTGGCATAAACAAAGCCTCTGGTAATAATTTCGGGACCTGAAACTATATAGCCTGTATCCGATTCAACGCTTGCGGTGATAATAATGATACCGTCCTGTGAAAGATGCTTACGGTCACGAAGGACAATGCTGCCTACGTCACCGACACCTGATCCGTCAACGTAAACTTTGCCGGCAGGCACTGCGCCTGCCACACGGATACCGCTCTCGGTCATCTCAACAAGAATACCGTTATCCGCAATAATTATATTCTTGCGGTCAATGCCCATTGATTCGGCAAGTATTCTGTGCTTTTGCAGATGTTTCTGCTCACCGTGGACCGGAATGAAATACTGCGGCTTTACAAGGCTCATAATCATTTTGAGCTCTTCCTGGCAGGCGTGGCCCGAAACGTGAACATCGTACATTTTTTCATATATAACCTCAGCACCGAGCTTCATAAGCTCGTTGACAACCTTACCAACGGTCTTTTCGTTACCGGGAATTGGCGTTGCTGAAATAATGATATAATCCATCGGACCGACCTCTACCTTGCGGTGGTCCGAAAAAGCCATACGGCTGAGCGCAGACATAGGCTCGCCCTGGCTGCCGGTAGTGATAATGACCATTTTATCCTCAGGATAACGCTTGAGCGTATCTATACTGACAATGATACCGTCAGGAACATCGATATAACCGAGCTCCTTTGCAACAGAAACAACGTTTTCAAGGCTTCTGCCTGAAAGAGCAACCTTCCTGCCGAGTGAAGCGGCACAGTTGATAATCTGCTGCACACGGTGAATATTTGAAGCAAAGGTTGCGACGATAATACGCCTGTTACCTGCGCGCTGAAAAAGGCGGTCAAACGATTCGCCTACCTTGCTCTCGCTCTCGGTATAGCCGGGGCGCTCGGCATTGGTTGAATCGGACAGCAGACACATTACACCTTCAGAGCCGATTTGGGCAAGTCTTGCAAGGTCGATGGGATCACCATCGATAGGTGTTGTATCAATTTTGAAGTCACCCATCTGTACAACCGTACCGCCGTCACAACGCACGGCGAGCGCAACAGCATCGGGAATTGAGTGATTGACATGAATCAGCTCAACCTCAAAATCACCAAGGCTTATACGGTCACCCGGCTTGACAACATTGAGCTTTGCAGAGGAAAGCAGATTATGCTCCTTGAGCTTACCCTGAATAAGACCGATTGTAAGCTTGGTTGAATATATCGGAATATTTACCGACTTGAGCAGGTATGCAAGTCCGCCTATATGATCTTCATGGCCGTGAGTGACCACGACACCCTTGACTTTATCAATATTCTGCTCAACATATGAAAAATCGGGTAACACAAGGTCAACACCCGGAAGGTCGGCATCAGGGAAAGCAAGGCCGCAATCAACGAGCACCATACTCTCACCGTACTCGTAAAGAGTCATATTCTTGCCTACCTCATTCAGACCGCCAAGGAAAGCTATACGAACAGGCTTTTTCTCAACCGTCTTTGGAGGCTGCTTCTGCTTATGGCGCTGGGGCCTCTGCTGTTTCTGCTGACGCTGCGGCTTCTGCTGATTTTCCTGAGAATTACGCTTCTGGGGGACGCGTGCATATCGGGAAAACTTTGACTGTTTTCCCTTGTTTTTCTTTTCGTTGGCGATCTTTTCGCCTGAATTTTTCTCTGACATAAATTACTGTTATGCAGTAAAAACACAAAGCAAACAAAGCCGTCGGCACCATCCGACAGCTGAATAATTCACCGTAAGCTCTTGGAAATTACCGCAAATAATCCTTTCTGTTTAAATATTAGTATATACATCCGCCTAACACCCAAGACGGAAAAAATTTAAAACACACACTTGAATTATATCCTACACGCCGTCAAATGTCAAGTTGACAGAAGTTGAGCAACTTCATCGGCGAGTTCTGCGGCGGTTTCCATATCGGCAGAAAAAGCCTCCATACAGTAGCTATGCTGACCGTCAGAGCGAGTTAAAAGCACCTGTCCCCTATCAAATCTGGCATATATGCTTTTGCCGTCTGTTACCACCTCATCACAGGGTATCATATCAGCCAGGACATTAACGGTCATATCGCACGGAAGTTTTTTTCTCACCACATCGGTTGTTTTTACACGCTCAGACATAGAACAAAGCCCCATACCGTACCTCGACATATTTTTCAGAATTTCAACAACTAGAAACAATCCGTCATTCTGCCACGGTTGATCACCTGAGGCAAAGCTTCTTTTTAGCTTTGCACCGCTTGAAGCAGCAACCGAATCCAGAAGTCTTGAAGCGGAAAAAGGCACGGTAAGATCTTCACCGGCTTCGAGGTGACACAAGTTACAGATATCGAGCAGGTTTTCGTGCCTGAGTATATTACCCAGCTCATCAACAGCACTAACACCAAAGCCTGACTCGCTCAGGAAAAGCTTGGGCTTTGATGCAAGCTCACCACCTGCGGAATTAATTACCGAGGCCAGCATATTTCTGATATCGGCATTTTGGCTGACAATACACGCACACGCATCCTCAAGGTTTTCTGCCGCATTAACGAGAGCACTGAAATAGGAGACATCGGAATTAACGTCAATAGCTGCACCGTCGGCAAGCAAAAATTCCTCATCCGAAGTGATAAGTTTCAGCAGTTTTTCTTCCGATAAGCTGTCAAGAAACTTACCGTCGCCGCCGTAAGCACTTACAAGCGACCTGTCGCTGACAAAAAGCACCGCTGACAGCCGATATTTACGCACCAAAAACGGGATTCTGGACTCATTAACACAGCCGAAAACCTCGGCAAAACCGCCGACCGAAGAAACACCGCGCGCAATGTTAGAACTGATGCGCAAAGCATTGTTGCCTCCATCGCACGCAACGCCGATTTTGCCGCTGAAAATCACACCGGCAGCTGCACCGATTCTTTCATAAGCGCTGTCATCCTGCAGCTTATGAAACACGCAAAACGACTTCATAAGATTACCCCTCCGTTTAATTTTGATATGTACCTACGTGATTATTGACCTGAAACAACAAAAATATCCGTAAAGGTTGTAACAACCGGAAAAAGATGATACAATAATTAAGTAAAATCAACATACGGACGGTAATCAGAAATGAGTAACGAGCTTAAACACGTAGAGATATTTGCAGACGGTGCTTGCTCCGGCAACCCCGGACCCGGCGGTTGGGGCACAATACTGCGCTGTAACGGCAAGGAAAAAGAGCTTTCCGGCGGCGCACCCGACACAACAAACAACAGGATGGAAATTACGGCAGTGCTGGAAGGACTCAAAGCACTCAAATACCCTTGCAAGGTAACTGTAACGACCGATTCACAATACGTTTATAACTCAATAACTAAAGGTTGGGCTGACAGTTGGAGAAGCAACGGCTGGATAAAAAAAGACAAAAAGCCGGCACTTAATGCCGACCTTTGGGACGAACTTCTTAACGAGATTGCTAGGCACAAAGTTGAATTTGTATGGATTAAAGGGCATAACGGACACAGCGAAAACGAGCGTTGCGACACACTCGCTGTCGCTCAATCCGAAAAGCACAAGGCACTTAAAGGATAATACAGATAAGCCCGCTGCAGCCCTCGTTTATTACCTTCTCTATAGTTTCCTGAAGCTTCATACGTGCATCCGTCGGCATTCGGCCAAGCTTGTTTCGAAGCCCCTCATTAACAAGATCATTGAGCGACTTACCAAAGATATTTGATTGCCAGATTTTAAGCGGATCCTCTTCAAACTCTTTCAATAAATATTCCACAAGCTCCTCACTCTGAGATTCGGAGCCGACAATCGGTGCAACCTCTGTGGTAATATCGGCGCGCATCATATGCACAGACGGCGCGGATGCCTTGAGTCTAATGCCGTATTTGCCACCCTGCTTCATTATTTCGGGCTCGGCAAGTGTCAGCTCCTCTGTGGTTGGCATAACGATACCGTATCCGGTTGCCTCAACCTCATCAAGCGCATTTTTAAGACGCATATAGGATTTTTTGATTTTGTTCAGTTCGAGCAGCTCTTCCATAAGAGCCTGCTCGTTTTTTATTTGTGTGCCTGTGGCTTCGCTGAGCACGCTGAAGAAAAGTGACGGTTCGGTTACGGCAGACACCTTCGCACTGCCGGTAGACAAATCCATTGCCGTTACCTTTGCACCGGACAGATACTCGCACTCACACACAGCCTGCACAAAAGCAGGAACGTCACGCACACGTTTCAGCTTGACTGCCGCAGCAGAAACAGCATCGCTGACTGCGCTGTAAACAGGATGATCTTTATCGAGTCCGCTCAGCCATCCGGGCAGATCAACACCCACTTCTTTTACAGGAAATTCAAACAGAACCTGCCTTAAAATATCCTTTATCTGTTCTTCACTCATTTCCTTACAGTTGACAGGAATGACGGGCACACCGTAATCGCTCATCAGATCCGACGAAAGCTTTTGCGCTTTATGCGAATCAGGAGAAACGCTGTTAAGCAGAACGACAAAAGGTTTGCCCAATGCTTTCAATTCATCAACAACACGTTTTTCTGCCTGCACGTAATCATCTCTTGCGATGTCGCCTATTGTGCCGTCAGTAGTGACAACAAGGCCAATTGTTGAATGCTCCTCAATTACCTTGCCTGTGCCCAGCTCTGCAGCCATATTGAACGGAATTTCTTTATCGAACCACGGAGTTTTTACCATCCTCGGCTGCTCATCCTCTATGTATCCAAGTGCACCGGGAACGATATAGCCTACGCAGTCGATCAGCCTGACTTTGATTCCGACACCGCCGCCCACAGTTATTTCAACTGCTTCTTCGGGAATAAATTTCGGCTCGGTAGTCATAATTGTACGCCCTGCCGCAGATTGAGGCAATTCATCAGTTGCCCGCTCCCGTCTGGCAAGGTCATCTATATTCGGAATAACCAGTTCATCCATAAAGCGCTTTATGAAAGTTGATTTACCGGTACGAACGGGGCCAACAACACCGATATATATATCACCCTTTGTTCTTGCCGCAATGTCGCTGTATATGCTTTTATTTTCCATATTAATTGCTTCTCCTTTCATTCACGCTTGCGGAATAATAAGCATTTTTTCAGTTTCAATAACGTCGCCGCTTATATTGTTACGGCGGCGAATTGCTTCCTCAGAAGTGTTATAGCGTTTTGCAATATCCCACAGCGATTCTCCGCTTTCGCTGAAATAGACTGTAATTGATGAGGCATGTGAACTTTTGGAAGGATTCACCACACTCACATCGGACACCGCACTTACGTTACGGGTTTCAAACACAATTCCTCTTATATTAAGCTGCACCTTAACCGATAAAGCCGAACCTCTGCCGTTTGCGCTGACAGCAACCGCACACACATCACACTCACAAGAAAGCTTACCGTCAACACCGTCAAAACTTTTTATGAAATGGTAGTCATTCTGCCGCTGAGCCATTGCCGGCTTACCCTCATCATCAAGATACGTGATACACACGGTAACCGTACCGCTCACCTCAACACCGTCAGGCGAAAATGCACTTACATTGGTTACGCCATCGCACCGGCAATCAATTATCTCTCCCTTCTCACAGCCGTCAAGCTCAGTCTGAAAAGCAACGAGAAAGTTTTCATCAAGAGTTTGCACGTATCGCTTAACTTCAACTGCACTTTTGCTCAGCTCAAGCTCGCTTTTCAAAGAATAGGCATCCTGCACACAAGCACACTTTCGTTCACGGTAAGCACAGACAAAAGTTCTTATGCACACCGCCATATCAAGATTCTGCATATTGCCGTTTTCATCTGCCCTGAGCTGAACATCAAGCGAAGATACCTTAGTGCTGATATCGCAAATACAGCTTTCATCAAGACCGTCAAGCTCAATAATTCTGCTTATCGGCATAATGTGCTCTGTTTTTCTGACAGTGCCGTCCTCACAGCAGAGCACAGCATTGAGCACAAACTCGCCTTTAAGCAAAAGCTTATTGTTTACTGCTTTTATTTCATTGATCACAGAAAAACCGTCTGCATAGGCGATGCTTTTTACAGGACTTTCCGTATCACCTACAGGCACAACCTCACTCATATCAAAAAGCTTTGATGTGCACCCTACAGCATCACAGACGTTTAGCGACTGATATTTAAGCTGAGTATGATTATCGGAAACATCGCTTACAAACTCCTGCTTTTCGCAGCGAAACACGGAAAACATAACCGAAATACAGCCGTGAATATCAACACGTCTGGGGCTTACGGCACGGCAATTGACATAGCTTACTTTTGCGGTTGCAACCGCCTGACACTCGGCTGTAAGAGCATTCATTTCAACATACTTATCCATAGGAAAATTCTGCTCAAAACAAGAAATTTTATCGTCTGTGCTCACATAGACCAAGCGTATTACTGCATTACCCTGTGCCGTTATACGATTGCCTGTTACATTGACAGACTTTATACCCGGCTCAACTGAGCAACGAAGTATACTTTTAATATCAGGGCAATAATCGGGCAGAGTCATATCACTGTCAACAATCTGCTCAGCTTTTGCCTCTCTTATAATGCGACAGTTACATATCAAATCTTTTTCCACGTTGAAATCCATTGATTTTACCTCACCTTCAAAAGTTTCTATACAATCTATATTCACTCCCTGTCCGATTTAGTACAAAAAAAAAGAGAGGTCTCTCAAAGACCTCTCTCGGATAAAACTTATTAAATTAAAAGACAAAGCCACGATTCTGATGCTTTTTCAAATCTTCAACCATTTGTTGCTTTTGCTCTTCGGTTATACCTTGAGACAATGTGTAATTTTTTTCATACACAGGTAATACATCCAGCAATTCTCTTTGCTTTTTATAATACTCTTCTGTTGTGCAAACAAAGCGTGCCGGATTTCCTGCATAAACACAACCGTCCGGAACATCTTTTGTAACAACGCTCGAAGCTCCGATGATACAGTTTTCTCCAACAACTACACCGGGCATAACAATCGAATTCGCACCTATAAAAGAATAATCATTTATAACAACGCGTCCTATTTTTGTGTAGCCCAGCTCTTTTTTTGTGCTTGCATCGTGAGCCAACAAATAAACACCGGGGCCAAAGGTTACATTGTTGCCAATCTCTATAAGCCAACAATGAGAATTGTCGAACCTTGTACTGGGGGCATCATATATGAAATTTTCGCCGACTTTCATACCCATAGCTTTTAAATCATTCAAGCAGGGGCCCTTGTCTAAGCCTAAAAAAGACTTAACCGTACTTTTAATTTTCTTTATAAAACTCATAGCAAGATACTTCCAGACAATATTGTTACTTACTTAAAAACAAAGATCCGCCACAGGAATCCATAGCAACTATGAGCGGAAAATCCTTAAAAGTAAGCTTTTTGACACTCTCGCAACCGAGCTCCTCAAAAGCAACAACCTCGCATGAGGTTATACACTGAGCCGCAAGAGCACCCGCGCCGCCGATTGCACACAGATAAACCGCCTTATTACGTACAATAGCATCGGCTACTTCTTGGTTTCGCGGTCCTTTGCCTATCATGCAGGCAAGACCTTTATCAAGGAGAAGCGGAGCATACGGATCCATACGCGATGAGGTTGTCGGACCGCAGCTTCCTATAGGAAGACCCGGAGGTGCGGGAGTAGGCCCTGCATAATACACGGCTGCACCGTCAAGCTCGAAGGGAAGCGCATCGCCGCTGTTAAGCAAAGCTACTATACGCTTATGAGCTGCATCACGGGCAGTGTAAACCGTTCCGCTTAGCAAAACTCTGTCACCGCATCTGAGAGACGCAGCACAATCGCGAAGTAGCGAAGAATCAATCCTGTATTCAGCCACGTTACTCCTCCTTACCGAGGTACTTGAGAAGAATAGCATCTATCTGAGCGAGAACATCTTCTGAATCGGACGATCCCTCAGTAATTTCAAACGTTGAAGCAGCATTGACCTCTTCGTATTGGCTGAGCTTACGCTCAAGGTCGCTTATACGTTCATCCTTACGTCTGCCTGCAGCACGTTCATCTTCAAGCTGAGCCATAAGCTGCTCGATATATTCAATAACATCTTTGCGGTTAAAGCCGCCGAAAGCTGATTTTTTGAAGGACCTTTCTTCACCCATGGTAAGTTCTCCTCTGATTATTTAAGAGCAACTGCAGCCTTTGCCTTTTCAGCAATATTATCTGCTGTAAGTCCGTAGCGCTTGAGCATTTCAACAGCAGGACCTGATGCACCGAACTCATCCTCAACACCTACACGAAGCACGTGAACGGGGCAGGATTCACAAACAACATCTGCAACAGCAGAACCGAGACCGCCTATTACACTATGCTCCTCAGCTGTTACGATAACACCTGTTTCCTTAGCAGCCTTGATGATAATGTCCTTATCAATCGGCTTAATTGTTGCCATATTCACAACGCGTGCGCTGATGCCTTCAGCTGCAAGGGACTCTGCAGCAATAAGAGCTTCATTGACCATAAGACCTGTAGCGATAATTGTAACGTCACTGCCTGCTCTGAGCTCAACACCCTTACCGATTTCAAACTTATAGTTATCATCGAAAAGCCTGGGAGTTGCAAGTCTGCCAAAGCGAAGGTATACGGGACCGTTTACCTCTGCAGCTGCAAGAACTGCAAGCCTTGCCTCTACATCATCAGCAGGGTTGATAACAATCATACCGGGAATTGTGCGCATAAGAGCAATATCCTCACAGCACTGATGGCTTGCACCGTCCTCTCCGACAGAGATACCTGCGTGAGTTGCACCGATTTTAACATTGAGATGTGTGTAGCCGATAGAGTTTCTGATCTGCTCAAAAGCTCTGCCTGCCGCAAACATTGCAAAAGAGCTTGCAAAAACGGTGTAACCTGTTGTTGCAAGACCTGCTGCAACACCCATCATATTACATTCAGCAATGCCTGTATCGAAAAATCTGTCGGGAAATTCTTTTTTGAATGCGATAGTTTTTGTTGCCTTTGCAAGGTCTGCATCAAGAACAACAACTTTTTCGTTTTTCTGACCGAGCTCGACAAGTGCTTTACCGTAAGCATCGCGAGTCGCTGTCTTAATTACGTCTGCCATAATATTCACCACACGGCGCACTGATTCGCGCCGTTACCTTTCTGTTAATATAAAGTCAAGTGCAAAAGTGTATGATTACATCTGCTCAAGCTTTGCAAGCTCATCATCAAGCTCTGCAAGAGCCGCCTCATACTGCTCCTGGTTAGGCGCAACACCGTGCCAATCACAGCTATCCTCCATAAAGGAAACACCCTTGCCCTTGGTGGTCTTTGCGATAATTGCGGTGGGCTTGCCGACAAAGCTCCTTGCGGCACTGAAAGCAGCATCAATCTCATCAAAATTATCACCGCAGATTTCAATTACGTTCCAGCCGAATGACTTGAACTTTTCAGGAATCGGATAGGGTGAGTTAACTGACGAAACCGTACCGTCAATCTGAAGGTTGTTGTTATCGACAACCGCAACAAGGTTATCAAGGCCCTTGGCAGCCGCATACATAGCAGCTTCCCAAACCTGACCTTCCTGAATTTCACCGTCACCAAGCACTGTATAAACTCTGAACTTTGCACCGCTGAGCTTTGCACCCAGAGCCATACCGCAAGCTGCCGAAATACCCTGACCGAGAGAGCCCGTGCTCATATCTACACCGGGTGTGAGCTTCATGCTGGGGTGACCCTGAAGCATTGAACCGGGCTTACGCAGAGTTTTAAGATCCTCAAACGGGAAGAAACCCTTGAGAGCAAGTGCTGCATAGAGAGCGGGAGCTGTATGACCCTTTGAAAGGACAAGACGATCGCGCTCTTCCCACTGGGGATTCTTGGGATCAACATTCATCTCTGAAAAATAGAGATAAGTCATAATATCGGCAACAGAAAGTGAACCGCCGGGATGACCCGACTTTGCGTTATAAACACCTTCGATGATACCGTGTCTTACCTTGTTTGCCTTGATTTTTAACTGCTTTTTCGCTGCTGCGTCCAAAACAGTCACCTCCGAATTCTATAGAATTTAGTATATTTAAATTAGAATTGCGCGCTTATTGAGAAGATACCTTTTTTATAAAGCTTGTAAAGTATTCCGGCAAATCGGACGATATTTCGATATATCTGCCATCCTTAGGATGTTCAAAACCGATCAGACCTGCGTGAAGGCACTGACCGCCCATCGAAACGCCGTTTTTAGGGCCGTATACATCATCACCTGCAACGGGATGACCTATATGCGCCATATGCACCCTTATCTGGTGGGTGCGCCCTGTTTCGAGCCTTACCTTTATGAAAGAGAAATTTTTGTAGGTTTCAAGCACCTCATAATGAGTTACCGCATTGCGTGAATGAACAGAGGTTACACACATCTTTTTACGGTCATTCGGGTTGCGGCCTATAGGTGCATCAACCGTGCCGCTATCAGCCTTGAGGTGACCGTGAATTATTGCACGGTACTCTCTGGTGAAGCTATGCGCCTGAATCTGTGCCGCAAGGCTCATATGAGCCTCATCAGTTTTGGCTACTATAAGCAGACCGCTCGTGTTTTTGTCTATTCTGTGCACAATACCGGGACGGATAACACCATTGATACCCGAAAGGCTGCCTTTGCAATGGTGAAGCAAAGCGTTGACGAGCGTACCGTCAGGATTGCCGGGTGCCGGATGAACAACCATACCGCGGGGCTTGTTGACAACCAGCAGACTATCATCCTCATAACGTATATCAAGCGGAATATCCTGCGGCTGAGCCTCCAACTCACGAAGCTCGGGTGCAAGAACAAGCACGCTATCCCCTGCTTCTACGGGATAGCTCTTCTTGCGTGGCTTACCGTTGACGGTAACACCGCCATCGTCAAACACCTTCTGAACAAAGCTTCTTGAAAGCTCGGGCGCAAAAGCACATATTGCCTTATCAAGGCGCTCACCTTCATCGCCGTGCTCAACGGTAAAGCTGAGAACACGCTCATTGCTCATTTTGCTTTACCTTTCCCTTTTTTGAAATCTTTTACTATATCCCAAACCAAGTATGCAACCAGTATAAATTCACCCACGGTAATGAACGAATCTGCAAGGTTGAAAACAGGGAACTCGATAAACAGAACCTCGATATAATCTACAACAAAGTGATGAATCACCCTGTCAATCAGGTTACCGAGACCACCACCCATAATCATAACAATACTTGCAAGCATAACCTTTGATTTAATTTTGCGAGCAAATATAAGATAGAGTCCGCCAACCATAACCACGGCTGAAAACACCGTAAGAAAATCCGTTCTGTCCTTAAAGAGGCTGAACGCTGCACCGGTGTTTTCAACGTAGCGAAACTGAAGGAAACCCGATATTACCTTTACTACTCCGCCCTGTACAAGCGATGAATTGAGCACGGCAAATTTGACAATTTGATCCGCAGCCGCAATAACCGCAACAACAAGACAACAGATCACAGGTGACATTTAATTTCCTCCGTTATTTTTTCTTAAAAATACCTCTGAAGAATGATTCCGTATCGCCTTCATCACTATCTTCATCATCATCGTCGATATCGTCAACAACCTCGTAAACCGTGCCGTTTTTTGAAACGTTGCCGCTCTCAATGGAATCAAAGCCCTCTATTATAAAATCGGCATATTCTTCACCGTCAGTAAGCTCCTCAGCAAAGCTGAATCCCTTTACGCTATCGTCGGTGTCGTCGTCATCGTCGTCATCGTCGTCGTCATCGTCGTCATCATCGTCTTCTTCTTCGACTTCTTCGACTTCATCGTCTTCTTCGACTTCATCGTCTTCTTCGATTTCATCGTCTTCTTCGACTTCGTCGTCTTCTTCGATTTCGTCGTCTTCTTCGATTTCGTCACCGAAAATACCAAAATACATATCGGTTATCTCAGCCGCATCCTCCGGCTCATCATTACCGGCAGTATACACAGCCTGAGCAATATCTATTGCACCATCAGAAGGATTTTTCGTCTTATCTTCTCCGGCGGTTTCATCGGCAACATCACCATCAGCAAGCTCAGGGAGATTCTTGATGTGCTCAATATGCTCAGCATAAGACATAAGAAGCATTGAACGGAAGCTGTCAGCCTCAGTTTTAAGTGTTTCGATAATTTTTTGCTGTTTAGCCTGCTCAGATGCAGATTTCTCATTTATTGCTGCTGCATTCCGCTCAGCTGAAGAGAGAAGCTCATTTGCCTTTCTGTCAGCAGCAGCAATCTTTTCGTTATAGTAGCTGTCAGCCTTGAGCATTTTATCTCTGGAAGATACATCAGCATTGGTAAGCTGCTCTGTTGCGAGAGCATCTGCCTCGGAAAGTGTTTTTTCTGCACTGGCATTAGCTGACTCCATAACATTTTTCGAAGTTTCCTCAGCCTCAGCAACCATAGCTTCAGCCTTTGCACGGGCATCTGCAAGCAACTGCTCCGCCTCAGCGTTTGCTGATGTTAAAACAGCGTTAGCTGCCTCTTCAGCTTCAGCCGTGATTGATGCTGACATTTTCTGCGCTGTAAGAAGAGCTGCACTGATGTTGTTTTCTTCTTTTTTATATGCCTCTAATCTTTCGGTAAGAGCATTTATACGTTTAATATACTCACTTTTTTCTTGATTCATACCCTCAACGGCAGTAGCAATTTCGCCGATAAACTCATCGACATCGATTGAGCGGTATGTACCTCTGCCGGCTGAAGTAAAATTATGTGCTCTGATTTCTGCAGGTGTCATTTTTATATCCTCCTTTTAGATACCGTAATAACCGTTTTTGAGACCTTCAAGCATATCGCCCGTAAAGTCGTATTCGTGCGGAAGAATGATAAAGGTCTTATTTGCAACACTGCTGATTTTGCCGTTGTTTGCAAAAACAACACCGCTGAGGAAGTCGATCATTCTGCGCACATCAGAATCACTGACCATCTCAAGGTTGAGAAGAACAAGACGTTTTTTGTTGACATGTCTTGCGATATCCTTTGCTGTTTCAGGATCAAACAATGAGGGTTTTGCAAGAATTACTTTTGCGTTGCCTGATCTGGGTTTGGAGTTGAAATCGACAACGTTACCGGACGAAGCGCGTCTGGGCTGAGGTTCTTCGTAATAGGGTTCCTCATCCTCATATTCTTCCTCATCCTCATCGTATTCGTTATCATACTCAGGCTCGGACTTGCGTTTGGTTGTAATCTTGGATGTTTTATCACGCAGGGTGTCGAAAAAGCTTTTTTTGGAACCGGAGGCACGCTTGGATTTTACAGGCTCATCCTCCTCGTATTCGTCCTCCTGCTCATCATCATAATCGTAATCCATACTGTTTACGTCATCGTAATAATCGCCTTCGCTGTAGCTGAGATACTTGCCGACTGAATCTTTGATTTTCATTTCATCTACCTCCAAATAAAATTAATATATACGCTTGCCAAAAACAGATGAACCGACACGAACAAGCGTTGAACCTTCAAGTATTGCATCGTAATAATCTGAAGACATACCCATTGATAAGATGCGTATATCTGTATTATCTAATTTTTTACTGCGAATGTCAACAAACAAACGGCTCATTTTCGAAAAAAAAGCTCGTGCTTGTGCACTATTTTCGCAAACCGGAGGAATCGCCATAAGACCGCAGAGCTTAATACCTTTTATTTGAGCCAGCTCAGCAAGAGTTTCTTCGGCAGCATCCCATTCAATACCGCTTTTAGACTCTTCTCCTCCAACGTTTATTTCTGCCAGAATATCGGTTGTTATACCCGCTGCAAGTGAACGTTTTGCAATTTCATTTGCAAGGCGGACACTGTCAACAGACTGAATCATACTTACTTCTCCGACAATCTGGCGCACTTTATTTGTCTGAAGATGACCGATAAGGTGAGCCTCACACGGCAGCAAATCCGGTTTTTTTCCCAGGTATTCCTGAACCTTGTTTTCACCTATAAGATCAACACCGCAACGTATAGCGTGATTGATATACTCCGGTGCTACAGTTTTCGTAACAGCCATAAATCTTACGTCATCAGGATTTCTGCCGCTTTGTACGGCCGCCTGAGCAATACGCTCACGTATCACGTTGAGGTTGTACTCAATATCTGAAAAGCGCTGAGCATCAAGTAATTGTTTTTCCGTCATACAAATCCTTTCCCTTCACTATTACTTCGTCATATTGCCTGACCTGATTATCGGGAAGCGCCGCCTCTATCTCGTCCTTTTGTGCCTGAGTCTTACCGGTTGTATCGGGTTTTGGCGGATCAGCGCTGAGCACATATTCGTCATCAGACCAGACGATATTAATCTCCCTGAAAGTGACAAGGGAAGAACGCAGAATATATACGCCTTTGACGCCGTTCTCCTCACGAACCGCACTGTTGGGAATCTTAAAGCCCTTAACCGTGTTGAAAATAAGCTCAACATCCTCCAGGCGCATATTTGCAAGCTCTTCATTCATAGTGTTGCATTCAAACACAACAGCCGCTTTATCCGCACCCGAAACATTAACAGCCGCAACCTTTGTACTGAGCTTATCGGTTGAAGCATACGGAAAATCAACAGTTACTTTTTTGCCTATGGTAAGCTCACCTATCTGTTCAATATCAAGCACACACACAATGTACCACTTGAAGCCGGTAACAAGTTTACCCATTACGTTCTCGGGCACAGTGGCAGGTTTGCATTCCAGAAGTGCCGTGGCATTTTCGGGAGTGATTTCGGTTATGTGTTTATAGTCGTATATGTTTTCAAATCCGTCAACGGTATTGATGTAGTAACCGGAACCGTCAGCAAGGATTTCTTTTGATGATATAGTTTTAGATTCAAGAATTGCAAGTTCATCCTTGATACCGTTTATTATATCGTCAAAGCTGATGGCCTTACCGAGAAGCAACTGCTTTTTGATAATACTGTCGCGCAGTTCCGAATAACCGCCCGTCAGAGTATCAAGCTCGCCGGAAAGAATACCGTCCATCAAGCCTGAAACAGAGCCGCTTATAAGAGAATCCATCGTTTTTGTATCAATAGCTGACGAGGGTGAAACCGCACGTAATTTCTCATAACGCTCAAGCTCAGCCCTAAGCATATTGATACGCGTATACGTCGCGGCATCGTCATCACTGCCGAACGCTATAGCAACCGTATTACCGTTTGAAACCTTTTTACCGTCAGTTGCAACAGGAACAACTGTGCCTGTAACGGAATTTTCAATATACTGCTCCTCGCGAATAAAGAAGCCCTGAGTGAAAATGCTGTTGTTAACAGTTTGCTCGTACACCGTAACGGTTTCTACCTTTTCAATGCTGGATACATAAAACTGAAAAGCAATATAAAATATAAAAAACAGTGCTGCCGCAGTGGCCGCAATGCGAATTATCAAGGGTTTGTTATCCATATAAAACCCTCTGACTTTGACAACAAAATCAGGGTTCAGTTCTATCTCTTTACCTTGTTTCTTTTTTGCCAATTCAAATTCCTCCTTCTTTCAGAAATTCTGTACACAATGTGTAAGCAGAATCGGCAAGCTCGCCGAAATCTGCATATTCATCGATATAAAGCCACCTGACGCGTTCATCTCTGCGAAGCCAGGTAAGCTGACGCTTGGCATAACGCCGTGTCTGCATACGCAGGTTGTCAAGCGCAGCATCAAGTGTCATATCGCCGCTGAAATACGGCATAAGCTCCTTGTGGCCGATTGCCTGGGCAGCTGTTGCCTTATTTTCGTCAAGGCAGCGACGCGCTTCTTCCACAAGACCGTTTTCGGCCATTACACCGACACGTCTGTTAATACGCTCGTACAGGCACTCACGCTCGCGGGCATTAAGGCCGATTATAAGCGGATTGTAGGGTGATCCGTTAAGACGCGACTGACGGATCTGATCGGTTATGGTGACACCGGTCTGCATATAAAGCTCCAGAGCACGAAGGATACGCTTTGTATCATTTTCGTGAAGCCTTGCGGCAGTTTCAGGGTCAACCGCACGAAGTTCTTCAAGCAAAGCAGCAACGCCCTCCGCCTCAAGCCTTTTATTCAGTTTTTCACGAAGCTCAAGGTTTGCAGCTTCCTGCGTAAATTCGATATTATCAACCAGTGACGAAATATAAAGCCCCGTACCTCCGACGATTATGGGCTGTTTACCTCTCGAAACTATGTCTGATATACACTTGTTTGCCTGTTCACAATAGGCGGCAACGCTGTAACGTTCACCCTGTGAAAGGAATGCAAGCATATGGTGCGGCACGCCCTGCATTTCTTCTGACGAAGGCATTGCGCAGGCTATATCCATGCCCTTGTAAATCTGCATAGAATCTGCAGAAACAACCTCACCGTCAAGCCTTTTGGCAAGCTCGACACCAAGTGATGTTTTGCCGGAAGCAGTCGGTCCGGCAACCACAATAAGCGGAATTTTTTTATTCATAATCAGCCCTCACACTCTGCCGAAGAGCCGCTCAAGTTCACGGCGTGTAAGCTTAGCGATGACGGGCCTGCCATGGGGACAGTAACGGATGTCGGGCATTGAAAGTACTTTTTCCGCAAACTGCTGCATTTCGTAATGAGTAGTTGTATCGCCCGCTTTTACTGCGGCACGGCAGGCAGCGGAATGGAAAATCCAATCAAGCTTTTCCGTGGTAACTTCGCGTGAATTAGCGGCAAGATAGCCTGCGATTTCAGTAAGCTGGGCGCTGATATCAGCACCCTCGAGGATAACGGGATACTCGCTGACGATAACCGTACCGTCACCGAAATCCTCAACAGTAAAGCCTGATTCGGCAAGCAGATCGGTATTTGCAACTACAGCAGCATATTCCTCACGGCTCAGATGCACCGCAAGCGGACTTATAAGCATCTGAGAAGCAATGTTTTTGTTCTGCATTTTAAGCTGTTCGTATATAATGCGCTCGTGTGCGGCATGCTTATCTATAAGTATCATCTCATTGCCGCATTCGACGAGAATGTAGGTTGAAAACACCTCACCTATCGCTCTTATCTGCGGAGCTTCCTGCTCGGTAACAGTTATCTCCTCACGAACAGGCTCAGGCAATTTCTGCTCAACCGCAACCGGCTCAGGCTGAGCATTGGCAGCGGTAAAGCCGCTGATAAGGTCAGGTTCGGATTCCTGCGCAGAATAGGTTTCTGCCGAAGTCTCAACCGTTGCAGCATATACGTTTTTCTGCGAGTGCAAATAGCTGACGGGAGTTTGCTCCTGCTTGTTTACGGGTATGTTTTCCGTAGCGGAGTTTTGCTGAAAACGCAACTGTTTTGCGGGCTCGACAGCTGCAAAAAGCTGCTTTTGAACACGCTGATTTATTATCTTCGAAACATCCTGAGAGGGTGCTTTATCGCCTTGCTCAAGCGCAGTTTTAACAGCATAATAAACAGCCGAAAAAACCTCTTTTTCGTTAGCGAAACGCACCTCTGTTTTGGCAGGATGAACGTTGACATCAACAAAATTGAAGGGCATTGTAAGGTTGAGCACACAGGACGGGAATTTGCCGACCATTATCGACCCTTTGAAAGCTTCTTCAAGAGCTGCGCAGGCTGTTTTGGTGCGAACCATTCTGCCGTTGACATAAAAAAGCTGCATATTGCGGTTTGCCCTTGCGGCAAGCGGCTTTGAGATGTAGCCGTCAACCTTTACGGTTGAGTTTGAGCCGCTGACGGGAATAAGACTGTCGGCAAACTCCTTGCCGTAAACCGCATAGACAGCGCTGATAAGCTTACCGTCACCCGATGAACACAGGGTCTGCTTGCCGTCACGGATAAAGCGCACCGCTATATGCGGATGGGAAACGGCAAGCCTGTCCGCAACTGCGGCAACGGAATTTGCTTCTGTTACATCCTTTTTGAGGAATTTCATTCTTGCGGGAACATTGTAAAAAATGTCGCGCACAACAATTGTTGTGCCGACCGGACAGCCGGCATCATCCATACTGATAAAGCGACCACCCTCAACAACAGCATGAGTACCTGTTTCCTCTTCTGCCGTGCGCGTAAACATCTCCACACGGCTGACAGCCGCAATTGAAGCGAGGGCTTCGCCGCGGAAACCGAGAGTTGCTACACAGTCGAGGTCATCGGAAGCGGAAATCTTGCTTGTTGCGTGACCGGTAAAAGCATTCTTTACGTCTTCGCGGGCAATACCGCAACCGTTATCCGTGATGCGGATATATTTTATTCCGCCTGCCTGAATTTCAAGAGTAATAGAGTCAGCGCCTGCATCGACAGAGTTTTCGAGCAACTCTTTAACAGCAGAGGACGGTCTTTCGACAACCTCACCTGCCGCAATAAGCTCATATATTTCTCTTGGTAACACGTTGATTTTAGGCATTGACTTCACCGCTTTTCATTTATGATTCTTTTGCTTTCTGCACAAATTTATACAGCACGCTCATAGCTTCGATGGGTGTGAGCGTATTGATATCGAGTGTTTTGAGTTCATCAACTATTTCACTGCTCATATTGGATGCGAACGACATTTGCATATCGTTATCGTCGACCGAGCTGAAAAAGTTAGGAGCCGAGGTAGTTCTGGGCTCGTCCGATTCAAGCTGGCTGAGCACCTGACGGGCACGCTTTACAACACTGTCGGGTACGCCTGCAAGCTTGGCAACATCTATACCGTAGCTGCCGTCGGCACAACCTCTGACAATGCGGCGAAGGAATGTAATATCATCACCGCGTTTTTTGACGGATATGTTGTAATTCTTGACGCCGTTCACTGTATTTTCAAGCTCTGTAAGCTCGTGATAGTGGGTTGCAAAAAGTGTTTTTGCGCCAAGCTTTTTCTTGTCCGCAGCATACTCGAGCACTGCCCTTGCGATGCTCATACCGTCGTAAGTGGAAGTACCTCTGCCTATTTCATCGAAGATGATAAGGCTCTTGGATGTTGCATTTTTGAGAATTGAAGCTACCTCACTCATCTCGACCATAAAGGTTGACTGACCGCCGGAAAGGTCATCCGACGCACCTACACGTGTGAAAACGCTGTCAACAATCGGGATAACGGCGCTCCTTGCAGGCACGAATGAACCCGCTTGAGCCATAATCACGATAATCGCTATCTGGCGCATATAGGTTGACTTACCTGCCATATTGGGGCCTGTGATAATAGCACAGCGGTTATCGTCACAGTCGAGCGTTGTATCATTGGGAACAAACGGCATACCGCCAAGCATTTTTTCGACTACGGGATGTCTGCCGTCTGTTATTTTAAGGGTTGAGGAATCTGTGATTTCAGGTCTGACATATCCGTTTTCAAGAGCAGAGGCGGCAAAAGAACGAAGCACATCAAGCCTTGCAACGGCATTGGCTGTGCGTTGGATTCTGCCAAGCTGATCAGCCGTTTTGTTACGAACCTGAGAGAAAATCTCGTGCTCAAGCTGAACAATTCTGCCCTGAGCGCCGAGCACCTTTGCTTCAAGCTCCTTTAGCTCCTGAGTTATGTAACGCTCGCAGTTTGCAAGCGTCTGCTTACGGATATAGTCCTCGGGCACAAGCTCCTTGAAGGAATTGGAAACCTCTATATAGTAACCGAACACGCGGTTATAGCCGATTTTAAGTTTTTTGATACCCGTTCTGTCCTGCTCACGCTGCTGAATGCCTGCAAGGTAACCCTTACCGTCATTAACAATAGTGCGAAGCTCATCAAGTTCAGTGTTGAAGCCATCCCTTATCATACCGCCTTCACGCACCGTAAACGGAGGCTCATCAACAATTGCGGCGTTAATGAGCGAAGAAACGTCTTCAAGGGTATCAATGCCCGAACGAATCTCAGCCAACAAAGCAGAGCGGCAAGATTCGAGGTTCGCTTTTACATCGGGCAATCTGTCAATTGCGGCACTGAGAGCACGAAGCTCCTTTGCATTTGCTGTGCCGTAGGAAATGCGGGTAATCAAACGCTCAATATCGTTGATACCCGTGAGTGAAGCGGCGATATTGCCGCAGAGCATTGCATCCTGGGTAAGCTCATCAACAGCGTTATGTCTGCCGATAATCTTTGCAGGGTTTGTGAGAGGCCTGTCCAGCCATTCTCTGATTTCGCGCTTACCCATTGCGGTACAGGTTTTGTCAAGAGTCCAGAGAAGCGAACCGCGTTTATCATTCGAACGCATCGTTCTGGTGAGCTCAAGGCTGCGCCTTGCCGCAAGGTCAAGCTTCATAAAGCCGCTCTCGCTGTAATAGTCGAGCGAACGGATATTCGCAAGGTCCGTACGCTGAACCTCACGCAGATATTTGAGAGATATGCCGGCACACATTATGCCCTGCATACTGACACCGTGAGCTATTTCGTCGGGTGTGTTGCAGGAAAACTGTGAGCATACCGCAGCACTTGCCTCATTGAGCAGGCAGTAATCCTCATCGAAAGTCTCCGTCAGTGCCGAGCACTTATCTGTGATGAAAGCACGCACTGTTTTAAGCGCAGAGGCCTCACGGTTGAGAATAATTTCGCTGGGCATAAAACGCGCCAGCTCGTTGATAATCTTGCTTTCGAGCATCTTGCCGTCGATATCTGTCAGGTGCATTGCACCCGTTGAAACGTCGGCAAAGCAGACTCCTGCCGCACCATCACGGCAGAAGATGCTGCAAAGGAAGTTGTTCTGTGTTTCATCGAGCATATTACTCTCGATAACGGTACCGGGAGTAACTATACGCACAACGTCACGCCGCACAATTCCCTTGGCAGTTGACGGGTCCTCCATCTGTTCGCAGATAGCAACCTTATACCCCTTTGCAATAAGACGTGCAAGGTAACTGTCAACGCTGTGAAAAGGCACGCCGCACATAGGTGCACGCTCCTCAAGGCCGCAGTCACGCCCCGTAAGGACCAACTCCAGCTCTCTTGAAACAGTTTTTGCATCCTCGAAAAACATTTCATAAAAATCGCCAAGACGGAACATAAGGATTGTATCCTCATAATTCTTCTTGATTTCGAGGTACTGCCTCATCATCGGTGATAATTCAGCCATTTGCACGCCTCCGCAAAAGTAGTAATTTCAGTGTTTAAATCTTAGTGACAATCGCTTGAGCAAGATGAGCAGTTACCGCCGCAGCTGTGCTCCTGAGGAGGCTCGCAGGTCTCGGGATCTTCGCCCTTGATGCACTCTGTGAGGATAGCTACGATATAGTTCATCATTTCGTCAATATCCATTCTTGCCTTCTCGTAGTCGATCATATTCTGGTTGTTCATGATCTTCTCACGAAGCTCCATAAATTCTTCTTCGTATGCTGTGAGCTTCTGTTCATTTGCATCTTCCTTCGAAGCTTCGTGCTGATAGCTCATATGAACAAGCTGCATCTTACCGATGAGCTCGTTGAGTTCATCGTCCTTCTCATTTGTCTCTCTGGCAGCGACGAACTTTGCGTATCTGTCGTCTGCCTGAATTGCTTTACCGAGTTCTCTTGTAAGTTTGATGATGTCCATTTTTCTTTCTCCTAAACTGAAAATGTGTATTTGTATAAAATCCCTTTCGGGTTTCAACCGATTAATTCACCGGACAGAGTCCAGTTACGTGCCGATGTAACTTTCACCTGACAGAATGAACCTACAAGCGATTCATCGCCGGGAAAATCAATCATAATACTGCCGTCTGTTCTGCCCGAAAGCATACCGCCGTTAAATTCCTCCGCGAGCACGCGGTAGGTTTTGCCGAGCATACTGCTGCAACGCTTTGAAGCAATTGCTTCCTGTGCCGAAGTCAGCTCACGGAACCACTTGCCTTTTTCCTCACGGCTTACGGGATCAGGCATCGAGGCAGCCTTTGTGCCCTCACGCGGTGAATAGATGAAAGTGAAGAGCGATGTGAAGCCGACCTCTTCGATAAGAGTTACTGTATCCCTGAATTCCTCATAAGTTTCACCGGGAAAGCCTACGATTATATCACTTGTGAGGCTTATGTCGGGCATAACCTTACGTGCATAACTGACAAGTGAGAGATATTTTTCCCTGGTATATCCCCTGTTCATCTCCCTGAGCACACGGTCGTTACCGCTCTGACAGGGAAGATGGAGATGCTTGCTGACTTTTTCGCATTCAGCCATTGCATCAAGCAGCTCAAAGGTGCAATCTTTCGGGTGCGAAGTCATAAACCGTATTCTGAAATCACCCTCGATTGCGTTTATTTCCCTGAGCAGCCTGGCAAAGCTCATCTCCTCACTGCCTCGGTTATACGAGTTGACATTTTGACCGAGAAGCGTTATATCTTTACAACCAGATGCTATAAGCTCCCTCGCTTCGGCAAGCACATCCTCGCTCCTTCTGCTGCGCTCTCTGCCTCGTACATAGGGCACAATGCAGTAACTGCAGAAGTTGTTACAGCCATACATTATCGGAAGCCAGCCTTTGAATGTGCCGTCGCGGTGCACGGGCATACCCTCAGCTATAAAGCCTTCTGTATTAAACACATCGAAAACACGCTTGCCGCCGCGAAGCACATTGTACAGAAGTTCGGGCAAGCGGTGGTGTGAGTGAGTACCGAAAACAAGGTTTACATACGGATAGCTTTTTCTGATTTTCTGCCACACGTGCTCCTGCTGCATCATACATCCGCACAGAACGATTATCATACCGGGGTTCTTCTCTTTAATCGGCTTCAGAGCGCCGACGTTACCGAAGACCCTGTCGTGCGCATGCTCACGCACAGCACATGTATTGTACAGCACAAGATCTGCGGATTCTATATCATCGGTAAATGTATAGCCTATCTGAGAAAGCCAACCTTTAAGCCGCTCACTGTCAGACACGTTGCCCTGACAGCCGAAAGTGTGTACGTATGCTTTTGCAGGTTTACCGCTCATTCTCGATTCAAGCACTGTTTTTGCCAATGCAACGTATTCACGCTGTTTTAAAATCTGCTCAAAAGGCACGTCAAAACGGCGCAATTCTGACTGAACCAATGTGTTACCTCCAAAACGGACATAAAGCCCTATTTTAATTTCTATATTATACACTATAATAACTGTTTTTACAAGTAAATAAATTATAAATATTTAGTGAAATTGGGTAGATTTTTCTATTCCGCAGTGATATAATTTTTATGCTTAAAAATCAACTCCAACGGAGGTTAAAAAATGAAAAAACTCAACATCGGCATCATCGGTGCAGGCAGAATCGGCAAGCTTCACGCTCAGTCAATCTGCTACAACGTTCCCACAGCAAAGGTTCTCGGCATCACAGACGTTTATAAAGATCATCTTCCCGCTCTGTGCAATGAGCTCGGCATCGAAAAGGTCTACGACAGCTACGTAGATATGCTTGAGGATAAGGATATTGACGCAGTTCTCGTCTGCTCCTCTACAGACACACACGCAGACATCGCTATCGCTGCCGCAAAGGCAGGCAAGCACGTTTTCTGTGAGAAGCCCGTTGACCTTACACCCGAAAAGGTTCAGGCTGTTATCGACACAGTTAAAGAGACAGGTGTAAAGCTTCAGGTAGGTTTCAACCGACGCTTTGACCACAACTTCTCAACAATCCGCAAAATGATCAATGACGGCAAGGTCGGTGACGTTGAAGTTATCAAGATTACTTCACGCGACCCTGAGCCGCCCTCAGCAGAATACGCTGCAGTTTCCGGCGGTATGTTTGTTGATATGACAATACACGATTTCGATATGGCACGCTTTATGGCAGGCAGCCCCATCACAGAGGTTTATGCAAACGCAACTTGCCTTGTTGACCCCGCAATCGGTGAAGCAGGTGACGTTGACACAGCAGTTATCTCACTCAAGTTTGAGAACGGTGCTATCGGCGTTATCGATAACTGCCGCCGCGCTGCTTACGGATACGACCAGAGAGTTGAAGTATTCGGCAGCAAGGGTGCAGCCTGCGCATCCAACGACACTCCCTCAAACGTTGTGCTTATGGACGAAAACGGTTGCACAGGCGAAAAGCCGCTCTACTTCTTCCTTGAGCGCTATATGCAGTCATTCCGCGATGAGATGCTCCAGTTTGTTGATGCAGTTCTCAACGATAAGGAAGTTCCTGCAAACGTTGAAGACGGCCTTGCAGCCATTGTTGTTGCACTTGCCGCTAAGAAGAGTGTTGCAGAAGGCAGACCCGTTAAAGTTTCCGAAATCTATTAATCGATAAAGGACTGATTGAACTATGAAACTGACAATGGCACAGGCTCTTGTCAAATTCCTCGATAACCAGTATGTCAGCTTTGACGGCGAGGAGACAAAATTTGTCAAGGGCATTTTCGGCATTTTCGGCCACGGCTGTGTTGTAGGTATCGGCCAGGCGCTTGAGCAGGGCGGGCACGACCTGAGATACTATCAGGGCCACAACGAGCAAGGTATGGCTCACGCTGCAATCGCTTTTGCAAAGCAGAGCGACAGAAGACAGATCATCGCCTGCACATCCTCAATCGGCCCCGGTGCACTCAATATGGTTACAGCCTGCGGTACCGCAACGGCAAACCGTATTCCCCTGCTTGTTCTTCCCGGCGATACATTCGCCTGCCGTCAGCCCGACCCCGTTCTTCAGCAGATTGAGCAGCCCACAAGCTACGCTACAACTGCCAACGATGCATTCAAGGCTGTATGCAAATACTGGGACAGAATCGAGCGCCCCGAGCAGCTTATGACAGCTTGCCTTAACGCAATGCGCGTGCTTACAGACTGGGCAGAAACGGGCGCTGTATGCCTGGCTATGCCTCAGGATGTTGAGGGCGAAGCTTACGATTACCCCGAATACTTCTTCCAGAAGAGAGTATGGTACCTCGACCGCAGACCTGCAACGCGCAGAGAAATTGATGCTGCGGCAGAGCTTATCGACAACGCAAAGAAACCGCTTATGATTGTGGGCGGCGGTGTTACATACTCAGGTGCATGGCAGGCTGCACAGTATTTTGCAGAGCGTTTCAACATTCCGATTGGTGAAACACAGGCAGGTAAGGGTCAAATTCCTTGGGATTGCCCGCTTAACCTTGGCGGTATAGGTGTTACGGGCGGTGAAGCTGCAAACGTAATTGCCAACCAGGCTGACCTCATCATTGCTGTAGGCACAAGACTTACAGACTTCACAACCTGCTCAAAATGGGGTTTCCAGAACCCCGACGTAAAGATACTCAGTATCAACGTCAGCTCCTTCGACGCATTCAAGATGGACGCTGTTTCCGTTATTGCCGATGCTAAGATGGCGCTGCTTGACCTTTCTGCTGCACTCTCACAGAAGTATTACAGAAGCGGCTGGGCAGATGAATTCGCTCAAGCTAAAAAGGCATACGTTGAAGAGATGGATGCCTGCTACAGTGTTGAGCTTAAAGAGGGTCTTTCACAGACAAGAGCACTCGGTGAAATAAACAAGCGAATTGCACCCGATGCAATCGCACTCGGTTCTTCAGGCAGCCTCCCCGGCTGTATGCAGAGGCTGTGGAGATGCACTCAGCCCAAAACATACCATATGGAATACGGTTTCTCCTGTATGGGCTACGAGATTTGCGGTGCAGTAGGCGCAAAGCTTGCAGCACCCGACAAAGAAGTGTACGCAATGGTTGGCGACGGCAGCTTCCTGATGCTTCACAGTGAGCTTTACACAGCTATACAGGAAGGCATCAAAATTAACGTAATGCTCTTTGACAACACCGGTTGGGGTTGTATTGAAAACCTGCAGAATTCACAGGGCACGGACACATTCGGCACACGCTTCCAGGCACGTAACCCGATTACCGGCCTGCTTGACGGCGAAATTGTACCGATTGACTTTGCAAAATGTGCTGAGGGCTACGGCTGCAAGACATACACAGCTACAAATATCGAAGAGCTTATTGAAGCAATTGAAGATTCCAAAAAGCAGACTGTATCAACACTCATCGACATCAAGGTTGCGCACGGCAGCATGAGCCACGGCTACGACAGCTGGTGGCGTGTAGGTGTTGCCGAGGTTTCCACAAGCGAAAAGGTGCAGGCAGCTTACGAAGATATGGCTGAAAATATTGCTAAGGCAAGAGAATATTGATTGAAAGGATAATGCAAAATGCTTAACAAAGATAAAGTATCACTTGCAATAGCACCTATTGCTTGGACAAACGATGACCTGCCCGACCTCGGTGCAGAAAACACATTTGAGCAGTGCATCAGCGAGATGGCACTCAGCGGCTTTAAGGGCAGCGAAATAGGCAACAAGTACCCCAAGGATGTTGAAACACTCAAGCATAAGCTTGACGTGAGAGGTCTTCGCATCTGTAACGCTTGGTTTTCTTCTCTCCTTCTCTCCGAGGGGTATGAAGCAACAATCGAAGCATTCATCAAGCACAGAGATTTCCTTCACGCACTCGGTGCAAAGGTAATCGGCGCTTCAGAGCAGGGCAACAGCATTCAGGGCAAGAACGTCAGCATTTTCGGCGAAAAGCCCGTATACACCGACGAGCAGTGGGAGCTGATTGCAAAGGGCTTTAACGAAATGGGCCGCCTTGCAAAAGAAAAAGGTATGTACTTCACGGTACACCACCACATGGGCACAGGTGTTCAGACAGAGGAAGAAATTGATAAACTTATGGAAAACACCGACCCTGACCTTGTATATCTGCTTTACGATACCGGCCACCTCTCATTCTCAGGCGAGGATGCAATCGGTGTGCTCAAGAAGTATGTAAACAGAGTCAAGCACGTTCACCTCAAGAGCATCCGTCAGAGCGTTATTGATGACGCAAAGGCAAAGGGCTACAGCTTCCTCGATGCAGTACGCGCCGGCTCATTCACAGTACCCGGTGACGGTGATTTCGATTTTACACCCGTATTTGATATTCTTGCTGAGGCAGACTACGAAGGCTGGGTTGTTGTTGAGGCTGAGCAGGATCCTGCAAAAGCTAACCCCTACGAGTATGCTTGCATTGCAAGAAAGTATATTGCAGAAAAAACAGGACTTTAAAAATATCGGTAAATCCGTGAGAACATACATATGATGTATGTATTTGCTGCGTTTTTGCCCACTCGAAGTACCTTTGTACTGCTGAGCAAACAACGCAGCATCTCTTCGGATTTCTCGGTATTTTGTTTTACGATGTTTTATCCCCTTTTCGAAAGGTTGATTTGAATGTTTTTATTTGATACACACGTACATACAGCCGAATCAAGCACCTGCGGTGAAATACCCGCAAAGGAAATGGTTGAATACTACAGGCGCAACGGCTATGACGGAATTATCATAACCGACCATTTCAAGCCGTTTGGCGACGACAGACGCTACGGTCAGCTTGACTGGGTGGGCAGAGTCAACGGCCAGTGGCTCGGATACGAGATTGCAAAAGAATGTGAAACGGATGATTTCACCGTGCTCAAGGGTGTTGAAATCCGTTTTAAGGATGTCGATAACGACTACCTTGTATTCGGCGCAGACAAGCAGTTTTACCTTGACCACCCCGAAATAACCGAAACGAGCCTTGAGCATTTCAGAAAGGTTATTGACGAGTACGAGGACATACTTATATTCCACGCTCACCCGTTCCGCAACGGTATGACGGTTGTTAACCCCTACCTTGTTGACGGAATTGAGGTATACAACGGCAATGCAAGCCACAACTCACGCAACAGCGTAGCTTACGAATGGGCAAGGCTGCACGGCAGGATGATGCTTTCGGGCACCGACAATCACGAACCTTTCCGATCAACACCCGGCGGTGTTTACTTTGAAGAAAGACCCACAGATGAAAAACAGCTTGTACGGATGCTGAAAGCACAGAAATACACACTTAAAATGCCCGGAGGTATAATCAAATGATATTTCCGCTCAAGATGAAAGAAAACCGCGTATGGCGGCTTTACTACGGCGGTAAACTGATAGATAAGATGAGAGGCTACGCCTACGGTGACGGTGAGGACGGTAATTTTCCCGAAGACTGGCTGGCAAGCGTTGTTGTTGCGGACAACCCAGACAGAGCTGACAAACCCGAAAAAGAGGGCTTAAGCAAAATTGAAACAGAAGACGGCAGCGAGCTTTATCTCAAGGAGCTTATTGATTCAGACCCCGAAACATACCTCGGCGAAAAGCACATAGAAAAATTCGGCGTCAACTTCGGCGTGCTGACAAAATTCCTTGATTCTGCAGAGCGTCTGCCGATTCAGGTTCACCCGACAAAAGATGCGGCAAAAAGACTTTTCAACTCCGATTACGGCAAGACGGAATCGTGGTATATTCTCGACAGCCGTGTAATCGACGGAGAGGAGCCTTATATTCTGCTTGGCTTCAAAAAGCCCGTTACTGCTGAAAAATGGAAAGGGCTTTTTGACAGGCAAGATATGGCGACAATGCAGGAATATATGCACAAGATTGTCGTTAAGCCCGGTGACGTATTTCTCATTACAGGCGGCACGCCCCACGCAATAGGCTCCGGATGTATGCTGCTTGAGGTACAGGAGCCGACTGACTACACAATCAGCGTTGAGAAATGCGATATGCGCGGCAACCTTATGCCCGATCACCTTTGCCATATGGGACTCGGCTTTGAGAAGATGTTCGAGTGCTTTACGTATGAAGACGTTACAGAAGAAGAACTTCTCGGCAGATATGCACTCACCTCAACAGTGCTCGATGAGGGTGACGGCTATAAAAAAGAAAGCCTTATTACCTACCGTGACACAACCTGCTTTGCGCTTAACAGAATCACCGTTGAAAAAGCCTACGAGCGCAAAAGCAGCGACAGAGCCTGCTGTATTGCAATCACAAAGGGCAGCGGTATATTTAAAGCTGACGGCAAGGTGCTCGAAGTAAAAGCGGGCGACTGCTTATTTGAGCCTGCAAAGACAGTTGACTATGTTATCGAGGCAAATGAAACACTTGAAGTGCTTGAGTGTATGCCACCTGAAATGTAAGAGAAAAAGCAAAACGGTCACCCGCATGGGTGACCGTTTTTTGTACTTTTAATATTGAATTGAACGGTAATATACAAATTCCTTTTTTCTGCTGTTTTCAAAATCAAAATATTGCTGTTGAGAGAATCCGTGAGCAATAAAGAAACCGCAAACATCCTTATACAAAAGCTGTATTCCCATTTGCTCAAGTATAAAGATAAAACACTTTATCATATTAGTAGTATAAACTGCAGAATGATGCGGGTCAGTATCACTGTCATTCAAAACACACAATATCTCTCTGCATATTTCACCTTCGGTATAATTTAATATGAATTCAAAATCATCTTCGATAAAGCACTCGTCTTCAGTGTTATGATTAGATTTCAGAAACTCATTGTACTCATTTATGCCGTCTTCATTACAATCGCAAAAGAAAGACATAACATCTTTATAAGGAAGTTCTGTACCAATCAATTTTGAAACAGAAATATATGCTGAAACAAGATTTTTAATATAGTTGTTTGTATAGTTGTGATTATCAATAATTCTCCAGATTTCGTTCTCTTTGTCGGCAAGCAACATAGAAATTCTGTCTTTATTCTTTTCAAAAAACTCTTTTTCCAAATTAAACACCTGCTTTTCAGCTGTTATATACCTCCGCCATATCCTCTTCTTCAAAGTTATTTGCCTTGCGGTAGAGGAAGGCTGATTTTTCCTGCTCGTGTTTTACAACCTTTATTTCACCGTCAACAAAGCTGACGCAAACATCGTTGTCAATACCCATACCGTCAGGGCCGTTAAGCTTTTTGATTTCATCCTTGAAGCGGTGCCAATATTCAGACTCAAAATGAGGGCAATTACAATAAGGCAGAAGACCTACACACTCGATAAAGGCAAATTCTCCGCCCTCAAGGCAATCATCCCAACCCATATCAAACCAGCACATAGCACCTGAGCTTAAACCAGCGAGAACAATCCCCTTCTCATAAGCCTCACGAAAA
Organism: Acutalibacteraceae bacterium; assembly: GCA_045579585.1. Lineage (GTDB taxonomy): Bacteria > Bacillota > Clostridia > Oscillospirales > Acutalibacteraceae > UBA8612. The sequence goes on from JAZNMK010000008.1 coordinate 30,099, forward strand.
ATCTGAGTTGCACCCGTTTTGTTCCACGTATCCATAAGGAATTTGAGGTTGCCGCCGTCAACATAGACAATATCGCTTGAGAGAATTTTTTCTCTTATTTCATCATAAGTAAGGCTTTCATCGGTGAGATAAAGCCCCTCACCCGAACAGCCGTATTTTGCAAAAGCATCAATAAAGGTTTGAGTATCATCGTGAGAATCGAAGCTCGCAGTAGGAAGAAAAAGCATCTTGGGATGCTCTTTATCCGTAAGTGAGCGTATATACTCAATCATTGTCCATATTTCGCCGTATTCAAAGCTGCCGCCGCCTATCGCAACAATTTTACCCATTTGAAATTTCTCCTTATTTCACGAGTTTTAAAAAGTATATCACACAAAGTGAATAATGGCAATTATTACTGAAAATAATAGTATTAACCAAAAGAAAAGGAGAAAAAGAATGGAGCTTAAAGATTCGAAAACTATGAACAATCTGCTTGCAGCATTTGCAGGTGAAAGCCAGGCGCACACGAAATATTTATACTACGCGGCAAAAGCAAGAGAAAACGGATTTGAACAAATTGCGGCAATTTTTGAAGAAACAGCCAACAATGAAAAAGAGCACGCTGAAATATGGTTCAAGCTGATTAACGGTGGCAAAATGCCCGAAACGCTGAACAACCTCACCGATGCTGCAGCAGGTGAAAACTACGAATGGACAGATATGTACGCAGGATTTGCCAAAACCGCTAAAGAAGAGGGATTTGACCAGATTGCATTCCTTTTTGAGCACGTAGCCGAAATTGAAAAGGAACACGAAAACAGGTACCGCAAGCTGATTGAAAATGTAAACGAAGGCTTGGTTTTCAGCCGTGACGGCGACAAAATCTGGCAGTGCAGAAACTGCGGACACATTTTTATCGGCAAAGGTGCACCTGATATTTGCCCCGTTTGTTCACACAGCAGAGGCTACTTCCAGATAAAGCCTGAAAACTATTAAAAAAACACCGCTGACAATCGTTAGAGATTATCAGCGGTTTATTTTTAATTATCAAGAATTGTAACAATGACTGTGCAGGTATTCTGACCGCAGTATTTACCCTGGGCATCGTAAGCTCTTACAACACAAACACAGGTATAGTCACCTTTTTTAACTCGCATTGTATCGGTCAGCTTATCGCTGAGAATACATTCACCCGGTGAAAGCGTCGGAGACTCGTAAATTGCATCCACGCGGTTGTTAGGCAGATAAAAAGAAAACTTCAAATCATACTTGGAAATCTTCGGATTTTCAAGCATTATAGTACCCTGCGCGTAGGTATGCTCAAAAACAACATCAGAGTTGACGCGGTAAACTATCTCCTTATCGCCAAGCGACTCGATCTGATTTTTTTCTGAAATCACACCGAACTTCACCTCGCCGCGAGGAATAAACCACCCGCCAATCATATGAAAAAAGCCAAGACCGTTGAGTGCAACAGCTGCAACGACAAGTAAAACACAGCTGACTGACAGCATAGCCGTCGCCTGCACTACTTTGGGGTTTCTTTTCTTTTGTCCGTCAGTATTATTATCCTTGAGTGGTTTCTTTTTGGACATCGGACGTTTCCTCTTCTATTCCGACCTGTACGGTCAAATCTGAACTCTGTACACCTAAAAGTTCATAGGTTTCGGGGTCATAGCCTGCAACAACAAGCTTCATATCATATACACCGTAGGGACGCTCCTGGATGCTTATATCCGTAAGGCGCTGACCCGGTATAAGGCCGAGAGATGTGTAGCATATATTGCCTGCTTCATCTACGATTGATGCAACCAGCACACAATTATTATCGGTAACGTTAACAAGATTGATCGGAGCCTGCGCGTTTTTCTCAGCAAAAACAATCTGCTGTTCCGCATAGTAACGGAATTCTTTTTTGTCACCCTTACTCTTCATTTTATCGGCATACTCATACTGAACATCGATATCCTCAAGAACAGTCAGAGTAAGATCGGATGAAATATTTCTGCCCGAATACTTTACAACAGCATCTTTAGGGATTCCGAAGGTACTTGACGTAACCCAGACAATAACGCAAACCGCACATATAACGACGCTCACCGCAAGAACAACTGCAGCAAATTTACGCATGCCAAATGCTTCTATCTGCATTCTTATACGTTTAGAAAATTTTACTTTACGGTTAATATGCTTTTTCTGAACAGGCTTTGATTTGCCGGTTTTGGCTGCTTTTGTGTTTTTTTTCTCAGGCTGTTCATTCTTTTTCTTTTCCTGAGCTTTCGCAGGCTCAGACTTACCGCCGGCCTGCTTAACGGGCTTCGACTGCTCCTTAACAGGTTTTGACGAAGGGGTTACCGACTGCCGGGGTTTGCTTTCCGTTTTCGGCTCCGTGTGCTGAGGCTCAGGTGCCTCCTCTACCTTTTTGGGAGCGGCAGCAGGTCTCACCGGAGCATTTTTGCCCTTATATTGAGCCGCTGCCTGCTTGGCTGCTGCGGCACTTTTTTTCTTTTTTTGTCTGCGATTAGCCATAAATCAAAATCTCCAAAAATGCTTGCGTTATGAACGCCAGGGTATTTTATCCATTCCCCATACCTGCTGATAACGGTTGAACTGAACGGAATCAACTGAAACGTTGAGCAAAAGATGAGTTGTGCCGCTGAGTGAGGCTACGGTTGACGCATCAAACTCGGCAGAATCAAAACCATTGAACACAGCTGTATAATCACCGTTAGCCGACATAGTGCCATCAAAATAAACATAACCATCACTGTCACGCTTATCGACAAATCCGTCAGCTACAGTATACGGCAGATAGCTGTCACCCTGGAGTCTGCCGGTAACGGAATTAACCCATTCATGAGCAACTCTTACCCTTGTGTAAGCTACACCGCTGCCAACCTGCTTAATTTCTACGCGTAGCTTGCCAACATAGTCTGCTGCAGATGGGTCGGTGTAATTCACTTCGATAGGAGCGATTGCAGCAGAATTGCAATCATAATCGCTAACAACCGTGTCTCCCCCTTCGAAATAAACATTCATTTTATAATCGAAATCCTCAAGCATTGTGAGACGTATCGGATTGGGAATGCTGTTTGTCAGCCAAGCAGTAGTCGCCGAATAAATGACTGCAATTGCACAAATCACCAAAGCAACAATAACAAGCGGATTAAGCCTGCGTTTCTTATTCTGTTTTGTTTTTTTCTTGCTCATTTGACTTGCGCCCTTTCAGAAAATAGTTTAAATAAAAATCTTATTCGGAAACTGAAACACCTTCAGCAACGGGATAATAATCGGCCTGAACAGCATTGACAATCACATCAACCTCAAACTCGGCCGTACGCACACCGTTGGCAACAGGCTCTACCTTGATAAACTCATCATACTCTACCCAGAATACACAGCAAAAACTCTTCGAATCACCTGAAGCAAGCTCGATAAGGAGCGGCTGACCGCCAACCTCACAAGCCTTTGCGTTTGCATCGTCCGCAATCATCGGAGAGGTTCTGAAATAAGATTCACCGTTTTTTATTACGCGCTTTCCTTCGGAATCGACCCATACCTCAGGAGCTATTTTGGTAAGCTCTGCCTCTTCATAAATAGCGTTGTTATCAGGATTATACTCATGGATGTAATAGCGCAGGCCCTGATCTTCCGTAACCTCGGTTGCGATATCGATAAAAACGAGTGCATCGCGGTCACCATTGTTTGTAACCGTAACGGTGAAGAACTTGCAGGCATGTTCAAACATCTTGCTGCGCTCATCCGCATCGTCAAACTTTGTTGCAGCATCAAACTGCAGACTAAGTTTACCGCTGTCATAGCCTGAATACTCGACATCAATATTATCCATCGTAAAATCCTGTGACTTATCGCCCGAGGCGGTAAACCATGCGGTTGTCTGCTCCGCTGAAGAATAGAAACCAACCGTAAAAACAAGCATCAACGCAAGAACAACACTGAAAACGCTGCGTTTATTGAGCTTTTTCATTTTTCGGTTACCTCCTTTGGCTTTTTAGTGATAATTAAACGGACAACGATGAGAACAAGCAAAACAGCCGCAAGAACAAAAACAACTGCCGTGCTGCTAAAGTTGAGCGAGAGCATACCGAGATACGGGATACTCATTACAACCTTGCCGTTAATATCGGCAATCGGTGTGGGCAACGGATCGGCTGAGGGATTGCTGTCGCCCTTCGTATAGACAAGCTGTCTGTCGCTGTCAAACCCGATTATGCGGTGGGTAAAGGTATTTCCGTTTGAGAGAGTAGCATTGATAACATCACCCTCGGCATATTCCTCTGCCTTGCGCACAAAAATAAGCGAGCCTTCCGGAATTTCATCCTCCATACTCGGTGTGGCAACGGCATAGATATTTGTACCCGTAACCATAACACCGAGAGTAAGAAGGAAGACAAGCGTTATCGTGATAGCGACAATATTATAAACTACATTAAAAATCTTCATAAATTACTCGGTTTCCGGAGCAGTTGTATAGATTGTGCCGACTGTCTGCCAATCGACAAAATCTGACTGTCTTGCTTCAAAAATAACCTTAACAGTAAGAGTTTTACCCGAAATCTCACTGTTTTCGGTATTCTCACCGCTGTAGCGGATTGAATCAAAAAGTGGAATGACAGCAGGTGTTGCCCCCTGCTGAGCGGCATCAAAAGCAGGAATAACCTCAGATGACATTGTCTGTGCATCATAAGCACCGTAATACAAATATCCGCCGTCGTATGACCATTTTGCAGATTCTGTAAAATCAACAGTGAGCGGTGAATCGACCGAATTGTCAAACACAACCTCTGACTCGCTACCGTAGCCGTATACGATTTTTATACGCAGCTGAGTATCTACTGAAGACGTGCTTTCGATAAACATTTTACAGTCGGGATATTGTGTTATTTTCGCAATATCGTCAGCGTTAAGCTCTGCATCAAAGGACGAAAGAAGTTCTTCCTCGGGTACGATTGTGCCATCGGCAAAAGCCTGAGAAAAATTACCGCAGAGTAAATAACCGACGTTGCCTGCAGAGAGGATATGCTGACCGCCGACACCGCCGAGCGAGCCGCCTGCTTTAAGAGAAAACCAGGCATAAGCGCCATTGGCACCTGCAAGACCGACAAGCAGAACTGCAGAAAGAACAAGGCAGATTATTTTATTTTTCATCTGATTCCACCTCTTTTTTGGATTTCTTGGCTCTGCGGCTTTCAAGCATAACAGCCACACAGACTATATAAAAAGCAATTACTGCAATTTTTCCGGGTAATGTATCAAGCGCCCACGATGCATAGCCGACAAACGGAACAACAAAAACAACTTTGCCTGTGCACACATCAAATGTAACAGGAACAGGATCGGCAACGTTATTATTGTCGCCCTTTGTGAAGATGAGCTGCTCTGCCTCATTGATGTAAATTACGCGGTGCATAAAGGTTTTTTGGTTAACGGGGCTTGTGAAAACAAGAACATCCTCCCCTACCCTTATATCTTCATATTCAACAGATTTGACAAAGGCAAGGCTGCCTTTGTATATAGCCGGCTCCATACTGTCGGAGCTGACGTAATAAGTGCTCATACCTAAGAGCTTAGGCACCCATACAAAGGCGGCAAGCAGCAGTATAACAACACTTAGTATGGCGAAAATTCTATTTTTTCTTTTCATTTTCACTTGACTTACCGTCCTTTTCGGCGGTGTTGCGCCTGGTGAAGCTGAACAGCTCAAGCGCAATGATAAAACATAACGGCAGCATAATAACAAGGAGGAACGTTGTGGGATTCTGGCGTATATTCATAAGCTTTTCCATGAGCGTGCTTTTTGTAATAACTTTTCCGATAATTCGCTCACTTTCAGCCTTATATTCATCGTTAATTTCGTTTGCATCACCCTTGGTGGTGAAGCTGTAAGTACCGTCACCATCATTTGTGATTTCCATAATACGGTGAGTGACAATCATATTGCCGAGGTTGGGGTTGCTTGAATAGAAAGTGATTACGTCGTTTGTTTCGAGTTTAGAGGGGTCTGTTTTTTTGATAATAATAACCGAACCTACGGGATATTCGGGGGTCATACTACCCGTCTGGACAGCCATAAAGCCGTAACCCAAAATCGTTGTCGCCTTACCGCTTTTAGCATTGATGCCGGAAAGCACCATAACACCTGCGGCAAGGAAGATGACAAGCACAAGTATTGCATTGATGATTTTAACGATTACTTTTTTCATAGCTGCCCCTTCGGATAATAAGAAAAATTTTACTGGAAAATAAGTTCGACATCAGCCGTGAAGCTACAGTCAAAATATTCGTTGCCTGCTTCACCGGGAAGCTTGATACTGTAATAGAGAACATACTTATCGTTCTCTTTTTCGGTAAACTCAGTTACCGGCTTTTGTGATACGAATTCAACATAGGGCTCATTTTCTTCCTTATGGTCGATTCTGAAGTCCTGATAACTTTCCGTATCGTCTTTAGTGAATTTAACACTGTACTGTAAAGCGTTGACAAGAGCAGGCGTATCCTCAGCCGGCTCTTCAAAGCCGGTGAGACGCAGCCACGTGTGCTGCGAAACATCAGCATTGAAGAGAACCTTAAAGCTATAAGACTGACCGGGAACAAAATCGAGGGGGGTTTCGCCATCATATTCTTTCCAGTTATCGTAATCAGGATCATAAATCTGGATTTGAGTGATACCGGAATTAACAGCCTCTTCGGTTGTCGGGCTTACTACAGTAGCACCGATACCGTTAACCCAGGAACGATCACTTGAAGCAAACCACGCAAATGTGCCGCAAATGGCAACCAATACTACAACAAAGCCTGCAATAATAAGCTGGATGGTGTTGGTTTTCTGAGCTTTCATGATCGGCCTATCCCCCTTCGTGAATTTTGTTTAGAAAATGTTGAAATATTTGTGGATACCCCACGGAGCATCTTTAACATCGATTGTGATAACGATCTCATCGCAATCGATTTCGCTGCCGCCTGCAATCGCAATCTTGTAAGTACCGTTGTTAACAATGTATGAACCGCCAACCTTGTCGCCAACGGTTGCACCGTTCTTGCGAACTTCTGCTGTAACTGAATTAACAGCAAATTCCGACGGAAGCTCTGCACCTACTCTGATGACGTAAGCGCCTGCATCAACATCGTAAGGAATTACCATACTTGAGCAGAGAACGCCTGAATGCATATCGGACGACACAAGCGCCGTTACAGCAGATGTATTGTTCATACCCGAGTACGCTGTAAGAACAGAGTTTGCATCATCTGCAAGATTATCGAACACGTATGTTACCTTGAGCGTTTTACCGACGAATACATCGATGAATCTGAACATCTTGCTGCCGTCGCCGAGGCTGTAGGTTACCTGACGGTTAACAACTTCACCGAGAGCAAGCTCAGATGTATCGGTATTAATCTGTGTATCGGTTATGTTAACAAGGTAAGCAGGTGTACCGCCTGTAAATGTAAGCTTACCGAAGCCTGACGGAGCAGTAATTGTTGTAAATGAATTAAGCGAACCTGCACCCGCGCCGCTTGCAAGGTTGATCTTTGCGCTTGCGAGCTTGAGACCTGCAAGGAAGTTATCGGATCCGCTCACCATACCTGCGGGAACGGGATAACCTGCAAAGCCATCGATATAAGCCATTGTTGTATCTTCACCAAAGAGCTCTGCAGCTGTTGCACCGCCTGTGAGGTAATGAGTTGTTCGACCGTCTGCTTCATCCGTTTCGTCGGCTGAAGATGACATCTGGTTATCGTAGTAGCAGCCGGAATCGCCCGCTGTACCATTACCTACGATATTACCTGTTTTGTCGCCCTTAACATCGGAAGCAAAGATACAAGACGTAATCTGAGCGGAATCAACTGCTGTACCGACGATACCTGCTGCTGTGCCTTCCTGAGCCTTTGCAGCATCAACATAAACCGTTGAAAGAATATTGTTGATAACCGAACTGTCAAGTGCTGAACCGACAACACCGCCTGTAACGGATGCATCGGATTCTATCTTACCGGATACAACACAACCATCGATTGTTGAACCGTCAATCTCGCCGACAAGACCGCCAACATTGGTCAGTTTCGTACCGGTTGTTGTAAGAGTACCGACAACGTAAGTGTTGGTTATTGATGCACCGCTGATTACATTGTTTGCGAGCATACCGCCGCTGGAACCATCGACCGTAACGTCAATACCTGCAACACCGAGTTTGTCAATCTTACCGCCGACAATCTTACCGAAGAGTGAATCATTACCCTCTGCACCGATTGTGACGTTGGAAAGAACGTAGCCGTTACCGTTGAGGCTTGCCTTGAAGTTATCGATATATGAGCTCCAGACAGCTGAACTCATATCGATATCGTTAATAACCTTGAAGTTATTATCAGGATTTGTGCCGTAGAACGAAAGTGCAACAACATGAGCGGGAGTTGAAATTTCGAACGGAACATCTGTTGTGCCCTGACCGCCCGCAAAGTTGGGATGAGCTGCACCGGTGACCTCAACAAAGAGATCAAGCTGAGCATCCTCAATAGCAATATCGTAGAAATCCTTAACCTGGTTAATAGCACTGATAACCGTTGTGTTATCGGCAGCAGGATCATAACCTGCCGGCAGAGCTGCAACGGCAGCAATCCTTCTACCCTTGATACCGGCACCGGCTGTACCGAAGAATGTTGCGGAAGCCAGGTCAGTACCTGAAGTCTTTCTCCAAAGGTCGTTATTATTTGAATCGTAGCTCAATGCAGTTGAACTGCCGAGAGCCAGATTATCAATATAATTATCGTTACCGACGAGAGCTGTTGCCGAGCTGATAAACGAATAAGCACGGAGCACTCTGTACATACGGCTGTCGATTGTTTCAACCTTTACCTCTTCACCCTTATCGTTAATCTGCTTTTCATAATTCTTAGTAGCAAGAATTGTAGAAAGCTGCGGATAGTAGATATTGTGATAAGTATCGGTTGAAGGATCAATATCAGGAGCCGGATTTGCGAGCGTATATGCAGTATCGCCTACCATCGAAGGATGATTTGTAAGGTTGACAATATCAAGTGTACGCTCAGCCATATCGTATATACCGCTGAATGTGCTGCCGCTCATCTGCTTATCAAACATACAGTCTGTAAGTGTACCTGCAGACTGTGCTGCAAAGATATTGAGCGGTGAAGTATCAGCTGCAAGTGTGAACATACCGGATGAGTATGCATTGGTGATTGTTGCACCGCTGTTGTTACGTGCAACGAAACCGCCGATAACTCTGTCAGCAGGGTTAGCGCTTATTAGGATGTTGCAACGTGTGTAACTGTTCCAGATATATCCGTTGTTGGCGTTGACAAAACCACCGAGATTGTTTGCATCGCTGAACTGCATATTACCTATTGTAAAGCTGTCAACAATGCTGCCGTTATTTGTAACAACCATACCACCCATACCGGAAACAGCGTTACCGCTGAAGTTACCGACAGAAGCGGACATACGGATTTCACCGTTATTTGTGAGGGCAACGCCGGCTACATTGCTGGTAGAAGCAGAATCAGTATAATCGAAGTTTACAAGCGAACCGATTATCTTACCGCCCTCATTTACCGTGTTGGCAACACCTGCAGTATTACTGCCTGATGCTACACCGTAAATGTTGACACCTTCTACCGCACCTGCCAGCTCGCCTATCAGGCTGGTATTTGCAAAGTTGACATTTTCAAAAGTCATATTTTTCAATACGGAGTTTGAATCAAGCTTTGCAAATAGTCTGGAACTGAGGTTTCTGATTGAGTAACCGTTACCGTCAAAAGAGATACCCTTGTTATCGAGGTTGTAAACATTGCCGTTATGAGTAAGGGTATAGCTTTCATCTGTAAGGTCTGCAATCGGTGTCCTGCTATACTCTGTCAGCGGAAGATAACCCATAAGTCTGAAGTTGACTACACCTTCTGTGGGTGTTCCGTTTTCGAGTATAGGTGTTGCCCACTGTGTATACATCTTGTATTCGGAACCGTTCACAGGATCGGCAGCGTTGTTAAGAGCCGTCTGCAGCTCAGCAGCAGTCATACCAACGTGCTCAAGGTCCTTCTGGGTTGCAACAAGATAGGGATGAGTTTGTGTACCGAGCATCGGAGCACAAAGACGTGATACAAGACGCGTTGCAACGTCGGCATAAACATTACCGTTTTCGTCTGAAGTGTTGCCATCCTTTGCATCGATTGAAATGACGAAGTTTACATACTGAGCTTCATTCTGAGTTCTCTGAATGGAGAGAGTATTTGTTACGTCATCGATAACACCCTGAGCCGCATCGACAAGATTGTTTCTGTCGGAGTAGCTGTAAGTATAATTACCGGCATTGTTGCTGTCTTCAGTACCTGTTGCTTCATAGGTGAAGCTTGTGGGGATATTGAGAGCCATCGAGATACCGTCACCGTTGGCGGCGGAAACATCGAGATCATTAAGCTGAAGAGCAACAACACTCAGAAGAGCATTGATACGGATTGTAAGAGAAACGTCGTTACGGAAGAAGTTCGTAAGGTAAGGATATGCACCCTGAACATAACCGAACGCCTTGCTCATAAATCCATCGCCGCCGTCTTTTTTCGGGTCGGTTGTAAGGAACTTGGTTGTCTTAGCACCGGAGTTATTCTCTTCATAGCTGCCGTTAAGAATCTTGCCCACAACCGCATCGGTAATTGAAAGATTGAGGTCAAAGATAAGGTTAGCACAGGTATCTTCACAGTTAAGCACACCTATAACGCCGCCTGCACCGTAGTTACACTGTGAGTAATCGGCAGTTGACGTAGTGCCGAGTGTTGCACCTGACGAGTAAGCAAATGAGAGCTTTGCATAAGCAACACCTGCTACGCCGCCTGCACCGACTGCCGTTGCGGATGAAACATCACCGAAATCAGCAGCAATTGAAGCACTCGAGTAAACATCATTAAGCTCGCTGTACATTACACCGACGAGGCCGCCGACACCGACAACCGCACTGTCGCATGACACGAGCGATCCTGTGCCGTAGCAGTAATAAACATTGCCGCTGGAGAATGACGTATCGATTAAAGTACCGGCACCGTTGACACCGACAAGACCGCCGACACCGTATGAAGTACCGCTTGTATACGCAGCATCAGTAACAGTAACGATACCGCTGCCAAAGCAGTAACTGACAGATGCATCCGCGACATTCATATCGTTCGAAGCGCTTTTGCGAAGAACGCCGACAAGACCGCCGACACCGTGCTCCGCTCCGGTTGAAATGCCGGCACCCGCAATACCCTGAGTACCGTTTATAATCCAAGGATGAACCATCGTTACAGCAGAGCCTGAAGTGAACTTAGCAAAGACCTCACCTGTTGCATAGCTGTTTGAAATAGGCTGTTCACTGTAACCGACGAGACCGCCTACCACGTCATAGCCGCTGACTTTAACAGATGATGATGAACCGGATATACCGGAATCTTTAATAGCGCGCGTAGTTGCACCTACAAGACCGCCTGCATTTCTGCCGGTTGCAACGATACCCTCGCCGCCTTCGGAAAGAACCACATGGCAGTTTTCAATTTTTACAGATGCATTGTAGGCCGTGTTGCTCACATTCTCAACAATGATAGCACCGACAAGAGCGCCTACGTTATCCTTAGCGCTGATTGTATCAACACCTACCGTAAGGTTTTGGACAGTTGCATCGGAGAGAGTTCTGAACAGACCGACTTCGTTACTGCCGGGCATATCAATTTTGAGATTATCGAGCGTGAATCCGTTACCGTTAAACACACCCTTATATCCGATAATAGGAGTAAAGTTGACCGAACCGAGATCTATATCGGCGACAACCGTGTAATTCCTTTTCGGAGTATTCTCAACACCGTTGAGAGTGTAGAAATCGAAGAACTTTGATTCTTCCGTTGCTTCCGCACTGTTACTGATTGCAAAGAGCTGTCTTGCCGTTGCAATCGGCAACTCACTGCTTCTGAACTGAACGGGATAAACAACTTTTCGTGTTACTTCAACCGTAAGTCCGCCCTTGACTGTTGCAGGAGCAGAAACCGTAAAGTAAGGCATTGAGCCTTTATAAGCAACCTCACCGTTAGCGTGAACCGTACCGTCTTTAAGGACTGCACCTGTTTCAACAGCACCGCTCATATCGTACGGATAAGTGTTTGAATAAACCGTTGTCTTACCGTCCTCATCAATGAACAGAAGATCCGTGTTCTTATTCACACCGCTCTCGGTCTTAACACCGTACATCTGAGAATCAAGACCGTCAGGATATGTAACGGTATCACTCATATCGATAACAGACGATGTGAACGAATATTGACCGCCGTGATTGAGAGTAACCGGATAGAAGAAACCGGGATTACCTCTGTTAATCAATAATTCTTTATCAGTTATCTCTTTTTCACTTGCTTCAACAGGAATTACCGCAACTGCAACGTAAGCTGCAGTGTATGCATCCCCTGCTACATCAGCGTCAGTGCTTACATTGAAGTTATAGAGTCCTTCTGCGGTTTTTACAACTGCAGTATAAGGCTCCGAACCGTTAAGAGCACCGGAAGCACCGATCTCAACATAAATGTTGCTTATTGCATCGCCGCTAACATCTGTACCGACGATGGGATTAACATAATCCGTTTTACCTTCTACGGTTCGCATAGACATAACATTTGTTGAAGCAACAATGACATTATCTGCCGCAACCGTGCCGGCTGAACCACCGACTGTAAGACCCCTAACCGTGTTGCCGTTTACCGATACACCGGTGTAATCGGATACTGTTGCACCGACAAGCGAATCGGTAATGGTGAGGGTACCGCTGCTGTTGTAGCCAACCATACCGCCGGCAACGCCCAACTTAGTAGTAGTGCCGACGCTTGCAAGGCCAAGGGTGAACGAATTACCTATACCCGTTGTGCCGCTTGTGTAACCGATTAGTGCACCGACATTCTTAGCGTTTGCACCGACATACATAGGCACCGAATATGAATAGCTAGAGGTTGAAGTGAAGCACGAATCAAGCTGTGCATTACCTGTACGGCCTATAAGACCGCCAACCATCGTCTGGCCCATAACAAAGCTATCAACCACCGAGCAGTTGGTAATGGAAGCGTTATATGCGTAACCGACAAGTCCGCCAACACCGTCCTTACCTGTTACACCGCCTGCTACGGTTGTTACGTTGGAATTCTCATCAACAATATCAAGCTCGCTTGCAAGCTCAATATGGATATTCCTAAGAACTGCTCTGTTGTTACCGTTACCTATATAGCCGAAGAAGCCGACGTTGTTTTCATCGGAACGGTTAATATAGACGTTGGAAATTACATAGCCCTGACCGTTGTAGTTGCCTGTAAATGGAGCTGATGAAGAACCTATGGGCTCTATGCCATTAAGGTTCGCATACATTGCGCCCTCAGTTACGGCACTGTACTGGTTATTTGCAGGATCAGCAAAATCGATGTTTGCAACCTGCTTGTAGAACGCACCGCGAAGAGCGCGAACAACCTTAAAGTGCTTTGGCTTTGCAACTTCGAAAGGAGTTGCCTCGGTACCGTTACCTGCAATTTCCATGCTGACAAACTGGATACCGACCTCGAGACCGTAAGAATAACCGGCACTGATGTAACCGACTATATCAACATTCTCATTTGAATTAACAGTAATAACACCTGTGTAGTAGTTATAGCTGTGTGTTGAACCGTCGCTGTCAAGTTTGACTGTTTCGGTAAGTCTGTGTGACGACTGATAGTCGCTTGACGAAACGGTGACATCATTCAGGTCAACGGAATCATTCTCAACATAAATATTGAAGTTGCCGTTGAACTTAATCGCATCTTTACCCTCTTTGAACTGAAGGCTGTCATAAGCAAGCCTGAAATGCCTTGAAGCACTTGTTGCTGCCTGCTCCTCATCAAACGTGATGATAGCAACACCTGAATAAGTGCTTGTATCATAGTTGTGCGACGGGTTTGTAATGTCAACCGCGCTGCCGTCAACCATAAATGAGCTGACATCTTCGGGAGCTTCAGCATCAGGTGCCATATAACGGTTTTCCGTATTGACATCCACATAAGTATCAGCAGGATCATTATTAGGATTGCTGTAGAACTTGTTGCAACCGTAAGCAACGATATCCTGAGGATAAGACGAAATATAAACGTTGTTTACGTAATCGGTGAAGCGAACGTCGCTATCGTCTGCTGTACCGGCAGTGTAAGCGAAGTTATCACCCTCATCGTCATTACGAAGTTCGCCGATAATCTTACCGACATTTGTATCGCTCTGATTTTCGAGTGATTTATAATCAGCCTTTACTGTTGAACCGTTTACATTATCGTAAAGGTTAACCTTAGCTGACATTACACTATTAGAAATCATTGCATCATTAGAATTGAAAGTCTTTGATGCAAAACTGTAAATCTTACCGATAATACCGCCTGCCGCACCTAACATGCGTTTTTCAGCACTGTCATTTGCACCTCTGCGATAGCCTGTAACCTCGCCCTGTACTGTAGAAGCATCGATTACAATGTTATCGAGAGAAGCGATATTTCCATCAACCAGACCGATGATACCGCCTGCCGTACAGTTCTTATGCTCAAGAGCACACTGACCGACATAACCGACAAAGTCGCAATCGTCTATCGTAAGTGAAGCGACTTTATTTACATAGCCGACAACACCGCCGACTGAATTGTAGAACTCTCTACTGTAGGTCTTACCTGTAATGTTGCTGGAGCCGCCAATTGTAATCTGAGCTCTGTTTTCGTCCGCAACTGCATTGCCGATATCACAGCCGGTGATTATAACAGATGTATTCTCATCGCTTAATACTTCCGCAATCATACCACCTGCTATATCGAACGCATTGACAGTAAGCTTACTTGACGTAATTTTATTAAGGGTAAGACTGCCTGTAGCAAGTCCGATAACACCACCGAGACGATCGCCTGCTTCGGAGGAAGGATTAGCCTCACAAGTGAAGCTGAAACGGTTGATTTCGTCTTCATTTATGGTTACATCGCAACCGGTGATGAGAGCGGAAACCGTAACGTTCTCTACTGTGCCCGAAGCCTTACCGGCAACAGAGCCGGCATATGAAATGTAGCCTCTTGCTGATGCTTCATTTCTGTTAACGAATACGTTGATATTGTTAAGTGTTACATTGGAAATCGCACCTTCGCTGACACCTGCAACACCACCGACAAACACATTCTTGATATCTTTGTCCTGAGTTGCACGGTTGCCTGCCGTTGAGGCACCTGCAACGGTAAGACGGTCAACCGTAATATTATCAAGCGTTGTACCTGCACCGATTAAACCTGCTACTGCACCGACATAAGTATTCGCGGGCGAAACCGTACGCAAGCTGAGAACCTGAGCAGTTGCGATATCGGAAGACTTGCAGATAGTGATGTTGGATATTGCGGCACCCGTAATCTCACCCGCAAGAACACCGGCATAGTTATCTGCGCCGACAAATCTTGTTGCTCTGATATCAGGATCGATGAAAGTAATATCGCTGATTACTGCACCCTCACCGATTTTGTTAAACATACCTGAATGCTCGGGATATGTTACATCGATATGGGTTGAATAAAGTGCAAGACCGTAAATCTTGTAGTGTTCATCGCTGCCAAGAGGTGTAAGAACGGAATAGGCACCACGGAACGCCTCATCGCGGTTGTAGATTGCCGTACCGCTGTCTTCACCGTAAACGGTGAAATCTGTTGAGGTTACATCACCGACGAGTTCTGAAAGGAGAACATTGCCGCGGGTTGCATCTGTTGTACCGAACATTTCGTCAAAGGTAACAAAACGCGGTTTTGCATCCGTACCGTCCCACGCAGGATTGGGATGTTTGTATGTACCGAGGTCTGCAATAAATGCTGAAGAATATACATCTGAAAGTTTTTTGCCTGCAACTGCAGCATTAGCAGCAGCGATTGTATTATTATCGCTTACAGTCCAGAAAACATCGTAACACTGGATGATATTTGATGTAGCTGCCGCCATGGTTCTGATATAGCTGAGGTTTGCTGCATTGAAAACGAGAATATCATTTACGTCAGCATTATTGCTCTGCGGTCTGAACCAATAATCCTCAGGCTTGATTTCAATTTCAAGCTGCATACACAGTGTGGTTCCGTTTGAGTAGTTAAACTCAAGGTAAGAAACAACACCCGTTGAAAGCGGAACTGTTGAAATTGTGAAATCACCATGTTCAAGGTCATCAACTTCAATTGTTACGCGAGGATCAGGACAAGTAATACTCTCAAGGATAAACTCGCTTGTTCCATCGCCTGTAATAACGTTAGCATTAGCATTAGCCCTCGCCTCAAAATGCATAACATTATCATTTATTTCGTATATGCCATCTTCTTCTCTTATATCTTCTATTTCGTCAAACGTATTGATCTGATAAGTTGCAGAACTCTCTGATACCTCTTTATTGAGCTTGAAAGTGGCAACATTGAAAGGATACTGCATATTTGTAACAAAGTTACTGTTAAGCTTATAGATAAACTTCTCTGACTCAACAGGAGGATTGGCAAGCTGAATTCTGTACGATTCATTGCCGAAATCAAGTGCAAAGTTGTTGCTGTCTTTCGACATTGTAAATTCACTTGTTCTGTTGAGGTTATAGATGTAATCGGTATAGTAATCAAAACCGTTGAGCGAATACTCAGTAGTACCTGAAGGTATACCGTAAAGACGTACAAACTGTTCGTCTCTGTAAGTATCATCCGAGAAGTAAATGTTGTAGAAGGGATAGTTAGCATTACTGAAGCTGTTACCTGAGCTCGGATGCAAGTATTTGCCGTAAGTTGTGTTAGTCTGAATGTATGCAGAATACGCAGGATGACCTACGACTACACCGACACCCTTGATATTGTTTTTGAATGCAGAAACATAACCACCTGCGCCGTCAGAAACCTCAAGCTTAGCTGAAACTACACAGTTTTCCGCATAGTGGTGGTCCATACCTGCAAAAGTGAACGAGGTATTTGTTGACCAGATAGCACCGACAATACCGCCGATATTAGCGTTACCGCGTACAACACCACCTGCTGTACAGTTGCGGATATAAGTTTGTGCATAAGAGTGAGTTCTGCCGATGTAGCCGAGAATTGCACCTGCACCAACACAACATCTGTTAGCGAATGTTGTCGGAATTGCAACTCTCGAATCAGTTATCTCGACCGTTGCAAAGGTCGTGCATGAATCGATGATAACGGGATATTCAGCTACGTAGTACGTTGCGCTTGCATTGTTTGCTGACTCGAAACAGCCGATGATGCCGCCTGCACCGAAGGGTGCATTAACATAAGTATCGCTGTCGAGAGTACAGTCAATAATCTCGTGCTCTACATAGCTTGCGTCAACACGGGCCAGGATACCGCCTACAGCACTGTAGTTGTACATTGTTGTACCCGTGTTTGCAGTTGTATGAGTACCCGTAACCGTAGTTGCTACAACATCAGTGCCGCTGATTTTAACCTCAGTTGCACGGATTGTGGGATTAGCAGTTGTAGTATAACGACCTGTGTAAAGTGTATAAGTTTTTGCAGCAGTTGAATTATAGGTACGTGTGATGACACCTGCTGCAATTTCACCTATAATTGAGCAACCCTCAATCCTGTTACGGTTTGTGCCGTTTGCGGTGATATTACCTGAGTAAGCAAGAGAGATACCTGCTGCACCGTAATCGAAATATGCATTATCGGTGCCGCTGTATTCCTGGGTAATCTGAGCATCTGCAACAGTGATACCTGACATATCGGTATTGTACTGGCTTGTGTGAGCCACAATACCTGCTGCACCGTATCTGCCGTTGATTGAGTTGGAGTAGATTCGGTTGCCTGCTTCATCTCTGTCGCTTGTATCACCTATAACACCGCTATTGGTGATAGATGAAGCTGTTGTAGCAGAGCTGTAGACAATGCCGCCGAAGAAACCGCCAACGTAGTTTGCACCGGAGAGATTGATACCGCTGAGAGTAACGTTATTGACGGTAACATTATCCTGAACGAGTGCTGCAAGAGTACCCATATAAGCTGTACTGGTGGATGTGGATGCCGCCTTGACATTTGCAAGTGAGAAATTCTCAAAGGTTGCACCCTTTGCATAGGCAAACAGACCTATGTGAGTAAGGTTTGTTGTGCCGTTTTTGTTTGCAAGCTGAATGCCGGTAATTGTCTTTGCACTGCCGTCTGAAACGTAGGTTGTACCTGAAGCTGTTGTAAACTCACCTGCGGGCATTGAGGTAATCGCGCCTGAGAACGGAATTGAAGTTGTACCCACGGGGATAATACCACCGTCGTAGATACCGTTTTCAGAAAACAGTGAATCCTCAAGAACGACATCGTTGACAATCCAGTAAGTTGCCGACATAAGCTCAGCACTGATAACACTCGTATTACCGGGAGTTTTACCGATAAGAACAATGTCATAAGGGTTAGAGATAATATAGTAGGTCTGACCATTATGCACAACATAGTCAAGCGGAGCCTGATTTGTTGAGGTAAACTTGAAACCTGCCGGCAGAGAAACTTCTCTGGACCAGGTACCGTCACCTACTGTGCCGACATAATTTACGCAAACGTTTATTGTACCTGAATTTTTAGGAGTAACAGTAAGATCGTTCGGACCGGAGCTATTGAGAGTTGCAATATCCGTATTAGATCCGTACCAGCTCTGGCCTGCTACAGAGTAAGCGTCCGCACCGCCTGAAGGACGGGTAGGCAGCGGATAGCTATCACTCAGAGTAAACACAGCACCCGTTGTGACATCAGTAAACTGGTTTGTTTTGTTACCATCCTTCTTATTGACATCCTCATAGCAATTGATGAGAATATCTCCTGCATTTGTCGAGAAAGGCGTATCGGAAGAAGTTGTTGCACTCGAAGCATTGTGATAGCCGAATATGGGGAATGAAACCGCATCAATAGCGAAGGATGAGAAATAAATTCTGTTGAAAGTATCTGTTAGATCAGTGCCTGCAGCAACATCAAATACATACAAATCGTCATCATCATTTACAGCACCGTCAGCAGTGACAGCCATATGACCGACAACGATACCGCCGTGGTAAACAGCAGTTGTAAGTGTTGACTCAAGCTGACCTGTGATTGCGATATCACTGATAAGGTTTTCGGGAAGGTCGTTTGCGCTTGTATATGCTGATGCGGCAGAGATAACACCGACTGCACCGCCTATACCGTCAGTACCTTTAATTGAACCACCGAATATACCGTGCTGAATTGTAACCTTTGAAAGGTCACATACCTCGTAATTCTCAGGCTCATATTTCTGGTACTGCGTACCGATAAGTGAACCGACGAGACCGCCTGTTGCGGTAAGTGCCTTAAAGAAGCTGATATTTGCAGCAGGAAGTTCTGTATCGGCAGGATAGCTGTTTTCGGCAATAATTGTGGCGTAAACCTCGTTATTTGTAATTGAAAGCTCACCGTTTTCAATGCCGTTCTCGAAACCTGAACCGACGAGACCGCCTGTTGCGGAGTGTATACACTTTTCTACATTATCGGTCCACGGAGTGATTGTATTTGCTATAACCGTTTTGTTATCGACATAACAACGGTTGACCGATGTATGCATTGCATAGCTTGTAAAGGAACGTCTGTTTGTGCCAATGATACCACCTACACCGTATGCTGCAGTACCGTCAATTATCTCTGTTGCCGGTGTGACACCATCGACTGTTCTGATTTCTGAACCTGTTACTCTGCATGAATCAATATTGATTGAGTTAGAATAAACGGGAGCATTAATATAACCGTAACCCGTTCCGGCGGAATTTCTGCCGTATGTATCAATACATGAGCCAACAATACCGCCGACTACTATAGCCTCAATATTGCTTGAAGCAACTTCTGATGAATAAACAGCGGTTGAATTTTTGTGTCCGTTAATTGCACCGACGATTCCACCTGCCGTTACGTTGCGCGTAAGCGTGGTTCCCTGTGCAACTATGGCCCTTATGTCAGCGTTTTCTACCTTACAGCCATTAATCGAGCCGTATACTTCTTCAAGTGAAGGATAGTAATACTGCTGATTATTGTTATTGGTTTCAGGAACAATGGAGCCGACATAACCTGCGATACCACCGAGATAAAGCTCAGTAGTGCCCCAAATTCTTGTTGGAAGTGACTCAAGTTCTTCCTCTTCAATACCTATGGGTGATTTGCTGCCGGATACGCAAGCATAGTTGATGCTTGTTCTTACATTTGCAGCGCCGAGGATACCGCCTCCAACACCCTGGGTCATAACGACAACATCATTAACCGTAACATCATAGCCTTCGCCGCTGAATGCAGGATTGCCGATTGTCAGGGTTGGGTACTTAGTTGTGTCCGCTGTATACTTAGCATAGAACAAACCGACTACAGCACCGGCATTAGCCATAACATAAGTTTTTCCACTGTTTGCAATACTGCTCAGAGAAATATCGTCAATTTGAACATCGGTTATGCTGACGTTCATCGACTCTTCCATATCGACGCCGGTACGTGTCTCGCTGACAGAGCCGATAACACCTCCGATACCTGCAGTAGAACCCTCCATAAAGTATCTGGGAGTTGCAGGGAAGAAGTGGGTCATAACTTCAACATCGTTAATCTTGATAGAGCTTATGTTAAGCTTGACGTTTTGTGCATACGCAAGAACTGCAGCTGCTGCCTTACCGGCATTGACATCGTTTACTGAACCCGCAATTACGGTTGAATCGCTGATAACAATGTTTGAAATATTGACTTTTCCATAGTAATTGCCGCTTGTCGGACCAATTGCTGCAGCAACAAGCACAGCAGAATTATTACCGCCTTCAACTCTTGCACCCGAAAGCGCAATGTTGCTGATACCTCGCTGCACTGTTGTCTGAGAAGTACCGAGCACAAGAGGCTCACTGCTTGAATCCACACCACCGAAAAGTGCTACATTATCCGAATTGGAGCTTGCACTGATTGTGAGATTATATATTGTATAGAGAGGATTGCCGTTTTCATCGACCGGACCTGTAAATACACCTGTAAACGGGCTTGCTGCCGTACCTATTGGAGTGATGGGTTCACTCATATAAATATCCGCATCGAGAATGTAAGCTGCTTCACGGTAGGTTGTTCCGCTGCCTTCAGGATCAGGTTTATTTATGTTCTGTGAGATAAACTTGAGATCACTCTCGGAAGTTATGTGATAATAACCATCCTCTGCGTTATAGGAAAGGCCGCTTTCTTTTACAAAGATTCTTACAAAAGTAGTAAGTCCGCTGGGCTGATGATATACACGTACCCAGTCGTAAAGATAAGACGGCAGAGTTTCTCCTTCTGCAAGCGGCTTTGCTTTTGCGATTATTTTGAGCTTACCGTCCACAACAGAGACGCTTGTAATTTCAAGTGGGCTTTCTGAAGCATCATCGAGTGAAACTGAGAAATCTGAAGCTGAAACGCTTGCAAAAGACTTGATATTCTGAGGAACCGTAATATCAAAGTTTACGGAATTACCTGCTGCAACTGTCTTATCAGGGTAAGTATAGTTACCGCCTGCAGCAGCGGAACCGCCCCAAAGAACAATCTGCTCTTTATTGAACAGGTTTGCAAATTCACCGCAAACGGGATAGAAAACTGCATCAGGATCATTCATTGACCAGACGATGTTTTTATATCTGTTGTTGTTTGCGCTGACAGTTTCGCCGAAAACAACAGCACAGTTATCCGTATCAATACCGGCAGCAAATTTTATCTTCGTACATATAGCACTGTTAAGAATAAATCCTCTATTGTCTGCAATATTACCGATAAACGCAGCGCGACCTGAATTGCCGTTGATACCGCCGTTGATATACATATTGCCGTTGATATAACAATTGTCAACAGTTACTTTACCGCTGAGCTTTGCAATAAACAGAGCAATATTGTTATTTGCAGTACCTCTGCCGTCTTTTTCAACATACACGGATACGTTACTTGAACAGCCATAGATATATGAGAAACCGTTTGCTGCAGCAGCAAACGTAGCCTCACGCTTTGCACTGATAGTTGCGTAGAAGCCGTCAAACGTTTCCTCATTATCATCGTCATCTGCAACGTCACCGTCAGTAAGAGAAACGTTGACGAAAGTTGCATTTATAAGGTTGCCGAATACAGACTTTGTTATGTTTTCGCTGAGGTCAACATTCAGGTTGTATACATAACCATTGACGAGATAATTCTCATTATCGTTATCAGGATTTGTTGATAACGTTTTTGCATTTTGGTTTTCTGCGCTGTCGCTGTTACCTATATCTCCTGCTCTGGCACCGATAACCGCATCAAAAAGTGATCCGTCGATTGTGATTGTGCGTTCGTTACCGTTAAGTGTACCGGTAAAAACAGGAGCATCCCAGGACGACGTAGAAACAGAAACATCGCTTGTGAGTTTGTAATGTCCGTAAGGCACAAGGCTGATATATTTAGCCTGAGCCGATGATGAAATCTCCATAGGTCTGTTGATTTCATCGGGATCACCCTGAGCAGTTGTAACAAGAACATCGATATTGAATGAAACTGCCATTTCTTTCTTATCCGATGAACCTATTCCGTCAGGAAAAGTGAAGTTAACTGTGTACGGAGCGTATGCAAGAGTATTTGCAAGACCGTTTGTAGGCACATTAACATCCTGAGTGGGAGTACTGATCTCAACGCCTGTACCATCCCAACGGTGGATAAGCGAAGATGCCGGAACAGTAACGGTTGAGTTCCTTGGAGCTACAACCGCCTTGTTGGCAGAATAGAGGTTGCCTGCGATTGCCTCTGCACTTGCTACAAGATCCTTATATGTCACATCACGCTGGAGATAAGCAACAGACGAACCGCTGAGCTGATCAGACCAGTAACAGTTTGAAAGAGTTGAAGCATTACCGCCCCATCCTATAACGGCACCTACATAATCCATACGAGGATTTACCAGTTTGTAAAGGGCATAAGTGTTTTGAATCGCGCCGTCAGCAATAGTATCGGAGGCGAAACCAATAACACCACCGGCATATGTTTGAGCATCGTTAGAGGCAACAAACACACCGGACGCAACACAGTTTTCAATTGAACCCGCAGACTCAACAGTAGATGTAATACCACCAAAGTATGCCTGTTTGGTTGAGTTTGAAGCATGTGAGAAGAAACCGACATTTGAAACGGTAACAGCGGAAATGACACCTGTACTGATGCCCGCTGCGCCGCCGAAGTAAGTTATGTCAGCACAGTTAGAATCAACAAAACCGAGCATATTGTAAGATGCTGAGGTTGTATTCTGTGCAGAGCTGTATGTGCCGGTGACTGAAGAGTTATAAAGATAGCCGTCGTTGCTGCCAACGAGACCACCGACGTAAGCACCATTGGTAAAGTTCTTAACCTTACCGGATCGGCCGGCCATATCTACAGAACAGTTTTTGATACCGAGTGCTGTATCGTCAGGATAGTTATAGCCTGCAATACCTCCGATATAATTGTTGAAGGACGTTGCGCTTATCTGAACACCGGAAACAGCAACAGAATCAATAAGACCTCTGTTCTGTGCGACTACTGCACCGATATAATCATCACGACCTGCAACAGCAATACTGATATCGTTAACGGAAAGGCCGCGGATTGTGCCGCCGTTATCAGCAACAGCACCTGCCACACCGTTATAAAAGCTGACGCCGTCAACACCGTAGTAGGGATTCTCATGATCGGAGCTGAGATTTGACTTAACCGAACAGTTATTGATGCTACAGTTCTCAATAAGGCCATCATTTTTGTTGGCGATGATAGCAATCTGACGCGAGCTTGAAGTTGTAACGTTTACGTTGATGTTTTCAAAAATAATGTTACTCACGACAGAATTCTGACTGAGGTAACCGAAAATCGAAAAGTTCTGGTGACCTGCTATTTCGATATTCCAGCCGTTGGTGCCGCCGGTGATTTTGTGACGTTGCGTCATACCGTTGGCATCAGTATAAGAACCATCGATATTGATGTAAACCTGCTGTGAGTTCGGATTCTTGTGATCTGTTGACACAAAGTAAGCATCACCGATATCTTTAATAAAATCTTCAACTCTTAGAGAGCTAATGTCGATATCGGCCGTAAGTGTAAAGTACTTGTAGTTTACATTCGCTACACTTGAACCGGTTGTATCATTTACAAGGGTATTCACCTGAAGAAAGTGCTCAAGCGAAGAAATCTGATACGGATTCTGCTCTGAACCATCCGCAGGGATACCGTTAGCATCAGTACCCCAGCTGAAATCTTCAGCTTCTGAATCACCTTCAGCGTTTGTTTCAAGCTGAAGGTCACCGCCCTGAACAGTGATGTTTGGCTCATATGTTTCATCGGTTTCATTTGCAGAAAGAGTAGCAGAAACAATCTCCTGGTTAGCGTAAACCAGAAGATTGTATGCACTTGTAGATGACAACAAGGTTATTGCTGCCAACATTATTGTAAATGTGCGGAAAAGTAATCGTTTTTTCATGGTTTACGCCTCCAAAAGATAGGTTGTTCCTTAAAATACCCGTTACCGTGTCTGCCTCTTTCTGCGTTTACAAATACGGCTTAGTGAGCGGGAACATTTTGTAGTTTTAATCAGTTTTCAACTGCTTCGTCAGGGTTTGTTGCAGCTGAATTTTTCTTGGCGAGCTTTTGTTTTTCCTTCGCCTTCTGTGCTTTAGCTTTTTCTGCCTGTAAAGCTTTTTGCCTTGCAGCCTTCTCTTTTTCCTTTTGTTTTGCCTTGGCAGCTTTCTCTTTTTCAAGCTCTAAAGCACGCTGTTTAGCCAATCTTTCTTTTTGCTTAGCTTTTTTTGCTGCTGCTTTTTCTTTTTCTGCTTGTAAAGCTTTTTCCTTTGCGGCCTTTTCTTTTGCCTTTTGTTTTGCAGCAGCTTCTTTAGCTTTTCTTTCTTCTTCGGCCTTTTGCTTGGCTACGCGATCTTTTTCTTTCTGTTTTGCCCTAGCAGCCTTTTCTTTTTCGGCTAAAGCAGCCTTTTCTTTCGCTGCTTTTTCTTTTGCCTTCAGCTTTTCGGCGTTTTCTTTAGCTTTCTGAGCCTCAGCAGCCTTCTGTTTAGCTATGCGCTCTTTTTCTTTCTGTTTTGCCTTGGCTGCACGTTCTTTTTCAAGCTGTAAAGCTTTCTCCCTTGCCAGCTTTTCTTTTGCTCGTTGCTTAGCAGCACGCTCTTTTTCTTTAGCGGCTTGCAGAGCTGCAAGTTCTTTTGCTTTCTTCTGCTCTGCAAGAAGAGCAGCCTTGCGGGCTTTTTCTTCTTCGATTGCTTTGAGTTTTTCTGCTCTCGCCTTTTCTTTAGCAATTCTTGCTTTTTCTTTTTCCTTAGCAATTCTTGCGAGCTCTTGCTCACGCAGCTTTGCCTTGCGGATACGCTCTTTTTCTTTTGCTTTGCGTTCCTTCTCGAGTGCAAGCTCTCGTTCTTTCTTTGCTTTGAGTCTTGCCTTTTCTTTTGCTTTGCGCTCTTTTTCGAGTGCAAGCTCTCTTGCAAGCTTTGCTTTTTCTCTTTCTTTGCGACGCTTCTCGATTTCTTTCTGACGCTGAATCTCAGCCTTGATTCTGGCTTCGATTTCTGCCTTACGGTCGTTTTCAGATTTAAGAGCACGGTCGATTGCTTCGTTAATCTTGGTTTCGCCTGCTGTCTTCTTTTTGTTGGCTCGCTTCAGCTCGTCAACAAATACCTTGCGAATCTCAACCTCTTCCATATCGTAGTTAAGAACAAGGTCTTCAGCAAGTCTCTTAAGAAGTTTGGGCTTAAGCTTACGCTTCTTACCTTTGAGCTCATCGGCCTCAAGTTCGCCCGTATTCTTCTTGAGAAGCATATAGTTAACGGTTGCAAGTCGGAAGAGATCATCCTTATATTCATCGTTAACCATTTCATTAGTTTCTTTAGCTGTTATTTCATAACCAACCTCGTCATATGACGAAATGAACTGCCAAAGATTAAGGCAAGCACGGAAGTTGGGGTCTTTCTGAATTACGTTTGTGCGCATAATAGGAGGACGTACTGGAGTACAGTGCTCAAGATCACGCATAAATGATGAAGAGCAGAATCCGTTAACAACACGCTTGATTCTTTCGATTCGTGCGAGCGCGGTTGCATTTTCATCACCCTTGGTGGCTGTTTCTGCATTCATTGTAGAAACAGCCTGTGAGGAAACTTCAAGCTTATAGCTTATTTTCTCGTTTCCTGCACGGAACTCACTGTTCATACTGAGTGAGGATTTCTTCTCGTCCTGTTCCATATTGAACAGAACGTTATATCGCGTATCGATAAAGTGGCGGAGATTACGGAGAAGTGTGAATATAAATCTGTTTTCGTAAATTTCGAAGCTTTCCTCACGGAAAACGTTAAGTATCTGGCTGGGTGTAACACGGTCACCGTCAACGCGGGCAATCATGCTGGTATGCTGAGCAAGATGGCGAACAGACTCAGCTGTAATTTTTCTGGCACGTTCAATCGGAACAATTTCTTCTTCCTGAACAATGAACTTACGGGGGTTACGCACGATAGTATCAAGCGCAACTGTACATGCCTCGATTGCCTCAACCCACTTAAGGTCAATTTTTTTCTCAAAGAAACGGTTGAACAGCGATATTTCATGCTTGCCGCCTTCCATAGCCTCAAGCATATCGCCGTAGTATTCGTCACCGTCAAAAATTGAAAGTGACCCACTCTTATATTCATTGTAAAGTTCATCGTATGAAGTGCCCATTTAAGTTTCGCCCCTTAAATATAGAGTTGCTTTACATATGCCCCTGCCCCGGGACAGAGGCATATGTAAAAGAGAAGTTTTAGTAAAAATCAGATCATCTTCTGGAGACGCTCGAGGTATTCCTTGGATTCAGACATATTAGACTTACCAAAATGTTTGTTGAGGTAAGTGATAAGACCGGAAATTTCATCACGGATGAAGGAAAGGTTGAGAGATTCAAACTTACGGAGAATCTTGTGGCAAAGAACGAAGTCAAGACCGTCGATTTCTGTACCGCCGCAGCCGACATATGCAGGAACAAAATCCTGAAGCTGCTTAACAATACGGTTACCGAAAGCAAGACGGAAGTGTTCAATGACGTAGTCATCAAGCTCTGCCAGCTTGCGAAGGCTTTCTTCTGAAACCTTATACTTTTCTTTACATTCTGCAAACATAGACTCAAGATGCTTGTAGCTGAGTGTGAGGTTATCTGTCCAGGGAGCTTCGAAGAACTTACCCTTCGTGTTGATATCGATCGGAATAGCACGGTCATAAACCTTATCAGTAACAGCAAACGTAGAGTCGTCGTTATTGATTGTGCCGATGTACCACATATTATCCGGAAGCTTGAGCTTACCGTCGAAGAGGTGCTTCGGGTCAGTCGGCCATACTGAAGGAACAAGGGAAACAATCCACTCATCACGGCTGGGCATTTCAAGAATTGAAAGCATTTCAGCAAAATAATACTCAACACGGGCGATATTCATTTCGTCCAGGATGGTAAGGTAAATATCCTCTTTGTATGTAGCTTCGTACATCTTCTTGAGAACTTCTGTTTCGTTGAAGCGCTTTGTAAATTCGTTGAAGTAACCGAAAAGCTCGGTACGGTCACGCCATGAAGGCTGAACGGAAGCGATGATAGCATCGTTCTGAAGGAACTTACCGAATGAATAAGGAAGTGATGTTTTACCGGTACCGGAAATACCCTGCAGGATGATAAGTCTTGTTGAAGCAAAAGCTGCAAGGAAAAGACGCAGCGTTCTGTGCTCGTAGTAAAGACCCATTCTTGAAGCTGCAAAGTTGCGGAACATATCGATAATACCGGGAAGTGTTATTTCGTTATTGTATACGGGAGGTACATAATCAGCCATCTCAAGGTCAACCTGAGTTAGCTTGTAGAAACGGCTGTAATCTTCATCAAGTGTGGGATCAAGCTCTGTCTCGTCGGTTTTCTCTTCAGCATCTGACGTTGCAGGTGTGCTGCCGTCTGCAGCTTCGAGGTAGGGATTCTCGCCGGGTCTGAGACCAAGCTGCGAAACCTTCATAGCAAGAATCTTATCCTTTTCGATTGAAAGCTTCATAACCTCACGGTTGAGGGTGGCAACTTCGTTGAGCAGCTCCTCCTGGTTAACAACCGTCTTACGGAAGCGAATATACTTTTTGATGAGAAGGACAATCAGGAAAATAATCGCTGCAAGAAGCACGAGGACAAGCAACATACAAATAGCGCCGACAATTATGCCGCCTACAC
Source organism: Acutalibacteraceae bacterium (assembly GCA_045579585.1). Lineage (GTDB taxonomy): Bacteria > Bacillota > Clostridia > Oscillospirales > Acutalibacteraceae > UBA8612. Next base: position 58,327 of record JAZNMK010000008.1, read on the forward strand.
CAAGCGTGCTTGAGTGATTCTTAAAAATTCTAACGTATGCCGGAACATTGAAAATATTAGCAACGCCAAGGCCGAAGCCTTTGATTATTCCCCAAAAGCCTTTGACAAAAAGCTGCTCGAGGAAATCTCCTAAAAACTGTAAAATACCGCTCATTTTGTAGCCACCTTTGCTGTATTTTTAAACTGATTTGTTTACTGACCTTAATTATTTGAACTGTCGTTTTCTTCGTCTGAATCTTCAGCCGACTTTTTTGTGGCATTTTCTGCCGCTTTCTGCTGAGCAAGGAATTCTGCTATAATCGCCTTTATCTTTTCTTCCTCTGCCTTAGCTTTTTCTTGTTCTTCAATTTCTTTCTGCTTAGCAAGATATTCTTCTATTATCTGCTGTTTTCTGGCTTCTTCAGCTCTCTGCTCGCGCAGATATTCCTGAATAATAGCCTCTTTTTCACTTTCCGCTGCAGGAGGGTAATACTGCTGCGGCGAGGTTGCCGCCATACTGTTGGCTGCGGGTGTGGCTCTACGTCTTTCAAGAGAACGGAAGTAGCCTATCAGCTGCCAGATTACTATCAATGCTGCAGGAAGAATTATGAGAAGTATTACGCCGTTGGGAGTTTTAGTGTATTCGAGAAATCTGCCTAACTTAGCAACACGAACGCCTGTAAAAACGCCGAGCACGTTGCGGTAATCAACGTGACTTTTATCGACCGTAGCTTTGGGGTGGTCACCCTTGGTTACATAGCTTCTGCCGTTTGCGCCCTCAATAACCTCAACAATACGGTGTGTGTTTACGAAATTCTCGCCTGTGTTGCTCTTGGCAACAAAGGAAATAACATCGTCAACCTCGTAATTGTGTTTCTTTTCAGGCCTGTACCGTCTGACAATTATAAGATCGCCCTCATAAAACGTCGGATTCATAGAGTTGCTTTTGACAGTAAGGAAAGAATAATTTCCAAAATTCGGTACACCGATATCAGCATTTGCCGATAAAACAACGTTCACACAAATAACGATAGATATAACAAGGATTACAGTAGACACAATATTCATTATCGTATTAAATTTTTTATTATCTAATACATCAATATTGATTTTCTTTAGCTTATTCATTGAATTCTATCCTTGTGTGAATTTATACTGTTACAATTATCTTACGGTGTTTCTGTGTTGGAATCAGATGATGAACCGAAAGTAATTTTTGCTGAAAGGTGCTTAGCACTGAGCTTCTCACCTGTACAGTCTGTGTCATTACCTTCAATCCAGATACGTACTACTATTTCGTCGGAACCTGTGTTGCCGGAAACACCGGGAAGCTCCATTGTTGCCTCGAATCTGTTTGCATCAACAGCAGACTGTGTAAGCTCTGTAACAGACTGTGATGCGAGAGAAACAACACCTTGTGTTTCAGCCTGGTCGATAATGCTGTTGTTGTTGGAATCCATAACAGTTGCCATGGGGATATCGTTTGATGTTACAGCATAGGTAGCATCACCTGCCATAGCAAAAATTGTTGTGGTGCCTTTGTATGTAACCGATACACGTGCTGCGCTGACAGCTTCATTCTCGCCGTCACGGCCGGTAAGGGCAATGTTCATTCTTGCGTCAACCGACTCGGTTGTGGTTGAACGGATTTTGATTCTTAACTCGTTGTAATCAACGCCTACCTGAGGTTCAAGAGAAGCGAAGTAACCGCCCTCAAGACCAACCTTTGTAAACTCTGCACCGCCTGCACTTGATACAGGTGCATATTTGCCGTCTTCTGCAATTAGTTCGCCTGCAGCGAAACAATCACGCTGAAGATATGAACCCCAAGCGACCTGTGCTGAGCCTTCTTCTGAGGTTGCGTGTGCATGACCGGCTGAGCCCTGAAGCTCAATACCGCCGCTGGCCTCAATAACATCGAAGCCGAGATCGAACAGTTCTGCGAAGCCACCGACAAGGAACCAGGCATATGTACCGGATACCATTGTTGTAGCCGCAACGATGAGAACAATAATCGAAAGTCCTAATTTGCGTTTTGCCATTTTGTTTACCCTCTTTACTAAAATTTTATTTCAGAGCTGATGCTCTTAAATACTGTGTTTATCCGCCTTTATTTATTCCGATTCTTCAGAGGCTTTCTTTTCAGCCTCCTGCTGTGCAAGATACTCTGCAATTGCTTGCTTCTTGATTTCTTCTTCTCTTTCAGCCGCTTTCTTTTCAGCCTCTTGCTGTGCTAAGTACTCCTCAACAGCCTTGCGTTTGATTTCTTCTTCCGAATCTGCGGCTTTGGCTGAATCATTCTTAGAGACAGCTTCGTTTTTCTTTTCAGATTCCTGCTTTGCAAGCATTTCGGCAATAACCTTCTGCTTGATTTCGTCCTCAGCATCCTTAACTGCCGCGAGTGCCTTTTCCTTCTTGGCATCCATAAGAGCTGTGATGAACTTAAACAGCTCAAAAAGGAAGAAGATTGCGGTAGGAATAACTACACAAAGCATAAATCCAAGCTGTGACTGAAGGAAGCCCATAACCGAACCGAGGTGAGGAATTGCAGTACCCGTCCAGACAGCAACAACACGGTCGTTGCTCAGATAGTCAATTGCGAAGTTCTGATGCATATCGATATCAGGCGTGTTATCACCCTTTGTAATGTAATAAGGAGTTCCGCCGTGAATCCAGACACCGTCAACAATCTCTTTCGGGTTTGAGCGTGTATCCTCGATGATTCTATGAGTTTCGAGATATTTCTGATCTTCATAGTAACGCCAGAACGTTACAACGTCACCAACCTTGTATACCTTACCTGCATCTTCGGTATGATCAACAAGATCAACAATGATAAGGGATCCCTTATCAAAGCCCTGCTCACTGAGCATTGAATCGGTCTCTACATTAAATATTGCCTTACCGAACAGGTTCGGCAAACCCGATTCGCTTTTTGTAGTAGAAAGAACGGCAACTGTCATCACGATTGAAAAAACTAAAATAATCGCCACGACAATGTTTGAGATAATGCGTCCTGCTTTTTTCATTTAGAGTACCTCACAGTTTGGATTATTTTTCGAAAAACTGCTCATTTATACATTGAAATAAACATTTATATACTTTCAATGTATAAGTCAGCGGTTTTTCACCGAACCGTCCGGCCCGGCACAAACGGACCGGACGATAGGTGTAGGAGCTGTGTTAAACAGCCCTGCTTTTGTGCTTTAGCTAAATCACGTTGTAAGTAGGGCAGCTTAGCGCCGCCCCTACCTTGGGGGAGAATGTGGGGAAGTCGGAGGCCAAGCGGTCTTAGGAAGACAAATCCCCACTACAACTCCTTGGCTCACAGAACGACATGGCTACGATCCGACTTCCCTGCTTTTGTGCTTTAGCTAAATCACGTTGTAAGTAGGGCAGCTTAGCGCCGCCCCTACCTTGGGGGAGAATGTGGGG
>JAZNMK010000009.1:0-79198 GCA_045579585.1 Acutalibacteraceae bacterium
TTTACAACAACGAACGAATCCAATTAAAAACAAAACTGACTCCGCTTGAAAAACGAAGTCAGTATGTCGCTTAATTTAAATATTTCTGCCATAGAGCCTTTTTTTGTACTGTCCGCACAATTTGGGGCAGTTCACAAACGAGAAGCGGTCTTTTTTGTATGCTTTTATTTATTCACTGAATGTTTCGTTCACCTTTTTAAGCTGTGTGGGTATATCGATGCTCTGCGGGCAAGATGGCTTGCATTTGCCGCAGGCACGGCAGCGGTCGGCCTTGCCGTCAAGCGCGTCATAGCTCTCTTTAGCACCACGTTTGCCTTTGTATACGGTTGAGTTGAATGCGGTAAAGCATTCCGGAATGTTAACACCGAACGGGCAGGGCATACAGTATGCACAGCCTGTGCAGCCGACAAGCGGCATGGTGTGCCACAGTTCGTTTGCCTTGGCAAGCGCCTTGCGTTCGTAGGCGGTGAGCATACCTTCTTTGCTGCGCTTAGCGTAGCGGAGGTTATCTTCAACCTGCTTGGGCGTGCTCATACCGCTGAGCACGAGCGCAACCTCTTCTCTGTCCCAGAGAAAATCGAGCGCAACCTCAACCTTGCTCTTGCGTTTAGGCAGAGCGGCCTTAACTCTTTCGGGCAGCCCCTTTACAAGCCTGCCGCCTCTGAGCGGCTCCATAATTACACAGCTCATACCCTTGGCATAAGCGTATTCAAGTCCCTCAATGCCTGCCTGGTGCTCCAGGTCAACGTAATTGAGCTGGATCTGGCAGAAATCCCAATCAAAGCTGTCAACAATCTCCTTGAAAAGGTCGATATCATCGTGGAATGAGAAGCCGAGGTATTTAATTTTGCCCTGCTCTCTTGCTTTTACCATACTGTCAAGTACGTTGTATTTGAGCACCTTGTTATTCCACAAATCTTTGTTAAGTGTGTGTAGAAGGTAAAAATCAACGTGGTCTGTCTGCAGCCTTTCAAGCTGAGTGTTGAGTCTGTCCTCAAAGCTGATTTCATCGCTCAGGTCGTAAACGGGTGACTTTGTTGCAAGGTAAACCTTTTCGCGGTAACCGTCCTTTAGTGCTTCGCCTACAAATTCTTCGCTTTCCTGGTCGTGATAGTAGTAAGCTGTGTCTACGTAGTTAACACCCTCGTCAATAGCGTGGCGCAACATTTTTGTAGAAGTTTCGCGTTCGATTTTACCGCCCTTTGTAGGAAATCTCATGCAACCAAAGCCAAGCGGAAAAACTTCGACATCAATACCTTTGAAGCGTCTTGTCATATTAATCACTCCAGACCGAAATATTTTGCAGCGTTGTTGTAGGATACATCCTGAACAAGCTGTTTGAGTGTTTCCATATCGTTGGGGTAAAGGCCGTCCTCAACCATATCGCCGAGCAGACCGCAGAGAATACGGCGGAAATACTCGTGCCTGGGGTAGGAGAGGAACGAGCGTGAATCTGTAACCATACCGACAAATTTGCCCAGCACCGAAAGGTTGCCGAATGCCTTCATCTGCTCGCGCATACCGTCGAGGTTGTCGTTGAACCACCAACCGCTGCCGAACTGAATCTTGCAGGGTGCGTCGGAATTCTGGAAGTTGCCGAGCATTGTGCCGAGCACGTAGTTATCCTTCGGGTTGAGTGTGAAGAGAATTGTTCTGGGCAACAGCTCCTCTTTTGCAAGGCTGTCGAGGAAGCGTGAAAGCGGCTGAGCAATCTCCTTGTCGTCGATTGAATCGAAGCCTGTGTCAGGACCGATTTTGTTGAACATAAGTGTATTGTTGTTTCTCATCGGGCCCATATGCAGCTCCATTGCCCAGCCTCTGCGTGCGTATTCCTTAGCCATCGTGCGAAGGAGAGCCGTACGGTAAGCATCAAGCTCAGCGGTTGTGAGGCCCTGACCCTGCCTGCCCTTTTGGAAGATTGCCTCAAGCTCAGCCGCAGTAGCTTCAGCATAGGGTACATAGGTGAACGCGTGGTCACTTGCGCGGCAACCCATCTGTGCAAATGTTTCAATTCTTTCGAGCAGTGCATCTTCAAGTGCTGCATAACTTTCAATTTTTCTTCCAACACGCTCTTCGAGTGAAGCGAGCCACGGACGGAATGACGGCAGCTCGATGCCCAGAGCCTTATCCGGTCTGAATGCGGGTATTACCTTTGTTCTGAAGCTCTCATCCTGTGCGAGGAGCACGTGATATTCGAGCGAATCTGCAGGGTCATCTGTTGTGTAAACGCAAGCAACGTTTGAACGTTCAATAAGCTCACGCGGTGTGAAACCGCCTGCTTTAATCTGTGCGTTTGCTTTTTCCCAGATTTCTTCCGCTGTTTTGGCGCTGAGCGGTGTGTCTATACCGAAGTATCTCTGCAGCTCAAGGTGAGTCCAGTGATAAAGCGGATTGCCGGGTGCATAGGCGAGCATTGTGGCAAAAGCGATGAATTTATCGTGCCAGCTTGCATCACCCGTGATGTATTTTTCGTCAATACCGAAGGAACGCATTGCGCGCCACTTGTAGTGGTCGCCTGCAAGCATCAGCCACGCGATATCTGAGGGCTGCTTGTTCTCATAAATTTCTTTGGGTGAAAGGTGACAGTGCCAGTCAAAAATCGGCATTTCGTTTGCCGCAGCAAAAAGCTCTTTTGCCGCAGGGTTGTCGAGAAGAAAATCCTCTCCCATGAAATTTTTCATAGTTTTGCTTCACTCCTTCTGCTATTCTTCATATATGAATTCTTTGAGGTATTCTGCATTTGCGCCTATATCAAAGCTTAGCACGGATTGGCCGGATACGTTTTTGCTTTTCCACGTTCCCTCTGCCGGCACGCTGCCCTGCTCTATATCGTAGCGCAGGTAACGCAAAAGTCCGTTGATGGCAAGGCCGGTTAAGGTTGCAGGGGACATATCCGTTTCAACACGGCTGACAACGTCGCCGAGCAGATTGTAAAGCTCAATCGGGCCGGTCTGTTTGCATTTTTCTATCAGTGCCGTCATAACCTTACGTTGTCTGCCTGTGCGCATAAAGTCGGAATCGAGTTTGCGGATTCTGCAATACCATAGCGCCTCTTTGCCGTTGAGGTGTACCGAATCGCCTGCCTGAATATTCTCCAGGTGAACGTCCGTGCGCATATATTTGGCTTCTTTTTCCGTTATGGCAACGTCAACTCCGCCAAGTCCGTCAATTATGCTTTCGAACATGGTGAAATCAACAAGCATATAGTGGTCAATTTTTATATCAAAGTTGTATTCGATGGTGTCCATTACCATCTGCGCACCGCCCCACGTGCAGGCGGCGTTGAGCTTTGCGTTCTTTTGTTTTTCGGGGATGTAAACGTAGGCGTCGCGCATAAATGATGTGAGCTTGATTTTGCGTGATGCTGTATTTACCGAAACAAGCAGCATAGTGTCGGAACGTGATGAATCGTCAGGATTGCGGCGGTCAACACCGATTAGAAGTATGTTCTTTACGGCGCTGCTCTGTGTCAGCTCGCTGCTGTCGAGGAATACGTTGTCGCTGTGCCCGGATTCTGTGTAGTTTACACTGCTGAATGTGTGGTAAACAAGGCCTGTACCTATGCCGATGAGAAGTACAACAATGAGCACAACCGCCTTTATTGCACGGAAAAGCTTGCTTTTTTTCTTCTTTTTCTTTGGTTGGGTTTCGGCAGATTTCGGGGGGTCGGGCGGCAGGTCGTCACCGTCGAAATCGAAGTTGCCGCCATCTTCAAAGCCGTAATCAAAATCGTCGTAAGTGTTGTCGGATTGTGTGCGGCGGTTTTTGTTTTTGCTGATGTAGATATCTCCGTTTGAGTTTTCCGGTGTTACGTATATATCGTCGTACTCATAGTCGGAGCTTGTCTGATTATTATCGCGGCGCGGTTTTTTACCGCTGACATAGATGTCGTCCAACGCTGTTCTTTCCTTCCTTTTTAAAAACGCAAGCGGATCTGTAAGCCGGGTTCTGTCGTTTAAGGCAACTATCTTTCTAGGCCCTGCGTTGCCGCAGCGCTCAAGCCACCTGTTGAAGTATAGGCCGAGCAAGCCACTTCGGTCGGTGTTGCTTCGGATAGGGTTTACAGGGCCGTACAGTCTCCTGTACGCCGGTGAGCTCTTACCTCGCCTTTCCACCCTTACCTGCCAGGGCAGCGAGAACAAATCCGAACACGCCCAAAAAACAAAATTTTCAAGCTTTTTCGGCGTTTCGGTCTTGAAAGGTGTCACCTTCCTGCGACCTCAGCCACCCCAAAAGCAACAAAAATATTTGCATTTTGGGTCTGCGATTTTTTATTGAGTTAATCTGATGCAAATCTTAACGATAAGTTGATTCAAACAAACCAATAAAAAACGTATTCAGATTCATTCTCACTACCCTGAGCAGGCGGTATATCTCTGTTGCACTGTCCCTAAGGTCACCCTCGGCGGCCGTTAGCCGTTATCCTGCTCTGTGAAGCCCGGACTTTCCTCGTCGGCAGGGGTGATAAATCCCTGACGCCGCAGCTGCCCAATCCGCTTGCAAATATATATTTTATAACAAAACGCGTGTGATGTCAATTTAATAATGTCGTACTTCGTTGCATATATATCTAAAAAAAATAAAAAGAGGGATAGGGATTATGGATTATTATGCAGTGAATGCGGGTGATGTTGTCGCTGAGCTTAAAACCGATGCGCACCTCGGTCTGACACGGTCGCAGGCAAAGCGACGGCTGAACGAGGATGGGGAAAACAGACTTGCCGAAAAAAAGAAAAGCAACGTTTTGGTCATGTTCCTTATGCAGTTTCGCGATTTTATGGTAATTACGCTGTTGGTTGCTGCGGCAATTTCGTTTTTAACAGCTTACCTCGAGGGTGACGGCTCATATATTGACCCGATAATTATCCTTGTCATCGTTATTATAAACGCAATTGTCGGTGTGATTCAGGAGAGCAGGGCAGAGCGTGCGCTCGATAAGCTGAAAGAGCTTTCAGCGCCGGAGGCGGCTGTTATCCGTGACGGTGAAGTGCAGAAACTGCCTGCAAGTCAGGTTGTCAGAGGCGATGTTCTCTTGCTCAGCACAGGTGACAGAGTTGCCGCGGATGCCAGGCTTATCGAAAGTGTGGGGCTTAAAATGAATGAAAGCTCGCTTACGGGAGAGGCCTTGCCTGTAGTGAAATCCGCCTCAGGCGGGCTTGATGCGTCAACCCCTCTCGCGGAGCGCAGCAACTGTGTTTTTGCGGCATCAACCGTACTTGCGGGGCACGGTAAGGCTATTGTAACGCACACGGCGATGGATACGCAGATAGGCAAAATTGCCGATATGCTCGGCAAGGAAAAGGTGCCGCTGACTCCGCTTCAGCTCAGGCTTGAAAAAATCAGCAGGGTGTTGGGCTTAGGTGCAATCGGCATCTGTGCCGTTGTGTTTTTGCTTGGTGTACTCAGGCGAGACGGTCTCCTCGACAGCTTTATGCTTGCCGTCAGCCTTGCCGTTGCGGCAATCCCGGAGGGTCTGCCGGCTGTCGTGACGATTGTGCTCAGCTCCGGTGTTTCCGTAATGGCAAAAAACAAGGCGATAATCCGCAGGCTCACAGCTGTTGAAGCACTCGGCAGTGCAACTTATATATGTTCGGATAAAACGGGCACGCTTACGCAGAACAGGATGACGGTTTCAAGGCTGTTTTCAGCTTATTCTGAGACGGCTGTAAGCAGTGACGAGGGCAAAAAAATCCTTGGCACGGCGGCGCTATGCTGCAACGCAACCGCTGCCCGGGGTGAGCCGACCGAGGTTGCTGTTGTAAGGGCGGCAGGAGGTGTTGACGGCAGTGCGGTAAGGCTTGATGAGGAGCCGTTCAGCAGTGAAAAAAAGATGATGAGCGTTACGGTGCGTGTGGGCGAAAAAACGCTGACCATTGTAAAAGGTGCGCCCGAAAAAGTGCTTGTAATGTGCCGTTTTGTCGGCAACGCATACGTTTTTAATGACCGTATGGCGGATGAGGGTTTGCGTGTGCTTGCGGTTGCTGTCAGGGAGAATGATGATTTTGAGTTTGTGGGGCTTATCGGTATTGAAGACCCGGAGCGTAAGGAGGCGGCGCAGGCGGTTGCACTTTGCAAACAGGCAGGCATAACCCCTGTGATGATAACCGGTGATAACCCGCGCACTGCCTCGGTAATTGCAGCAAGGCTAGGTATAGCCGAAAAGGGCAGGCCTGCCGTGACGGGAGCAAAGCTGGATATGCTCAGTAACAGTGAGCTTTGCGAAACTGTGAAGAAGGAACGTGTTTTTGCCCGCGTCAGCCCCGAACATAAGGTGCGCATAGTCAAAGCATTGCGTGCTAACGGTGAGGTTACTGCAATGACCGGTGACGGAGTAAACGATGCTCCTGCGCTCAAGGCGGCGGATATCGGCTGTGCTATGGGGAAATGCGGCACTCAGGTAGCAAAGGGTGCGGCGGATATAGTGCTTGCCGACGATAATTTTGCAACAATTGTAAAGGCTGTTCGGGAGGGCAGAGGAATATACGACAACATAAGGAAGGTAATACGCTTTCTGCTGAGCAGTAACATCGGTGAGATAATACTTATATTTGTGGCAGGGATTATTGGTATGCCGGTGCCGATGTTGCCGATTCAGCTGCTGTGGACCAATCTTGTCACGGATTCATTGCCTGCAATGGCACTCGGTACCGAAAAAACCGACAGCGACATTATGAAGCGACCGCCCGTTGATCCGAAAAAAGGAATTTTCAGCAAGGGCGGTTGGCTGGATATTGTGCTGGAGGGCGTGTTTATCGGTGCATTGGCTCTGCTCGGCTTTGCGCTCGGTTGTCGGCTGTGGGGTGAGCAGGTAGGGCGAACTGTATGCTTTTGTACGATGAGCATAAGCGAGCTTGTGCACGCGCTTAATTCACGCAGTGAGCGCTCATTATTTAAAATAGGATGGTTTTCAAACCGCAGGATGAATCTTGCCTTTGCTGTGTGTCTGCTGCTTCAGGTAGGAGTGGTTATGTTTGAGGGTACAGCAAATCTTTTCGGTGTTGTTCCGCTTAGCGGTATGCAATGGCTTTTGGTTGCGGCGCTTTGTGCCGTATTGCCTGCGGCGGTTGAAATATCAAAGGCGGCAAAAGCTTGACAAAATACGGGGCTTAAATATATACTTATCGATGAATTTGTGGAAAAAGGTAAAAAATTATGGATAAGTATCTTGCTAAAAAGGAGCTTGTGCCGCTTCTGCTCAGGCTTTCGGTGTTGGCGGCAATATTTATAGCTGTTGCGCTTAATTACGATCGCCTTATCAATCTCGACGTGCGTGCTCTTGTCGATGCCGCACCGGGTGAGGCGGCAGCTATTGCTGTAGGAATTGCAATTTTCGGCCTTAAGGGTCTCACCTTTGTCATACCTGCAATGCTGGTTTACGTTTCTGTCGGCATGGCGTTTGATCTTGGTACGGCACTGTTCATCAGCCTTTGCGGAATTGCGCTTGAGGTTGCTGTTACATACTGGCTCGGCAGAGTACTCGGCGGCGATTACGTTGCAAAGCTTCTGGGCAAGGTCAAGGGCGGCGATAAGGTGCTCGGTATGAAAAACAAGAGCAAACTTTCAACCGTTTTTTTCGCTCGGCTTTTTGCGTTGCCAATTGATTTTTCCAGCCTTTTATTCGGCTCGATGAAAATTCCGTTTTTCAGATATTTAATTTTTTCGGTTGTGGCTATTGCACCGCGCGTAATACTTTTTACAACCCTGGGTGACGGCATTTATGATATTATTCCGATGCACCTTATCCTCAAAGCGGTGCTGATTGTACTGCCGGCAGTTGCAGTTGTTTTTGTCGTGCGTTGGCTCATCAAACGCAAAAAGGCGTGATTTTTAGGCTATTTTCCCATTAACTGTGTGCTTTTCGGTGCTATTTATTATTGAAAATACTATTGCTATTTTCGTTTTCTTGTGGTAAACTATGTATGTACGAATGATTTGACCGAAGAGTGGGCTCTGCCCGCTCTTTTGTTTATTCTTTTGGAAATTCTTATGTAAGGAGTGAGAATATGGCAGGTAAAGGTAAGGGTGGTAACACGGTTGCTGCTGTAACAGCGATTGCCGAGCCGATTGCTCAGCAGCTCGGACTTATGCTCTGGGATGTACGCTTTGTAAAAGAAGGTGCAAACTGGTACCTCCGCATTTTTATTGATAAGGAGGGCGGCGTAGGCATTGATGACTGTGTTGCGATGAGCCATGCGCTTGACAAACCGCTTGACGATGCCGATCCTATCGACCGCAGCTACTGTCTTGAGGTAAGCTCACCCGGCACAGACCGCGAGCTTACGCGTCCGGCTCACTTCGATGCTTATATCGGCGCTCCGGTTGTCGTAAGGCTTATCCGTCCACTCGAAACGGGTGAGCGTGAGCTGCACGGCAAACTCGACAGCCACGATGCGGGCAGCTTTACCGTTACGCTTGATGGTGAGCGCACGCTTGTAATAGAACGCAAGGAAGCCTCATGGGTGCGCCTTGACGACATAAATGCAATTTAACGAAAGGATTGATATATCAAAATGACTAAGAAGGACACAAAGGAATTCTTTGAAGCTGTGAAGCTTCTTGAACAGGAAAAAGGAATCTCTTCAGCAGCTCTGTGTGAGAGAATACAGGCTGCAATAGTATCCGCAATCAAAGGCGAGTACAACAGAGACATCGGATACTGTGAAATTGATATGGAAAAGGGCAAGATGTTTGTCTGCATCCGCAAAAACGTAGTTGATGAAATCGGCGATCCCGTAACAGATCTTCTCCCCGAAGAGGCTGTACGCTATAAGAAGACTGCAAAGGCAGGCGATGTTGTTGAAATTCCGCTTGATACAAAGCAGTTCAGCAGAATTATGGCAAGCACAGTTAAAAACGTTATCCGTCAGGGTATCCGCGAGGCTGAGGACGAAAGACGCAGCCGTGAGCTTCACAGCAAGCACAACGAGCTTGTAACGGTTAAGGTTATTTCGGTTGATGCCGAAACAGGCAATGCAACGGTTAACCTCGGCAAGGGCGAAGCAATTCTCCTCAAGTCGGAGCAGGTTCCGGGCGAGGAGCTCGCAGCAGGCGACTTTATTAAGATTTATGTTGTTGATATCCGCAAGGGTGAGAAAAAAGGCGTTAAGGCTATGATCTCCCGCACACACCCCGGCCTTGTACGCAGACTGTTTGAGGAAGAAGTTCCCGAAATCAAGGACGGTACAGTTAAAATTCAGGCTATCTCACGTGAGGCAGGCTCCCGCACAAAGATTGCCGTATACAGCGAAGATGAGAACGTTGATGCCGTTGGTTCATGCATCGGTGCAAGAGGTGCACGTGTAGGCAACGTTGTAGATCTTCTCAACGGTGAAAAAATTGATATTGTTAAATACAGCGAAGACCCGGCACAGTTTATTGCTGCATCACTTGCCCCCGCTGATGTTATAAGCGTTGAGGTTCTTGAGGATGCTCCGAAATCCTGCCGTGTTGTTGTTCCGGATAATCAGCTTTCACTTGCAATCGGCAACAAGGGCCAGAACGCTCGCCTTGCCGCAAAGCTTACCGGCTGGAAGATTGATATTAACCCCGAAAGCGGCTTTTACGAGATTAAAGAATAATGTTGTTACGGCGGTGAGATTATGAACAAACCCAAAAAAATACCGATGCGTAAGTGTCTGGGCTGTGGCGAGATGAAGCCGAAGCAGGAGCTTATCCGTGCGGTGCGTTCGCCGGAGGGTGAGATTTCGCTCGACCTTACAGGCAAAAAGAACGGCAGAGGAGCATACATCTGCCGCGATAAGAAGTGTCTGGCCGCCGCAATCAAAGCCAAACGGTTTGAAAGAGCTTTCGGCTGTGCTGTTGATCAGCACGTTTATGATAAGCTGCTCACTGAGTTTGAGCAGGAATAAGGAGGAAATCGCATGGCAGTAATAAAATACAGAATCCATGAAGTCGGTAAGGACTTCGGCAAGTCAAGCAAAGTAATTATGGAGCTGCTTGAAAAGTACGTTGATGTTTCAGCGAAAAACCACATGACAGCACTTGAAGACAACGAGCTTGATATTATATTCGAAACATTCACACAGCAGACGGCAGTGCCTAACTTTAACGAGTATTTTGCAACAGTTTCCGAGGCAAAGCCCAAGGCTAAGGCAGAAGAGCCAAAGGCAGAGGAAAAGCCCGCGAAGGCTGCAGATAAGCCGGCGCCCGCAAAGGCTGCAGATAAAAAGCCCGACGGTAAGGCTGCCGCTCCTGCTGAAAAGCAGCCCGAGCAGCCCAAGAAGAAGGAGAAAGACCGTTCAGGTCCTCTTCAGGCAAGAACAAAGGGCGAAAAGAGAACAATTGACACAAGAGCAGATAACGTTCAGCTTGAAAAATACAACGAGCATTACGAGAATATTGTGCCCGTAAACAAGTCACAGGGTATTCAGGATTCTTCCGTGCGTAAGCAGAAGCTTAACCAGAAATCCAAGCAGTACCGCAAGCAGGGCACAAGAACTCACCGCCGCGAAACCGAGCAGGAGAGAATTAAGAGAATCGAAGCAGAGCGCGCAAACAAGAAGATTACCGTTACTCTTCCTGAAGAGATCACTGTAGGTGACCTTGCGCTCAAGCTTAAGATGACAGCGGCAGAGGTTATCAAAAAGCTCTTCTTACTCGGACAGATGGCAACAATCAACGATATGCTCGATTACGACACAGCCGAAATCGTTGCTACCGAGCTCGGTGCAAAGGTTCAGAAAGAGGTTGTTGTTACAATTGAGGACAGAATCATCGACGCAACAGAGGACGATGATACAAACCTCGAGCCGAGAAACCCCGTTGTTGTTGTTATGGGTCACGTTGACCACGGTAAGACTTCACTTCTCGATGCTATCCGTCACACCTCCGTTACTTCAACCGAGGCAGGCGGCATCACACAGCACATCGGTGCTTACAGAGTAAAAGCAAACGGCGAGCTTATCACCTTCCTCGATACACCCGGTCACGCAGCGTTTACTTCAATGCGTGCACGTGGTGCTCAGGCTACGGATATCGCTGTTCTCGTTGTTGCCGCTGATGACGGTATCATGCCGCAGACGGTTGAAGCTATCAACCACGCCAAGGCAGCCGGCGTTCAGATTATTGTTGCAATCAACAAGATGGATAAGCCCGATGTTAACCCCGAAAGAATCAAGCAGCAGCTCACAGAATACGAGCTTATTCCCGAAGAGTGGGGCGGCGACACAATCTGTGTGCCCGTTTCAGCTCATACTAAGATGGGTATCGACAGCCTTCTTGAGTCAATCCTTCTCGTTGCTGAGATGCAGGAGCTTAAGGCTAACCCGAACAGAGCGGCAAAGGGTAGCGTTATCGAGGCAAGACTTGATAAGGGTCGCGGCCCGATTGCAACTCTCCTTGTCCAGAACGGTACATTGCACGCAGGCGACATCATCGTTGCAGGTACTTCTGTCGGCCGTGTTCGTGCAATGGTTGATGAGCACGGCAGAAACGTTAAGGAAGCAGGCCCGTCCTGCCCTGTTGAGATAATGGGCCTTGACGAAGCACCTCAGGCAGGTGATATTTTCGACGCAGTATCAGACGAGCGCCTTGCAAGAGAGCTTGTTGAGCAGCGTAAGCAGAAGCTCAAGGATGAGCAGTTCAACTCCGTACAGAAGGTTACACTTGATAACCTCTTCTCCTCACTCCAGGCAGGCGAGGTCAAGGACCTTAACGTTGTTGTCAAGGCTGACGTTCAGGGCTCAGCAGAGGCTGTTAAGCAGAACCTTGAGAAGCTTTCAAACGACGAGGTTCGTGTTCGTGTTATTCACAGCGGTGTCGGTGCAGTCAGCGAGAGCGACGTTATGCTTGCTAACGCATCCAACGCTATTATCGTCGGCTTCAATGTCAGACCTGACCCCGCGGCTCAGGTTAACGCAGAGCGTGACGGTGTTGATATGAGAATGTACAGAATCATCTACGACTGTATTGAGGAGATTGAGGCAGCTATCAAAGGTATGCTTGCTCCCAAAACACGTGAGGTTGTACAGGGCCGTGTCGAGGTTCGTAACATCATCAATATTTCTTCTGTCGGTAACGTTGCAGGTTGCTATGTTCTCGACGGTAAGGTTACACGTAACTCAAAGATTCGTGTTGTCCGTGATGGTATTGTTATCACCGAGGACGAGATGGGCTCACTCAAGCGCTTTAAAGACGACGTAAAAGAAGTTGTTCAGGGCTACGAATGCGGTATCGTTCTCAACAAGTTCAACGATATCAAGCTCGGCGATATCTTCGAGTCATTCATCATTGAGGAATACCGAGACTAAAAAGGGAGATGCAAGGGCTGGCGTTTTTTTCGTCAGCCTTTGTTGAAAGAAAATTATGGCAGGTTATAAATCAGACAGAGTTGCGGAAGATATAAAGCGTGAAATAATCGCTATCATCCGTGACGAGATAAAGGACCCCCGTGTTCAGGGCAAGCTTCTCACGGTTATACGTGTGGAGGTTTCGGGCGATCTTTCCTATGCAAAGGCTTATATCAGCGCAATGGAAGGTATCGATGCTGCTAAAGAGGCTGTGGCAGGTCTTAAGAATGCTGCAGGCTATATCCGCCGTGAGGTCGGCCAGAGGCTCCGACTTCGCAAAACACCGGAGCTTCGCTTCGTTGCGGATGATTCTATTGAACACGGTATGAGCATTGCAAAAATGCTCAATGATTTAAAATAAGCACTTCTTTAATCTTAAACACTCATCCTGACGGATATCTTTTTGCCTTTACGCTTTCAAAATACCGGCAAAAACTATCACGCCAATCTGAGCACTACGATTAAATCAGTGCTTAAAAAATACTATTTAAATCTTGTATGAGTTACCCGATTCCGAAAATTACGGATTGTGTATTTACAAGGTTAAATTACAAACAAGGAGGGAAGAGCAATGCTTATTGATCTTGGCAGAGCAGCTTCTTTCTTAAAAGAGAACGACAACTTCACAATCATTACCCACGCTCACCCGGACGGAGATACTCTCGGTTCGGGTATCGGTCTTTGTCTGGCGCTTCGTGCGCTCGGCAA
The DNA here is from genome assembly GCA_045579585.1 of Acutalibacteraceae bacterium. Taxonomy (GTDB): domain Bacteria; phylum Bacillota; class Clostridia; order Oscillospirales; family Acutalibacteraceae; genus UBA8612. The sequence goes on from JAZNMK010000009.1 coordinate 13,017, forward strand.
AAAAGCAAACGTCGTCAACAATGAGGAAACTCCTCCCAAATTCCGCTACCTTGAAATCGAGCCTCAGGAGTTTGAGGAAGAGACGGTTGTTGCCGTTGACATTGCGGATGTTACGCTTATGGGTAACGATATCAGAGATAAATACGAAACAAAGGTTGACCTGAGTATTGATCACCACGGCTCAAACAGACTTTTTGCAAAAATGAACTGCGTCGATGCATCGGCTGCGGCTGCAGCTCAGATTATTTATGAGCTTATCGGCTTGCTCGGTGTTGAGATTACGCCACAGATGGCGGATTGCCTTTACACAGGTGTTTCAACCGATACCGGATGCTTCCGCTATGCAAACGTTACACCGGAGACACACCGTATTGCGGCAAAGCTTATGGAATTCGGTGCGGATGCTGCAAAGATAAACGTCAGGATGTTTGAGACAAAAACGAGAACCTATGCGGCACTTGAAAGGCTTGCCCTTGACGGTATGCAGTTCTTTTACGATGGCAAATGTGCGCTGATTACAATCACACGTGAGATGTTTGCTCAAAGCGGTTCGGACGAAAACGAATGTGACGGAATTGCCGCAATCTCACGCCAGATTGAGGGCGTGCTTGTTGGTGTAACGATGCGTGAAAGACGTGACGGAACGTACAAGGCTTCCGTACGCACACATGATCCCGTTGATGCAAGCGCAATCTGCGGCAAGCTTGGCGGCGGCGGTCATCCTAATGCGGCAGGCTGTCAGCTTCCCGGCACAAGGGAGGAAGCTACAAAGCTTCTTATCGACACAATCGGTGAGTTTATATGACAGGTGTTGTTTTTCTTGATAAGCCGCAGGGTATGACATCATTCGTTGCGGCAAACAGAGTCAAACGCATTCTCGGTGCCAAAAAATCCGGTCATACAGGCACATTGGACCCTATGGCAACAGGTGTGCTTGTTGTTATGCTCGGCAGTGCAACGAGGTTTATTGACTTTTTGCACACTCACGACAAGGCTTATGAGGCAACCGTGCGGTTGGGCGTTACAACGGATACGCTCGATATTGAAGGCACCGTGCTTGACGAGCGTGAGGCACATTTCACAGCCACGGAATTTGAGGCAGCAATGCTTTCCTTCCTCGGCGAAATTGATCAGGTGCCGCCTATGTATTCCGCAATTAAAAAGGACGGCAAAAAGCTTTATGAGCTTGCGCGTGAAGGTGTTGAGATTGAGCGCGAAAGCCGCAAGGTGAATATATATTCGCTCGAGATGACGGGTGCAGATGAAGCAAAGCAGGAGTTTTCGTTCAGGGTAAGCTGCTCGGCAGGTACTTATGTGCGCTCACTCAGCTCCGATATAGGCGAAAAACTTGGCTGTGGTGCTGTGCTGACCGCCCTTCGCAGGGTTGAAGCGCACGGTATTTGTATTGAAAAATGCAAAACGCTTGAAGAAATCGGTGAATGTGACGTGGTTGCGCTCGAAACACTGCTTGATTATCCTTGCGTTACCGTTACGGATGCTCAGGCACAACGCTTTTCAAACGGTGGCTCGCTTGACAGAAACAGAATCCGAACTCCGCTCACGACAGGGATTTATAAGGTCTTTTCACCTGAAGAAAAGTTCCTCGGCCTGGGTGAGGTTGAAGAGGATTCCGACCAGCTTAAAATAAAGCGTATCTATTCCGAAACCTGAGGGTAAACAGAATGGAAAATAAAAAAAGAGCAATAGCTCTCGGTAATTTTGACGGATTACATATCGGTCATACGGCGGTTATCGGTGCGGTTGTCAGGGCGGCTCAGCTCGGCTTTGTGCCGTCGGTGCTGCTGCTTGATCCGCTGCCCTGCGTTGCGCTGAATAAGCGTGAGGGCAAATCGCTGATAACATCTGACGAAAAGGATAAGCTCCTGACCGCTATGGGCGTTGAAGTTATCAAGGTTGATTTTGATAAAATTAAAAACTATGCTCCCGAGGAGTTTTTTGAAAAAATTTTACTGGATGAGCTTAATGCAGGTATGCTCAGCTGTGGCTTTAATTATCGCTTCGGCAAGGGCGGCAGCGGCGACAGCGCTCTGCTTTCTTCACTGTGCGCGTCGGCAGGCATAAGCCTGGAGGTTCAGCCCGCCGTAAGCCTTGAGGGTGAAGCCGTAAGCTCCACGCGAATCCGCTCGGCAATCGAGTGCGGCGATATAGAGCTTGCAAACCGTATGCTCGGCAGAGAGTTCGGATACACGCTTACGGTTGTACACGGCGATCACTTAGGCAGGAAGCTCGGCTGCCCCACGCTCAATCAGCTCTTTCCCGACGGATTTATTGTGCCGAAATACGGTGTGTATTCTTCACGCACCTGTATTGATGGGGTGTGGTACCGCTCGGTTACTAATATCGGCATACGTCCCTCGTTTGAAAATGATGAGCAGCGCAGCGAAACACACGTTATCGGTTACTGCGGTGACCTCTACGGCAGAGAGATTGAGGTAAGGCTTGTCAGCTACAGACGCGGCGAAATGAAATTCAACTCGCTCGACGAGCTTAAGGCTCAGCTCGAAAAAGATAAAATGTAATCAAAAAGTCCACCGATTCTGATCGGTGGACTTAATTTTTTATTCTACCGTGATTCTTGTTTCGCCGTTTGAGATGACCGAAATTGTGAGAGTTTTTGCATCTTCGTTCCATTCGGTTTTCATCGTTGCACCGTTTGTGCCGCTTGCCGTAACGGTCGGCTCATTTTCAAAGCCCGAAATTTCAATTACGGATTCTCTGAAATCGTTGGGGTTGCTGCGCTTGCCGCCTGCGGCGTACTCACGCATAAACTGGTCTTCGCTTTCAAGTCCGTTGCATACGGCATCTGTATCGAGTCGCAGGTTACAAAGGTCAATGCTTATGCCGCCGTTATGCTCGTTGAGTATTGCGTAGGTGTGGGCGACAAAGGTTGTGCTGATTTTTTTGCCGCTTTCAAGTGTGTAGCTTACACTCTGCTCGCTGTTTACCGTTTTGTTTTCATTGCTGTTGAATATGTAGACATAATCATTGATATCAAACAGCACCCCATCGCCATCATAGGACTTTTCGTAGTGCTTGTTAAAGAAATTTGTTTTAATCGGGTTGATAAACAGAAGGTTAAAAAAGTAAGAAAAATCGGTCAGAATTTTGCTTTCGGGTAAAACTTGCTCTGCATCGGAATAAATCGGCAGGATAGGCACGATGTAATATCTTGCCGTAGAAGGTACCCAGGTTTTGGTGCAGTCAAAGTAAGTGTTTTCAAACTTCTCCTGGAAGAAGGTGAAGGTGTCGCAATAAAGACCCTGAAGAATGTGTGCATCGTTACCGCTGAGCGCATATGCTCTGGGGTTGGTCATTTTATAAGCGACTCGGATGTTTGATTTGACCTCTTCCTTGTCGGGCACTGCGCCGTTGAGAATGAGCTGATATATCGGATAGAGGACCTCGTAGAATGTGGGGGTAAGCACAACTTCACCGTCGACAAAGTGGTAGAGTCCGCCTCTGCTGAACATACCTTCAATCGCATAAACTGTTGCACCGCCGACCATATCAGCAATCATATCAATACCGAAAAGGGCGGGCGGATATTTGGCGGTTGTCAGCGGGTTTGGCTCATTCGGTGCAACGCCGGGGTCATCATACTCAATGAAGCCTTCCTCATACCAGAGGAAGTTTTCGAGGTTAACGCCCCAGTTGCCGCAAACATCGTCAAGCCAGCAGCCGAGAATGTTCGACTGGCTTGCAAAGTGTCTGCCGTGGCCGTTGTGCTTGTCCATAATAATTACGTTTTCACTGTTCGCCTTGAGCAGGTCGTAAAGCTCCCTGTCCTTGAGAATGTGATTGACGTAGTTTGCTTTTTTCCAGTAGATATATTCCATATCCTGCCAGATGAAAAGTCCGCCGTTTTCGGCGCAGGCCTTAATGCAGGATTTCATACGCGCAAGAATATTTTTGTTTACGCCTTGGTCATCCGTAACCTCATCGTAGGCGAGCTTTTCGTTAGTAACGCCGTTTGTTGAAAGCTCGACCTGTACAAAGCCCATCATAGAGGGATGCTCTTTGAATATAGCGGAAAGCTCCTCCTGGGTGAAGGGGTCGCGGGTCTTATTGGTGCAGAAGCATTCAGATTGGCAGACGATCGGTACGTTGGCCGCATCGGTTATGGTAAGCAGCTCATCCCAGAATTCAAGCTGTCTTGCAGGGGTCATATCCGTTGTGCCCTCATCAATGTAGATCACAGCGAAGTTTCTTATATCCTCCGGCAGAGCGTAGTAGGTCTTTATTGCGTACTCTGCAAAGGCTTCGCCCGTCTGCGGTCCGCCCCATATCGGGCAGTTTCTTATCATAAACAGCGGGTTTTCCTCGTCAACATAAAGTCGAAGTCCCTCAACCTGCTTGCGTGTGCGTACTTCGGTAAGGGAGGGGATAATTTCAGGTATAGGCTCGTACGCAGCATCGTCGGTTTCTGCCGAAAAAGCCGGCACAACTGCCGAAAAAGCCATAATAAAACACAGCAATATGCTTAAAATTTTATTTTCCATAAGGTGTCAACCCCCGTTATTAATTTTATTCATCAACCGTTGTGCTGCCTTGCGAACACGTTCATCAGCGTGGTTACTCATTTTTTGTGCAACGGGCAGATATTTTTCAGTATCTTTGCAGTTTGTCATAACCGTAAGCACGAGCGCTGTCAGCTTTGCCGGGCGAAGATAGTTGCCGCCGAGAATATCGCGGTAGGGTTCACATCCCTTCTTGCCTGAAGAAAACGCGGCAAAGAGGTTTTCGATGCTGAAAAGCTCCCTTTCTTTTTCCGTCATCTCTCGCGATTTCAGGTGCTTGTTGAAAGGGCAGTGGCGCTGGCAGATATCACAGCCCCACAGCTGTATGCCGATGCTGTCTGCGCTCGCATCATCGGGAAAATCGGATGCCTCCTGCAAGCTGCGGATGCATCGTTCTCCCACAAAAGAGCCTTCGCTGATACAGCCGTTGGGGCAGAGCTTTTCACATATGCTGCAGCTGCGGCACATTTCGTTTATTTCAGGCTTTTTCATAACGTGAGACAAGCTTATTTCTTTTGCAAAAACGCCCTTTACGCCGATTATTTCTAGCGCCATACGCGTACCGAAGGCTTTGTTTGCAATCAGCGTGTTCTTCAGTGGTTCGCCAAGCCCGGCACAGTGTGCAATACTCTTATAAGGCAGGGTACATTCAGCTGTTTCAAAGCCTGCCTGTGTCAGTTCATCACACAGCATTTTGCGCAGAAAGTATGCTTTGTTCGAAGCAACGTAATAGCTGTCAACAAAAGCGTAACCCTCAGGCGGAAAATCAAGCTGGGTGTAAGGCAGTGCGAATACGGTGTATGTAATGCCGTCAACACAAATGCTTTTCCACTGCGCCGCATAAGCTGTAAGCGCAGTGGAAATTATATTTTCGTATTTATTTTTCATTTTTCGGTTCAATTATTTCTTTGGCAATATATATCGGTCTGTCCTTGCTCTGCTCATATATCTTTGCAAGATATTTGCCGACAATTCCAATGCCTATCAGTTGTAATCCGCCGATTAACATAACGGCAAAAAGCACAAGCATACCTATTGAAAAGGCTGTATAGTAGCTGACAGCACACCATATGGCCACCGCAAAAAGGTACACAAATGAAAGAGCACACAGCAGTATGCCCAGCACAAGCGGAATCGCCAGCGGTGCGGTTGAAAAAGCCATTATGCCGTCAACAGCGTACTTGAACAGCTTTTTGAATGACCACTTGCTCTCTCCTGCGGCACGCTCCTGCACCTCGTAGGGAATGTACTCGGTGTTGAAGCCTACCCATGAGAGGATTCCCTTTGAGAAGCGGTGGTATTCGCCCATTGAAAGCACGGCTTCGGCTACGCTCCTGCGGAATGTGCGGAAATCGCTTGCACCCTGGGTGAAATTCGTATCTGATACAGAGTTTATGAGTTTGTAAAAGCTTTTTTTGAAGAAGGAGAGAGTGCCGCTCTCAATACGCTCCTGCTGGAATGCGGCAACGCAGTCAAGCTCAGGCGATTCGTCGAGCCTTTTCACCATATATGCGGCAACCTCGGGGCGTTGCTGAAGGTCAGCATCAATCAGGCATACGAGGTCGCCCTTGGCATGCTCGATACCTGCGTACATTGCCGCCTCTTTGCCGAAATTGCGCGAGAAGCTGACGATGCGGATATTGTGCTTTGCCTGTGCGTGCACTCTTTTAAGCTCGCTGAGTGTGTCGTCTTTTGAGCCGTCGTTTACGAAAACAAGCTCGTACTCGTAGCCCTCAGCATCAAAAACTTTTGTTGCCTCGTTGCAGAAAAGGGCAACGTTCTGTTCTTCGTTGTAGCACGGTACAACAAGGGATAATTTCATTTTGCTCACTGTCCTTATTTTATACGTCGAATCTGATTCCTGTCTGTTTTCTAATCTGTTCCATTATGGCGCTTACTGCCAGCGCCATACGGCTTGCCTCTTTGTACTTTTCGGCATTTTCCTCAGGGTTGGTTGCAAAGTCGTAAAAAGCCTGAGCCTCGTGCGACATTATTATATGTTTTTCTTCCTCGCTGATAACCTCCATCGGTTCACTGCCCTTGCGGCAGAAGGAGATGTGGTTGAGTTGGGATATCGAGCCGATTGTAACCGTTCCTTCATCGCCGAGAATTTCGCTGCCGCAAAAATCCTGGGCGACCTTTGACCAGGTCATCGTCAGCAGCATACCGTCGTACTCAAAAACGGTTGAGCCGCAGCTGTCAGCGCCACTTTCGAGAAAGCGTGCGGTGCTGATAATGTTTTTGGGCACACCAAAAAGGTCAAGCGCCGGATATATGCAGTAAATGCCGAGATCCATCAGACAACCGGTTGCAAACTTCGGGTTGAAGATATTCGGATTTTCACCGTTTTTGTATGCGGGATATTTTGACGAAAGCTGCGAAAAATCGAAATGTGCCGATGTTATGTTGCCCAGAGCCTTAAGCGAGGCCTTGAGCTTTGGCCTGACAGGGCTGTGCATATACATTATAGCTTCCATATAAACTCTGCCCTTTTCTGCGGCAAGTGTCTGCAGTTCACTCAGCTGAGCAGGTGTAACGGTAATCGGCTTTTCGCATATTACGTGCTTATCGGCCTCAAGCAAAAGCTTGCACTGCTCATAGTGCAGCGAGTTGGGGCTTGCAACATAAACTGCCTCAACATCGGCACAGCGTGCAAGGTCGTGCAGGTCGATGAAAACACGGGGTGCACCGAATTTTTCAGCAAGCGCCTTGCCTTTAGAGTAGCTGCGTGAGCATACTCCGAAAAGCTCAAGCCCTTCCACCAGCGAAGCACCCATTATAAATTCTTCAGTTATCCAGCTTGTGCCGATAACGGCATATTTCATCATTTTTCAGTCCTTTATTCAGTCAATACAATCGCGGTAAAACTCGTTGATATAATTTTTAACGTCTTCTCTTGTGCCATTGAAGGGGCCGGGTGTTTCCATTTTGAGTGAAACCGTTGCCGTTGCAAGAAGGAGAGCTTCGTCAATTTCAAAATCCTGTCTTTCGCAAACATAGGTTGCAAAGGTTGTGTCGCCTCGGCCTGTTCTGCCGCTGAGGTTGCGTGAGCGGATGGGGCAGGTGTAGAAATCGTCACCGTCAAAAACAAGTACCTCTGTGTTATGGGTTATCAGAATTTCATCTGCGCCCCACTCGTACATTATTTTTGCTGCCTCGTATCTGTCAGCTGTGCCGGTGATAACCTCAGCCTCTGCGGCGTCAGCTTTGAGGTAGGTGATGTAGGGAATAATTTCCTCTTTTTCATCCCAATCTCTCAGCTCCATCGTGCCGTCAGCCTTGACGTGGCGCAGAAATCCCTGCAGGTCAACAGCAACAGCCGCTTTTTCGGAAGCTTTAATTATCATATCGCTGTCAAAATCGCCGTAGACAAGGCCGGCAAAATGGATTATATCGGTTTCAGCATCGGGGATATCTTCTGCGGTGAAGGGTGTGCCGGCGCTTTGGCAAACGCTGTTGCGGCGCTCTTTGTCGGGTGTGAGGTAGGTGTTTGCCATATCACATGCACTGTCACACACGGAGCAGAATATATTTTCCGGCTCAACATTCAGTTCAAGCACACGCGCCCTTTCGGAAAAAGGCAGCTTGGTTACGGCGGCAACCTCGTGTTCAAGTGCCGCAGCTGCGGCTGTACAGTAGAGTATTGCGCCGCCTGCCATTTCTTCGGTATTGCCCTCGCAGTCGGTGTTGACGTCGTTTGTGATGTGTCCGATTATGATTGATTTGCAGCTCATTTTTCATTCAGTTCCTTTTCAAATTTTTCGCGGTATTCTTCTTTGACTGTGCCCTTGAGAAGGTTGAGCTTGATTATCTCGCGGCACTTGGAATAGCTCCGGGTCATAAAGTCACCGGAGATAACGTTTGCGCTGTTAAGGTAAAATTTATTTGCAGCAATCGCATCGATTATACGCTGATAGTAGGGGAGGAGAGACTTTTCGAGTGAACGCGGCGTTTTCATTTTCACACCGAATACGGGTGTGAGCTGGGTCTGGAACCAGTATATTCCGTTCGTCTGTTCGTTGTTGAAATGCATGAGTACTTCCGATGCAAATACCTCGGGTTTTTTGGCGTGCAGCTCAGCGCTCCACGGAAGAATATGCTCTACCTCACGGCACCAGGGCTGATAAGCGTTGCGGTAGTTGATTATGAGGTAACGCTTACCTGATTTGCGGATGTCACCGAAGGTTATATCGCTTACGTGCTCAAAATCGGTGTAAGCGTACTTTGCCGGGTCAAGATATTTTTCGATAAGGCGGATAACTTCAGCATCGTCGGCGGGGTAAGTTAAGCTGAACGGCCCGATTTTCTGGTTGTAATATTCGCGCATATCGAAGATGAAGAATTCACTGTCGTTTTCTTCTATCATTCTCCGCATGCTCTCCATACCCTCCGCAAGCGGAACGCCTTTTGCAAGGCCGTGGCTGAGAACGATGCCCTTTTTCTTATCGCCGCAGTAACGGATGCAGAAATGGCGGACACCGTAAGCGAACTGTGAGTAAAAAGTACCGTCCTGACAGCAGGCGATGGGAGTCATACCGTAGCTACCTGCATTGTGTGTGCCGGGCATAACAACCTCTGTAAGCTTTACATCGTCCTTGATATATTTCATCCATTCCTTATATATCATAGTTTACCCTCCATTAGTGCATAAAATTTGTCGATTTCTTCTTCGTTTCCTGTTTTTTCTTTTTTCAGGTTTTCGCTGAGTGTTTTGCACAGCTCTTCGCTGTTTAAGAGTGTCTCAATTTTTTCTGCTATAGATTCTGCATTTATTTCTGCAAGCAGTGCCGTCACGTTATCTTCAAGCTGGTCATAAACCGTCGGGAATTTTGTGCAGACAACAGGCTTGGCAAAAATCTTTGCTTCGTCAACTGCGATTGATTTACCTTCGAAATAAGAAGGCTGTACGTAGATATCGCAGTTTTTGATGTAGGGGTAGGGGTTTGCTTTTTCACCCAGGAGAATGAATCTTTCCTCAAGGTGAAGCTCTTTGATACGGTTTTCGATTTGCTCCTGCAGGTCACCCTTGCCGATGGCAAACCACCTGAAATCAATGCCTTTGTCGCAGAGAATTTTTGCGGCTTCCACCGCCATATCGTATCCCTTCTGTGCAGAAAACCTGCCGACGGTGAGAAGCTTTCGGGTGGTTGCGCTTTCGTATTCGGCGGCAGTTTCTTTGCCGAGGGTTTCGAGTATGGAGGGTGACACAATATTGAGCATCAGCTTTATTTTGTTTTCAAGGTCGGGAAAAACTTTTTTAAGCACGTTTACACATTCATCGGAAACACTGACGAGGTAATCAAGCTTTTCGAAAAATGGGCGGTCAAAATCTTTGTTGAGTCCGAGCTTGATGTAATCGTTGTGAACGTATCCTATTTTTATATCGGCATCAACACTGTCAACACAGTAATATACAGGGTTGCCCTCAAGATAGGCTACGGCAACGTCATAGTGCTTGTCGGGTTTTGGTAACGCTTTTTTTATGCAGCTCCAAACAGCTTTTCTGTCGCCGCTTTTAAGCGCGTTTGCATATTTTATACGGTTAGCGGCAAAGGCGAAATCTAAGCTTTTGATGCTTGCTTTGATGCAGCCGGTGAGGCTGCCGTCAAACAGCATATATTTTTTGCCGGCATCGGTTATGTTTACCTGCGGCGGTACACTCGGCAGGAAAAGCCCTTGTTTGCGGAAAAGGAAAAGATCGACGTCATACCTGCTGTAGTCAAACAGATTCAGCAGGGTAATCAGTGCTTTTTCTGCGCCGCCGCTACCGAGATCAGGCATTACAAAAAGCAGTTTTTTCTTCATAAGAACGCCCTCTCATATTATTTCTTTCAGCGCTTCGCCTGCACTGAAAGCAAGCGCTTTCTTTTCGGGTATTACCTGGTTGAGAACTTCGCGCATTTTGGCTGCATTTCTTTCAATTCTGCGAAGGCAGATAAAGAGGTCATCTGCCGATTTGACGGATTTTATGCTTTCTACGCAAACTTCTTTGCCGAAAAGGTCTTTAGCAATGCCGCGCGCTTTTATGCTGTAGCTGAGTGCAAAAACGGGTACGCCGTTTGAGTAGGCGCCGATTGTTGCGTGAGTACGCGCGGCAATGAGCATCTCGCATTTGTTAATGTAACCCTTATACTGTGAGGCCGAAAGATTATCCGGCACAATGATTGTGCGGCTTAAGTTTGCGTTATCGTAAATTTCTTTGAGAAAAGTGTAGTCGTTGTTGTCGCCCTCGTCAATTGTGACGTGGGGGATGAGCACAGGTGTATAATGGGTTTCTGCCTCGACCTTTTCGAGAAAACGCGAGGCATATTCAGAAAGCTTGGGACAGTATTCTGCAACAAGCGGGCTGAGGTTTATGCCAAGCAGATGCTCGCCTTCAAGGTTTGCCTCTTTTGTTGCCAGTGTGAATGCGGGGTCAGCAAAAAGCCGAACCTTGTCAATGCCGGCGTTTTCAAGCACTTCTTTTGTGAGCGGTTCGCGTGCAAAAATTCCGTCGATGCTCCTGAGTGTTTCGATTTTTTCGGGCGAGAGGTCTTCCTTGCCTATTGAGCAGCCCCACAGCACAACTTTTTTGCCGAGCGCTTTGAACTGAGCGATAAGATTTCGGCACAGTTCATTGTTACCGTAGCAGAAAGTGTCTCCGCCGATGCAAAGGCATACATCACAGTCCTGCGCAAAACGCACGGAATCCTTGTATGCGGCGCGAAAATAGTAATCGGAGCGGTGAAGTACTTTGTAGTAAAAAGCGTTGATGTATTTTTCGGCAAATGAAAGCGGCTGGGCAGCAACCCCTTTTACTGTAAGCCCGTGTATATCGGATAAAACGATATCGGACTCCGGATCATATGAGAGAAGGGTATATCCGCTGCCGGGAAACGCGGCTTCAAGTATATTTACAGTTGAACGCACCAGTGCTTCACAACCTCTGTTGAGGCAGCCCGAGTGGTCAAAAAGTAAAAATTTCATATATTACGAGTTCCTTTCGTTTATCAGTTTCTGAATGAAGAGAACGGTAAGTGTCATAAATACATTGCGCTTTGAAAAGGCTGTTGCGAGAGCAGAAAGAATTCTGCCGTTGTGTTGCTTTATGTAGTCGGTTGAACAGTCAATTTTTTCCATAAAGGCAGCATTGTCAAAATACTTTTTTGCTGATGCTTTGGCATCTTTTCGGCTGAGCGAATAGCGGCGCTGAAGAAAATCGGCAAAAGAATAGAAGAGAAAAGCAGCTTTTTCGGTTCTTACAACCTCTGCATCAAGCCCGAGAGACAGGAAAATCCGCACCTCATCGTCATATGTGCTGAGAAGCTCATCAAGCACCTTGTCGGAGTGCATTGCGCTTGACGGAACATCGAGATAAAAGTATCCGTTTGATTCGACATATACGGCACAGTTGCAATGCCTTAAAAATTCAAGCACAAAGCGCTTGTCTTCTCCGATTTTAATTCCGGTAGGGAATTCGATACAGTGTTCGTTTATGGTTGAGCGCCTGAATATTTTTGACCATACATTGTTGTACATTCCGTCAGATAACATTTTGCGTGCAACTGTGTTTATTAGCTCGGATTGAGAAAAGATTTTTCCGTTGTCAAACTCAGTTTCAGATGGTCTGTGTTCACCGTTATAAATCAGCGTAAAGCCATTGAAAGCCATATCGCAGTTGTTTTTTTTGGCAGCACTCAGCAGCTTCTCAAAATAATCGGGAGCAACCGTGTCATCTGCATCAATAAAACCGATGTATTCACCGTCGGCTTTCTTTATGCCTGCATTTCGTGCGGCACTTACACCCCCGTTTTTGCGGTGAATAACAACCGTATCGGAACGTTTTGAAGCAAAATCGTCACATATTGCAGGGCTTGAGTCCGAAGAGCCGTCGTCAACCAGAATAATCTGTATTGAGTCGGCAACTGTTTGGGCTGCAAGGCTTTCAAGTGCCTTAGGCAAGTGTTTTTCCGCGTTATATACGGGAACAATTACGGATAAGCTGTACATCGTACGGTGCTCCTTAGTTTTCGATAAAATCGTAAAGCAACTGTATACTTTCGCTGTTGCTGAAGTCGCGGCTCAGGCAGTTCTTGCTCAGTCTTTTGCGCGTGGTTTCGTCGCTAAGCAGGGCGGTAAGTGCATCTGCCACAGCCTTAGTGCCCATAGGGCAGATAACGCCGTCAACTCCGTTTTCAACCTGGCTCGGGGCAGTTTCGTAGGCGGTTATAAGTACGGGCTTGCCGAGGGTCTGAGCCTCTCGTACCGTTACCGCCTTGCCCTCGTAACGTGACGGCTGAGTGTAAACGTCACAGGCCGCCATATAAGGGTATGGGTTTGTTTTTTTGCCGAGGATTATCATAGTATCCTCAACACCGTTTTCCTTGATTTTTGAGCGAATAAGCTCTTCGTCGGGGCCGTAACCTATCAGGTACCACTTAAAGTCACATCCGTTTTCTTTCATAATTCTGCAGCTTTCTGCTGCCAGATCAAATGCTTTCGGATGGGCAAATCTGCCGACGGAAAGAACGGATTTTTTGGAAAAATCAAAACCCTCGGGGCGTTCTTTTTCTGCTTGTGATTTTACAAATTCTGCAGAGAGAATGTTTTCGATTGTGATTACTCTGTCAGAGAGTGAGGGGTAAACTTTTTTGAACGCTTCACCGACTTCATCCGAAACGCCTGCAATTTTATCAAAGCGTTTCCATATCTTTTCGTCCTTTTCAAAGTCCATTTTTGCAACGGTGTAGTCGGTATGAATCCAGGCAATTTTTTTGTCAGCCGTTACTTTTTTTGCGGCATAATCGTGTGGCCACATAAAACTTATTGCAGCGTCATATTTTTTGCTTTGTGCGGGCATATGCTTAACGCAGCTTCTCCAGTAGGAGGAGAGCAGGGCAAAGGCTGCACCGTCGTCACTGCCGTATTTTTTCGGCACGGCAATACGGTTCAGAGCACGCCTTACACCTATAGCGGGTACGGATCTGATTGCTGCAGATATCGGCAGAGTCATAGCAGCACAGGCTTTTATTTCGGGCAGAATGTTGCAGCGCTTATCAACGAGCGGCAGCAGCTCGCCTCCTACGCTGAAAAGCAGAAGGTCTACATCATATCTTTCGTAATCAAGCTCACCCAGCAGCCCGAGCAGACTGCGCTCAATTCCGCCTATTTCCATTCCGCCGCTGATTATCAGAAGCTGTTTTTTCATTTTTTGTTTCCTCTTCTGAAAAAGTTTACGCCGAGATATCTGTGAAGAATTCTTGTTATGCGGTTTCGGATGATATCTTTTTTGCTCATCCAGCTTTTGGCATACCAATGAATTGCGCAGGTGTTTTCCGTTTTTTTCATAACGCCCGTCAGGTCATTAAACGGGCAGAAGTATTCGCGCGGGAATACGGAGAATCCGTCACATTCCTGTACGGTGTCGTTATCGTTTTTTAAGCCGTGGTTTTTCAGCGTATCGGTGAAATATTTGCAGATTGTAACAGTATTCAGGCTGCCGTCAGGCTTGATGAATTCAAGCCCTGCATAGGTTTCCAGAATTTCACCAAGCAAACCGTTGCCTGCTTCTTTTGACCACAGCACGAGGCCCGGGTTTACAAACTCATCTGTTTCAAATCCGACAAAAGCCTCTTTTTCGAGCAGGTTGTAAAATGGCTTTATAACCTCGACGTCAGTGTCAAAATAAAGTCCGCCTTGTTCGTGCAGAATTTTGAATCGTGCAAAATCCGACACAAAGGCAAATTTTTTCTCATCGTATGCCTGAGAAATATATTTGTTCTGCCTTACGTCAAAGTTGGATTCATTCCACTCTTTTATCTCAAAATCGGGAAAGAATTCTTTCCATGATGCAATACATTTTTCGATTGTTTTACCTTTTTCGGCGCCGCCGAACCAAAAGTAGTGAATGGTTTTGTTCATCGTTTGTTTTCTCCCGGTTTTAGTTCAGATACAAGAATTTGAACCACATTTCGTTGTGCGGTGTAAAGAAATCAGTTGTATACCAGTTCATACGCTGTGAACGGGCATCCGTTATGAAGAAAACGGCATAAGCGGCAAAAATAACAATCGAGAAAAAGCGGTATTTGCCCGACCTGAGAACGGAAACGAAAACCATTGCCATAAGAAGAACGACGTATGCACAGGTGTAGAAAGAAAAACGTGCAAAAATCCAGTTGTAAAGGGCGAGAATATAAATTGCTGTGTGAACGAGAGAAATGTTTATCAGAATATCCGAAATCGGGCCGAACCGCCGTATCTGTTTTGAAAACAATGCGGCAAGGACCGTCGGCAAACAGTTGAAGAGAACTCGTATCAGGCCCGTGCCTGTTTCCTGGCCGTCGGTAAACCAACCGTCAGCATAACCTGAGTAGTTTGTATCCTCGAGTATGCCGAGAAATGACGGCAGGAACATACTGACAAGCAAAAGACCTCCTACACCGATTGCAAGAGAAACGAATGTGGGTGCGGACCACGCTTTGCGTCGGCAGAGGAAATATACGGGAATCATAATAAGCGCCGAGTCGTGAATAAGTGACGCTACAATGACGAGAGCAAACAGCTTCCAGAAATCGGATTTTTTGGGCGAGAAAAGGAATTTTGTGCCGAGCAGAACAACGCCTGTTGCTATGTACTGACGGATACCGTTCATAGTCGATACATAAATACCCATAGTGAAAAAAAGGTACATAGCAAGGGAATAATCAACCGCATAGTTGTAAATGACAAACACGAACGGAACAATTGTTACGATAGAGCTCATCATAACAAAAGAAGAATATTCCGCGCCCGATTTGATGAAGAAATACTGAATCAGTTCAAACAAAAAGGCTTTTTGCCCCCATACAGGCATTGCTGCGCCTGACTCTTCCAGCAGGTGATAGGTGTGTACATAATAAATTGTATCGCCGATGTTGTTTCTCAATCCGGCATAGAGAATCATAATCAATGCTGGAACAACAAGGCCTATAAGGTTTGGTTTGCGCTTATCCAGAGCGTTGCGTGCCTTGCTCGGAACAGCCTGACCGAACCAGGTAAACAGCATGCTCAGGGTGAATACAACTACTAAATCGGTAGGCATCTGATTAATCCTTTCGCTTATCTTTAACGTTGTGGTATTTTCTTACAAGAGCGTGAGGTGTAAATGCAACGAGAATCTGTCGGCCTGCAAGGATTTTGTATCTGAATCCAAGTCCGGCTTTTTTACAGGCGTTATACCTGTATTTTGCACAGTTTATGTCAAATTTTAATTTGCGGCGCTTGTAGGTGTCCAGGTCTTCGCGTACAAAGTAGAGCGGTTCAAGAATGTTTGCAGCCTTGTACCCTGCAAGGTAAAACCGCCAGAACATATCAACATCTTCAATGCGTTCTGTTTCGGGGCGCACATCATAGCCGCTGATTGAGCGCAGCGCCTCGATGCGCATCATCATTGTTGCGTGGCAGCAAGGGTTGCTTTTGGCCAGATACTCGATTGTAGGATAAGGCGGTGCTTTTCGCACTCTGTCATTGTTGATGCCGTCAATAATCTGCATAAAGGTACCGACACAGGCGTAATCGAGGTTTTCATCCAGGAATCGCACCTGTTTTTCAAATCTGTCAGGTGCGCAGTAGTCGTCGCCGTCAAGCCGTGCGCAGTAGTCGCCGGTTGCAACCTCGAGGCAGTGGTTGAGCGTTCTGCCGAGTTTTATGTTGTGTTCGTTGCGTATCAGCTTGATTCTCGGGTCCTTGTCGGCATAACTTTTTGCCACGTCGTAAGTTGTGTCTGTTGAGCAATCGTCACACAGTATCAGCTCAAAGTTGTCATATGTCTGACAAAGTACGGATTCTATGCACTGGCTCAGCGTATCGGCGCAGTTGTATATTCCGACAAGTACGCTTACTTTTGAGCGGTTGCTCATACGTTTCACCTCGAATTAAATGTTTGTCAATTGCTGAAATTGGGTACGAGCTCAAGCAGAAGCTCGCGTACGTTGTGCCTGTTGGCATTTTTGAGCTTTTCAAGCCCTTCTTCAAGCTTTTCACTGCTGAATTCTACGGGAGGCAGCACAAAAATTTTGTTGTTGGCTGTGAGCTGCATTTCGCTCTCTTCCTCTGCAAGCGTCAGTTCCTCGTAAAGCTTTTCGCCGGGACGAAGTCCTGTGAACTCGATTTTGATTTCTTCGTAAGGCTTGTAGCCTGAGAGGGTGATGAGCTTTTCGGCGAGCGATGTTATGCTGACCGGCTCTCCCATATCAAGCACAAATATCTCGCCGCCCTTTGATATGCCGCCTGCCTGCACAACGAGCTGTGCAGCTTCGGGAATGGTCATAAAATAGCGTGTAATGTCCTTGTGGGTAACGGTAACGGGACCGCCGTTTGCAATCTGCTCTTTAAAAATCGGAATAACGCTGCCGTTTGAACCAAGTACATTGCCGAAACGTACGGCAGCAAAATGTGTGCCCGTGTTCTTGCGTTCGAAATACTGAATTATAAGTTCAGTTACACGCTTCGTTGCACCCATAACATTAGTGGGGTTGACAGCCTTGTCCGTCGAGAGAATTACAAACTTGCTTACGTTGTGCTCGATAGCTGCCTTAGCCGTATTGTATGTACCGAATATGTTGTTTTTAACTGCTTCGCAGGGGCTGTCTTCCATCAACGGAACATGCTTGTGGGCAGCTGCATGGAACATAACGGAAGGCTTGAACTCGCTGAGCACTTCGTCAAGTCGCTTCGGATCCTGGACAGAGCCGATACGGATGAAAAACTGCACTTTACCGCGGTACTTACGGTCAAGCTTGTTCTTGAGAATGAATGCGTTGTTTTCGTAGTTGTCGAAGATGACAACCTTTGCAGGGCTGTAGCGTGCAACCTGGGCGCAGATTTCGGAGCCGATTGAACCGCCGCCGCCGGTGACAACTATTGTTTGATCTTTCAGATATGAGCAAATATCGTTGTTTAAAAGCACCTCCGGCCTTGCGAGCAGGTCGGTAATTTCTACGTTACGTATTGTGGGTTCGGAAACGCTTTTTTCCGTAATTTCCTGAAGGGAGAGCGAAGTTTTCAGTGAACAACCTGTTTGGATTGCAAGCTTGAGAATCTCGCTCCTGCGTTGCGGTGTTGCGGATGGAATTGCGTAAATGATTTCGTCAACCTTGTACTTTTCTGCAAGTTCGGGTATTTTTTCACAGTCGCCCTTGACGGGAATTCCGTCCACTCGTTTTCCTGATTTGAGAGGATTATCGTCAACAAAGACAACAGGCTTTCCGATTGAAAATGCCGTTGCTTCAAGCTCTTTGAGTATTGTAAGGCCCATATCGCCTGCGCCGATAATCATAACGCGTTTACCTGCACCTCTACGTGCGCCGACTGAATGTGCCTTCTTTGTGCGGCGTATTATTCTGTACAGAATACGCACACCGCCGCTTGAACCCACGGTGAGGAACAGAGAAATAAAATATACACTCCAGTTGAGACGAGGTACGGTCAAAATGCCGGCTTGTCCGAGGATTACATCAGCTGCAATATTAAGAACGGTTGCAATAATGCCTGCCGTAACGCATCGTGCCATTTCGTGCAGGCCG
Organism: Acutalibacteraceae bacterium; assembly: GCA_045579585.1. Classification (GTDB taxonomy): domain Bacteria; phylum Bacillota; class Clostridia; order Oscillospirales; family Acutalibacteraceae; genus UBA8612. The sequence goes on from JAZNMK010000009.1 coordinate 31,096, forward strand.
GCATACTCCCACAGGCTGTTGTACAGACCGAAAAGGAAGTATATTAGAACGAACAGTACGGTTGTGTGAAGCGATCTGTCAACAAGTGCATCGATCCAGACTTTTGATAGCGGCTGAAACTCTCTCACGATGAATGATGAGATAAAAAAAGAGAGGTTAACTATAAGTATGTCAAGAAGAATGATTGCGGTTTTCCTGGTTGCTATTGTGAGAAAAGATGATGCTTCTTCACGCGACTTTCCGGAAGAAAATAGATTTTTCAAAGCAGTGTCCACCTTTCAGCATTGGCTGCGTAATTTATCTAATTACAATAAATCTATTTTATTATATAGGTAAAAGAGACGCTTGTCAACCGCTTAATTTTCTCATTAAGAACAAACATTGAAAATCAAGGCAATTGTTTTCGGGTGCGCGGTTGAGGTGAGATGCATACCTACGAAGGTTGACAAAACCTCAACTACTTGGTATTATCGTATTTGATAAGAATAAATTTTGGAGGTACTTATTATGGTAGGTCTCGGAAAATGGGTTTGCACGGTTGATTCGATGCTGTTTCGCGGTGAAGTGACGGTAAATATTCTTGAGAAGAACGGCGAGTACGATTTTGAATTGGAGCTTCCCGGCGTTGATATTCCCGAATATACAATCAAGTCAATCGAAGTTACAGATGACAGCCTTTCCGCTGTTGTAAGCATTGCTATGCTTGGCAAGGATGCTCAGCTTGATATTGATTTTGACGAGGATTCATTCACGGGTATTCTCAAGCTTCCGCTCATCGGTAAAATCAGACTTAAGGACGGCCATAGAGTATAATTAATGTTGACTCCCTATGCGGTATGCCTTGTTGTATACCGCATTATTTTTCATTTGTTGAAAAAACGATGGTAATGTGATACAATTTCAAGGATATGTTTACGACCCGGATTCAGAGGTGAGTGATTTGCGACCGATAAAAGAAATTTTGCGTGAAGAATACTGGAATATTGCCTACCGTTTTTGCAGCGACGGCGAAACTTTGCTTGACGGTAAGTGCGATGCGTTTTCTGTTTTGCCTGAAAGTAAACGCTATTGGTACGCGGATCCTTTTCTTTTTGAACACGGCGGCAAGGTGTATCTTTTTGTCGAGATGTTTGACAATGTTACCGAAAAAGGTCTTATCGGCGTTTCTGTGCTCTGCAAAGACGGTTTCAGCGTCCCGAAGGTTGTGATTGAAGAGAGCTTTCACCTTTCATATCCTTTCGTGTTCGAAGAGAACGGAGAAATATATATGATGCCCGAAACAATGGATGATGGCTGTATTCAGCTTTATAGGGCGGTGGATTTCCCCGAAAAATGGGAGAAAAAGTCAGTTCTTGTCAGGGAAAAAGGCATGGTGGATGCCGTCATTTGCGGCGAATGGCTTATCGCTTCACGGGTTACCGATACGGTGAGTAAGGAAACACAGCTTCAGCTTTTCAATAGACAAACAGGTGAAGCGCACCCGATAAATGAGTCGGTGCAGGGTAACCAGACAAGCCGCGGTGCAGGCAGAATTTTTAATTATGGTGACAAGCAGGTAAGACCTGCACAGAATTGCCTTAACGGAGTCTACGGTGCAGGACTTGTGTTTTATTCGGTTGATGAAATCAGCGACGTTTCCTACAGCGAAACAGAGATTTTCAGGCTTGAGCCGTCGCAGGTAAAATTGAAATCGGGCTCACCTGCCGAGGGTGTGCATACATATGCGCGCTGCGGTACGGTTGAAGTTGTCGATATCAAAAAGCACCGGTTGAACTTCAGGAGGGTTTTATGGATAGTGGCGAAAAAAACATGATGGAATATGCGATTGTTGTGGGCAACGCTCACTTTAATTCGTTGGGTATTGCCAGGAGCCTTGGCGAAAAAGGAATTCCGGTTGTGTTTATCAACTCTTCCGATTCGCATGGGGCAGAAACCAGCAAATATACTTTGAAAACATATCATAGAACCTCTTCGGACAATATTGAGGAGATAATCGACAGAGTTATAAGTGACTTTGGCGGGAAACCGGTACTTTATCCGTGTTCTGATGAGGATGCCGTTTTGATAGACGAAAAATACGAATACCTAAAAGATAAAGTTTATTGTCCCGGCTGCTGCGGTAAAATCAGCAGTTTTATGGATAAGGAAAAAATGTGTCGACTTGCACTTGAAGCAGGATTTAATGTACCGGATTTATGTGTAGTTTCTGTTGATGAAAAAGGGAAAAAACAAGCTGAAAGTTTCGGGTTGCCTTGCATATTCAAGCCATTAAAAAGCACGGACGGAGTAAAAGCTGATATAACAATATGCAGAACCAAGGAAGAGCGGATGACAGCTGTTGAAAAATTCTGGGGATCTGACAGTAAATACGGCAAGGTTTTGATTCAACAATTTGTCGAAGGACAAACTGATTTATCAGTAGATGTTTCAGGATACAAACTGAGGGGAAAGCGAGCCCGTTTTTTTGCACAGGTTGATAAAATCAGAGAATTTCCGAAGGATTGCGGCAGTGCAACTTTTTTCAAGGTAAAAGCTTATTCCGATGTTGTTGATAGGGAGGCCATTAATAACATTCTTGAAAGTATGGATTTTGAAGGTATTTTTGATTTAGACATAAAAGTAGTGGATTCAAAGCCCTACTTTATTGAAGTGAACCTCAGAAACGGAGCGGTTTCTTATGGCTATACAGTTGCGGGATTTAACATACCGTATATGTATTTTGAAGAAAAGTTAAGTGGCGAATTTAAGCACATAAGCGTAAAAGAAAAAATTGTTATGAGTGAAAGAGATGATCTTAGTTTTGTTCTGTCAAAACAGTTGTCACCTTTTTCATGGGTTAAAGATGTTATCAACACCGATGCTATGATGGTTCTGAATAAAAGAGATATGTTGCCATTCGAAAAAGCTTATGGAAAATTGCCGTCAATCCTTTTCAGACTGTTGGCTAAAAAAACTGTTTAGGCAGGAGTTATTATGAAAAAACTATTATTTGTTATAGATGATATGGGTAGCGGTGGCGGAGAAAAAAGCCTGTCTACACTTTTACAGCTGATAGACAAAAAAGAATACAGCATAGACTTGCTCGTTTTTTTCCCAAGGGGCTTGTTTATGAAAGCAATTCCGCCGGAGGTTAATCTTATCGATCCCGGAGAAGAACATAAAATATTTTTTCAACCTCTTGCAAAAAGTCTATTTACTTTTCTTCGCTTATTAAAATTTGATTTGATGTTTGCCAGGATATGTTATACTGCACTTTCTCTGGTGTCTCAAAAGCCCACAAGAGTGCAGAATCAGTTGAAATGGAAATACTTAAAAAAATGCTTTGCTTCGTTTGAAAGAAAATATGATGCAGCAATAGGTTATCTGGAGGGCGATCCGAACTTTTTTGTTGCCGACTGTGTCAATGCAAAGGTTAAAATCGGATATATACATTGTGATTATGCGCAGCTCGGAGTTGACACGGAAATTGATAAAAAATTTTTTGAAAAGCTCGATAGAGTTGTCGGCGTCTCGGACGAATGTGTGGAGATACTCAAAAAAACTTTCTCTGATATGACGGAAAAGTTTATAAAAATTGAGAACATAACTTCGCCTAAAACTCTTGAAAAAATGTCGCAGGAAATTCCAGCAGAATTTGAAGAAAAAACCAACACAAAAAACATACTGACTATCGGTAGAATTGCTGCGCCAAAAGGCTATGATATTGCGATAGATGCAGCAGAAATTTTGAGTAAAAAAGGGTATGATTTCAAGTGGTTTTCAATCGGAAAAGGTGAGCTTTATGACGAGCTTTTGCAGAAAGTAAAAGAAAAAAATCTCGAAGAAAAATTTGTTTTTCTCGGCGAAAGAGCAAACCCGTATCCGTATCTCGCAAACTGTGATATATACGTACAACCCTCGTATTCTGAAGGAAAATCGATTGCCGTAGATGAGGCGAAGATACTTGCAAGACCGATTGTTGCAACAAAGTTTTCAACAGTTTACGATCAGCTGATTGACGGTGAAACGGCATTGCTTGCTGATATTGATGCGGCAAGTGTTGCGGAAAAAATAGAACAACTTTTTGATGAAAATCTTGCGAAAAAACTTTCGGAAAATCTGAAAAAAATCAAGCTCGGAAATGAAGAAGAAATCGAGAAATTTTATGCGATTCTGGGTGAGAAAAAATGATTGAAATTCTGTTGGTTTTTGTGAGTGTTTTGTTGCTTGTTTGTCTGTGCTTTTTTGCGGCTGATATCGTTCCGATTTTTTCAGCCTGGCTCAAGCGCATTCATATCGGCAGATACACCGACAAAAACGTGTGGCGTGATTCGGCAAAAAGAATTGCTGAAAAATATATCCGAAAAATGCCTCCCGTTCCTGTTACGGACAAAACACATTACACGTTAATTCCCAAGCTTAAAGGCGAGTATTATAACTTTGATTTCAACACTTGGCAGGTTGCCGCGCTGCTTATGGCATTGAGCGATAGTGACCAGGCTCGTGCCGATGCCAGCCGCTTTTTTGCCAAGGAGGATTGGAAGAACATTGGCTACAAACCCGGAACAGCAATGCTCTTTTACGCAATGCTCGTTGCCGGTTTCGATAATGATGAAAAGTTAAAAGCTGCAATGTCCGATTATGTTGCCAAAGTTGTTGCGGCGGCAGATGAAAAAACATTGCCCTACAATGTCGAACGTAAAGAGCGTTTTGTGGATACGCTCGGTATGGTTTGCCCGTTTCTGATTAAGTATCATCAGGTTTACGGTGCGCCTGAGCTGCTGGAGCTTGCAAAGCGTCAGTTCGATGAATTCTATAAATTCGGAATAAGCGAAATAACGAAGCTGCCCATTCACTGTTTCAATCCGGATAGCGGAATGCCGCTTGGTGTTTACGGTTGGGGCAGAGGCTGCGGTTGGCTTGCGCTTGCGCTGGATGAATGTATCGGTCTGCTTGAAGGCAAGGATGAATATGCGGCTGTTTTGAAAGAAAGAGCAAAACAGCTGATAGAGGCGCTGCTTAAGTATCAGAATGATGACGGTAGTTTTAATGCTTTGATTGGCTCTGATACTTCACGACGCGAATCCTCATCAACTGCAATGATAGGTGGCCTTCTCAGCCGAATTGGCTACCGTAAAGAGGCTGAAAAATGCCTGGGCTACGTGATGAGCGTTACACGCCGTAACGGTGAGGTAGATTTTGCCCAGGGCGATACAATGGGTATCGGCAACTATTCGCGCAGGTTTGAGCCGATGCCTGCGGCGCAGGGCTTCGCAGTTCTTTTAGCAAACAAACTTGATAAATGACATAAAAAATCAGCAGGGCGGAGAACGTGAACAGGTCCAGTAAAAACGGACAATGAAAAAAGGAGCCTCCTATGGTAGAATTAAAGAAACTACCATAGGAGGTTTTGTTATGCCCCGAAGCTATCGGCACATAAAAGATTATGAGAAAGAAATTCTTGAATTAAGAAAGCAAGGAAAAACAAAACGGGAAATTTGTGAAAAATATGGATTTTCAATGAAACAATTAACCAACTTCATTACTCGACATAATACAAACCAAAAGAAAGTTGCAGCAGGTATAGCTTTAAAGAAGAAAGGCAGGCCACCGAAAGATTATGTGGTGCGAGAAGAAGATAAGATTGCTGAACTGAAATATATCCTTGCCCGAAAAGAAGCAAAGATAAAATCGTTGGAAATGGAAAATGAGTTGATGCGGGATTTTCTCTCGCTCACAGAAAGGAAGTGAGAACAAGTGTAAAGTTTATGGTAATCTACCGTCACAAAGACAAATATTCAATAAGTGAAATGTGCCGATTCTTCAATGTGTCAAGAAGCGGTTACTATGACTATGTCAAAAGAATAGATATACCTGCAAAGGATTTACCGTTAGCTGAAAAGATAAAAGAATGTCAGGACAAATGCGGTAAAACATACGGTTATCGCAGAGTACATATGTGGCTTGAAAGAGAAAACATACATCATAATCCCAAAACAATATTAAGAGTTATGCAGAAATACAACCTGTTATCGGTAGTCAGAAGAAAGAAATACCGCAATTACGGTGATTATCTTCACCGTTATCCCAATCTGCTTAACAGAGATTTCGCCGCTGACAGACCGAACCAAAAGTGGGTTACGGATATATCATACATCAAAACACAGCAGGGAACACTTTATCTTTCTGTAATCAGAGATTTGTATGATAACAGTATTGTTGCATACAAAACCGGTACAGAACAAAATATCAATCTTGTCCTAAGCACAATCAGAGCAGCCAAAAGAAAAGAGAAGGTCACTGCAGAGCTGCAACTCCACAGTGACCAAGGCTTTCAATACACATCTCATCCGTATTTTAAGCTAACTCAATCATACGGCATAACGCCTTCAATGTCAAGACGCGGAAATCCATATGATAATGCAATGGCTGAAAATTTCTTTTCTATTCTTAAAACAGAATGTATTTACAGGGTTAAACTGAAAACTTATGAGGATGCTCGCATACTCATAAGCGAATACATACATTTTTACAACAACGAACGAATCCAATTAAAAACAAAACTGACTCCGCTTGAAAAACGAAGTCAGTATGTCGCTTAATTTAAATATTTCTGCCATAGAGCCTTTTTTTGTACTGTCCGCACAATTTGGGGCAGTTCAACGAATCTCTTGCCCTGCTTTTTTTGTCTGTTTATCTGTCGAATTCGTCACGGTTGATGTAATAGCCTACAATGAAGCTTTTGGGGTCTGCTACTGCGCTTACCGAGTGGTATTCGTACCTGCGTGCAGTGCGAGGGATGCGGTTGTAAACGTAGATTTTTCCTTTATAGTTTTCGACTGCATAAGCATGGATAGGGGAGAAAAAGCGTTTGCCTGTCCATCGGAAAACAATACCGCAGAATCCCGGTTCAAATCTGTCGCAGAAGGTGCGTGAATTACGGTCCAGATTAACCGGCAGATAGTGTGATGAAAAATAGCGGAAAGCGTGCAGAGGATGCACGCCTAAAATTCCGAGCGGGGTTTTAGCCTTTATATACAGTTCCCGTGCGGTATCGGCCAGCAGTGCAGGTCTGTTAAGCAGAATCATAAGGTTGTATACCGCTACAATACCGCTGCCTGCTGAGGCAAAATTCTTAAGACCGAATCGCATTTTTGAGACTTTTGAGCGCAGGTGACCGTTTACAATGGCGTTTGGTTCACCTACGGCTTTGTTGTGTTTGTAGTTGATTTTTTCGAGCATCAGACAAGCTCTTCCTTAAAGTTAATGATGACCTCATCGTGGTCAAGCTTAATTTTTGTCAGCTTAACTCCGGCGGCTGTGAGCATACGCTTTGAGGCGCGAGTGCCCCAGGTATCTGCGTACTTATCGGAGAGGTAGATAACCTCGCTGATGCCGCACTGGATGATAGCTTTTGCGCACTCGTTGCAGGGGAAGAGAGCAACGTAAATTTTGCAGCCCTTGAGGTTGCCGCCTGCGTTGTTGAGGATTGCGTTGAGCTCAGCGTGGCAGACGTAGGGATATTTTGTGTCGTAGTTGTCGCCCGAGCGCTCCCAGGGGAAATCCTCATCGCTGCAGCCGAGAGGGAAGCCGTTGTAGCCGACTGACATAATTTTGTTGTTTTGGTTTACGATGCAGGCGCCTACCTGTGTGTTGGGGTCCTTGCTGCGCTTTGCAGAAAGCATGGCAATACCCATAAAATATTCGTCCCAAGAAATATAGTCACTGCGTTTAGGCATGAAAAAACCTCCGTAATCAATGTTATTCAATCCTGTCCATTATACAGTATCGTGTGTGCGTTGTAAATAAAAACGGTATATTTTTTGAGGTGAATCGGATTAAAAATGTGATATAATGCAGCGAAATATCGAAAACAATATGGTAAATTAGAATTAAATTGTAAACATTCTGTAAACTTTTTCGATTTTTCGGAAGAAAAACAGCAGAAAAAATGCATTTTTTGAGGAGAAAAAAGCATAAAAACGGGGTGGAATCGTGGCGTTTTTTTGGGTGAGTGGAGAGACGTGTGACCAAAGTGAAGGAGAGTAAAAAAGCGGTGTGAAAGGTAAATTTTTCTGCAGAAAAAACATTGTGATGAATGTGGAAAATTTCAACGGAAAAACAGCAACGTTTTTTGCAAAGAAATGGTTGTAAATGGCTTAAAATCAACGCTTATCGGCATTTAGGAGAGTAGCGGAATCGGTGGCGAAAAGAGCGAAAAAAAGTGAAAAGCGCCTGTTTGTGCATTGCATACAGTTGAGGGGCTGTTTATTTCGTCAAGATGCACAAAGTTATGACTGAGCAGAGTGATTTTATGCGGAAAATGTTGACACAAAAACAAAAAATTGCTATAGTAAATGCGTATCAGTATATATATTACTAAGTCTTGTATGCTGTCAAGCCCCGATACACAATATGTTGATTTTGCCGAATTTCGTACGAGCTGCGAATTACGGTACGGTCGGCAGATTGAGGGCTGCGGCAGTGCAAAAAGCAACCCGACGAGGGTCAGGCGGAGGGTTGTGGGAGCAAATGCAAGGCAAAAAGCTTCGCTGCACAAGGTGCGGTTGCCGGCGGTCAGGCCGGCAAAGGCGCTGCGGCTGTTTTTCCGGTGGCGGCAGCGGCGAAGTTTCTCGTAGGGGATGGGTCTCCCGTCCCGAGCGGACGATATTTTCAATCGGAGCGGGGGACGTGTCCCCTACTCGCAACCGGTTAGGTTGCAGCACCCTTGCGGTGCGTTGAGCAAAAACACTTTTGCGGTTTATGCCGCATTTACCGTCCCTGCGAAATTCAACCGGAGTTTTATCGCAACCCTTTTGTCGGGCTTTATGCCCGGCAGCCCATTCGGTCAGAGTGGGTTCGCAGTCCCTTGCGGATTGCAAAAGTCCAAACTATTCTCAAGGAGGAAATTCGATTATGAGAATAACGAAGAAAATCATCTCATTGCTTCTCGTAGTTTCGATGATGGCATCGTTCTTTGCTATGACCGGCTTTGTGGCGAGTGCAAGTCTGCAGAATCAGCAAGTGACAGACTTTGGCATTCATTTTGACGACACAACGCGTAAGCTCAAAGTGCTTCAGCTGCCCGATATTCAGACATCGGTCAGCGGCGGCTCTATCACCGAGCGTACGAGAGAGACTATCCGCTTGCTGATGCAGCGCTACAACCCCGACGTTATCCTGCTTACAGGTGACCAGACTCAGGGCGGCAGCAGCTCTACAAAGTCACAGTGGGAGAGTGCAATTAACAGAGTTTACAACACATTTTCTCCGTACATGAAATCCACCTGTAAGGTTATCGCAATGCCCGGTAACCATGAGTACGATTTCGGCTCACTCAACCACCAGTGGGAGTACCAGATGGACAGATATGCATACTTTGTCGACTGGGATAACAACTTCAGCACCATCGACCTTGACGGTGCACCCGGTGCAGGTAACGTTACAGTCAGCGCAAGCTCAACAAACAAAGCTGTTGCGCTCAACTTTGCCATCTTCAACTCAAAGGGTGACGATGACGAAGGCTATCTCCGTCCCGGTGGAGACAACGAGACTGCATACCAGCAGATCGTCAACTGGTATACCAACATGAACAACACCCTTGCAGGCAGCCAGTACAGCTATAAGGCACAGAAGACGGGCGCAGCTTCGGCTTACGTTCCCACCTTTGCTGCACAGCACGTTATCCTGCAGGAAATCTACACCACAGGTGCAATTATTGCAGGTGACGCATCAAACGGTGTTCCCGCAATTGAAAAGTACAGTTCGCTTAACCAGGGTAAGGCTTATCTCCGCCTTGATCCTGACAACAATCCCGGCGGTGCGATGAACGAGGCTCCCTGTCCGTCAACACTCGGTGCAGGCAGCACGGCTGCGCTCTACAATGCGCTCCTCACTCCCGGTAACCTTCTCGGTATGACCTTTGGTCATGACCATAACAACTATTTCGACGTTGTTGACGATAACGGCTTCCACTTCTATATGGGTGGTGCTCTTACACAGGAGAACTACAACGACGACCAGAACCCCAAGGGTCGTTATTTTGAGTTCACACTTAACGACACAACAGGTGACGTTGACGTTACTTCAGAGGTTAGGAGCTACACTCAGCTCTCTGTTACAAGCTCCGCAGACGTTACATCCGACCGTGTTGAGGTCATCAACGGTGACGGTGCTCAGCTTGTCAACACACTCTCTGTTCCCAAGACTGTTTACATCGGTGCAGCGGAGAACCTTGCAGACGTTCGTGCAAAGCAGGAATTCGGTAATGTTGTACAGACCCAGCTTCTTGACTATAAGACCAAAACGCCATACGACCAAGACCTTTCGGTCAACTACTGTCTGCCCGCAGACGCAACGGATATCGTGTTCAGCGCTCACAGAACAATCGGTAACGCTCAGGCAACGCTCACAAACCTCGGCACCGAAACAACAAGCGAGGGCGTGCTCTATAAGTACGCCATCAAGGGCGAGAGCGTGCTTACTGCAGGCGAGTACATCAACTACAGCGTAAGATATAAATACAACGGTGTTCAGTACGAAATCCGTAACAGCACAGTTGTTGAGAATATCAAGCAGCCCGCAGGTTACAACGATTGGTTCCGCGGCTTCCGTGAAAGCAACAACTCCAAGCACTATGTTGACCTTGCTTATATTGCTACGCTTTCCGGCCCCGGTGCATACAGCGTATCGCGTGAAACATCGCAGAACAGCGGTGAGTTCAACTCCAACACCTACTTTAACTACTCTCTTATGATTGCCGACGTTGACCAGTCATGGTACAACAAGGCGGGCGACACACGCTTCAGCATGTTCCGCTTCAGCCCCAGCCGTAGAGAAGTTACGGAGGGTTTGGTTTCACAGCGTGCAATCTACGCTCCTCCCAGAACAGATATCTACCTTGACGCTTCAGCAATGCCGAAGGTTTCCGCAACTGATACCAGACTTGACACAGGCGTCAGCATCGATTTCTGGATTCAGAAGGACCTTGACCGTGGCTTTTCAGAGACCATTGCCGGTATCGGCTTCTATCCCGGCGATCAGGACTTTAATCCCTCCGGCGCAACCATCGACTGGGACAGAAACGTCAGATACAGCAGCTACAATGCAGCTGTTACCGCAGAAAACAACTCAACCGGTAGCGGCGGTACAATCGACGAAGCAAAAATCTTCTTCTATGAGACGTTTGCTCACGAGGAGAGCCTTTACGGCCTCGGCACAACACACGTCAACGGCAACTACCTGCCCGACAATAAGCTCGGTAATATGGCAGGTCAGTACAAGGGTTATCCCCTTGTTGTTGACAGCAAGGATGCAGTTCTTGCCCTCAACGGCAAGGATATGACAATGTTCACAGGTGTGCGTAATAAGGGTAGCTCCGACGGCGGTTACCGAATCCTTCTCTATGCGGTAGCTCCGTACTACCTCAACTTCCACACCTACGATAAGGGCGCGCTCCGTGAGCTCACAATGGCTGAACTCATGAACCCCCGTAAACAGAGCGATTACCCCAATGCTACACAGCAGATGTGGGACGCTTATATGTCTGCTTACCAGAATGCTCTTACCTGCTACGTACAGAATCAGACAACGCAGACAGATGTTGACAACTTCAATACAGCCCTTAATAGCGCTATTGCAGCCCTGCTTAACTCCAACAAGGGTAAGCCCGACGAGAGCAACCTCCTTAAGGGCACAAGCCAGTTTGAATCAATTGATATTCCGCCTATCATTTATGTAAGCAGCGACTCAAAAATCCAGACTGCTGCTCCCTACACAGACCGTGTTATCAAGTTTGACGTTCCCTCGGGCGCAACAAACGTAAGCTGTGTAGTTGTTAACGCAGGCAACGATAACGTTAACTCTGCTGTTACGCTTTCACCCGCTTCGGGCAACGGCAACAGCACGCATTATGAGTATACTGTTTCCGACGGCACTGTATCAGCAGGCGGCAGCATTTATTATAAACTTTCATATACTCTTCCGCAGGACCTTAACAAGGACGGCAAGAACGATACATACACTCAGTATGCCGCATCCTATGTAAAGGGTGTTCCGAATACGGAAGGTGTATGGATTAACCAAACCAGACGAAGCAGATCCGTTCTTTCTAGAGACACGAGAGTCAGTGCAAGAGTTACTTTGAGCATGGATAGCAATATTTTTAGTTCAAGAGGCGTATCGGGCATTATGGCTCTTTACGGCGGTGTTCAGGGTACATCCTTCCACACAACCGTTGTAAACGGCTCAACCAACGATTATACAAGACATAGTGGTAGTGCTGTTAACTGGGCTGTAGGAACTAACGAATGGAAAGGTGATGGTAACGGATCCGGTTATACAGCTGCTGGTAGAGTTTTGTTCTACAACAGAAGAGGTCACGTTAAGTTTAATTCCGGACAACCGTACTTTAACGGTCTATATAATTATTCGACCGACAGTACAATTAATACCGGTGGTAATAATTCAGATGAATATGTTGTTGCCCATCTTTATTTTGATCCGCAGGCTACAGGTGCAAGTGTAGCCCCAAGGTTTAAGCTTTCGATTACAACCCATAATGCCGGTGAATCAGATACACCGACAATCTATAAATATTGGGATGCTAATGCTTATTCCGGTGTTAACTACAGCGGTGACTATGTAAGTAAATCGCCGAATGTTTCTTCGTCCGGTATGTTTACTCAATCGGCAACAGGTAGTAATAGCTCGTGGGCATCTGACGGCACTATCTCTCTTGGAGACAATGCGGTATATGAAACATATCTAAATACTAACAAGTCTCTGTCAGGATTTACAAATTCAGCTACATATTCCAGACTTATTATTCATGCCGAAAAGAAAGATAGTAATGAATACAATAATGCGCTTATGGGTTTTGGCTTTGTAATCAACCGAGTTGACAGAAGCCAGGCTCACCAGGCAATCAAATGGGCTACAGGTCAGGAGCTTGTTGAGCCCTCCGCACTCTTTAATGAGGACGAGATGGACCCCGAATGGTGGTCACAGTGGCGTGGCGAGATAATGAAGGCTTACACAAAGTGCGGTAACCTTTGGGAAACTACCGACTTTGATACGTCGCTACTTATCAACCTCTGGCAGAACCCTGTTTACAAGGATGCTGACTACTCACAGCTTGTAAGCACACTTAAGGATATCGCGGGCGATGCAGTTGAAAACGAAAGCATCCCCGATTTCGATGCGATTACGTTTGCTATTTCACAGTTTGATGACCAGCGTTATCAGGGACAGAGATACGCAAGGGATATGTTCGTTAACAACGCAACAGACCTTATCAACGTAATCAAAAACAGAACTACTGTTTACGGTGAAGTAGACTCAAACGGTATTGCTGCAAGCGACTCTGCAGGCAACCTTCACGATTCTCACCTTGACGTTCGCTTCCAGAAGTATATCGACGATTATGCTACTGATCTTCAGGAGGCTTGGGAAAGACTCCGTCTTGCTCCGGCAGATTATACTGCTTTTAATAAGTATGCAAATTATTATAATGAAACAGACGATACCATTCTCTTTATGCGTGACGAATATGCAGGCTACAACAACGACGGCACTGCAAAGAACTACGCAAATGAGAAGGCTCTTGCAAGCGGTGTATACACCTATACTACATATATTGCTTTCAAGAATTCACTCAACATTGACCCAACCCTCAAAAAGCCCAGTGAGACTGCGGTTATCGGCTCACTGCCCAGGCTCTATCCGCAGACATTCACTTATAAGAACGTAGCATTACCCGATGTTCCGGACACTACAGTTTGTCTCTACAACACAGCCCGTGATGCATACGAGGCACTTGAATTCAGACGTGCAGGTGAGTATTACTCTGCTGACGGTTCATACACCGAGGGCGGCATAACCTACTATGCTGATTACAACAAGCAGGACCGTGGCGCAAACTATGTTTACACACCTGTATTCAGAACAAGCTACAATTCGCTTACAGCTGATATTAAAGATGCAGGTTTCGTTGTTACAGATAATAAGGTAAAAGTAACCTATAATAACGGCAACAACGGCGATATCGACGGAGACGGTCAGCCGGATGCTAACGAAATCTGGGTGCTCAAAGGTGACCGCAGCCCCTTAAAGCCTATCAACCCCTGGACTGATGCTTCATGGGGCGGCGCAAGCTATGGCTTCAGTGATGCTTATAAGGAGCACATCCTCAACGAAACAAGCACCTATAAGTCAACAAATGAAAGCTCCAAGTGGGTTCTTGCCCTCTTTGTAGAGGCTGAGATTCTTACTGACATCGCTACTGTTGACTATTACTATGACAAGCTCGTTCCCTCATCATACGATCTTGGACAGTACAACTATCAGAAGGACGAGGTTTTCGCACCTTACGAGTTGGGAGGCGGAAGCTATAATGCTGCTATGGCTCTGCTCGCAAACAACGGTTACGTTCCTTGCGATGCACAGGGCAACCCGATTACAGGCGGTGCAGTATGGTACGAAGCTGCCTCATGGAGCGAGTACCAGGCTTCAAAGGAGATACTGCCCAACATTATCGACGGTGCAACCCTTAAGGAAAACCAGGATGCTATCAACTATGCTACCGGTGTTATCTATCAGAAGAGAGAAGAGCTCCAGCATAAACTTATAACAGAGTTTATGGTTAAAGATAGTGAGGGTAACATTAAGACGTTTGATTCCATCCTCGCAGACCTGAATGCAAAACGCGCAGAAATTCAGGGCGTACAGGTTGACGTATTCGGTCTCAGAGGTAACGAAGATAACGTTGTAACACCCAAAACATATGCCGATGCTACACAGAACGGCGCAACCCAGGGCCCGCTCTTTGTTAAGCATAACTATTATAACGACGACTATATAGATAATCTCATCGGCAAAATAACAGTTGTCAACTCATTTGCAGATAAAGATGCTGAAGGTAAAGATAAGACACTTGCTGGTTATCTTGAACAGTATCTCACTGCTGTAAATGATTTCACAAAACTTTATAATGATCGTGCTAATCCGGCATATGTTAACAAGGCTAATACTTATTACCTTGAAATACTCCTTAACAAAGATTGGATTCCGCCTTACGATAAGTACGGCACAGAGAACGCAAAGCCCACCGGCGGTTGGTTCCTCGGTGAGGAATTCGACGGTTCAAGCTGGTACACAGAGGAAAGCTGGGAAGAGTACGTTACAGCAAGAAACAACGCAGTCAGCTTCTTCGGCGAACCCGGTGCAACTCAGGGCGCAACGGCCTTCGACGGCTACAAAGTTTTCACCGGCACCTATTACGGCACAGCCAGCCAGCCCGTGCTTGGTCAGTACACCGTTCTTAATCAGGGCGCTAAGTTCAACATTGACCTTGATCCCGCATCACCGACATACGGTAAGCCTATTGCTGTGGACGGTTCCGATCTTACAGGCTCTGTAAATAAGGCTACTTACGATCTCGTTGTTGCTTACTATAAGCTCACCTTTAAGAAGGTTAGCGATTTCGACGGCACAATCGAAGGCGTACCGGGTACAGGCTACAACGGTATCATCACAGAACTTAACGGATTGATCAGTGAAAAGGAAAATGCAAAGGTTGACGTTGTTATCCTCAACGCTAACGGTGAACTTGAAATTGTTCAGAGGTCTATCTACGGTGATGAAGCTATCGCTGCTGTAAAGGATCTGGCAGCTAAGATTGCAGCTCTTGCAAATGAAGACCTCGGTCCTAAGTATCTGGAATACGTTGAAAAAGTAAACGCTTGCAAGAAGGCTATTGATGAGCTTAAAGAGGTTCCCGTTTACCTTGACGGTTGGAACGCTATCTTCGCTCACCTCAATGAAAACGCAGGTGATGTAGCTACAATCTCTGAGTCCGGTAATATGACAGCTTACTTCAATGCTGTTTATGACGGCTTCAACCCCGATGGTATTTATGCTGAGGGTGGTACTCAGTCCATCAATAATATTTTCACAATGAAGGCATTTGCTGACTCTATGAGCCCCACGGCAAAGTCAGCTCAGGCACAGTATAATGGCTTCGTTACAAACCTTTATAACGAGCTTAACGCACTTGCTCTCACACCCAAGCAGGTTACGAGTGCAGCTCAGGCTGCTATGGTTAAGCTTTCACAGGCTTCACAGCCTGCTTACGACCCGATTCAGCTTAACGGCAGAGCTAAGGTACAGGGTATTTCCAAATTCTCACCCGCATCGGTTACTGCGGCTACAAACCTCGTTACAACAGTAAACTCCACAAAGGTAACACTCTGGGATACAAAACCGGCAGTTACAGGTTATAACAACGGTGCAGGCGTAATTGTTGACGGTTCACTCGCTGACGAAATCTGGGCAGCAGTAGGTCTCGCCAATGCGTCCGGCACGAAGGATTACAACGGTGCAGACCGCGACAACAGATATCTCCTTGTTGAAGGCGGCCAGTTTGTTGATGCTCTTAACGATGCTATCGCTTATGCTAAGGACGAACTCTATGAGGCAGATGGCGTAACAGTTAAGCAGTTTGAGGTTGTTACAGGCGAAGGCGAAATAATTTCGGCACCTGTCTTTACTGATGAATCTGTTACGGATCTTGTTAACGCTCTTGCAGCAGCAGTTGTTACAGATACAACAACTCAGGCACAGATTGACCAGTGGGTATTCGATATCCTCGAAAACACCGATATCGATAACAAAATCCCCCTTCTTGCTGAGGATGGCACGTTCTACGGCACGCTCAACAATACAGCGGAAGATGAGGGTCTTAAGTATAAGCCCGCTGACTATACATACCTCGATAAAGAGCTTGGTACCGCATTTACAAGTGAATCTGAAGGTGCTCAGGCAATTATCGATATGATATGGCTTGACAACGGCGACGGTACTTACACACTCGATCCCCAATACGGTAACACAAACGGTGCCAAGTATTTCACATCAGAAACATGGACACCTTACTACACCAATTATTCAAATGCTCTTAACACGAACATTGTTCCCAGAGATCTTACAGCTAATGATCAGGATAAGATCAATGCGTATACAACAGGCATTTATACCACAAGAAATGAGCTTAAATGGAACGGTGTTGAAGAAAGCGTATGGACACAGATTGATAATGTTGGTAATAAGATCGGTAAACTTGAATCTCAAACCTTTACTGTATTTACATTCACAAACAGTGAAGTTCAGATTCTTGAAGACGGTACACGTGTTCTTACAGCGCCCACTATAGGTGAAAAGAGTGTTTCCGCTTACGGTGACGTTTCTCACATCCTCTCACTTTGGGCTACATTCAATGCCAACTACCTTAAGTCACAGCTTGATATCACAAAGCAGGCAGAGATGCTTGAGAAGCTGCAGGAAATCAATGATATATACAATTCTCTCGAAACAAAGAGATTTGATACAGATGAGAACAATGAGTTCACAGAAGGTGTAAGAAACCTTGTTGACAGCTTTATCGCAGGTACTTACACATTCAACGGATTCTCCTCCAGCGACGGTATCGGCACATATGTTCCCGATTACCAGGCAGTTGCTCAGGGCACAAACGTTAATGCATATGAACAGCGTGTCCGTGACGAGCAGCGTATCTTTATCCAGAGCAAGCTCAACGCTCTTTACACAATCATCGGCTCCGGTATGGAGGCCGGCGACGTTTACCTGGATAATGCCAGCGGCGATCGTTATGATACAGCTATGGATGCTGTTAATACAATCGCAACCGAGCTTTATGAGTACCTTACAACAACTCCCGCTCAGTACGCAGGCTTCGGTCTTGATATGAGACAGGGTATGTACGATTATCTCTCAACCGAGATCGTCGTTGCAGTTGATTACAGATTCGCTGCAACAAAACCGCTCTACACAAAGAGTGTACCGATGTTCACTCCGGAAGCACTCAGCGGTGTAAAGGAAGTACTTGACGGTACAGGTGAAGACGGTAACTTCGGTGAATTCGGTAATGTTGATAACTGGCCGATGATCAGCCAGCTTGACAGTTCTGTAGGTATCGAGCTCACAGAAAACACAGCGGTTGAACAGCTTACATTCCAGCGACCCATAGGTTATGATGAGGAGACAGGCGAGACAAGTTACGAAGAAGTATATGTCAACAGCGGCATCCTTTCATTCGTAAACGGCTACTCTTACATTTACGGTGATGTTCACGGCGCTGTCAATGGGCACGATACAGTAGCACTTGATTGGCTCGTAAATACAGCAGTTGTCTATGATGATACAGACGTTTACTTCCTTGCAGATACAAACGGTCCTGTAGACATAAACGGAGACGGTGTGCTCTTCCACTACACAATGGATGCTGGTGTCAATAGAGACGGTGAATGGTACAACGAGGGTTACGGTACTGATCTCAACCAGGACGGAACAAGATACTATCTTGCATCAGATCCCGAAAATAGAGTAACAGGCAGTGAATATGGCGGTTGGTTCACAAACGCAACATATGAAGCTGTTATGCAGCAGAAGGATGATTCAGCAGCATATATCGATTATGCAGGCTATACCTTCGGTGGCGGTCCTGTTGCAATTCCCGTCAGAGAGCAAATTGAAAACGAACCCACAGAGTACGGTGTATGCTGGAACGCTGAAAACAGAAATGCATACATCAACGCTATCCAGCAAGACCAGTCTGATGTTGACGGTGCAGCAGCAGATCTGTATGAAAAGCTCTGCTTGCTCGAACTTCTTCCCGCAACAGATGCGTACAGATATGTTGCAGGCCTCATCTACGATGCTCTCGGTCTGGTTCCGCTCTATGAGGATGATGATATTACCGGTATCATTATTGAAGACGGTGACGGTGAACTTGTAGAACATAAAGATGATGAAGGCAATAAGTTGGGTGGTTATCTGTATAACCTCTCACTTATGGATGACCTTACATCTTACACACCTGTTTATGATGAAGAAGGAAATTATGTTATCGGCTGCTACTCACAGCAGCTTCCCGATAGCTATTATGATGCTAAGAACGGAAAGAGCGGAGCAGATGCAGTATACGCTATCCGTGATCTGCTTCGTGAAAAGATTAGTGATGGTGTTGTAACAATAGATCAAGCAGATGCTCTCGTTCTTGCCGATGAAAACAGCGTCAAGTCAGAGATTCTCACAGCGCTTAAGGGCCTCGGCCTCGGCAAGGCAGATCTCAGCCTCATCACATCTCTTGTAGCGGCATTCCTCTTCAATAGCCCGGGTAATGAAAATGCACTCGGCTCATACGATATTAACGATAAGGGCATAGGCAAACAGTTCTTTGATACACACTTTACACTCGGTAAGGGTGGTAATGCAGCTGTATACATAGATGACCCATTAATGAAGCTGGCAACAGATAAATATCATGCAAGCGGTTTCTATGATTACACAAATTATACAGATGATTCTATCTTACCTATCATTCAATTCCTTGAAAACAAAGATATCGTCAGTGATAAAGTTTCCGCACAAGCATATGACTATGTTGCAATGGGCTTCAATATTGTATTCAATCCTGAAATCGATTCAACGGTTTGCGGCTCTCTTTACGATACACCCGCAACACAGCAGGATATGATTGACGGTATCTACAGAGAACTTGTAACGCTTATCAATGCTCTTGAGCTTGATAAGGCCTATACAGTTGATCTCATAAAACAGATTGATGCTGCTGACGGTATTATGCTTAATGAGGATATTTACGATCACGAGGCGGTAGATACCGGCGGAAATAACATCTGGAACGAGTTCGTTGAGGCTCGCAAGAACGCTGAAAACTATAAGAATGCTACAGTTATCAACGAGTATCAGGTTGGTCAGGCTAAGGAAAGACTTGAGGTTGCAATAAGAGCACTCGTGCTTTATGTAGATACTTTTGCTCCCATTGTAACTATTCACAATACACAGACTGATCTGAGCAAGTTCTATGCAGAACATGCAACAGAGCTCAGCAATACAATTCATTCTGCCTCCCAGATGGTAACAGCGTCCTATATGGAGCCCGGTCTTGGCGGCTATACACTCTACGTATACACCAACCAGCTCAACCCGCACATTGTTGTTTCTCTTAAGGATACAACAAGCGTTCTCAACGGTGACGGTTCTGCAAGAACGGTTACAGCCTCCAAGCCTGAGAAGCTTTCGGTTTCCGCACAGGCTATGAACGGTGTATCCGCAAACGTCATCACTCCTGTTCTCGATGCAACAACAGGTAGACCCCTCAGCTCTGTTTCTACAAAGCTTACGGGTGCAACAACTGTTTCTGCTCAGACAGCAAAAAATGCAGAGGGCACATACGATGCAGATTCATCTGCATATATCATCCTCAATCCCCAGTTCAGTGACGCAGACGGTACACAGCAGGCAGCAGCTTACACAATCGGTGCAACAGACTCTGCTGTTACCAAGGATGCTGCAACAAACGAGATTACCGAAAAAGCAAACGGTGTTGAGAGCTTCAACTATGCAAACAACCCCGAGCTTATCGAAACAACGTCAAAAGGCAAGATTACAGTATTCGTTTACTATATGAATTCTATGCCTGCTGACGGTTCCGACGATGGATTTGCAGCTGACGGTTCAGTTAACGGTTCCGCAATTCTTACATATGCTGAGAACGACGGCCTTGCTGCTGATGAGTGGAACTCAAGATACGGCCTGCTCAGAAAGTTCAACGGTTCTGTTAAAAATTGGGAATTCAGCGATATCAATAAGGATCTCAACGAAGGTGCTGTTTATGTTGATCCCACATTCGGTGAGAATAACTTCGGCAGCTTTATCTACAAGCTCGATCCCACTGCGACAAAGGGTCTGGATTACGATATAGCAAAGATTTACTTTGAGCAGGGTGCAGACGCTGCAAAGGAAGCTTTCATAAGAGCACTCAACTCAAATGTTGATTACATCACTGCATTCGATGCAGAAAGCCAGAATTCGGCATCAACCAAGTATATTCCGTTCGGTGCAGGTGAGAACTACAATCAGCATCTCGCATTCATCGACAACGGCACACTCCTGTTTGCTCACGTTGCAGACCGTTTTGGTAACGTATGTAACAGAATCATCGAGGTTAAGAATTACGATCAGCTCGCTCCTGAACTCACAGCAGAGGGCACAGGTGCTGTTGCAGTTACAGAGCCCGGCGGTTCAGGCGTAGCAAAGGTTGACCTGTTCGAGTATATGGGTACTCAGGGTAGCTCGCTCTACATTGATTATCTGTTTGCTAACCTCCACGTTAAGGATTTCACATACGTATCGCAGGATAACACCTTCACAATCAAGGCAGGCGCTGCAAGCGCAGGCAAGCTCTTTACGGTTGCTGTTACAGATAAGGCAGGCAATGTCGGTTCTGTACCGGTATACGCTGATGAGAACGGTGATATCGTTGTTACGGTAGTTGAAACATTCGATAACGTTGTTAAGTATGCAGCTGATGATACTAATATCGACGTCAACACAGGTGAAGATCTTGATATCATTGAGTTTACGTTCAACAGCAACGAGAGAATTATCCTCAACTACGTTGAACCTTCATCAATCATTAAGGCAGGTCCCGACGGTAACGTCTTTGCAGACAAGAAGAACGTACCGCTCAATATCACAACCAAGTCTGAGGTCGAAGCTGTTAAGCTTTACAATGTTGGCACAGGCACAGAGGAAATCTGGACTGTTGATAATGCAACCGTTAAAGACAACGGCGACGGCACAAAGACATGGACAGTTAAGTATAAGTTCACAGAGGGTGAACACAACTATATCGCAACCGCAAAGGTAAACGGCGACTGGGAGACATTCGGTGTTGACTTCAGCTTCACAGCTACAACAAAGAGCATCACAGTCAAGCTTATGGTTTCCGGTATAGGTAAGATCAGATTCGGTTACAACGAAGGCAACTACTCCAACGTTCCTGTTATGTCTCAGAAGACTGTTCCCTATGGTTCAGTTGTTACTCTTGAGGCTACTCAGACTGAGGAAGGCTCTGACTTCTACTACTGGATCAATAACAGCTCCAACAGAATCATCAGTGCAGCAACGACTTATGAATTCACAGCTGTTACAAATATGGATCTTACAACTCAGTTCACTACTAACGAATGCTTCACAAACGATAAGAGACTTGTAGTTTATGTAAATAACGCTGAAAACGTTGTCGAAAACTTTGAGCTTGCTGAAGGCGAGGATTATATGGTTCCCGCTGCTCCTTCACTTCCTGACCATGTCTTCAAGAGCTGGAGCATGACCAAGGAAGAGATCCTTGCAAGCGATGAAATGATGATAGTCGTAAGACCCGTTTACTCACTTGTTGTTAAAAACACAGTTACCCTCACTGAGGGTAACTGGACAACAACAGGCGCAGGCGTATATGAGTCTGTTGATAACGAGAGAGCTGTTGTTACCGTAAGCGCTTCTGCTGCAGATGACGCAGGTGCAAGCTTCCTCTACTGGTTTGATGCCGAAACAGGCGATATCGCTTCATATAACAGAACTTATAGCTTCCACGCTATTAAAGATACTGAGCTTACACCCGTTTACGGTGATGCTTCAGCTGTTACTCCCGCTCCTGTTGCCAGAATTTCAACAATCAAGTATGACTCAAGCTCAAAGAAGGTTAACTTCTATGCAGAACGTTCGATTCCTGCCGATTATGATCTTATCCAGACCGGCGTTATCGTAACAAAGACAGCTTCTGTCGGCAATGATGCACAGGCATTCATCCTCGATGCAGCAGGTGTTGGCAAGGGCGTGTCAAAGAGCACTGCAGCTAACGGTTTCTATACAGGTGCTGTTGCAGCAACTGCAGGTACAACCGTTTATGCAAGAGCATATGTCATTTACATGAACGCAGACGGTGATATAATCACCTCCTACAGCCCGATCTCTTCATACACTGTATAAGCGATAAGGCATAAAACAAAAAAACAGCTCACCCGAAAGGGTGGGCTGTTTTTGAGAGAGGAGAATTTCTTTGTACGAATTATCATTCTGGGTTAAAATGTTTTACGGTTTTTTCAGGTGGCTTATTTCGTTAATTCTCGGTATTTCTATCGCAACTCCCTTGCCGGCTTACAATATTGAAGAGCCTGTGGGCGACGTAATGGAAGTTACCGTTATGAGCTTCAACGTTTATATTGCAGGTGCAGGCAAGCAGTCACCGAAAAACAGAGCCCCCCTTGTTGTTAAAACAATCCGCGGTGAAATGCCCGATTCGTTCGGCCTTCAGGAGGCAGATAAGGCATGGGTTGACCGTATCAGTGAAGCTATGCCTGAGTACGCCTGGGTAGGCGTCGGCAGGGATGACGGCGCTGAGGGTGGCGAGTTTTCACCCGTATTCTACCTTAAGGATAAATACACTCTTGTTGACAACGGCACCTTCTGGCTTTCCGAAACACCTGACGTGCCCTCAAAAGGCTGGGATGCTATGTATAAGCGCATCTGCACCTGGGCAATTCTTGAGGATAAGGTGAGCGGTGAGCAGTATGCCCACTTCAATGCACATATGGATCATCTCGGCGCCGAGTCACGTGCAAACAGTGCAAAGCTTATAGCGGAAAAAACTGCCGCACTCAATATTCCTGTTGTTGTAACGGGCGATTTCAATACGGACGAGGGTACTGCACCCTATAACACAATGGTTGCAAACGGATTTATGGATACCAAGTATGCCGCTGACGATACAATGTCTATGGGCACTTACCATAATTTCGGTATAAATAACGTTACCAAGAAGGGTGCATCTCCTATAGACTTTATTTTCACAACCTACGGTTATACGAAGGTAGACAGTTATAAGGTGCTTGGTGATAAGGTGGACGGTCAGTATTCCTCCGACCATTATCCCGTTGTTGCAAAGCTCAGATTCAGCAAGGAGCCTGTTGGCGAAGCAGGGCTGAGAATTATGTCTTTCAATCTTCGTTTCAAAGAGCCTCTTAAGCGCCTTCAGGATTTGACAGACGTTATCGCTGATGCACATCCCGATATAATCGGCACTCAAGAGGGTACACCCGATTGGATGCATATACTCACAACTGAGTACGCAGGTATATACGGCTACATAGGTGTTGGCAGAGATGACGGCAAAAACGAAGGTGAGCATTCGGCAATCTTCTACCGCCTTGATAAATATAGTGTAATTGACAGCGGTACTTTCTGGCTTTCAACTACTCCCGACGTGCCTTCGCTCGATTGGGATTCGGCATGTAACCGTATTTGTACGTGGGCTGTTTTTGAGTGTAAGGCGGATGGCAAGCAGTTCGCGGTGCTCAACACTCACCTCGACCACGTAAGCTCACTTGCTCGTGTTAACCAGGTTAAACTTGTAAAAGAGAAGGCGGACAGCTTTGATATTCCCGTTGTTATCACGGGCGACTTCAATGCTACCGAAGAAGATCCGGCAATCACAACACTGACGCAGAGTGGATATACGGATAGTCGCTATGCTGCTCCGATTACTGATGATTCGGGCACCTACAACGGCTATGAAAAGGGCCGTGACGATTATGAGCGCATCGATTATATCTTCTTCAACTCAGGCTTTGAGGTAACAAAGTACGATGTTGTTGACGGTATCTTTGCCTCTGACCATTTTGCTATCTATTCTGACCTTCTGTTCCAGGGGGAAGTTAATTGAGTAATCTGATTTTAGCTTCAGCTTCACCCAGGCGAAAGGAGTTGCTTTCGCTGGCGGGTTTTAGTTTTGACGTGATCACGGCTGACGTGGATGAGGTGCTTGATGCTTCACTTGCGCCGTCGCAGCTCGTTATGTCGCTGGCTTATCAGAAAGCTTTTGTTGTTGCCGCAGGGCATAGGCAGAGCACTGTAATCGGTGCTGATACCGTGGTTGTGCTTGACGGCAAGGTGCTCGGCAAGCCGCACAGCGACGGTGAGGCAAAAGAGATGCTGCGCAGCCTTTCCGGCAGAACTCACGAGGTGTATACCGGTGTCAGTCTGATAAAGGGCGATAAAGTGCACAGCTTTTTTGAGTGCACCAAAGTCAGTTTCTGGCCGCTTGAAGATAAACTGATTGACAGCTACGTTGCAAGCGGTGATTGCAATGACAAGGCAGGTGCGTATGGCATCCAGGGCAAGGGATGCGTGCTCGTCAAGGGTATTGAGGGCGATTACTTCAATGTTGTCGGTTTCCCCGTTGCTCGCTTCTGCCGCGAAATTGAAGCTTTTGCTTGACAAACCGCACAAAAGTATATATAATTCAATCCGTAATTTGAAATTGAGTTTCAGTTTCAGATTGCGGATTATTTTTTTGGAGCTAACGTAATGTCGGAGTATAACACAAAACAGCGTGAAATGCTGTTGCGATTTTTTAACGATAATAAGCACCGCCATTTCACAGCGGCTCAGATTGAGCAGGAGCTTACTGCCGGCGGCGAGAAGCTCGGTAAGGCAACACTTTACCGCAGGCTTGAAAGGCTTGTGGATGATGGGTTTGTGCGTCGATTTGTTGCGGATGATGCAAGGGTGAGCTGTTACCAGTATGCAGGCGGTGATGAGTGCAAAAACCACTACCATCTCAAGTGCCTCAGGTGTGGTGATCTGCTCCATGTTGAGTGCGATTTTCTTGATGAAATGGGCAGCCACGTACTCGAACACCACGGATTTGTTGTCGATACACAAAAAATAACTATTTGCGGAGTGTGTGAAAAATGCGCAAAGTCATAAAATATTTGTCGCTTTTTCTGTGTGCGGTGTTGCTTTTCTGTTTTGCTGCCTGCGGTCAGGGCGATACGGATACAAACGAAAATAGCAAAATAAGCGTTGTCTGTACACTGTTTCCGCAGTATGATTTTGTGCGTGAAATAGCAGGGGATAAGGCTGAGATAACTCTGCTGCTCACTCCCGGCACGGACAGCCATAGCTACGATCCCAGCCCGACCGATATGGTAAAAATCAATAAGTGCGACCTGTTTATCTATACGGGCGAAACGATGGAAGCCTGGGCAGGCAACATAGTCAGCTCACTTGGTGAGAGCGTAAGAGTACTCAGTCTGCCGGAGCCGGGTCTGCTTGCCGAGCATAATAATAATTACTCGTCTCATGTTGAAGAGTCACACGACCATTCGGCTGACCCGCATATATGGACTTCTCCTGTAAATGCGATGGAGATAGTACGTCTGATCAGCACAAAGCTTTGCGAAATTGACCCCGGGAACAAATCTTTTTACAAAACAAACGAACAGATATATATTACAAAGCTGGAGACTCTTGACGGCAAATTAAGAGCTGCGGTAAACTCTGCAGAGCACAAAACCGTTGTTATGTGCGACCGTTTTGCGATGCTTTATTTCTGCGAGGAATACGGACTTGATTACATTGCCGCCTTCGATTCCTGCACGTCGAATACCGAGCCGAGCCCTGCTGTAATTGTGAAAATTGTCAACGAAGTAAAGAACAAAAATATTCCTGCCGTTTTCTGTGCAGAGCTGTCAAACCGCAAAGTTGCAAATACGGTTGCAGAGCAGACGGGTGTTAAAGTGCTTGAGCTCCACTCTTGCCACAATCTTTCGGCGGATGATTTTAACGCTGGCGAAACTTATTTGTCGCTTATGGAGAGAAACCTTACTAACCTCAAAATTGCATTTGGTATTGAATGATGGGAAAAATTATTGAAGTAAAAAACTTAACAATGAGCTATGAGCGCGAAGATGTGCTTTGCGATGTCAGCTTTTCGCTTGATGAGGGTGAGTGGCTGAGCATTGTCGGCGAAAACGGCTCGGGCAAAACAACCTTGCTCAAGGGCATTGCAGGTCTGCTCCCGCATAAGGGCGGTCGCATTGATTTCGGCGGCGGTATGACACGCAAGGAGATCGGCTACCTGCCTCAGCAAACGGCTGTACAGCGCGATTTTCCTGCCTGTGTCCACGAGGTTGTGCTTTCAGGCTGTACAGGCGGTGCGCGCCTTTTGGGTATGCGATCTCGCTCAGACAGGCAGCGTGCTCACGATGCTATTCACGAGCTTGGAATAGAGCATATCCACCATAAACCTTATTGTGATTTGTCGGGTGGACAGCAGCAACGTGTGCTGCTTGCCCGTGCGCTTTGCGCTACGGAAAAGCTTCTCCTTCTCGATGAGCCTGTAACGGGCCTTGATCCGATTGTTTCGGCGGAGCTTTACGAATCAATTGCAAAGCTTAACCGTAACCGCAAAGTTGCGGTTATAATAGTTTCTCACGATATTGCAGGTGCCGTAAAATATTCCGATAAAATTCTTCACATCGGAAGGGGTGTTGAGTTTTTCGGCACAACTGATGAATATCTTGCATCTGACCTGGGCAAACGTTTTGCAGGTAAATAAAAATTTGCTTACCGTTGGTTGATTTCTTCCCATTCAACCAACGGTATGTGTATTTTATCTTTGAAATAACTTATAATGAAACCGTAAGGGGGTCGATTATGGATCAGCTCAAAATCGGAAGATTCATTGCCGAGTGCAGAAAAAATCAGAACCTGACACAAATGCAGCTGGCTGAAAAACTGAACATTACTGACAGAGCGGTGTCAAAATGGGAAACCGGTAGAGCGATGCCCGATTCGTCGATTATGCTTGAGCTTTGCAGCATTTTGAAAATCAGCGTGAACGATTTATTATGTGGGGAGGTAGTTGCAGTGGATAATTACAGCAAGGAATCGGAAAAAATACTGCTTGAAATGGTAAAACAGAAGGAGCATAATGACAAAATTCTTCTTGCTCTGGAATGGGTTATAGGCGGTTTGTCTGTTGCTGTGTTGCTTGTGCCGAGTATTATCGGTTCGCTTCTTGATATTGAGGAGTGGAAGAGAGTGGCTATTGTTATTGCAGGCTTTATTCCTGCGATAATCGGCTTTGCTTTTGCGCTTAAAATAGAGCAGGTGGCAGGTTATTACGAGTGTAAGCATTGCTCTCACAAATACGTGCCTACCTATAAGGCGGTAAATTTTGCTATGCATATGGGCAGAACAAGATATATGAAATGCCCGAAGTGCGGCAAAAAATCGTGGCAGAAAAAGGTAATCAGCAAGAACTGATAAAATGTGAGAAAAGCCAACACAGAAAACTCTGTGTTGGCTTTTTTACCACGTTTTTTATTTCTTAACAAAAGAGTTGCAGTCAACACATTCGGGCATTGTGGGGTTAGCCTCGTGTGTGCCGATTGAAACTGTGTCGAGTGTGCAGTAGTCGGAGCTTGTGCAATGGTATTTGCACTGTGAAACGCTGCAACGGATGCACTTGTTTTCGTTATTACATGTCATTATTATCACCTCCGCAACGTTAGTTTTGCCGCTGCGAGGTGATATATTCAGTTTTTTTGTGAGCTGATTGAATTTGTCAGCGCTTCAAAGGAAATCTTATCCTTGAAAAATCCGAGCGTGCCGGAAAGCCTCTGTAACAGTGACGGATTCCAGTGTGACGGTGGTGCAGATTTTATTCCGAGTTTTTCAAGCAGAGGTGTTATTGCTTTGTAGCGCCTTTCAAAGCTGCGGCAGTTGAGTTTGCTTTTTTCGCTCCAGCCGACCTCTGCAACAGCCGCAAAGCGCGGAAAAAACATATAGCAAAGCTTGTCAAAATCGCATATGTATTCCGTCCAGATCGGTGCTTCAACACCGATTACGTTGCTTTGTGCTTCAGGCTTTATGCCATTTAAAACAGGGTCGTAGGTGTAGGTCTTTTTAAGCGGTGTCATATGGTAAGGATAATCGCAGTAGTAGTGGTAAAAATCACTTATGATAACGTCACCGCCGCGGTTAGCGTGGCTGATGCTGTGCTTTTTGCCGTCCATCCACATCTGTACCGTTGTGCCCTCAGGCAGTTTGCCGCCGGCAAGGCTTTCGTTCCATACCGTCGCCCTTTTGCCGTGCTTTTTCAGGTGAGCAATCAGTTTAGCGGTGAAGTCTGCCTGCAGTGCGGCAAAGTTATCCGTGCCGAGTGAGCGGAGTTTTTCCTTGCATTTCGGGCATTCCTTCCAACGGTTGAGTTTAACTTCGTCGCCGCCTATGTGGAATCTTTCACACGGAAAAAGCGGAATCACTTCGTCCAGCAGTGCGCATACAAATTCAAGCGTTCTGCTGTCACCCATACAAAGCACGTCATCAAAAATTCCCTGCTTTGTCTGCACCGGAATCTGTTCTTTGCGGCATGAGATGTAAGGGTAGGCGCTGATGATTGCCGTTGTGTGGCCGGGCAGGTCTATTTCGGGCACGACCTCGATGAACCGCTCACTGCAGTAGCGTACGATTTCGCTTATTTCCTCGTGTGTGTAATATCCGCCGTAGCGTATGCCTGTATGCATCGGGCCGAAATCATCACTCTCACGCCACGAACCTTTCATATTGAGCAGCGGAAACCTTTTGCTCTCAATTCTGTAGCCCTGGTCATCGCTCAGGTGCCAGTGCATAGTGTTGAGTTTAAGCAAGGCAGCGGCATCAATAAGCTTTTTTATTTCGTCTAAAGTCTGCATATGTCTTGCGCTGTCGAGCATAAATCCGCGGTAGGCGAATGCAGGCTTGTCCTCAATAACCATACAGGGGATTGAGGAATTGAGCTTTAACTGTTCAAGCGTTTTTTCTGCGTAAAAAAGGCCTGCCTCTGTTTGTGCGCTGAGCGTTACGGTGTTAAGTGTAGCTCGTATTATGTAGCCCTCGTTACCGAGTGCGGCATCGGCAATTTTTTCTTTTTTTATCTGTGCGTGAGGCTGTACGTTTCCGTCGTAGTACGTTATGCGGCCGGGATTCGGTACAATATGCATAGTTAACACTCCTTATGTATGGGGATTTTCAATCCCCGTTTGCAAGTCGGGTCAGTCAACAGTGTGGCTGTTATCTGTTGTTACAACCGTTGCTCCCTCTGACTGTGTGCGGAAGAGCAACGAGATGCACCAGATACCTGCGAGAGCAACAAGCGTGTAGATAATGCGGCTGGCAATCGCTGCCTGACCGCCGAAAATCCACGCGACGATGTCAAACTTGAAAAGTCCGATGCTGCCCCAGTTAAGTGCACCGATAATTACAAGTGCAAGTGATGCTTTATCCAACATTTTACTCACCCCTTTTCACCGTTTGAGCGGTTGATGTTAGCATAACCGCGGATGAGTAAAATATTCAAAAAATTTATGCGTTAGTCATTATTGCAACTGCTTTTCTCAGCAGATTGACCGGATCTTCGCCCGGCATAACTTTGATTGCAATATGCGGCTTTGCGGTTTTTGCAACAATCGAAACACGTTTGCCCATTTTTGCGATAAGTGCGGCAACCTTGCTCATGTTGAGCTGCTTGGGGTGGAGAGTGAGCGTGTTTGCATTCTGGGCAATTTCTTCAATTCCGAGCTCTGAGGCGCAGTTGCGCAGCAGTGAAACGTTGATAAGTCCCGTAACACTCTGGGGCGGATTGCCGAAGCGGTCGATGAATTCGTCAAGTACGTCATCTGCATCTGCCTCACTTCTGATATCTGCAATTCTGCGGTACATAGCGAGCTTCTGCGGTACGCTGGAAATATATTCTTCCGGTATGTGGGCATCAATACGCAGGTTGATAAGGCACTGGTTTTCCGGTTCTTTCTGCTCTGCCGGTGGTTCGCCTTTTTCTTCGCGGATTGCTTCGTTAAGGAGCTTCACGTACATTTCGTAACCGACAGCTTCCATATAGCCGTGCTGCTCGGCACCGAGCACGTTGCCGGCGCCTCTGAGTTCAAGGTCACGCATTGCAATTTTGAAGCCGCTGCCGAATTCGGTGAATTCACGTATTGCTTCGAGCCTGTGTGTAGCGATTTCGGTAAGCTCCTTGCCGAGTTTGAAGGTGAAGTATGCGCTCGCTCTGCGTGAGCTTCGGCCTACTCTGCCTCGGAGCTGGTGCAGCTGTGCCAGACCCATACGGTCAGCATCCTCGATTATCAGTGTGTTTGCGTTGGGCACGTCAACACCCGTTTCAATTATCGTTGTGCATACGAGCACGTCTGCTTCGCCCTCAATCATCTGCTGCCATACGTTGCTGAGCTCATCTTCATTCATCTTGCCGTGGCCTACTACGATTTTTGCATCGGGCAAAGCTTCCTGCAGTTTGGCGGCACAGCTCGAGATATCGTCAACTCTGTTATGCAGATAGTAAACCTGGCCACCTCTGCGTATTTCACGCTCAATCGCCTGGGTTATGATATCCATATCGTACTCAATAACGTAGGTCTGTACGGGATGTCTGTCTACGGGTGCTTCTTCGAGCGTTGACATATCTCTGATACCGGACATTGCCATGTTGAGCGTTCTGGGAATCGGCGTTGCGGAGAGGGTGAGTACGTCAACGTCAGGGTATAACTCCTTGAGCTTTTCCTTTTGCTCAACTCCGAATCGCTGCTCCTCGTCAATAATTACAAGGCCGAGATCCTTGAACTGTATATCCTTTGAAATGAGTCTGTGTGTGCCGACGATGATTTCAAGTGAGCCTCTGCGAAGGGCTTTGAGGATTTTATCCTGCTCTTTGGGTGTGCGAAAGCGTGAAAGCATCTCGCAATCAATCGGAAAAGCGTCAAAGCGTTTTTTGATTGTTTGGTAGTGCTGCATTGCAAGCAGGGTTGTAGGCACAAGGATTGCACATTGCTTACCGTCGGCAACGCATTTGAAAGCCGCGCGCAGTGCAACCTCCGTTTTGCCGAAGCCTACGTCACCGCACAGAAGTCTGTCCATCGGGTACGGTTTTTCCATATCGCTTTTGATTTCATCAATGCAGCGAAGCTGGTCCTCCGTTTCGTCAAACTCAAACCTGCGCTCAAAATCGTTCTGCATATCTATATCCGGCGAGAACTGATGGCCCTTGATGTGCAGACGTTTTGAGTAAAGGCTTATCAGTTCCGAAGCCATATTTTTTACGCTTGAGCGGACTCTTGAACGTGTTTTGTTCCACTCGTCGCCACCGAGCTTGTTGAGCTTAACGGTTTTGGTTTCGCTGCCGGGGCCGATGTATTTGGTGACAAGATCAAGCTGAGCTACGGGCACATAAAGCGCACCGTCTTTGGCATATTTGATTTTAATGTAGTCGTTTGTTGTGCCGTTGCATTTTACGTTGTGTATGCCGTCAAAAACGCCGATGCCGTGTGTTGCGTGAACTACGTAGTCGCCTCTGTGAAGGTCGTCAAGGCTGGTGAAGGCGTTTGCTTTGTTTCTGCTTGTTTTCCTTTTTGTTGAGCTGATTTTTGCCTGACGTATGCCATAGGTGATTGCAAGCGCTTTCACCTGATTGTACTCAAAGCCGAATGAAAGGCTGCCGCTGACCACACTTACTATGCCTTCCGGATATTCCTTCGGCTCAACGGGGAAGTACAGTGCGTTTATTTCTTCGTCCTTAAGCTCCTGTGTGAGCGATTTTGCCGCCTTTTCGGTGCCTGCAAAAACTACGGTGCGGAATCCTTTGGAAAGTGCGGGGCGCACATCTTCGATAAGGTCAGCAAGCTGACCGGTCCAGGGCGGAAGCTGACGTGCCGAAACGGTTAAAAGGTCTCTGACGGGTGTATCAAAGCTGCCGCGCGGCAGGTTGTCAAAATAAATCGCGTGCTTTTTTTCATATATTGAAGTCAGTTCATCAAAGCTGATTGCGAACTTATCCATACCTTTTGAAAGCACGCCCTCTTCGAACATCGCTTTGATGTCTTCTTGGAGCATTTTTTCGCAGGCCTGCGCGTGGTTTTTAACAGCCGATGTTTCGCAAACGATGAGCATATAACCCTCAGCGTGCTCAAAAACGGTTGAGCCGCCGTTGCCCAGAATCGGTATATACCTGTCGAGCGATTCAATTCGTATGCCGTTGCGCAGTTTTTCGATATCCTCATCAAGTGAGGCTTTTGCCTTGGCTGCACCCTTTCCCCTGAGGCTTGCTTTATGTGCTTCGATAACACCGATGAATGATTCTGCACTTTCGTAAAGTATACCTGTTGCAGGTGTTATGAGCACCTGACCGATCTGCTCTGTGCGGCGCTGTGTGTCAGTTTCAAAGTAGGCTATGCTGTCAACCTCTTCGTCCCACAGCTCTATTCTTACGGGATACTCAAGTGAAGGCGGAAAAACATCTATAAGTCCGCCTCTTATCGCAAACTGACCTCTGCCCTCAACAATTGTGCTTCTTGTGTAGCCTGCGGCAATAAGGTCGTCGGCAATCATATCCAGCGGAATTTCACTGCCTACCTCTATTGTCATGGTGTTGCGGCGGAGAATATGCGGCTCGATGGTGAGCTGAAGTGCGGCCTCAACGCTCATTACAACGGCATCGAGAGTCTCCTTTGCCATTGATGAAAGCACGCCGAGCCTTTGCTGCTCGTAATCGTGCGAGTGTGCCTGAGTGGGACGGAAGCTGAAATCGCCCGCAGGATACAAAGCAGCGGCTGTGCCCAGCATTACAAGGTCTTCTTTCAGCTTTGTTGCCGTGCTTTCATCCGGTGTTATGATCAGTGCGCGGCGTTTTTTTTCGGCGCAAAGCGAGTGGATAAAATGCGCCTTGTGAATATGCGAAAGTCCGAGCACACCCATTGGCAGTCTGTTGCTGTCAACTGCACGGGATAGCTCTTCGTACTCATATAATCCTTTTGCAAACTGTGTAATGCCTGACATTTTTCCTCCTTGCCGCCCTAAACGGCGAAAGGCAGGGAATAGTGTTACCTACCCCCTGCAGATGTTTTGTTTTTTACGGTTTAGTGACTGAATTTGCTCATCGCCTGGTCGATTTTGCCGTCGGTCAGGTAATCCAGAGCGTCGCAGGCTTTTTCCATCGCCTGCTTCATCAGCGGAATTTCATCCTTTGAGAAGTTTGAGAGCACGTAATCTGCCAGATCAAAGTCAGAGTGAGGTTTGTCACCTACACCGAGCTTGATTCGGGGAAAATTATCGCTCCCCAGATGCTGGATAATGCTTTTGATTCCGTTGTGTCCGCCTGCACTGCCCTTGCGTCTGATTCGCAGAGCGCCGCAGGGGAGAGATATATCATCAAAAATCACAATGACGTTTTCGGGTGGAATCTTGTAGAATTTGCAGGCTTCGCCGACTGCTTCACCGCTCAGATTCATAAACGTTTGCGGCTTCATCAGCAAGCAACGGTGGCTGCCTATATCGGCTTCGCCTACGGTGGATTTGAACTTTATTTTGTTTATCTTAACCTTTAGCTTGTCAGATAGCAGGTCCATACACAGCCAGCCTGCGTTGTGGCGTGTGGTTTCATACTGTCTGCCGGGGTTGCCCAGGCCTACTATGAGGTACTCGGGGCCGCCGGAGTAAGCTTTTTTCTTGAATATCATAGCTTTATTTTTCCTCGTTTACCTTTTTCTCAAGCGCGGCAAGCCATTTCTGAGCTGCTTTGAGAGAATAGAAGGTGTGCATTTCTTTTTTTGGGAACCTCGTCATATAGCTGAGCACTCTGTTGCGCTCTGCTTTCGGATAGTTCCACGTTCTTATAAGCTCGTCACGTCGGATGATTTCGGGACAATCCTCTGGCATATCGGGTCTCGGCTTTGTGTGGTATTTCACACGTCTTTTTACAAGGTTCATAAAGCAGGTCGGGCGTGAAATGTCCATAAATATCACGCAGTCCGCCGCAAGAAAACGCTCTTTGAGGGTTGAACCGTAGTTTCCGTCGAGAATCCATTCATCACGTGCTGCCATTGCTTTAACTTTTTCGAGCCACTGCTCGCGCGGTGTTGTGCCCCATCCCGGCTGCCAGAATTCCGAATCAAGATGTGTGAGTGGCAGGTTAAGTATTTCGGCAAGCTTTGTTGCAAAAGTGGTTTTGCCGCTTCCGCAGTTGCCGATTACAATAATTTTTTTGCAGTCTCTTACGCCCATTTGATTAACCTCTGTTCCCTTTTTGTTTTGTGAAGCAGGGGATTTTGCCGTGTTATACGTTGAATCTGAACAGAACTATATCGCCGTCCTGCATAACGTACTCTTTGCCTTCGCTTCTTACAAGGCCTTTTTCTTTGGCGGCTACCATAGTTCCGCATGCCATAAGATCATCGTATGCAACAACCTCCGCACGGATGAAGCCTCTTTCAAAGTCGCTGTGGATTTTGCCTGCAGCCTGCGGTGCCTTTGTGCCGCGTTTGATTGTCCAGGCTCTTACCTCAGGCTTGCCTGCCGTGAGGTAGGAGATGAGGCCGAGCAGGTTATAGCTGCGCTGAATGAGAAGATCAAGTCCGCCCTGTTCAATGCCGAGGTCAGAGAGGAACATTTCTTTTTCTTCCTTGTCGAGTGAGGCGATTTCAGCCTCAAGCTCTGCGCAGATGGGGAGCACCTCGGAGCCTTCAGCCTTTGCAATTTCGCAAACCTGAACATAGCCTTCGTTCTTATCGAGGCCGTCAACAAAGTCTTCCTCGCTCATATTGCAGGCGTAAATAACGGGCTTTGCCGTGAGGAGAGTGGACTGAGAAAGAATTTCTCTTTCGTTGTCATCGCACTCGATGTTGCGTGCGGCTGTTCCTTCTTCAAGCTCCGCCTTGACACGCTTGAGGAATTCAAGCTCGCCTGCAAGGGTTTTGTCGCCCTTCATTGCCTTGGCTGTGCGGTCGATACGGCGCTCAATCATCTCAATATCGGAGAAGATAAGCTCAAGGTTTATTGTTTCAATATCGCGCAGGGGGTTTATGCTGCCGTCAACGTGAATAATATCGTCGTTTACAAAGCAACGTACAACATGAACGATTGCGTCGACCTCGCGGATGTTTGCAAGAAATTTATTGCCAAGGCCCTCGCCCTTTGATGCACCCTTTACAAGACCTGCGATATCGACAAATTCGATAACTGCGGGTGTGTATTTGTCGGGGTTGTACATTTCAGCAAGCTTATCGAGTCTGCTGTCGGGCACGTTAACTACGCCGACGTTGGGCTCGATTGTGCAGAAGGCATAGTTTGCCGACTGTGCGCCTGCGTTTGTGATTGCGTTGAAAAGTGTGCTCTTGCCTACGTTAGGCAAGCCTACGATTCCGAGTTTCATATTGTTTCCACCAAGCTGTCTTTTTCGACAATCCTTTCTCTGTTGAGTATTATAACTGATACAACTATAAACGAAATTACCATTATACAGAATGTTCTGTAGCCCGAAGCCCATACCGTAGGTGAAAAGCCCATAAGCATTCTTGATGCCATGCCTGCTGCAAGTACGGTGTATGAGGTGAGAATGAGCGGTCTGCTCTTTATGATTTGCGCAACCGTGTACAGTACGCATACCAGCACGGCTGCAAAAAGAATATCAAACAAAGGCGAGAAGAGATACATCGCCTTGGTCATACGGAAATTTTTTATGCTTTCAAACGGCTTTACGATGTTATATACCGCGCAGATTGCCGAGAAAACTATCGGCACAAGTGAGGTAATACGCGCCGAAAGGTGTGCTTTTTTTCTGAAAGCGACAACGGCAAGAAATACCGTAAATGCAAGGAACACTGCCAGCGGTACTCCCAGCGATATTGTGAGACCGTGCATTGTTGAAGAAAAACCAAGCTCAATTTTTTGCAGTATATTGAGCTTGTTGAATCCGGGGAAGTAGCGCGCTGTTTCGCGTATCATACGAGAATTTTCTTGCGAGGTGTTACCGAAATAGGCATACAGCACGCCGAAAATGCTGATTGCAAGCTGGATGAAAGGGTAGATATGGAACCTTTTCTTTACAAAAAGCAGGTAAGCACAGCCTATGAGAAACGATGCGGTAAGCACAGCCGACATCTGTTCCATATTTATTGCGTAAACCATAAGCGGTATTCCTGCGATAAGTGTATAAACAGGAACTTTTTTACCTGCGGCAATATTCTGGAAAATGTACAGCGACACGATACCGAACGTGACAGGCCAAAGATAGTTGACCGTTGTGGCAATAAAGCCTGCATCAACCAGGACCATTGTCGGAACCGTAACCGCGGCACATACGAAATACCTTATCTGTACATACTTGACAGAAAGCAGTTTCGACAGTGTTGAGGCAAGCAGGGTCAATACC
The DNA here is from genome assembly GCA_045579585.1 of Acutalibacteraceae bacterium. Taxonomy (GTDB): domain Bacteria; phylum Bacillota; class Clostridia; order Oscillospirales; family Acutalibacteraceae; genus UBA8612. The sequence continues at coordinate 67,994 of JAZNMK010000009.1, forward strand.
CAGGGATTAAGCAACCGCCACAGAATATGGTGTTTGTTGAATACGTATGTAAGGGTGTCGGTCAGGATTCTGCTGCTGCCGTAAAGAAACTGGCTCAGCGGCAGTGCGGCTTCAGCGCCGAAAACTTTGTCATCGCCCCAGTTGAGCGGCAGAAAGAGATGAATGATAAAGGCAGCCGCCAGAAATATAAAAAACGGATTGCTTCTTTTGAGAAAGCTTGTCACCGACACACCACCTTTGCATACTCACCCATTTTAACTATATAATTATATATGCTTTTAAAGAAAAGTTCAAGAGTATTTTGACATTTTGCGTCGGCATTGACAAGAACATTACTTAAGTATTATAATAATTAAGATACTTGAAAATCGGGAGGGGAACTGATGAAGGCGCGTAAGGAACTGTTTGATAAGGCTGTAAAGCTTGTTTCGGAGCATCCTGCGTTTTCCGGATCAAAAGAAGAAGCGCTGCGTTATGTGATTGCCAGTGAAGATGTTCTGCTCAAGGATTTTTCAAAAGGTCAGCAGGTTTTTCCCTGCCACGGGGTAAAAAAAGCGGTTATACTTATTCTTACGGGCGGCTGCCATGTCTGCGAGGGCAGAAAAATTGTTGACACCAAAACAGACGGCTGTTTTTTCGGAATACAGACACTCTATTTGTCGGCAGACACCGATTTGATGCTTATTGCCGCACAGGACAGTAAGATAGTTTTTATTAAAAAGTCCGCAGCAGATTGGCTTTTGCAGGATGATTTTTCCGCAGCGCAAAGCTATTTCGGCTTTTTGTCGGAAGAAATAAACCGTCTGTCTGCCAAAAAACAAAACGCAGTTCTCGAAAGCGCAAGTGCTGAGAGCAAGCTTGCACAGTACCTGCTCTCACGCCCCAAGAATGCAAAGGGTGAGGTTTTATTGCCGCAGGATATGTTCAAGCTTTCAAAGCAGCTCGGTCTCGATAAAAACGCTCTTTTCAAAGCAATTGAGGCTTTTAATGCTGAGGGTGTGATTGCGTTTAACGGCAGTGCCGTTTGCATAGCAGATGAGGAAAAGCTGAAAAGCTTTATATAAATTTCACAGCGCTGACACCAAAATACTTTATTTTTGTTAAATAATAGAGTATAATGATATTTTAGACGCACAAGTTTAACATAAGGAAGGTAAACCAATGTCTATTTTCACAAAAATATTCGGTGACTACTCAAAGAGAGAGCTTAAGAGAATAACTCCTCTCAAAAATAAGGTGCTCGACCTTGAGGATGAGTATGCACGCCTGAGCGATAAGGAGCTTCAGGCAAAGACGCCCGAGTTTAAATCAAGACTCGAGAAGGGCGAAACCCTCGACGATATTCTGCCGGAGGCATTTGCCGCCTGCCGTGAGGCTGCGTGGCGTGTGCTCAAGCAGAAGCATTATCCTGTGCAGATTCTCGGCGGTATCGTGCTCCACCAGGGCAGAATTGCCGAAATGAAAACAGGTGAAGGTAAAACGCTCACAACAACTCTTCCCGCTTACCTCAACGCACTCAGCGGTAAGGGTGTTCATATTGTTACCGTTAACGATTACCTTGCACGACGCGACTCCGAGTGGATGGGTAAGGTCTACCGCTTTATGGGTCTGACCGTCGGCCTTATCGTGCACGATTGTGATAATTCACAGCGCCGTGAGGCTTATGCCGCAGACATCACATACGGCACAAACAACGAGATGGGCTTTGACTATCTGCGTGACAATATGGTGCAGTATAAAGAGCAGCGTGTTCAGCGCGGCCACAATTTTGCCATTGTCGACGAGGTTGACTCAATCCTTATAGATGAGGCAAGAACTCCGCTTATTATTTCCGGCAGGGGTGAAGCTTCAACACAGCTTTACGACCTTGCGGACAGGTTTGCAAAGAGCCTCAAAATGACAAAGGTGCGTGAGGTTGACAATAAGAAGGAAACCGTAGAGTCTGTCGGTGAAGACGGCGACTACGTTGTTGACGAAAAGGCACGCACCGCAACGCTTACAAAGAGCGGTGTTGAAAAGGCAGAGCGCTTCTTCAACGTTGAAAACCTTATGGATGGCACAAATCTTACCATCCAGCACCACATCAACCAGGCTATCAAGGCAAACGGTGTTATGCGCCGCGATATAGATTACGTTGTCAAAGAGGGCAAGGTGCTTATTGTTGATGAGTTCACCGGCCGTATTATGCTGGGCAGACGCTATAACGAGGGTCTGCACCAGGCTATTGAAGCCAAGGAAGGCGTTAAGGTAGAGCACGAGAGCAAGACGCTTGCTACCATCACCTTCCAGAACTATTTCCGTATGTTTGACAAGCTTTCTGGTATGACGGGTACAGCCAAGACGGAGAGCGTGGAATTCCAGGAAATTTACAGCCTCGATGTTGTTGAGGTGCCCACAAACAAGCCGCTGGCAAGAAAGGATAACCCCGACGTTATCTATAAGACAGAGCCTATCAAATTCCGCGCAATTCTCGACAGAATTGAGGAGTGCCACGCAAAGGGTCAGCCCGTTCTTGTCGGTACAATATCAATCGAAAAGTCTGAGGTGCTCAGCGCTCTTCTCAAAAAGAGGGGCATAAAGCATCAGGTGCTCAATGCAAAGTTCCACGATAAGGAAGCTGAAATCATTGCCCAGGCAGGTAAGTTTGGCGCTGTTACAATTGCAACAAATATGGCAGGCCGCGGTACGGATATCAAGCTTGGCGGTAACGAGGAGTATCTTGCAAAGAGCGAGATGCGCCGTATGGGCTACACCGAGGAAATGATTGCCGAGGCAACAGGTTTTGCAGAGACGGACAACGAAGAAATTCTTGAAGCGCGCACAACCTATACGGAGCTTGAGGCAAAGTATAAGGCTGAAATTGCCGAAGAAGCCGAGCAGGTACGCAAGGCAGGCGGCCTTTACATCATAGGTACCGAGCGCCACGATTCACGCCGTATTGACAACCAGCTGAGAGGCCGTTCAGGCCGTCAGGGAGACCCGGGCGAGAGCCAGTTCTTCCTCAGCTTTGACGATAATGTAACACGTCTTTTCGGCGGCGACAGAGCACAGATGATGCTCGAGCGTCTCAACGCTCCCGAGGATATGCCGCTTGATACAAAAATATTCTCCAACATTGTTGAAAACGCACAGAAAAAGGTTGAAAGCAACCACTTTGCAATGCGTAAGAACGTTCTTCAGTACGACGACGTTATGAATCAGCAGCGTGAGCTTATCTACAAGCAGCGCAACCAGGTGCTTGACGGTGAAGAACTTAAAACAGCACTTATGAAGATGATTGTTGACAGCATTGGTGACGAGGTCGACCTCCACTTGCCTGCCGATGCCGACCCGAAGGATTGGAATCTCGATGCACTCAGGCAGTACTTTATGGGCTGGCTTGTTACAGAGGATGATTTTGAAGACGGTGCGGATGACCGCGATGAGGTGCGCGAGCTGCTTGTCGAACGTGCAGAGGCACTCTATAAGTCAAGAGAAGAAGAGCTCGGTAAGCTTATGCCCCTGCTTGAGCGTAAGGTTCTTCTCGATAATGTTGATGCCAAGTGGATGGATCACCTCGACGCGATGGAGGAGCTCAAGCGCGGTATCGGCCTTCGTGCTTACGGCCAGAAGGATCCCATTGTTGCATTCCGCTTCGAGGGTTACGATATGTTTGACGATATGACACGCCAGATCCGCCAGGATACTGCACGTATGCTCCTCACAGTTCAGGTAAGAACAGAGGAGGACACAAAGCGTGAGCAGAAGGTAAAGGAGGTTGCCACCAACGCAGGCGGTGACGGTACGGATAAGAAGCGTCCCGTTCGCAAGTCAGCAAGTGAAAAGGTCGGACCGAATGACCTCTGTCCCTGCGGAAGCGGTAAAAAATATAAGAAGTGCTGCGGCTCACCCGCTGCATTGGCACAGAAGAAATAAAACCAGCTTGTGAAGGAGCTGTAAAGAAACTAAGGTTTTTTTGCATCTCCTTCATTTATCAATTTATGCAAAGGGAAGTTACGGTTATGTATCAAGGTCTGATTGATTTTTTTAAAGATAAAAGCGTGCTTATTCTCGGTCTGGGCAGAGAGGGCAGGGCAACACTGAGGTTTATCAGAAAGCATTATCCCGATATGCATCTCACCATTGCGGACAGAAATGCCGTTATGGTTGACGACGGCAACGTTACACTTATCTGCGGCGAGAATTATCTTGACTGCATAAACGATTTTGATATTGTTATGCAAAGCCCCGGTATTTCCCTGCGTGACGTTACGATAAACGAGGGTACAACGGTTACGGGTGAAATGGACCTTTTCCTGCGTTTTGTGCCCTGCCGCAAGATCGGAATTACAGGCACAAAGGGCAAGACAACCACAACAACGCTTACCTACCGTATGCTTCAGGCAGATGGCGTGCCGTCGATGATAATGGGCAATATCGGTACACCTGTTTTTGAAAGCCTTGATGAAATTGAGGGCAAGGTTGCCGTTATTGAGATGAGCTGCCATCAGCTGGAGTTTTCTCACGCTTCGCCGGATGTTGCCATTTTTACAAACGCTTTTCCCGAGCATCTCGACCACTATAACGGCTTTGAGGGTTATATCGGCGCAAAGCTTAACATTGTGCGTTACCAGAATGAGGATGATCTCTTTATTTCCAACGCAGACCAACTGCTTGAGGATGTTGTGGGAGACCTCAGTTTCGTGCGTTCGCGTATGGTAAGGGTCAGCCGTAAGGCTTACGAAAACGATGAGTTTTTCAGAAAGCTCACAACACTTACCGAGGCGCTTCCGGGTGAACTTCAGTGGCAGGATATTTTCTATGCCGCAACAGCCGTGCGCGAATTCGGTGTAAGCGATGAAGCTATCGAAAAGGCTGTGCGTGAATTCGGCGGAATTGAGCACAGGCTCGAGAAATTCGCCGTTAAAAACGGCATCAGCTTTTATGACGATGCAATCGCTACGATTCCCCACGCAGTTATGGGTAACGTAAGGTCGCTGGGCAACGTGGGTACGCTGATTATAGGCGGTATGGACAGAGGCCTTGATTATTCAGATTTTGTGGCAGAGCTTATGTCTGCACCGATTGATAACCTGCTCTGTATGCCCGAAACGGGCTACAATATTGCCGATGAGCTTGAGGCAAAGGGCTGTGCGCTCAACATTGTGCGCTGTGAAACTCTTGAGGAAGCTGTTGCAAAAAGCTTTGAGCTGACTCAGGGCGGCAAAGCCTGCTTGCTTTCTCCTGCGGCGGCGAGCTATAACCGCTACAAAAATTTTGAAGAGAAGGGTAACGCTTTCAAAAGAATGGTGGCAGATTATGCAGGCTGAAATCCTGATTGAAAACGAAAAAGAAATAGGCTTGAAGATAGATGCGCTGACGGCTGAAAATCCGCAGGAAGCGCTTGAGTTTATACTTGGTTTCCTTAAAGAAAATGAGGAGCTTTTTTCTCATTCCCGTGCGGCAAGCGCCTGTGTTGCAAGGCTTGTCAGCCGCTACCTTATGCACCGCAAAAACAAGGATAATATGGTGCGTGTAATTACGGAAAACAGCTACCTTCGCTCTGTTTATTTCGGCAGGCTGAATACATATAAGTATTCGATGATTTTTACCGCAAAGCGTGTGATGCGCAAGGGTGATGTCGAAATCAGCCGCGAGATAATCGAGCTTATAAAAAATAACCCCTACCGTGACGATACGGCAGAGGATTACAGCGAGCGTTTTTCCTGGCGCTTTATTGCAAAGAAAATTCTTGACTCGCAGGAAGAGTATCTCAAACTCAGCGACGAGATAGTTGAGCTGTTGAAAGGCTGACAATCCTCCGTCACGGCTTGCGCCGTGCCACCTCCTTTCAAAAGGAGGTTAAGCTTTATTCAACAGCAATGTAAATTGCCTTGTCAAAAGCTCCTTTTGAAAGGAGCTGTCACCGAAGGTAACTGAGGATCGAATTTTTAAGGAGTGATAAATTAAATGAGTTACATTGGCGATATGCGAAAATTTGTAGGTCACGCTCCGATAATGGCAGTTGCTGCGATGGGCATTTTGTATAGTGAAGAAAAAGGGTTGCTGCTTGAAAAAAGGACAGATACAGGTGAGTGGTGTACTCCGGGCGGTGCAATAGAGCTTGGCGAAAGTTTAGATGAAGCTTTGAGAAGAGAAATCAAAGAAGAAACTAATCTGGATATTGCCAACCCCAAACTGTTTGATATAAGGGCAAATGTCCATATGGTCTATCCGAATAAAGATGAAGTTTATTATACAGACATTGTGTATGAGATTAACGAGTTTTTTGGAGATTTGAAGCCGGATAGTGAGAGCAAAGAGCTTGCATTTTTCAGTCTTGATAATCTGCCGGAAAATATAATGCCAACACAAATTGGCTATATTGAAAAGTTTGTTGCATTAAATACAAAATAAACAATCCTCCGTCACGGCTTGCGCTGTGCCACCTCCTTTCAAAAGGAGGTTAAGCTTTATACAACAGCAATGTAAATTGCTTTGTCAAAAGCTCCTTTTGAAAGGAGCTGTCACCGAAGGTGACTGAGGATTGCAAAAACAACAAAATGAAAAGGAATGCTGAAATGGATAATTCATTTCTGCCAAGAAACAAAAAGCTCAAAGGCTTTTCGCGAGATTTACGCAAAAACGCAACCGAGCAAGAAAACAGATTGTGGTATCAGTTCCTTCGTACATACCCGACAAGGTTTAACAGACAAAGGGTTATCGGGGACTATATTGCAGATTTCTACTGTGATAAAGCGAAGCTTGTTGTTGAGTTGGACGGTTCGCAGCATTTTGAAGAAACGGGTATAGCGACAGATAAAGAACGGGATGAATATTTAGAAAGTCTTGGTTTAAAGGTTTTACGCTTTTCAAATGCAGATATAAACGAGCATTTTTATGAGGTTTGTTCGGTGATAGATAATACTGTAAAAGAGAGAATAAAATGACGGACAATCCTCCGTCACGGCTTGCGCCGTGCCACCTCCTTTCAAAAGGAGGTTTGACTCTAATTAATATCGCTGTAAACTGTTTGTCAAAAGCTCCTTTTGAAAGGAGCTGTCGAAATCACTTGCGATTTTGACTGAGGATTGTGAAAGACAGAGAGGTAAACTTTCCTCAGAGTCTCAACATGCGACAGCACAGCAACTTTATTGAGGTATCAAAAACATAAAGACAGAGGAGAAAGCTTTCCTCAGAGTCTCAACATGCGACAGCACAGCAACTTTATTGAGGTATCAAAAACATAAAGACAGAGGCGAAAGCTTTCCTCGGTGTCTCAACATGCGACAGCACAGCAACTTTATTGAGGTATCAAAAACATAAAGACAGAGGTGAAAGCTTTCCTCGGTGTCTCAACATACGACAGCACAGCAACTTTATTGAGGTATCAAAAACATAAAGACAGAGGTGAAAGCTTTCCTCGGTGTCTCAATGTACGATAGCAGAAGAATTTATCTGAGGTATCAAAAATGCAGAAAATGATGAGCCATATGCGCTCTGCAATGGAAAAATATAATATGATAACTGCAGGTGACAGGGTGGCTGTCGGTCTGTCGGGCGGTAAGGACAGCACGGCAATGCTCGTTGCCCTTGCCAACATCAGGCGCTTTTATCCTGAGCCGTTTGAGCTGGTCGCAATTTCACTTGACCCTTGCTTCGGCGGTGAGGAAACGGATTTTTCTCCGCTTGAGAAGCTGTGTGAGGAGCTTGGGGTAGAATACATAATCAAACGCACGGAGCTGGGCAAAATAATTTTTGAAACCCGTAACGAGAAAAATCCCTGCAGCCTGTGTGCAAAAATGCGCCGCGGCGCTCTGCACGATGCGGCAAAGGCGGCAGACTGTAACAAGGTGGCGCTCGGGCATCATATGGATGATGCGGCGGAAACGTTTATGATGAATCTGCTTAATGGCGGTCACATCGGCTGCTTTTCACCGGTGACGTATCTTTCGCGCAAGGATATTCACGTAATCCGACCGATGATATTCTGCCGTGAGAGTGAGCCTGCACGCATAGTGCGCAGGATGGAGCTGCCCGTGGTCAAAAGCAGATGTCCGGCGGACGGTGTAACGGAGCGTGAGAGCATGAAGCAGCTGCTTTCGGGTTTTGAGAAAAAGTACGGTGATATCCGCTCGAAGATAATCGGCGCAATGCAGCGCAAGGGAATAGACGGTTGGGGGTATGAAAATGAGGAAGATTGAAGCAATTTTATTTGATATGGACGGAGTGCTCGTAGATTCCGAAATTCCACTTATGAAGTGCTGTATAAAGCACCTTAAGGAAAAGTACGGCATTGACGCAAAGCTTGAAGATTTCAACGATTTTGTCGGTATGGGTGAGGATGCCGCAATCGGCGGAGTTGTTGAAAAAAACGGCGGTACTTACCTTCCGCAGATGAAGGATGAGTGCTATGAAATTTATATTCAGCTTGCAGGCACGATTGTTGATGCTGCGCCGGGTATGAGCGAGGCTCTGCCAAAGCTTAAAAAGAAATACCGCCTTGCTGTTGCATCCTCTGCCGACAGGCGCAAGGTTGTTACGAATATCAACGTGCTTGGTGTTGATGAGAGCATTTTTGACGCTGTTATTACAGGCAGTGATATTACAAATAAAAAGCCTGACCCTGAGATTTATCTCAAGGCTGCTGCGGCAGTCGGTGTCAGTCCCGAAAACTGTATGGTTGTAGAGGATGCCGTTGCCGGTGTGCTTTCGGGTAAGGCGGCAGGCTGCTACGTTGTAGGTGTCAAGGGCAGCTTCGGCAGGGATGAGCTTATTGCCGCCGGTGCAGATGCTTATGTTGACACAACCTGCGGCATTGTTGACATACTTGAGTGATTTTGTTACTATAAACTTAAGAAAATAGCAAAGGAGAGATAATTTATGAAAAGATTTATTTCGTTGGTTCTTGCTGTTATTATGGTTTTCGGCGCTTGTGTTTGTGCAGGTGCTGTTGACCTTAGACCTCAGGTCGGTAACCTCAGAAAGCAGTTCAAAGCGGGCGAAGGTCCTGTTGCAGGCAGTTATTCGGTTGAGTATATGTATTTTTCACCCGTCGAGAAAAACGACACAAAGAAGTATCCGCTTGTTATCTGGTTTCACGGTATGAGCGACGGCTCATACAACGGTGAGCAGGTTAATGAAAACTACGTTGCATTCTGGGCAAGCGATGAGTTCCAGAGCAGATTCGGTGACGTTGACGGTGCATTCATCTTTGCCCCCCGTTCACGTGAGGAGGTTATGGATTTCTGGGGCACCTCAATGATTCTTCCCACACGTGCCGCAATTGACGATTTTATCAAGCAGTACGGCGACAATATTGACCTTAGCCGTATCTACCTTGGCGGTTACTCAATGGGCGGCAAGATGGTATACAATATGGCTGTTGCATACCCCGATATGTTTGCGGCAATTTTCCCGATCTGCCCTGCAGCATCACCCTCAACAAGCCAGTTTGAGCTTATCAAGGATATCCCCGTGTGGCTCACGTCAGGCAAGCCCGACCCGATTGTAAACTATGCAAACAGCGTTGCTCCCGGTTGGGAGAGACTCTGCAGCACATCGGCTGTTGCAGCGGATTGCCGCTTCACAACGCTCGATAAGGTCTGCTTTGCTGACGGTGAGGCATGCCCGAGTGCACACTATGCATGGTATGCTGTAAACAGCGATATGTTCTCGTATGATGACGGTGATTATCCCTATGCCTCAACTGTTGACGGCAAGGGTAACACAGTCAAACTTAAGAGCCCCAACGGTATGATTTCCTGGCTCTACTCCTTCACATCGGATTACGACGGCACGCCTGCAACCGATATGGGCAACCTTGAGGGCATGGGCAGCACGTCAAGCATTCTCTCGCTCATCTTCAGCTTTGTCGATCTTGCTGATATCTTCCAGAAGGTATTGGATTTCTTTATGAGCATTCTTGCTAAATTCGGCTTTTAATTTCTGATTAAAATTAAACGGAGGCAATACGGAACAAAACCGTACTGCCTCCGTTTTTGTTGAAGTTTTATACAAATTCCCTTTTTAAGTTTAGGGGTGCATTTACTGAAAATACATATGATAATCGCCATTTGCCTTATTGTCTACATCTTCCTGTGTTGTGAAGGAAATCATAGCTTTTCTGTAGGTTAACGAATGCAAAATGCTTTGTTGTTCCTCGTCTGTTCCGTTGCAAAAAGTAATGTCAGGAGCACCCATATTTGTAATCTCAAATGCCTCTTGCGGATATCCCAAATCAATCAAATTGCGAATTGTCGCTTGCTCCAAGTCATCACAATAGCCTGATGATTTTGCAGCTTCTAATTCAGCATCAGTCTGGAAAAGATACCAAACCACAAGATTTTGCGGAGCAGTATCAAATGCACCGTAAAAGAAATGCTCATATATTTTCGGAGTTTTGTCGGCAAATTTCGAAACTGTTTTTTTGACAGCCTTTTTTATAATACGGTTTCGTTTAGAGAAGAACACAATAATCACCGCCTTTATTCATTATACTACAAAAAATAAATAACCGCAACTTGTATCAAAGTTGCGGTTATTCTTTGAAGACTAACCCTAATTTTAATACAAATGCACCCCCTTTTGAGACGAGGGGGGCAAAGTCATTTTAGGGGGTGCAAAATGGGTTTAGGGGGGTGCAAAACTAAAAACCGTACTGGGAAAAAGGCACGATTTCTGCTTGCAATTTACTGACGATAAACGGATTGAGTTTATATGGAACATGGCTTGACATACCGATCAACTCAACTTGTTCCAGCTTTAAGATAGAAAAGCCACTACATTCTTGTATTTGAAAATAGTAATCTCTATGAGAACCATATTCTGAAAATCTTATGATTGCTTTCTCAAAATCAAATGTGCAGGATAGTTCATCAACGTCGTTCTTCAAACTTAACAAGTCAACTGCCCGTTGGTATGAGAGGTTAATCTTATAAACAAATTTTTTCATTGTGGAATCGTAGTTGATAACGCCACCGGTTACACTACTGTGCTTCTTATATATGGGAATTATTATCCCCAAAACCAACGGAATAAGAATTACAAAAAAGAATATTGCAAAAAACAATAATTCCATTATAATCCCCCCTTTTTCTTCATTATACCACAAAAAGAAAATAACCGCAACCTTGTATCATGATTACGGTTATTCTTTGGCAGAGGATGAGGGATTCGATTTAATCAAGGTTCGGCTCCGCCAAGCCGGCGTGCGGCGCTCATCCG
>JAZNMK010000010.1:0-17561 GCA_045579585.1 Acutalibacteraceae bacterium
ATGATGGGCTTTATGGGAATGAATATGGCAATGGGTGCCAATGGCGGCTTCAATGCTGCACAGATGTATCAGGCAGGCATGCAGCAACAGCAGCAAATGGCACAACAGCAGGCAGCACCCGCACAGGCAGCTCCTGCAGCACCTGCAACGGGATGGAAATGTGCCTGCGGTGCAACCGTAAGCGGTAACTTCTGTACGGAGTGCGGAGCAAAGAAGCCCGAAGCTGAAGGCTGGACCTGTTCCTGCGGTGCAGTGAATAAAGGTAAGTTCTGCCCCAACTGCGGAAGCAAAAAGCCTGCAGGCGCACCTCTTTACCAGTGCGACAAATGCGGCTGGAAACCCGAAGACCCCCACAATCCGCCCAGGTTCTGCCCCGAATGCGGTGACATCTTCGACGAAAGCGACGCAAAATAATTTAACTAAACAAATATAATTCTAATTTTTAAAGGAGATTTTATTATGGGACTTTTTGATAAGAAATTCTGTGACATTTGCGGCGATAAAATCGGACTGCTCGGCAACAGAAAGCTCGAAGACGGCAATATGTGCAAGGACTGTGCAAGGAAGCTTTCACCGTTTTTCAGCGAAAGAAGAAGCTCAACTGTTAACGAAATCAAACAGCAGCTTGAATACAGAGAGCAGAACAAGCAGACTCTTGCAGGCTTTTCTGCTATGTTCACCTTTGGCGAGGACGACAAAATTTATATCGACCCGATGAAGCAGAGCTTTGTTGTTTCACGCCGTAATCCCGGAAGCTGGAGTGACGAAAACCCCGATGTTATTCCGCTTTCAAGCGTTACGGGCTGTAACCTCAGGGTAGATGAAGACCGTGAGGAAATTTACACACAGGGCAAGGACGGCGAGGAGGTAAGCTACAATCCGCCCAGATACAAGTTTACATACGATTTCTACATTGACATCAAGGTGAACAATCCCTATTTCGATGAAATTACCGCAAGACTCAACGATAACGAGGTTGAGGGTATCGGCACAATGGAATACAACCGCTATCAGCAGATGGCACAGCAGGTTATCAACAACCTCACACAAAACGGTAATGCAGGTATGGCTATGAATAACGGATATAACCAGCCTATGAATAACGGATATAACCAGCCTATGAATAACGGTATGCCGATGAATCAGGGCTATGCCCCTGCAGGTGCTTACGGTCAGCCAAATCCATATGCTCAGCAGAACGCATATAATCAGCCGATGAACCAGGGCTATGCTCCTGCTAACGGATATAATCAGCCAATGAACAACGGTTACAACCAACCGATGAACAACGGTTACAACCAACCGATGAATAACGGTTATAACCAGCCGATGAATCAGGGCTACAATCAGCAGCCGGCTTACTCTCAGCAGCCTGTATCACAGGCTTGGGTATGTCCCGCTTGTAACGCAACAAACGAAAGCGGTGCATTCTGCGCTTGCTGCGGAACACCCCGACAGAGATGAGCAGGATGAAAACTGCAGTCATTATTATTGTGATTGTTGCATTGGTTGCCGCCATTGCAGCAGGCGTGTGGTATTACAAAACCAAGTTCTATGTACCGGATAAAGACGGTATGGTTTATTCTCAGACAGATACAAATAAGCAAGGAGATGATTAACCTTGTCAACAATTCTTGAACAGAAATGTCCGTGCTGCGGCGGTGCGGTTGAGTTTAATACAGGAGCGCAAAGGCTGAAATGCCCTTACTGCGACACCGAGTTTGATATTACCGCTATGCCCGAAGATACATCAAATCAGGTTGAGCAAATCAACTGGAATTCGCAGGGCGCACAGTGGGGCACAGGCGAAACAGACGGTATGAGCGTTTACGCCTGCAATTCCTGCGGCGGTGAAATTGTTGCCGACACAACAACGGGCGCAACAACCTGCCCTTACTGCGGCAATCAGGTTGTTATGAAGGGGCAGTTTTCGGGCGCGTTGAAGCCTGACCTTGTTATTCCTTTTAAGCTTGATAAAAAGGCGGCAAAGGAAGCACTCAAAAAGCATATCTCAACCAAAAAATTCGTGCCTAAATCATTCCTTACCGATAACCGCCTTGAAGAAATCAAGGGTGTATATGTACCGCATTGGCTCTTTACCTGTGATGCAATCGGCAACGCAAACTATAAAGCAAAAAAGGTAAAGACCTGGTCGGACGAAAATTACGAATACACCGAAACTTCGTATTTTGACATTTACAGAAGCGGCAACATAGGCTTTGACAACATTCCCGTTGACGGCTCAACCAAAATGCCCGATGACCTTATGGAATCCGTTGAGCCCTTTGATTTATCGCAGGCTGTTGATTTCAACACCGCATATCTCGCAGGCTATCTTGCGGACAAATACGATGTCACGGCAGAAGCCAGCATGCCCAGAGCCAATGAGAGAATCAGGCAGAGCATAATTGATTCATTCAGGGAAACCGTAAAGGGATATGACGAGGTTGAAAATTATGGCGCAAATATGAATGTTGCCAACGGCATTTATAAATACGCACTCTATCCCGTATGGCTTCTCAACACAAAGTGGAACGGTGAGAATTTCACCTTTGCAATGAACGGACAGACGGGAAAATTCGTCGGCAATATTCCCACCGATAAAAAAGCCGTCACAAAGGCTTCTCTTTTACTCGGTGCAGGCATAGGCGCAGTAATTTACGGCCTTTTGTGGCTGATTGAGCTACTTTAAGGAGGTGCGGAAAATATGACTAAAAAGATTTTTGCGATAATTATTGCAGCTCTGGTTTGCGTTTCGTTCATCTTCTCTGCATCTGCTTATACTCAGCAGTATGTAATAGACTACGCCGATAAGCTATCTTCAGGTGAAATTGAAGAACTTGATTTGTTTGCTGAAAAGCTCGAGTCGGCTTACGGCATTACCGTACTTTTTTGCATAACCGAAGGTACGGACGATGTAACTGTCGATGAATTTGCTGCTCAAACCTATGGCGATTACACCGATAACGAAAACGGAATTATAATCGTTCACGATGATTGGAACAAAACATATTCCACTTTTGCTTCGGGCAATGCAGAAGAAATTCTGACAGATGCCGCCGTTGGCAGTATGATTAATGCGTATGACAGCAATGACAGCTACTACGGCGGAATTTATGCATGCTATGAGCTGGCGGAAGAATATCTTGAAAACGGTTATTCCGGCGGATATGTTAATGACTCAGAGCCATTAAATAACGGTACCGATACAATAGGTGCAAGCGAAGAAAAGGGCGGCGTTTCAATTATATGGCTGCCTGTTTCTCTTCTGATAGGTCTGCTTGTCGGTTTTCTTATCATTAACGGCATCGCCTCAAAAAACAAGTCGGTAAAAATGCAGGAAAATGCAACCGTTTATACCCGACCGGGCAGTATGGTTATAACAGGAAGTGCGGACAATTTCCTGTATAACAACGTTGAACGAAGAGAAAAACCGAAACAGACAGAGAAAAAATAAGGAGGCATTACAAATGGGACTTTTTGATTCACTTAAAAGACAGGCAGAATCCGCACTTAAAAGAGAGGTTTCGCAGGGCATTAACAAAGCAGTGAACAATGCCGTGCAGGCAGTAGGCAAGGGAAGAAACCACACCGAAACCTTTACCTTTGCTTCGCTTCCGACAAATGTTGCCGAGCTTAAAGCTCTGCCCGAAGCAAGCCTTGACTCCGCCTTCAAGACAACCGCACTCACTCTTGCGGCATTGTGCAACTATGAGCACAACCCCGACGCAACAATTGAAATGCTCAACTTCTTAAAAGGTCCCGGTGAAGTCAGCGGATTTGAAAAGCAGTTTATCAAAGAGCATCTCGGATCGGAAGGCTATAAAGCTCGCTCATATTTCGAGGGTGCAACTCCGCAGAACAGCTATAAGCCCAACGTGCCCTATAAAATTACCGTTATCGAAAACCCTTATTCCTTCGATAATGCCGATTGGGCAACGCTCTATGTTCAGAGCGGCGGCGCAGATAACCCCAGACCTGTGAAGCTGCGCAGAAAGCCCTCAACAGGCCAGTGGTTCTTGGTTGAAATCCAATGCCTTTCGGATATCCGTGTGCCCGTAGAGGAAGATCCTTGGGCATAACAAATCAAAGGAGATGTAGATATGAAAAAATTACTTGCAGTTCTTCTTGCACTTGCAATGTTGTTTTCCTTTGCCGCTTGTGGCGATGATTCTCCCGAAAAGCCCGATAACACAAAACAGCCGTCTGCCAATTCCGATGCAGCCATTGAAGCATCGCTCTTTACCGTTGATTTCGGCGGCGACTGGATAAACATTGAAGACGATTTCAAGAACGAAGAAGGATATTCCAAAGCTGTTCTTCAGATTCTCGACCCGGAGGATAACGAATATTATTTGGTAGAGGCAACAATCAGCGTTGAGATTGATGAGCCATACGATTTCCGTGAAGACCTTGTATATTACGGCTTTAACCAGTATGAATACAAAGAAAACAATGCTTATGAAACTGTAAAAGTCGGCGGCGTTGACCTTCTTAAGTATGATAACGGTGACGACACACTCGTTTATTTCAACCGTGTTGAAAACGCCAATGCATCGGTTTATGTTGAATTTGATGCAACCGATTTGGGTGACAGCCGTATTCAGGCTCTCCTTGACGGTATAACCTTCAAACTTGAGAATATAGGTAATGAAGACGGTCCTTGGGAGTGGGAAGGTGAAAAATTCTCGGCTGATGCTGTAAGCATAAATGCCGGCTCGTTTACCGTTACATCAACATTTGTTCCCTTTGAAGCACCCGTCACAACCTTTGAAACCTTTGACCATTCCGTTGCCGCAATAGGTGACAGAGTATATGTTCTTGTTGACGGCGAACTCAGCGAATGTCACTATGACGGTACAACTCTTGCCTTTGTTAATAAAATCGAGCTTCCCGAAGACGATTACGACAGAATTGAAGCAACCGCAGACGGCACACTTTGGGTCAGCGGATCTATGAATGATATTCTTTGCATCAAGGGTGGCAAAACAGTTGCAACATACGAAGACATTGACAATCTCGCAATTCATCCTTCAGGTGCTTGGGGTGTGAATTTCTTCACTTCCAACGAATGTGCAATTGTTACCTTCAACGGCAGTACATACACATCAACTCCCGTAACCTTCAAAGAAGCTGATACAATAATGCAGCTCTGCGTTGATGAAAACAATATTTATGTCTGTGCAAATGCTGCAGACGACAGCGGCCACAAGGTGTTCATTTACAACAAAGACGGTGTTCTTCAGAAAACTCTCTGTGATGCCGAAGGTGAAGGACTCGGCAGCGTTACTTTTGTAACTCAGACCGCAAACGGCTACATCGCTTTTGACGGCAATATGAGAGATGTCCTTCTTTGGGATAACAGCGGCAATTTCATTGCAGAAATTTCAGACGGCGACCTGTTCAGCACAAATTATCCGTGGTTCTGTGATTCGGCAGTTCTTGACGACGGAAGCATTATTACAATTATGACAGATGAACGTGAAGACAGATCTGCAACCGAACTTGTAGCGTTCATCGTCAAAGGATTCTGATGTTAATGGATAAGCTGAAAAGAATTATCTGCATATTACTGGTTTTGTGTTTCATGGTTGCTCTTACCTCTTGCGGAGAAGATTCTCCGCAGGAGGTTACACCGGACGAAACAGCACAGACTACCGAAAATGAAATAAGCGAAGAAATAGCTGTTCTTTCACTCAACAAAGAATATATCTCTCATTATGAATGGTATGAAGATTATCCCGAAATGCTTGTGAGAAGCGAATATACGGATGTTACCCTTGATAAATCAATGGAGAAAAAATATCCGCTTCTTGCCAAAGCTCTCACGGAAACATCCGTGATGAGAAAAAGAACAATGGAAGAAGAAAAGGATAATTTCATCGTTACTGCTACCGAAGAATTTTTGAATGACAGCGAAGCCTTTTCAACCTATGTTTCAACTCTTGACGTTCAGGTCAGGCGTGCCGACAGCGTTGCAGTCAGTATTGTTGAAGATTACAACTCGGAAACCGACAGATCTTTCAACTGCCTTAATTACGACACAGAAAGCGGAAAACTGCTTGCTCTTTCCGATGTTGTAACGGATATTGCAAGGCTTCCTGCAATCGTTGAAAAAGAAATTACAAGCCGTATTTTCCAAGGTGACTCCGATGTCGAAACCGCCATTCCCGATTATTTCAAAAACACTCCGGAAGAAGATATCACATGGGTGCTTGAATATAACGGCATAACCTTTTATTTCGAGCCGGGTGCTGTTGCTCCCACAAATTTTGGTATCCGGACAGCAACGGTGACCTTTGCAGAGCATCCCGATTTGTTCAAAGAAAAATATACTGCCGTACCCGATGCATATACGGTAGGTATGCCTTTGTCAGTACCGTTCTATACCGATTTGACAGGCGACGGCAGAAGCGAAGAGCTTGTTGTTTCGGGCAACTACGATCCTGATGACAGATTCTATTACACACTTGGCGTTTATACTGAAAGTTCAGACTATGAGGTTGATAGGTTTTCCTATGACCTGAATCCGTATTATGTCAAAACCGCAGACGGTGACAGCTTCCTCTATGTTTTCAGCGAGGAAAGCGAAACGGAAGACCGACAGATGATTCTGTGCGTATTCAGCCTCAAAAACGGTGAAATCAAACAGATAAGCGAAACAAACACGGATATGCTTTACAAAGGCAACAATATGTTTGCCGTACCTGCAGACCCGGATATACTTATTTCAGCTGTTAATAATTCATAACCCCCAAAATGCAAACAGGTGCAACCGGAGTTAATCTCCGTTGCACCTGTTTCTATATTAATATGATAAAAATACGAAGATATGCAGGCAAGGCTTGATGATTTTTATGATAAAATTGATGCTGCTCAGGAAGAAATTGCCGAGCTGCAATCAAGAATAGATTTTCTTATTGCTCAGAAGATTTCAAGCGACAATGTTTATAAGTATCTCTTGTATTTTGATAAGCTTTATGATAAATTTACAGATATGGAAAAGAAGACATTTCCAGGCAGTTTCATTGAGAAGATTGAAGTCTATCCAAGAGAACTCCCCAACGGCAGATTTTTAAAGCGTATTCAGTTCAGGTTTCCGCTTTTCTATGAAGGCGAAGAAATTATTGGTTTTAGTTGGGACAATGAAACGACGCTTGAAATGGTTGTAATGCTTGAGAAAAGAGATGAAAAAAGCAAATGAAAATGTTGCCCCGCCTGAGGGAAACCTTCAACGACGGTAAAAACTACAAAATGCTTCTGCTGTCAATCCTTGCAACGGGTCTATCGTACGGATTGTATAAGGGTATGCTTGATAACTACCTTTCCGAGATTGTAAATCTCGGTGAAATGGGCAGAGGTGTTGCGGAATTTTTTCGTGAAATTCCGGGTGTTATGCTTGTGCTGATACTCGCACTTTTTTACATGCTTTCAGCCGAAACTATGTATAAGGCAGGCGCGGTTTTCCTGCTTGCAGGTATGGGTATGATTGCTGTTTTGCCGCCGGATAAGGTGCTGGTTGTTCTTTCAATAACTATGTATTCCTTGGGTGAACATATCCAGATCGGTATGAAAAACACCCTTTCGCTCAAATATGCGCGTACGGGTTACGGCGGTGCCGCATTGGGTGCGCAGAATGCTGCTACGCAGATTGGTACGCTTGTCGGTTACATTGCGGTTGTTGCGGCTTTTTCTGTTCTTGCAAGCACAACCGGTACATATAAGCTTTTCTTTGCTGTCGCTGCAGGCCTTGCTGTAATTAGTGCCGCGCTTTCATTCGGCATAACCGGCAAGAGTGAAACGGATTCCACAAAGCGCAGGTTTTATTTCCATAAAAAATATACCAAATACTATATGCTTGAAATGTTTTACGGCGCACGCAAGCAGGTCTTTTTCACCTTCGGCCCGTATGTGCTTATCCGTGTATATGATGCGGATGCTGCAAAAATCAGCTTTCTGTTTGCTGTTTCTGCTGTTGCGTGTTTTATTGCTTCACCGATTGTCGGCAGAATAATAGACCGCATAGGTTACAAGGTTGTTATGGTTGCGGATACGCTGCTTCTGGTTATTGTCTGTTTCTTCTACGGCTTTGCCCATCATATTTTTCCGTATGAGGTTGCATCCGTTGTGTGCTGTGTTGCATATGTGCTCGATTCGATTATTTCGCTTGCCTCTATGGCTTCCAATATCTACGTTCAGGATCTTGCCGACAACCAGGATGAGGTTAAGGCAACGATTTCAACAGGCGTTTCAATTAACCATCTTATCACGATATTTATCGCGCTGTGCGGTGGTTGGATATGGCAGACTCTCGGTATAGAGCTTCTGTTTGTTCTTTCTGCCGTGCTGGGTTTGTGCAACAGTGCATACGCCGCAACGATTAAAACAAAGAAAAAACAAAAGGGTTAAAATTTTTTTGGAAAAGGTGAATTTATGCCGCCAATCAGCGTTCTTGTAAAACCGGCTTCGTCTGCCTGCAATATGTGCTGCAAGTACTGCTTCTATGAGGATGAAGCAGCTAACCGAGTTGTAGGCTTCAGAGGTATGATGAGCCTTGAGACAGCTGAAGATCTGATAAAATCCGCGGCTGAATTTGCCGAGGGCAACTGCAACTTTATGTTTCAAGGTGGCGAGCCGACGCTTGCAGGGCTTGGTTTTTACCGCTCGTTTATTGAGCTTGAACGAAAATATGAGCGTAGAGATCTGGTTTTTACCCATTCTATCCAGACCAACGGCTACGCGCTTGATGAAGAATGGGTTCGTTTCTTTAAGGATAATAATTTTTTTGTTGGCATTTCGCTGGATGGTAATTGCGACCTGCACGACCTTAACCGAATGAGCAAAAACGGCAACGGCTCATTCAATAGGGTTATGAAAAGCATAAGCCTGCTCAAAAAGCACGGCGTTGAGTTTAACATTCTCAGTGTTGTTACTTCCCGTGCAGCAAGGTCGGCGGAAAAAACATATAACTTTTTCAAAAAGCAGGGGTTGTGTAATCTGCAGTTTATCGATTGTCTTGATCCGTTGGACGGTGAGAGAGGCCTGAGTGCAGATAACGGTGAATATGCCGCATTTCTTACTAAGATTTTCAGGCTGTGGCTTGAAGACTTTAAAAAAGGAGAGTGTATCAGTGTCCGTCATCTGGATAACTGGCTTGGCATTATTCTCGGTTACCCGCCTGAGGCATGCAATATGTGCGGCAGGTGCAGTATACAGTTTGTCGTTGAAGGTGACGGCGGTGTTTATCCGTGCGATTTTTATGCCCTTGATGAATATCTGCTCGGTAAAACAGGCGAAATTTCGTTTGAGCAGATGATTAACAGCGGTACGGCAAAAAGCTTTATTGAAAAAAGCTCAGCCGTGCCTGAGGAATGCAGGGCTTGCCGATGGTATCCGCTGTGCCGCAACGGTTGCCGCCGTGAGAGAGAGCTTATGCCGGATTTGAGCTGCGGAAAAACACGCAGATGCAGCGCTTACAAACGCTTTTTTGAGGAGAATGAGCGTGAACTGGCATATGTTGCGCAACTTATTAACACGCGACGGAGTAAAGCGTAATTACTTTACAAATACGTACCGGAACGTTTTTTACATAAAAGTCCGCAAATGTTGATATATCAGTGCTTATCAGAGTGTTAATTGCAATAATTATGAAATGAGTAAAGATGAATAGCTTTACGGAGAGGCGGCAAAAGATGGATTCTGAACAGAAAAAAACAAGCAAGTTACGCACCTTGCATAAGCTTTTTGCCTCAATGCTTTATATCAGCGCCTTTACTTTCGGCGGTGGCTTTGTAATCGTAACGTTTATGAAGCGTAAATTTGTTGATGAGCTTCATTGGATTGACGAAAAAGAGATGCTTGATATAACCGCTCTTGCCCAATCTTCGCCCGGTGCTATTGCTGTCAATGCTGCAATACTTGTAGGATGGAACGTTGCAGGTTTTTGGGGCATGCTTGTTGCTGTGCTCGGCACGGTTATTCCTCCTATGGCTATTCTGTCAGTTGTTTCTTTCTTTTATGCTGCCTTTGCAACCAACAAATACGTCGCCATTGTGCTCAAAGGTATGCAGGCGGGTGTTGCCGCGGTAATTCTTGATGTGGTATGTTCGCTCGGTATCAAGGTTATCAAAACAAAACAGTGGATAAATTATCTTGTGATGGTTGCTGCTTTTGTTATGACGTTCTTTTTTGATGTTAACGTAATCTATGTTATTATTGCTGCTGCGGTTATCGGTGTGGTAAGAGCCTTCATAATAAGGAAAAGGGGGCTTGGCAAATGATTTATCTCCGGCTTTTCCTATCCTTTGTGCAGATCGGCCTTTTCAGCATCGGCGGCGGTTATGCCGCAATGCCGCTTATACAAAGCCAGGTTGTCGATAAACACGCCTGGATGACGCTTGAAGAGTTTTCTGACCTTGTCACGATTGCCGAGATGACTCCCGGTCCGATAGCGGTCAATGCCGCTACATTTATCGGAATCCGTGTTGCGGATTTTCCGGGTGCACTTGTTGCGACAATGAGTTGTATACTGCCCTCGATAATCATTGTGTCACTACTTGCGCTTGCCTACAAAAAGTTCAAAGGTGCATCACTGCTTGAAAGTGTGCTTTCAACTCTGCGCCCCGCCGTTGTTGCGCTGATTGCAGGTGCAGGTCTTTCAATACTTATGCTCGTTGTTTTCGGCGGCGAAACTGTGAGTTTCAATGCAATAAATTACGTTGGCGCAGTGCTGTTTGTTATCGCTTTTGTGCTTATCAGAAAATTCAAATTCAATCCGATTTTTACAATGCTGCTCTGCGGTGCGGTAAATCTTGCGCTGAGTTTTGTTATCAAATAAAAAATTAATCCCCATCGGTCATTGCTCACCGATGGGGATTTTTGCGCCTTAAGCTTATTTGAGTGAATCGAGAAGTGTGTAATATTCGGTTACCAGATATGAGCCGGTGTGTTTGCCTACGGAGAGTGTTTCGTCAGCAATTTCCTCACCGATGATGTGACCCATAAATGCGAAGTTATTGTCTGTCAGAACATAGCCGATAGCATCGTTTGTGAGGCTGACTACATATGTGTCAACACCCTCGACTGACGTTGCAAGGCTGTCATACGGCCACTCTGTGCCGTCCCAGTTAGTGCCGTTTGTAATCTCATCGTCCCAGAAAACCTCGGGATAAAGCTCAGCAGGGAAGAGTGCAAGAGCAATCTTGTTACCGAATTCGAGGTAACCCATTTCGGTTGCCATACAGTATTCTCTGCTGAAGCCCGAACCTGTGTAGAAAATCTTGTTGTTAACAAGGCCGATTTCGCAGGCGAGGGTGAGAATGCTGTTTTCGGGTGTGATGAAAAGTTCTCTGTGCTTGACATTGATAACAGGCTCGAGCTCTGTTGAGTAATCAGCACTGACGATAAGTTTACCGAGCTCAGTGCCGAGATATTTTGCATCTGCGCCCATCTCTTCGTGCTCTGTCATTCCGGTTGTATCAACGTCGATATCGCGTGATATCTGACCTACAGCACCGGGCACCATTACAAAGTTACCGCCGTTTGCTGACTTGATATACTGATCGATGTAGTAGATATAGTCTGAGCCTACAAGCTCGTTGCTTGCACTGAAGGATGTTGCGTGACAGGTGATGTCGCTTATGTATGTGGGGGCATTGCCTGATGCGGGGATGAAGCAGAAGCTTGCGGTATCGGGCAGATCTTCCTTAGCGATAAGGCCGCGCTTATCCTTGAAGAACTCGCTCATGTCAATCGGTGTGAAGTAAAGCTTGCCTTCTTCCATACCGTTAATAGCTTCTTTGATTGCTTCTATGGATGTGTCTATAAAGTGCTGCTTGAATGCTTCGGCTGTTTCAAGACCGGGGATTGTGACATCCAGGCCGAAAAGGTTAATCCAGAAAGCTGCAAGGAACTTTTTGAAAAACTCTGTGCTTACGCCCTGTGTGTCGAGTGCGGAGTGAGCGTGAGTTGCGCTGATATTGATGCTTGCAACCTTGATGCCTTTGCTTTCGCAATATTCGAGGATTGCTTTGCGCATTGCTCTTGTGTCTGTTGATGTAACACCGAGTGAGTCGATGGCACCGAGCACAACGATACCCTCGCCGCTGTTGTCGTCTATTGCGGTAACGCGGATGCACTGGTCATCGTATACGCCTTTGGCATATTTGTTGAGCAGATCTCTGCCGATGTTGTACTTGCCGCTGTCAATATCATCGGGTACGATGCTCTTTTTTGCGTAGCCGAGCTTCCATACAGCATCCTGAGCAGGCTCGGTCAGGTATGTTTCCCTGCCTGGCAGGAAGCCTATCTCTTTGGCATCGTAGTTCTCTATGGGTTCCCAATCGTTGGGATCCAGGTGGATTGAGCAGATTGTTTTTACAAGACCCTCAACAATAACGTTGAGTGTGTTGTAAAGACCTTTCATGACTGTTGTTCCGATTGCACTTTCTTCCTGCGGCTGTGCTGCGCCTGAGCCGAGCGTTGAGCCGGTGAACATAATGGCAAAGCAAAGTGCGAGAGAAATGATGCGTAATACTTTTTTCTTCATTGCTTGGTTTACCTCCCGGTATTTAGTTTACAGGTTCTATTGTATAGCATTTGAGCTTTTTCGTCAATTGAATTTTGTGATATACGGCCTTATTTACATCTTGTCTACACCAAAAATTATAAGTATATGTTTGTTGAAATTGACAAGTGCATTTGGCGGTGGTAATATAATCATAATGTTTACAGTACGGAGGTACGTTTATTATGGACGATAAAATGTATATCCTCACCTATGAGCACGGAGGATATGTCCTTTGGGGCGATTGGCTCAAGCCCAGACTCAGGAATATTGAGCAGTGGCTTGATAAATATCCTAAGCTCAGAATCGGGCTGGATTATGAATCTTTTACGTTTGATGAATATACACGCTGTGACCCCGAGATAGTCGAAACTGTAGGACGTCTTCTCAAAAAATATCCCGACAGAGTAGGTCTTGGCGCGACGACATACGGTCAGCCTCTTGCACTTACTGTTTCGGAGGAGTCGAATGCACGTCAGCTTTCATATGCAGTGAAAACAAACCTGCATTATTTCGGTGTTACGCCCAATGTTTACAGTATTTCAGAGTTTGCTCTGCACAATCAAACTCCTCAGCTTATCAGCCAGTGCGGTTACGAGGCGGCATTGCTGCGCTCTCATGTTATGGGCTACGGTTATCCGAAAAACTTTGATTGCGCTTGGGGATTGTGGACGGGTAAGGACAAAACTGCAGTGCCTGCCGTGCCGACTTATCCCGAGCAGGGCAGAGGCTACAACTGCACAACCCTCGACAACTGGATTCTTTCACGTTGGTCAGAGGGGGAGGCAGGCTATGAGCTTGAGGATTTTGAAGAAAAGTTTAAAAAGTATAAGCCTCTTCTGGCTTCACGCTATGACGATGTTTGTCAGCCGATTGAGCGTTTGACCGAGTATGTCGAAAGCAAGGCCAACTATGAGTACGTTCTGCTTGAGGATATTCCGAAAATTTACGGTGAGGCAACACAGGTGCTCGACACAACCGATAACGATTTTCATGTGCAGATGCCGTGGGGTTACTGCGGTAACGAGATTTTTAACGGTGTGCGTGCAAGTGAAGTTGCCGCTGTGCAGGCGGAAAAACTCAACGCGCTCAGCGTAATGCTTGGCGGAGAATCGCTCGAAAAGCAGAGTGAGGATGCGTGGAAATATGCGCTTGCCGCACAGCATCACGATGTTACAATCTGCGGTCTGCTCGACCTTTCACGCCGCTTTATCCCGGAGTCGGTTGAGCTTTCGGACGGTGTTAAGGCAGAATCCGTGTCCGCTCTTGCCGAACGTTTTGCCGATGCAAACGGCGAGTCGCTCCTTGTCACAAACCTTCATTCATTCGCTGTTGACGAGTGGGTTGAGGCAGAGTGTGATAAAGCTTATAGTGTTTTTGACGGCGATGAGCAAATCGACAGCGAGTTTAAGCAGGGCAAGCTTTTTGTTTGTGTAAAGCTTGAGCCCTTTACTGTTAAGAGATACTCTCTGCGTGAGCCTGTTGCCGGTGAGAACTCTGCTTTTGTGTGGAATTGCGGTTCAGGTGAGCTTGCAACACCCTTCTATACCCTAAGTCTCAACGAAAAGGGAATAGCTTATATTGCCGATAAGAGCGGCAGAAAGATTTTTGACAATGCAGAAGGCGCGCTCTTTACAGCGTGGGTGGACGGTGAGGACTGTGCATCGGCAGGCGAATGGAACGTTGAAATAAGTGCTCACAGCGCTGTTGCAATTCAGCGCGGTAAGCTCGGCACAATCGGTTATGTTTTTGAGATGCGTCTGACCGATAACAGCGAGCGTATCGATTGCCGCACAAAGTTTGAGATGAACGGTCAGCTTGTCGGCAGAACAGACGTAACTCAGGGCAGACCGGTGCCTCTCACACGCAATGGTCATCATCACGAGGATAAGCTTTGCTTTGTTATAAATGCCTGCCTTGACAGCGACAGAAGAATGGTGCGCGACCTGCCGTATTCAATCTCCGATTGGAACGGTGCATTACTAAAAACAGAAGAATACTGGTATCCTGACGATCTGATTCTTATTGATACAGAAGTTTCTGCTGAGGAATCATTCGATTCAACAACGTATATGCACGGCATTTACTGGCTGTGCCTGCGCGACAGAAAAAATGGTCTTGCCGTACTCAATCGCGGCTGTATGGGCAGTGCAATTCAGGGCAACCGTATGCTGATTCCGCTGCTTTATTCGAACGAGTATATGTGTGGTACACGAATTCTCGAGGGCGAGTTTGAGGATGAGTTTGCCATTCTTCCGTTTGGTGCCGAGATGAGCGATGCGGTGCTTCATGCAAACGCAATGTCTTATGCTTATCAGCCTGAAGTTGCAATCATCAAAGCCGGTAACGGCGATATGTCTGCATTTACCGCTGCAGAGCTTGAGTGTGATACGGATGCCGTGATTCTCACTTCAATCTACCCCGAAAACGGATATATCTATGCGCGTATGTGCAACTATTCAGATGCTACTGCATCAGCAAAGCTGAAGCCTTTCGTCGGTGTTGTCGATGCGCAGACGGATCTTCTCGGTAATGTCACCGAAACTCTTGCTGACGGTGTCATGAACTTCAGAGCGTGGGAGATAAAAACCGTAAGAATTAACCTTGGATAAGCAGCCCGACGGTGAAACAATAAAAAGGAGTTGCAACTATGCTTACTTTAGAGCGTGCAAAAGAATTACTTAACACAACAACAACCGAGGAGCATCTTTTTCTCCATGCAAAGAACGTTTCAGTTGCCATGGGTGGAATGGCTGAGCATTTCGGCGAGGATAAGCAGCACTGGATGGCTATCGGTTATCTTCACGATTACGATTATGAGCAACACCCGGACGAGCATCTTCAGCATACCGAGCAGGCGCTTCTTGCAGCAGGTGTAACGCCCGAAGAGGTGCGCGCAATACTTGCGCACGGCTTTGGCCACTGCAACGATGTTGAGCCTGTAACCGACCTCGAAAAATCTCTGTTTACGGTTGATGAACTTACAGGTATTATTCAGGCGGCGGCACGTATGCGCCCTATGGGTATTACAGACATGGAAATATCGAGCTTTATGAAAAAGTTCAAGGATAAAAAGTTTGCTGCAAAGTGTGACCGTGAGGTTATCCGCAAAGGCTGTGATATGCTTGGCATGGAGGTAAGGGATGTTGCGGAAATCTGCATCAATGCCATGAAGGACTATGCGGATGAATTGCAGATAGGCCCCAAAACCGAATAAGTTTTAAACCCCATCGCTGATGGGGTTTATTTTTTTGTGCGATTCAGGTTGCTTGCAATTGAAAACGCAAGTCGACTGTGTTATAATAGCCGAATAAAGTCAGAGGTGATACGTTTGAAATCAGCATCAGAAATTATAAAAAAAGAAAACAGACAGCTTTCAAACCTCAAAAAGATACAGAGTAAGGGGAGCTCGGGCAAATATTTTCTTGTCCTGCTTGTGCTGATTGCCGTCGTTAACATTATCGATGAGGTTACAAGTAACCTCACGGTTACGGTGCAGTCGTCTTTTGTTACGGAGTTTTTTGTAACAAATCCGTTTATGGGCAAGTATTATACCTATGAGGACGGCCTTGCTTTTCATTCGGGAATAGGTGTTTTTACTTATGTTCTGGGGCTGTTTACGCCTTTTTACAAGGCACTTGCCGATAAGTGGGGCAGAAAGCCGCTTTTTGTGCTTTCAACCCTTGGCATGGCGGCAGGTCTGCTTGTTATTCATCTTTCCTCAAGTTACATAATGTTCCTTTTTGGCTTTGCGATTATCAGCTTCTTTATGGGGCACGACATACAGATAATTTATATCCTTGAGGAAGCGCCCGACAAACACCGCGCAAAAATTTACAGTTTCCTCAAAAGCTTCGGCATACTCGGCGTTATCCTGATTCCTGCACTGCGTAATTTCCTGATGGGTGACGATGCGACAAAGTGGCGTGATATTTTCCTTGTGCCTGCCCTTGTCGGTGTTGCCGCAAGTGTTCTTGTGCTCCTTTTTGCAAGGGATACGAAAGTGTTTGTAAACGAGCGTATAGCATACCTTTCACGCCCGTATGAAGAAAGACAGCGTGAAAAGGCGCTGCAGAAACAGCTTAAGCAGGCCCGGCGCAATCAATCGGGCGTTTTCAACGGCGTGAAATATATTTTTGCAAACAAAGATACAAAAATGCTCATAATCTCTCATATCATTTTTGATGCTGCGATGCCTGCTATCGCGCTGTATTTCGAGTCGTCAATGCACCGCGCAGGTATGAGCACAAGCAGCATTACAAAGGCTCTGTTTATGGTGCCTGTGGTATATGCATCGATAACCTTCCTCTCAGGCTTTATTGCTGACAGAGCAGGCAGAAAAACAACGGTTATCCTCTTTTCCTCAACATGCATAGGGGGTTATATCCTCTTTGTTGCAGGTATTCTTCTCGGTTGGGATCCTTATCTCGTCGGTGCGTTTGCAGGCCTCTATCAGGGCTCATACTGGATTGGCAGAGACTATATGAACGTTATGATGACCGAAAAGGTGCCCACGGACATCCGTGCATCGGTTGTCGGCGCCGAGGGACTTCTCGTTATCATCGGTCTTGTTGTCGGCTACGGCGCAATCATTGCGGGTATGATGATAATGCCTATCTGGTGGGCTTGCCTTGTAATTTCAATTCCCGCGGTCAGCGTTGCCGCCGTTCTCTTTGCTCTCAAAGTCAAAGAAACCAAAGGCGTCAACCTTGATACCATTGAATAACCGTTATTGACATTGCTTTTATTCTGATTTATATTTAAGATATAAATATTTCCGAAGGAGAAAATATTATGTGGCCGATTATCAGAATTTTCGTAGCATTCATTCTCTCAATTGAAACCTTGTTCGCAGGCATTTTCGGCGGAGTCAATCTTCAAAAAATCGAAATGCCCGAAATTCCCGAGGGCGAATACGGACAGTACGTTGACCCATTCATAGGAACAGGTGGTACTCCCTGGACCTGCGGTATGCTCAGCCCTGCAGCAACCGTTC
>JAZNMK010000011.1:0-33260 GCA_045579585.1 Acutalibacteraceae bacterium
GGATGGTCTTACAATCGGTGCAGGTCTTGAGGACCTCGGTAAGGGTCTTCGTTCACAGGTCGGCACAATGTTCTCCACAAAGGCTAAGGGCGTTCGTTACCTCGAAATGGCTGAGGGTTACGTAACACGTATGGCTCTTGATGAGAATGATCAGGTTATCGGCTACGAGTTTGTTAAGCTCGGCAAGATGCTTGAGGATATCCGCCACGGCGCAGATCCCGCAGAAGCATACAAGAACAATATGGGCAGCTACGGCAGATTTGCTGATGCTGCAAGATATATTGATCCCAGAGAAGAATAAGGAGGAGGTAGAACAATGGCTGTTACATTTGAAGGTAAAGAAAGAAGAATGGAAAAAATAGAGGCTTGCCTTGCTCAGTACGGCATCGAGAGCCTTGAAGCTGCCAGAGACCTCTGCCTTTCCAAGGGTATCGACGTTGAGGCAATCGTTAAGGGCACACAGCCCATCGCTTTTGACAATGCTGTCTGGGCTTACACTCTCGGTGTAGCTATCGCACTTGCTCAGGGCATTTCAAACGCAGCAGAAGCTTCCGCTGCTATCGGCATCGGTCTTCAGGCTTTCTGCATCCCCGGTTCCGTTGCTGAAAACCGCAAGGTTGGTCTCGGTCACGGTAACCTTGGTGCAATGCTCCTCAAGGATGAAACAAAGTGCTTTGCTTTCCTTGCAGGTCACGAGTCATTTGCAGCTGCTGAAGGCGCTATCAAAATTGCTCTTACAGCTAACAAGGTTCGTACAGAACCTCTCCGCGTTATCCTTAACGGTCTCGGTAAGGATGCTGCTATGATCATCTCCCGTATCAACGGCTTCACATACGTTGAGACTGAGTATGATTTCTACAGCGATGAACACAAGGTTGTCAACACAACACCTTACTCAAACGGTGACCGTGCTCTTGTTCGCTGCTTCGGTGCTAACGACGTTCTCGAAGGCGTTGCAGTTATGAAGCACGAGGGCGTTGATGTTTCCATCACAGGTAACTCAACTAACCCCACCCGTTTCCAGCACCTCGTTGCAGGTACCTACAAGAAGTGGGCGCTTGAAAACGGCAAGGAGTACTTCTCCGTTGCTTCCGGCGGCGGCACAGGCAGAACTCTCCATCCCGATAACGTTGCTGCAGGTCCTGCTTCCTACGGTCTTACAGACTCAATGGGCAGAATGCACGGTGATGCTCAGTTCGCAGGTTCATCTTCTGTTCCTGCTCACGTTGAGATGATGGGCCTTATCGGTATGGGTAACAACCCGATGGTTGGTGCTACAGTTGCTTGCGCAGTTGCTGTTGCAGAAAGCTACAAATAATTAACCGATTTATAAAAGCTGTTGGGCGGAGCAATCTGCCCGACGGCTTATAGTACTATTAAGGGGATAATAATAATGAAAAAAATATTTCTTAAAGTAATTGCGCTTGTTATGGCAACTGCAATGCTTTTATCATTTACAGTATCGGCTGCTGATGATTTCTCGGTACAGCCCGAAAATACTCTTCAGTTTGGTGAGGACGGCAAGTTCCGTATTCTTCAGATTGCCGATACACAGGACGATATGTTCCCGTCACCCGGTATGATCAAGATGATCGAAACAGCTGTTGAAAAGTACGAGCCCGACCTCGTTATCTTCACAGGTGATAACACAGGTACTGTTGATCTTAAGATGGATGCAAAGTACGCAATCAAGGCTATCATTGATCCTATTGCCGAGGCAGGCGTACCCTTCACATTTGTTTT
Source organism: Acutalibacteraceae bacterium (assembly GCA_045579585.1). Taxonomy (GTDB): domain Bacteria; phylum Bacillota; class Clostridia; order Oscillospirales; family Acutalibacteraceae; genus UBA8612. The sequence continues at coordinate 1,744 of JAZNMK010000011.1, forward strand.
CGGTAACCATGATGCAGAGAACGTTTCTAAGGAAACTCACTTTGCAGCATACCGCAGCTATGAAAACTGCCTCGCTTACGATGCAGATCCCGAAATCTACGGTATGGGTACACACAACCTCACAATCAAGTCTTCTGACGGATCAAAGGTTGCATACAACATCTGGATGTTCGATTCCAATATGTATGATCCCGTAGACGGCTATGATTACATACACGAGGATCAGCTCAACTGGTACGTAAACACATCCAACGCTCTCAAGGCTGCTAACGGCGGCGAGCCCGTACCCTCACTTGCTTTCCAGCACATCGTTCCTTATGAGATCAAGGATTACGTTATTGAGACTCCCGAGCTTGATCCCAATGGCTTTACATCTAAAAACGAAGAAACAGGCGAGATACACCACTATGCTCTCGATCCCAACTATACAGAGCCCGGTTCAATTCTTCGTGAGTATCCCTGCCCCAGCCGTGTTCACGGTGAGCAGATGAGCAAGTTTGTTCAGCAGGGCGACGTTAATGCTGTTTTCGTAGGTCACGACCACGTTAACGACTACATCGTTCACACAAAGATGAACGCTGCTGACGGTGCTGCTATTGATATCGTCAACACACCCGGTGCTTCCTTCCAGTCCTACGGCAGCGATGAAATGCGCGGTTGCAGAATCATCGACCTTGACGAAAGCAATCCCTGGGAGTATGAGACCTTCTCTCCCACATTCTATGACGTTGTCGGCGATACAGAAGAGATGAGAGCACTCGCTTACGTTTCTGATAATATCGTTTGGTACTACGTATCATTCATCGCAAGAATCGTTCCCTTCTTCGGTGAAACTCTTCAGAATCTCCTCATTTCAGCAATCTACAACGCATTCAAATAATTAAAACGAAAGTACGGTGAAAAACAATGGAAGCTTTTATGCAGTGGGTCTATGAATTGGACCTTTCCGTTTTCAGCGCAGTTTTCTCAATCGCAAATAAGTCCCTCGACGTTATAATGGAAGTTATCACAACACTCGGTGACGGATGGGTAATGCCTGTTTTTGCGGTCATACTCCTTATGTTCAAAAAGACCCGCAAGGCAGGTCTGACAATGCTCGGTGCACTTGTTGTTATGGTAATTCTCAATAACGAAATTCTCAAACCTCTTATAGCAAGAGTAAGACCCTGCTTTATCTTCAACCTTGATGCTATTCAGGGCTATGAATCAGCCTTTATCGACCACGGCAAGGCAGAGGAATTTGCTATCATCGTGGAGAAGGTTAAGGCAAGCCTTGTTCAGTATCCCGAGATTGCCGCACGCTGGGTAAAAGAGTACGTGTTCCCGGGCGTTGTTGATATGCCCACAAGCTGGTCATTCCCGTCCGGTCACACATCATCTTCTTTTGCATTTGCAACAGCTGTTTTTGCAAACAATAAGAAGTGGGGCATCGGCGCATACGTTCTGGCTGCCGCTATCGGCTTCTCCCGCATCTACCTCGGTGTTCATTACTTCACCGACGTTCTTGCAGGCGCAGTTCTCGGTATAGTTTACGGCATCATCGGCGCAGTTATCATCGGCGCAATCATCAAGGCTATCAAGAAGAAAGATAACAAGCTTTCAAAACTTTTCTGATTTAACGAAAGGATAATTGACATGAATAAACCTGTTCTTATAGAAACATCAGCACGTCACGTTCACGTTTCCCGCGAGGATCTCGATGTTCTCTTCGGTGAAGGCTATCAGCTTACCCGTAAAAAAGATCTTTCTCAGCCCGGTCAGTTTGCATGCGAAGAGCGTGTAGCAGTTATCGGTCCCAAAGGCAGCTTCCCGGCTGTTTCAATCCTTGGCCCTGAAAGACCTGCAACTCAGGTTGAGATTTCTGCTTCAGATGCCCGTTCAATCGGTGTTGTCGCTCCCGTTCGCGAGAGCGGTGTTATTGCAGGCAGCGGCGCTTGCAAGCTTGTAGGCCCCAAGGGTGAGGTCGAAATCAGCGAGGGCGTTATTGTTGCTAAGCGTCACATCCACGCAACTCCCGAGGATGGCGAGAAGTACGGTGTTCAGGACAAGCAGATCGTTTCCGTTAAGGTTGAGTCCGATGGCCGCAGCCTTATTTTCGGCGACGTTGTTGTGCGTCTCAATCCCGCATATGCTCTTGCAATGCACATTGACACAGATGAGTCGAACGCAGGCTTCTGTACACCCGGTATGATGGGTGATATCATCACAGACTAATCAGTAACCAATATAATTAAAGCGGCGATACTGATGTTTTACAGTATCGTCGCTTTTATTGTTTGTATATGTGGGTAAAATAAGAGCCGCACAAAGTTTTGTGCGGCTCTCGGTTATGTTTGCGATTAATATGTCGGGTCTGCTGATTCAAGAGTTATGGTGCCATCATCATTAACTACCTGGAAGAAGCACTTGCCTTCCCACTTTGCGTGCTTGGTCATCGGGAAACCCTTGCCGTCATTAGTGGATGCAAGAACCTGCATTTGAGTAAGGATGGGGAAGAAGAGGTAGATCATATGATCACCGGGAACTGAGTTCCAGATCTTGATTGCTGTAAATGCGCAGTTGAAAAGCTTGCTCCAGTGGTTGCTCTTAAGGATGGTCTTGTTTACTGCGTCGAGATCCTTCTGAGTGAGGTCCTTGTTGAGGCTGATGGAAATCGGAAGATAAATATCGTCTCTCTTGTATCTCCATGCTTCGACGTTGTAGTAGAGGCCGGGACCGTTCTTGGTTGATTCGCCGTATGTACCGACGGATACGCCTTCGCCCTTGGGAAGCTTGTATGCGCCAACGGTGATGGTTCCATTTGTAAGGTTCTCGATGTAGATCCATGTATGGCCTTCCATATTGTGGTTTCTTGTGAGGTGGCCGAAGTACATTCTTGCGACGATGGGCTCAGTTTCTTCAACGGGTGCTGTGTCAGCAGCGGAAGAGGGGAACACAAATACGCTTGCAAGAATAACGGCTGCGAGCATAATAGCTACGAGTTTTTTGAGATTTTTCATTGTAATTCCTCCTTATTTATTGCTTAACAAGTATAACATATTAGCGTTTTTATGTCAATTTGTTTTTGTGACATTAAAATATAAAAAAGTTATAATTTCTATAAAAATCAGCGTTTATTATTTATATTGGTAGCAGCGCACGTAGTCAACAATCATTGAAGCAGGCACAAATTCATTGCCGAAAATTTTGTCATCAACACCTACTGATATTATCAGATACAGCGGTACCTGACATACTCCGCCGAACGATGTGCGTGCCGTTTCTACACCGTTTATGTAGAAAATATATTCATCCTCGTTCCATTCCACACCGTATGTGTTAAATTTGTTGTACGGGTCATCAGCGTAGTATTCGCCCTGGTTTTCCCATTTATGTGCTTCTTCGTATGAATCAACGTGTATTGTCTGCACAACCGAGTTGAAGCTTGGGCTCATCGGGTTATAGTCGGTGTTGGTTTCGAGGATATCTACTTCAGCGCCGCTTACACCGCCATCGGTGTCATCTGCCCACATACCGTCGGTAAGCAGCCAGAACGCAGGGTTGATTCCTGCACCTTTTGGCAGAATACAGCGTATTTCAAAGTAGCCGTAAAGCTGCTCATAGCCCTTGTAACCCGCGTCGTAGCACTTGTTGGGGTTAGTCTCCATACCGTAGCTGTAGTAGCCGGGACCTTTAGGGCCGTCCTCTTTGTACTCAACGGTCAGCTTGAGGTGTCCATCAGGTGTGAAGCTTACCTGATCTCTGTTCCACCAAGCCGTGTCACGTAGCTGTGTGTCGTCAGCACCGTATACATAATGCCCCTGCCACATTGTTGTATCAAAGCCGTTGTCAAATTCGTCAGACCATACGGGTTCGTCCGTAAACTTGCTCATATCAAGCTGACTTTTATACGGTGTTACAGGTGTATCAAAAAAAGCCATACCGAGAAGTTGAAAGGCTGCAACAATGAGCGCAATCACTCGCTTGAAATCAAACTTGAACAGTGCCTTGATTATTGCGGCAGGTATTTTGCCGAAGTTTTCGAGCGCAACAATCTGTCGTGTTGCAAGTGATGATAAAAGCTTGTTCATAATAATACCTCCTTGTTATTCTGTACCAATATTAACATATTTGTTACTTTAGAACAATACATTGTGCAATGTTTTAATTGACAAAAAGCACGATTGTTTGGTAAAATCTATATATCAGTATTTTTGAGGTGATTTAGTTTGAAGAAATTTATTGCGGTTTTAATGGTGTTATGTCTTGCTGTTTTACCGCTGAGTATCAGCGCTGCTGCAGCACCCTCACGTAAGGAAGCACTTCCGACATCCGCAGGCATTCAGGCTCTGCGTGATGAGTTTGAAAGCGATGTAGCTCCCGAAGCGGGCGGCTATGCACTTGATTATTGCTACTACTCTCCTGTCGGTGAGAATGATAATACGAAGTATCCGTTGGTTATCTTCCTTCACGGCATCGGCCATGCTGATTATCCTAATTCTCAGCTTGATGACAGCGATATGCCTTATTGGGCATCCTCAGAGCTTCAGAGCCGTTTTACAAGCGGCGGTGCATTTGTGCTTCTGCCTCGTGCTCCGGAAGATAAGCTTATTTATTGGGGCGATACTCTTATTGAGTCACTGCGTGCAGTAATCGACGATATGATTGCAAAGCACGGTGACAATATAGATACTACAAAGATATTCATCGGCGGCAGCTCTGCCGGCGGTGAAATGACATGGAATATGGCAATTGCATTCCCTGAGTATTTTGCCGGTATCTTTCCGATTGCAGGAACAGGCAGTGTAACGAAGAACCAGGTTGCAATGTGCTCTGATGTTGCTATTTGGATGATTTCAAGCAAGCTTGACCCCGCTGTAAACTACACTCTGGTTACTCTTCCTCTTTGGGATAACGTTCGTGATACAAATGCACATCCTGAGAATTGCCGTCTTTCAAGCTTTGATTCCGTTACAGAGCCTGCAGGCAACAGTGCAAGCGACAACCACCATATGGCAAAGGTTGTAACATATGACCTTCATATGCTCGACGGCAGTACATACCCCGACCTTACTACTGTAAACGGAAACGATGAGGTCGTCAACCTTGACAGCCCCAACGGCATTATTTATTGGATGAACTCCGTTTCTTCAGAGTATGACGGTACACCCGGTGAAGATTCGGGCAATATCAACGTCAACTTTATGACTCAGCTGTTTGGATTCTTCCGCAATATGATGCTCAAGGTTGTAAATATTTTCCAGAGAATGCTTGGTCTTTAATTTCAAACAATTTCAGCGGTCTGCCTAGTGCAGGCCGCTTTTTTATCAGCTTATATTGCAAGTGAAGAATATATGTGCTAAAATAAAGGACAGTAATTTGAACGGAGCGTAGTTTTTATGTCATTCAAAGATTTTTGCGACAAATATGCAAAGCAGATAAAGTCCATGTCACCTAAGTACGACGTTTTTTATAAGGTATCAAAGGATAATCCCATAAAGTTTGAGGATAGCGCCAACGTTTTGTTATCCGCTGCGGCAATTGCAGATACACATCTTCCGAACAGAGAGGCTTCGGAGGCTAACCTTGGCAATTTCTTTGAAGATTTATCTAATTCACCCGAAAAGTTTGATGCTTTTCTTATGGCGGGCGATATTGCTGATTACGGACTTGATATCGAATATGAGCGCTTTTTCAGACCGCTTGATAAGCAGAGCGTTGTGCCTAATATGCTTGTTACCCTCGGCAACCACGATGCCAGATTTTTCTTTAAGAAAAACAGTAAAATCGTAATGGATAAGGTTGATAAATACCTTAACATAAAAACAAACGGCAAAACGTACTATTCATACGATGTCAAGGGTTACACCTTTGTTGTTATGTGTACCGAAAAACGTGTGCTGGAAAAAGCTTACATATCTAAGGAACAGATGGAGTTTATCGATAGCGAGCTCGCAAGGGGCACTAAAGACGGTAAGCCTGTTTTCCTTATGTGTCACCAGCCGTTTGCTTTCACCCACGGCCTTCCTGAGGTGTGGGAGACAGGCGATCTGGGTGAGCAGAACGATGAGGTAAGAGCGATTGTAGAAAAATACAAGAATGTTTTCTTTATTAACGGACATCTCCACGGCGGTATCTGCGACAAGGTTTTTGAGACCTTGAATGAGGAGAACGGTGTTTATTCAATAAGCGTACCCGGCTACAGAAAAGAGAATAACTTTGGCATCATGGATTGCGGAGTAGGCTATTATTTTGAGGTTTATGCCGACAGAATTGTGTTTACTGCAAGAAAATTCCTTACCGGCGAGTATTTCACGGGCGATTACACAAAGCAGGAGTACAGATTTAAGTAAAAATGAAAGAGCTGTTTCAAAACAAACGTTGAAACAGCTCATTTTTATTGGTTGGTTACATTGCCTACGCAAATTTTTTCTATTGCAAACGGTGCGTCAAATGTGTTGTTATTCATTTCAACCTCACGCAGATACTCAAAATGCAGAAGGTGCTTGCCGCATACCGCCTTTTCAAATCGGTTGCCGGTCAGCGTCAGCTTGCCGTGCACAAACTCAACTGAGTTTTCATCCATAACCTTAGGTGAATATCTTATTGCAGGTGCACCGGGATACATCTTTGCATAGTTGCAGTTGATAAGTACATTGTTACGGAATATAATTTCGTTTGTATACCCGGATTCAAACCAGAAATTGCAGTCGTCTTCAATCAGCAGGGCAGGCCCCCACACGTTTTCAAAGCGGTTGTTTTCGATAATTACCTCGCCGCGTGTTGTGCAAAGTATGCCTCTGCCGCAGGTGAGACCGAAAAGGCAGTTTCTTACGTAAACGTTTGGTGTCCACGTTGCATTTTCTATAACATCCTTGCCGATTTCGGTGTCCGGAAGTGCTTTGTCAAGCTCAATGTATATGTCGGTGTCATTTATTCTTGTAAAGTTCAACACCTTTGCATCGGCGTATGGGATGAGGGTATCCCACTTGATAAAGTCGATGATATCGCCTGCTTCGAAAGCCTGAAAGCCCCAGCTCTCATCGTGCATAAACCGCAGTGTTAAGCCGTTTTTGGTAATATCTGTGTCTATGATTCGCAAGTGCGTGCCGTGTACGTTGATAAAATCGTCGTGCGCACCGCCTGCTTTGCAATTTTCGACAAGTAAATTACCTTTACATCCTGAGAATTGAAAAAAGTCTGCCGTGCTTGCTGCGGTTCGGCCTTGTGCCGGGGTGAGGTCGCAATTTTTGAAGCTGACACCGTCACAAAATTGCGAAACCAAACCGAGACCGTGCATGAATTTTATACGCAGATTGTCGAACGTAAGATTTTTGCAACGCTGAAACAAGCTTCCGGTCTGGTCACGCATTATGTTGCGCGATTGGATGACGGCGCCTGCAGGAAAATAAACCTCTTTGTTTTTCAGCTCAACATAGAGCGTGCCGTTGCCGTTTTTTTCAATGCTTATGAATTCAAGGTCATCGCGTCTGAAATCGCGGTAAAGCCCCGTTGCAGGGTCAAGCAGTTTTATCTGCCTGCGGCTTTTGAAATAGTGGTCCTCCCAGTAGGGAAAGCCGTTCTTATCGCGCTCACCCTGCCAGATCAGGTCGTTACCGTCTATGCGGTAAAGGAATTCGCTGTTTATTTTTATCTCACATTTGCCGTTGTTGTTTGATATTACGGTGAATTCCGCCATGGTAGGACAGGCGTAATCGACAGTAAGGTTTTTTACGGTTATGTTGTTGCACCTGTCAAACAGCATCGGTGTCATTTTACCGTGTACAAGCACTGTTGCGCCGTTTCCGTCAACCATTATGTCTGATTTGTCTTTCAGGTACATTGCGGTATATCTTTTACCTGTCGGATTTTCGTGCGGCTTTGCTGTGTTGGAGCAGTAGTATCCGTCCAGCTCAAACGAATCATCCTGTCTGACGTGGTATATCCTACCGCTTTCAAGCGTCAGGACCTCACCGCTGTTAAGTTTGCTGAAAAGCACGCTCAGTTCATTCATTTTGCATTCTCCGATATTTTTTGATAACTGTATTATATACAAAACCGTTTCAAAACTCAATCCTTTACTACAGCTGCCTTTTATGATAAAATAAAATCAATTTCCATACGAGTATGGTGTAAATATAAAAATTTCTTTAATTCAGAGGAGCTGAGTCTGTGAGTTTTACAAGCTTTATCAGGTTTCTCGTGGCTTTTGCCATGGTGCCTTACTATCTGTTTAATTACATCTTCAACGATTATGCCTATCCTGCCGTCAGCACATCCGGTGCTTACCTTTTCTGCTACTTTGTCGGCAATGAGGTAAACGAGCAGACAATTCATTTTGCCGTCAGTACAGACGGATACAATTTCAAAGCACTTAACAACAACGAAAAGGTTATTGAGCAGACAAAGGGCACGGGCTGTGTGCGTGACCCTTATATACTCAAAGGTGTTGACGAAAACGGCAAGGATTGCTATTTCATCATCGCAACCGATATGAATGCGCTTGAGGGCTGGACTTCAAACCACTGCCTTATTACGTGGCGTTCTTACGACCTTATTAATTGGATTGATGAAACCGTAATTGATATCCGTCAGTTCGATGGATTTGAAAACACAAACAGAGCGTGGGCACCGCAGGCGATATGGGACAGTGAAAAAGAGATGTATATGGTCTATTGGGCAACCTCAACGATCGAAAATGACTGTGCTGGACACTACTATGCCTACACAAAGGATTTCAAAACGTTTGAAACCGAGCCGCAGGTGCTTTACGGCCGCTGGAATGAGCCTGACCCCGAGACGGGTGAACTGAGAAACGTTCAGTGCATAGACGGTGACATAATCTATAACGAAAAGGACGGATATTATTATCTGTACTTCAAAGAGGATATCACCCAGAAAATTGCCTACGTAAAATCGAAAAATCTTACCGGTCCGTACAATTCGGATTACACTATCTGTTCGCTCAATTATTGGGGCGTAGAGGGTAGCTCAATGTACCGCATTACGGGTACGGATGCGTGGATGATGATAATGGACGAGTACGGTCAGGATTCGTATTTTGCACAGATGACAAGGGATTTCAGCACTTTCAGACGTGTTCAGCGTTCAACCTACTCTATGGACCATCTCAAGCCGCGCCACGGCTCAGTTGTGGCAATAACTGAGGCTGAATATAACGCTCTTGCCGGCGCATACGGAATAGAAAAATAACAATTTTCATACGGTTAAGCATGGGCTGCCTGACAAGCGTAGGCAATCCGTGCTTTTTTAATAGCTTTATTTTGTAAATATGTTGCATTTAAAACAAAAAAGCCTTACAATAAAATCAGCAAATATTATGGAGGTTTTACATATGCTTAAAGTAGGTCTTGTCGGCGTCGGCGGAATCAGCGGCGCACATATCCCTGCGTGGGATAAGAGGGAGGATGCAGAGCTTGTTGCTCTTTGTGATATCCGCCCTGAAAGAATGGAGAAATATGAGGGCAAGCGCCATTACCTCGATTTTGACGAGATGCTTGCCAATGAGGAGCTTGACATCCTCGATATCTGTCTGCCTACCTATCTTCACGCGGATTTTGCCGTTAAGGCAATGGAGAAGGGAATCAACGTAATCTGCGAAAAGCCCATCTCACTTAAGGAAGAGGATATTGACAGAGTTTACTCAACAGCCAAGAAAAACGGCGTTAAGTTTATGGTGGCTCAGGTGCTTCGCTTCTGGCCCGAATATGAGGTGCTCAAGGAAATCTTCGACACCAAGAAGTACGGCGAGCTTCTCTCGGGTACAATGACAAGGCTCGGCCACAAGCCCCGCTGGAGCTGGGACGGCTGGATGATGGATGAGAAGAGGAGCGGACTTGTGCCCTTCGACCTTCACATTCACGACCTTGACTTTATGGTTTACGCCTTCGGTATGCCCAAGGTTGTTCATCAGTATCGCTCAAAGCGTCCCGAGCAGGACTTTCTGAGCATTGCATACGATTTCGGCAACTTTACAATCAATACGGAAGCTTCTTGGTACGCAACCTGCTATCCTTTCACAGCTCAGTTCCGCTTCCAGTTTGAGCAGGCTATTGTTGCAAACGAAAACGGCAAGATGAAGATTTATCTCGCTGATGAAGAAATTGACCTCTCTAAGGAGACAAAGGGCGATACAGGCAGCATAAATCTTCCCAAGAGTGATGCCTATGCCAACGAAATCAACTACTTTGCAGACTGCGTCCTTAGCGGCAAGCCCGTCGATAAGGTCAAGCCTGAGGAGCTTCGCTGCGTAATGAATATTCTCAACAGCCTTTGATATCAAAATAAAAGTAAAGGAACGTTTGCTATGAAAAAACTTCTTTGCGTTGTATTAAGTGCGGTTATGATTATGTCTTCATTTGCCTTAGGCTCTCTTGCGGCGGATTCCGTTTTTGATGTTGGCAGTGCCGTTATCGTTGCAGGCACCGGTGTTACCGATGCTTATGCTGCGGGCAGGCTCGAATATTATCTTGAGAAAATAACAGGTAAAGACCTGGCTGTCGTCAGTGCTTCACAGCCCGAAGCTCAGCTTGAAATTGCAGTCGGCGACACAGGCAGAGATGATGCAGATATCAGCAGCTTTGAGGACGGCGGCTATATTATCACTTCTGCTGCAGACAAAGTTGTTCTTCGCGGTGCCGGCAATAAGGGCACGCTCAACGCCGTGTACGCTTTTCTTGAGGATTACTGCGGCTGTCACTGGTACGAATCGCAGGTCATTGTTACCCCCGAAAATGCAGAGCTTACAGTTCCTTGCGATATTGATGATGAATATCATCCTTTCTTTGAATACACCGAAACAGACACAACAAGCTCACGCGATTCGGAGTTTTCGCTGGCTAACGGTCTCACCGGCGGTGTTTACCGCAGCTTCAGCAAGGAGCAGGGCGGCCAAGTCGGCTACATCGGCTCATTCGCTCATACGCTTGTAACTTATTACTGCAAGCCCGAAACATATTTTGAATCTCACCCCGAGTATTATGCATACCGCAGCGGTGAGAGAGTGCCAAAGCAACTCTGCCTTACAAACCCCGATGTCATAAATATTGTTGTCAGTGAGGTGCTTGCGCTCCTGGCACAGCAGCACGATCCGTCTGCTACAATACAGATTGTTTCACTCACACAGCACGATAACCGCGAATACTGTCAGTGTGAAAACTGTGCTGCCCTCGATAAGGCAAACGGCTCGCAGGCAGGCACGATGATAACCTTTGTCAATACGGTTGCCGAGCGTGTCAAGGCTGCAGGGGACTATGATAACGTGGTTTTTGATACGTTTGCCTATCAGTACACACGAAAAGCCCCCGCAAACGTTGTTCCGCGAGAGGACGTTATCGTAAGGCTTTGCTCAATCGAATGCTGCTTCGGCCACACACTTGATGACCCGAAATGCAGTGAAAATAAGGAGTTTATGCACGACCTTGCCGAGTGGGGCAAAATCTGCAACAGAGTTTATCTCTGGGACTACGTAAACAACTATGCTGAAACCGTCTGCCTTTTCCCGAATTTCGCTGTAATGCAACGCAACGTTCAGATATTCTACGAGAATAACGTTAAAGGCGTGTACGAGGAAGGTAACTATTATATTTCTGACTGCGACGGCGAGTTTGCCGAGCTGCGTACATATCTGCTTTCAAAGCTTATGCAGGATCCATACTGCGATTACTCTGCCGAAATGAACGGCTACCTTGAGGCTGTTTACGGCGCAGGCTGGAAAAATATACGCGAGTTTATCGACATAATCACCGAGCACGCTGTTACCGATATACAGCATCTTTACATCTACCAGAAATCAGAGCAGACTCTTTACGGTATGAGCAAAAAAGATATTGCTTACTGCGATCAGCTCTGGGAGAACGCAAAGGCTCAGGCACAAACTCAGGCTCAGCTCGATCAGCTGCTGCGTTCGGAGCTTAGCTGGAGATACTGGAAGTGTGCTAACCGCAAGGGCGAGTTTTCTCTTATGCAGTTCCCGTATGTGTGGATGAGCGCAAACGAGCGTCTTCACCACGACATCAAGGCAATGGGTATCAGAGTAATGTCAGAGGGCAACAACCGCGGTATTTCCGACTGCGAGCTGCTTTACCTTTACAGACATCCGAGAAAGTGGACAACACTTTACGAGGAGCCTTATTGGGATGCGTTAAACCCATATGTAATCAAGCTGTATGAGTTCCTTGGTAAGATTTATAATTTGTTTTCATAACCGAGAGGAGAATGACATATGGAGAGAACATACATACCTTTCAGAAATTGGAAAGAAAAATCAAAGCAGACCGAATACACACAGAGCACACCCCTGCTCAGTGCAGAGGGAAAACTTCTCGCAAAGGGATGGGCAAGGCACAACGTTTTTGATTATGACAGAACAAAAGTCAAAGCACGTCTTATGAGCCGTAAAGAATGGGATTTCTATCAGGTGTCCGACGGCAAGTATATGGTGCAGGTGAATTTTGCCAACATCAATATCGGTGGCTTTGTTTGTGCAAAGCTTATTGACCTCGAAAACGGTAAGCTTATTATGGATGCAACTCAGCTTTTCCTTGGCGGCAAAGATAAGTACGTTCCGCCCGCAAAGGGCGATGTGCCCAACCGCTTCGGCTACAAAATCGGCAAGGCAGAGTTCGATTTTGATACAAAAGAGCATACAAGAACGCTCAAGTTCAAAATGCTTAAGGGCAAAAAGAATGTCGAGTGTGAGTTCACGATGGATATTCCTGACGGTCTTGAGAATATCACTACCGTTCTTCCGTTTCCCGGCGATGAGACAAAGTATTTTATGACAACAAAGCAGAACTGTATGCCTTGCGAGGGCACTTTTAAAATTGACGGTGAGCAGTGGAATTTCTCTAAGTCGGATTCTTTCTGTGCTCTTGATTGGGGCAGAGTAAACACACCGCATGAAATGGTATGGTATTGGGGTAACGGATCAACATTCCTGACCGATGAAAACGGTGAAAAACACCTTTTCGGCTTTGAAATCACCTGGGCAATCGGTGATGAGAGCAACGCAACCGAAACCTGCCTTTTCTATGATGGCAAGGCACACAAATTTGGTGCTGTTGACGTTGAGGTTTTCCCTAAGCCCGATAAGTTTATGCAGCCGTGGAAGTTTGTGTCGGAGGATGGCAGGTTTAACCTGACGATGACTCCTACCTTTGACCACCATACCGATCTGAACGTTGGTGTTGCGAGGATGCACACGCATCAGGTTCACGGCATCTGGAACGGCGACGTAACGCTTGATGACGGCACAAAGCTCGTAATTAAAGATATGTACGCATTCTGCGAATACGTAGAAAACAAGTGGTAATTTTACGGACTCCTCCGCTGAGTTTTGCAGAGGAGTCCTGTGCTTTTCAGATTGTAAATTTGTTGTGAGTATCGGGGGGATGATTTTGTATAATCGGATTGAGCGGATTAAAGCAGCTCTGGACAGCCGCAGAAATATTACCGACGCTGAACTTGAACGTGTGCATACCGAGCTTGTTGAGCTTGAAGAAAGTACGGCTAAGGTTGCGGATATTAAGCTTTTGTGTGAGCTTATTGAGCTCAGGCATATGCTCTCGCGTGCTCAGGCTGTGCACAGGCACGACGGTGAAGCGCTGATGTGCCTGAAGGCAGCTGCAGATCACATGGAAAAGATCTGCCGGATCGATTCAAGCTTATCCTATCTTACCCGGAGAATCGCAGAGTATGCCGATTTGTTTGGGTTTATGAATAACCTCAGAATTGTTTCCGGTTTTACGTTGTGGCAGCCGGATTACGTGCAGATGCTGTTTGCAAAAGCGGAAGAATGCATTGCGCCCGTTGAGGAATGTGTAAAGGATGAGTGCCTTGAGGCTTTGCAGAGATATTACCAAGTTAAGGCACGTTATTACCGCATTATGGAGGATTACACTGCATACTGCGAAAATATCAGAAAAGCCATACATTTTATGTGCCTGAGGTATGAGTACGGCAAGTCCGATACCGTGCTTGATAAGTTGGCTGTGGCGTTTATTTCATATGCGGGCGACAGCCTGTTTTCGTATGAGGATGAAAAACAGCGGTTGCTTAAAATTACGGAATGGGTGCGCCTTCGTAAAGAGGTAGGTAATTTAAGGCTTGGCTTTAAATACGATAAGCTGATTGAATTGCGGAACAGATTTGAGTAGCCTGATGAATAAAAAAACAGCACTTATGGTCAATCCATAAGTGCTGTTGCGCTTTACAGAGTTATTTTGCTTTGCCTTTTTCTCTTGAGAAGAACATACCTGCGGTGTTGATTACAATGAATACGATAAGGTAACCTATAACGAATTTTTTGTGCGAATAGATTGTGGCAATCATCATAAATGAGCTGCCTGCAATAGCGAGCAGGGGAGCAAATATGCGCTTGAATATGCCTGCATCCTTGAGCTTGAAGAGCATCATAATAAATATCGGGATATAGAGGAAGTAGCTCGTGACGATGGGAAGCTCTGTCGGGTCGAATGCGAATATTCCCAAACTGCTGCCGAAGGATGAGAACTGTGAGCAGTAAAAGAATACCATCCAGATAATGCACATAAGAAGTCCGAATGTTGCCGAGCTGGGCGCCATATTTGTCGCCTTGTCAACTTGTTTGAATACCTGCGGCTTGATACCCTCATTACGGCTGGCAAGTGCGTACATACCTCTGGAGCATGCGAGGGTAAGACCGTTGAGTGTGCCAAAGCAGGAGATGATAACGAATACGAAAACTGCTGTGCCGCCTATTTTGCCGAATACAGCTTCGAATGCGAGTTTTGCGCCCGTTTCGCCACCCTCCATCATTGTGGCGTTGCTGATTCCGCCGGCGAGACCTACGTAGTAGAGGATATATATAATGATAACGGCAAGTGAGCCGAAGACGAGTGCTTTGGGCAGATTTTTCTTTGCATCCTTAAGCTCGGCATTAATTGTTGTTGCAACAATCCAGCCGTCGTAAGCAAATGCCGTTGCACAGACCGCTATGAAAAGTGCGGGGCCTGTTTCAACCTGCTCTACTACTGTTGTGAAATTCTCAACAGTGTAACCTTTGGTAAGGCCGTAGATTGTGCCGACAATAGCCATAAGGAAAAGAGGGATGAGCTTTATTATTGTTGTTGAAACCTGCACCTTACCTGCAATAACAGGAGAAAGCAGGTTGATTGCAAAGCTGAGAATCAGGTAGAAGCCTGCAATCGTCATACAAAGTCCGCCCGTAATGTCTGCCTGATCGTGGAAAAAGAGCACACAGGTATAACGTGCCGTAACCCAGGCAAGGGTCATTGTAAGGCAGGGGTAGTATATAACGCTTGTAAACCAACCTATGAAGTAAGCGTATTTTTTGCCTACGAGTGCTTCTGCATAGTCCACAAGTCCGTTGACTTTTTCAAACTTGTTTGCAAGTATTGAGAATGCGTATGCGCAAGCAATCATAATAAGTCCGCCTGCAAGCCATGCTACAATACCGAGCTTGAGGTCGCCGCCTGTTGCTTTGAGAATTTTTTCTGCCTTGAAGAAGACACCGCTGCCGACAACAACGCCGGTAACCATTGCGATTGCTGTCATCAGACCGTATTTTTTTGTCATAGTTGCCATTTGATCACCTCGAGTTTAATCATAAAGTAGAGTGTATATAAAAATTGCAATTAATGCAAGTCTTTTT
Organism: Acutalibacteraceae bacterium; assembly: GCA_045579585.1. Taxonomy (GTDB): domain Bacteria; phylum Bacillota; class Clostridia; order Oscillospirales; family Acutalibacteraceae; genus UBA8612. Next base: position 17,396 of record JAZNMK010000011.1, read on the forward strand.
TTCAAAAACCTATGGAAATTATTTTTATTATGGTGTACAATAATTTATCGAAATATGATAAAAGGAAAGGAATTGAACGCTTTATGAAAAATTTCAAGGGTATTTTTCCCGCTCTTCTCACTCCGTTCGATAAAAACGATAATGTAAACACTGAGCAGCTCAAGCTCCTTGTTGAAAAGAACATAGAGCAGGGTGTTGACGGTTTTTATGTCGCAGGCAGCACAGGCGAGGCATTTCTTCTCTCGGAGGACGAGCGCAGGCTCGTTTACAAAACCGTCAAGGATGCAGCCGGTGATAAAGTTACACTTATCGCTCACGTAGGCGCGGTTTCTACAAAGCAGGCGGTTGAGTACGCAAAATATGTTGAAAGCATCGGTTATGATGCAGTTTCTGCCGTTGCACCGTTTTACTATAAGTTCAGCAACACACAGGTTATTGAGCATTACAAAGCAATTGCAGACAGCGTAAATATTCCGCTTATCATTTATAATATTCCTGCTTTTTCGGGTGTTGAGCTTACTCTCGACGAGATTGCAGGTCTTCTTGCTCACGACAATATCCTCGGTGTCAAGTATACTTCAAACGATTACTTCAAACTTCAGCAGATCAGAGAGCGTTGCCCCGATGCAATAATTTACAACGGTTTTGATGAGCTGATGATTTCAGGCCTTGCAATGGGCGTTGACGGAGGTATCGGTTCAACCTACAACTTTATGGCGGATAAGTTCATAAAAATCCGTCAGCTGTGGGAGAGCGGTGATATAAAGGGTGCTCAGCAGGTCCAGTATCAGGCGAACAAAATCATTACTGCACTGTGCAAGGTTGGTGTTATGGCAGGCGAAAAGGCTGTGCTCAATCTGCTCGGCTTCGATTTTGGTGTTTGCCGCAAGCCTTTTGACGCACTTACTGATGAGCAGGTTGAATACCTCAAGGAAGCAATTCTGCCTCTGCTTTAATGCTTGACAGTATTTATAGCTTGTGATATACTTTACTCTGTACTAACGGGGGCTTCGGCTCTGTAATTTTTAAAACGATTGGAGATATTTAAAATGGAAAGAATTAAGACTATCGAAACAAAAGACCTTGTAAAGAGCTGCGAAAACGGTGGCTGCGGCGAGTGCCAGACATCCTGCCAGTCAGCTTGCAAGACATCCTGCGGTGTTGCTAACCAGCAGTGTGAAAACACACAGGAAAACTAATCGGCAGATATTTTAATCAGCTAACAGACAGGTAATACACATTTGCTGTATTACCTGTTTTTATGTATCGACGCATTTAATGCGTCAGTTTATGGAGTGAAACTAATGGTACACCAGTATAAACTCAACGGTTACAACATAGTGCTCGACACGTGCAGCGGTTCGGTTCATGTTGTTGATGATGTTGCTTACGATATAATTGCTCTCTATAAAGAAAAAAGCGCAGACGAAATTGCCGAAGAAATATCTGCAAAATATTCGTCCGACGGTGTTACAAAGCAGGATTGTCTTGATTGCATTGAGGATGTTAAGTCTCTTGAGCAGATGCAAAAGCTCTATACACCGGATACCTATGCCGATATGGCGTTCGATTTCAAAAACAGAAACACGGTGCTCAAGGCAATGTGCCTTCACGTTGCTCACACCTGCAACCTCAACTGTGAATACTGCTTTGCAAGCCAGGGCAAGTATCACGGTGAGCGTGCGCTGATGAGCTTTGAGGTTGGCAAGCGTGCCCTCGATTTCCTTATCGAGAATTCGGGCACACGTCACAACCTTGAGGTCGATTTCTTCGGCGGTGAGCCGCTTATGAATTGGGACGTTGTCAAGCAGCTTGTTGCCTATGCACGTGAGCAGGAGAAGATTCATAACAAGAATTTCCGTTTCACACTCACAACAAACGGTATGCTCATTGACGATGACGTTATCGAATTCAGTAACAGAGAAATGAGCAACGTCGTACTCAGCCTCGACGGCAGAAAAGAGGTGCACGACCGACTGCGTAAAGACTATGCGGGCAAGGGCAGCTACGATATTATTCTGCCAAAGTTCAAGGAGTTTGTTGAGCGCAGAGGCAACAAGAGCTACTATATGCGCGGCACATTTACACACGCTAACACCGATTTTACAAACGATATTTTCCATATGGCTGATATGGGCTTTACGGAGCTTAGTATGGAGCCTGTTGTCTGCGCACCGAGTGATGCAAGCGCTCTTACGACCGAGGATTTGCCCGTTCTTTTCGAGCAGTACGAAATACTTGCAAAAGAGATGATCAAGCGCAAGCGTGAGGGCAGACCGTTCACCTTCTACCACTATATGCTCGACCTCAAGCACGGCCCGTGCATCTATAAGCGTATTTCGGGCTGTGGCTCAGGCACAGAGTACGTTGCAGTAACTCCTACGGGCGATATTTATCCCTGCCATCAGTTTGTAGGTGATGAAAAATACCTGCTGGGTGATATTTACAGCGGCATCTCAAATACCGAGGTGCAGAACGAATTCAAGCTCTGTAATGCTTATGCACGCAAGGAGTGCGAGGATTGCTGGGCAAAGCTCTACTGCTCAGGCGGCTGTGCCGCAAACTCATATCACGCAACAGGCAAGATTACGGGTATTTACGAATACGGATGTGAGCTTTTCAAAAAGCGTATTGAATGTGCGGTAATGCTTCAGATTGCTGACGAAGTTTAATTTGTAAGGAATAACTATGAACACACCTATTGTTGATTTTGTGAAGACTTATGCACAAAGCGGCAAGGCCCGGTTTCATATGCCGGGCCATAAAGGTGTGTCTTTTTTTGGCTGTGAACAGCTGGATATAACAGAAATCAGTGGTGCGGACGAGCTTTATATGCCCGACGGAATAATTCTGGAGAGTGAAAAAAATGCCGCTTCACTTTTCGGCACGTCACGCACCGTATACTCTGCAGGCGGCTCAACGCAAAGCATTCAGGCAATGCTTTCACTTGCGTACCGCAGAGCAGAAAAGGATGGCAAAAGGCCGTTTGTACTTGCGGGCAGAAATGCGCACAAGGCGTTTATCTACGCTGCGGCAAAGCTCGATTTTGACGTGCGGTGGATTTATCCGCAAAATTCTTTCGGTATATGCAGTTGTATAATAACTGCGGATGAGCTTGAAAAAAAGCTTTGCTGCTGTGGACAGAAACCTTTTGCTGTTTATATAACAAGCCCCGATTATCTTGGCGGAATAAGTGATATTTCATCACTTTCCAAGGTTTGCAAGGCTCACGGTGTGCCTCTTCTTGTCGATAACGCTCACGGTGCATATCTTGCATTCTGCGAAAATAATACGCACCCGATATATCTTGGTGCCGATATGTGCTGCGATTCCGCACACAAAACTCTGCCTGTGCTTACAGGCGGCGGATATCTTCACGTATCTGCGGATGATTGCTACGGCTTTGCCGAGGGTGCAGTCGGCACTATGGCAATATTCGGCTCAACAAGTCCGTCCTATTTGATAATGCAGTCGCTTGATATGTGTAACAGCTATATGAGCGAACGAATCCGCGCCGATATAGATGACTGTGTCTCCCGTGTTGATAGTGTAAGGAATGTTATGATTCACAGCGGCGTCAGGGATATTTCGTGTGAGCCGCTGAAAATCACAGCCGATTTCAGCCGTAACGGAATAGATGGTTTTGACAGCGTCGGCGATTATTTCAGAGCCTTTGATATTGAGCCGGAATACTCCGATGATGATTACGTTGTGTTTATGGCGTCACCGTTCAACGGCGAGGATGATTTCGCGCGACTTGAGGCCGCATTTAAAAATATCAGACTTACAAAAAAAATGCGGGTTGAAATCGCGGTCGAAAAATCTGAGGCGGCAATGTCTGTGCGCGAGGCTGTCTTCGCACCGAGCGAGGTTATTCCCGTTTCGTGCGCTGAGGGCAGGGTTTGTGCCGCACCTGCCGTTTCGTGTCCTCCTGCAATTCCGATTGCCGTCAGCGGTGAAATCATAACTCAAAAACATATCCGAATATTTGAGCATTACGGTATAAGACAGATTGCTGTTGTAAAAAAGTGATTTACAATTGACAATTTGTTTTATGGTGCTATAATAAATTCATATTTTCTACAAAGGGGATTTTTATTATGCTTGCAAAGCTTTTCGCATTTTTCCTGTCTATCTATTATATGATCACGCCTTATGTTGCACCGTCTGCGGCTGAGCCTATCAAGGTGCTTGACGAGAGCAAGGTTGAGCTTGCTTTTGTAACTTGGGGTGACCCTCAGATTTCAAACTACCTTTTCGAGCGTGAGCCTCGCTTCCGCGCAGCAGCAGAGGATGTTGCGAATGCAGCAAGCGGTCTGGATGCACTTCTCATTGTCGGTGACATTGCCGAGAACGGACTGCAGTGCGAGTATGACGTTGTAAGCGAGCACCTCAAAGGAAGCGGCGTTGATAATTATATTATGGCTGTAGGCAATCACGATGTGCGCCTTCGTTCATACAAGCAGGTTGTTGGGCGCTTCACAGCCTTCCAGAACGATCTCAACGCAGATGCGCAGAGTGACCTCACAATCGACAAGCTCAACTATACGTATGAAATCAACGGTTATACTTTTGTTGTACTCGGTACAGATAAGTCTGTTTTTGAGGAATCTTATATCAGCGATGAGCAGCTTGAGTGGCTTGATACAACTCTCAAGGCAGAGGCTGTAAACGGCAAGCCTGTTTTTGTTATACTTCATCAGCCCCTCAAGAAAACTCACGGCCTTCCCGTAACATGGGGTAACGGCACAAACGAAAAAGCAGGTCACGTCGGCGCACAGAGTGACGCTCTTTATGAGATAATGAATAAGTATTCCAACATTATTCTTATCACGGGTCACCTTCACACAGGCTTCGGTCAGTATTCATACGAGAAGATTGGTAATATCCACGGCGTTAACGTGCCTTCCACAACAATCGTAAACAAAGACGGCGACTATAACGAGCCTGCAACAGGCTATGTAACTGAGGTTTACAGCGACAAGGTTGTATTCAGAGCAAGAGATTTCGCTGCAGGCGTTTATGTTCCCGATTATGATATTGAGATAGAGCTTGTTAAATAATTGATAATCTGTAAGCTGTCTTTCGGTCCGGAAGGCAGCTTTTTGTTTAAAAATTTGACTTTTTTTATTTTTATATGATAGAATTAAAACAATATAAGGTAAGGTGGATTAAATTTGGCAGAAAGTGCAGCACGTGAACGGTCTGTTGCGGAAAACAAGCCGACCACGGAATACAATCGTCGCTATGTGGGCTCGAAAGAATCGCTCGCCTACGTTGTTTACGATATTTCTCAAAGCTTTAACATTAATAAATATGCTGATGTTTTTATCACCGACGTCGTTCAAATCGGTCTGAGCTTTCAGACGGTCGTCAATTTCGTTATCGGCATATGGGATGTTATCAACGATGTCTTTCTTGCAGCTATCGTTGATAAAACGCGAACGCGTTTCGGTAAATTCCGTCCTTGGCTTTTTATTTGTTCGGGTCCCGGCTTTTTGCTTTCGCTTATTTATTGGTTGTTGCCAATAATCTTTTCCGGCACTGACCCGTATCATACGGGTAAGCTCGTTTTTTATATGATTTTTCAGTTGATAAATAACCTTAACGGATCCCTTGCAAATATCTCCAGAACGGGTATGCTTTCGACAATAACACCTAACGTTATCGAGCGAACGAGGCTTATAACACAGGCAAGCCTTTTTTCGGGTTTTGTTGAGAAATGGCCCGAGATATTTATGGGCCTGCTGATTGACCTTATCAATCACGGTAAGCTTAAAATACCGATGAAAGCTCTCTATGTTTCTGCCGGTGTGTTTACATCAACTGTAGTGAGTGTTATGGGGCTGTTTTTCGTGTTTACCGCTAAAGAGCGTGTCGCTCAGCGTGTAGAAAAGCCCAGCATCTGGCAGGGTATCAAGTCGATTCTCAACAACAAACCCTTGCTTATACTTACAGTCACGGAATTCCTTCAGGCTTTTGGCATGAATTCGGGTACGAACTATTATTACATAAACGTTCTCGGCTTTGCCTCAATGACAACGGTTGTCGGCATTCCGGGCGCTTTCGTTTCACCGACAAGCTACGCTTTCGTTACCAAAGCCCGTGAACGCTTTTCGACGAGAACGCTGTGGATTACAAGTTCGCATCTTGGCGACTTCTTGATGATTTTCGTCTATTTTGTCGGCGCAATCAACAAAAACTACAAAAAGCTTGCGGTTATGATTCCTGCGTTTATGATAAGAGAAACTATTTGGATGACCTGTTGGGGACTGATGAATGTTATACCTGAGGAAATGCGCAATGAAACCATAGACTACGGCGAGTGGAAAAACGGTTACAGAACTGAGGGTATGACGGGCGTTGCGAAGGACCTTGCAAGGAAGCTTGTAGGTACGCTCGGTAATACAATCAAGTCGCTGATTCTCAGTAAAATCGGCTATGTTGAGGGTGCAGGATACGGCAATCAGTCAGAGCGTACGGAATATCTGCTCTTTATGATGTGCACTCTTCTGCCTACCGTTACGAGTGTGTTTGGTCTTATTCCCAAATTCTTCTATGACCTTTCGGGCGATAAGAAGGAGCGTATGTACCGCGAGCTTGCCGAGCGACGTAAGAGTATTATAGATAAGGCAAACGAAATCGACGATAAAGTTGAAAGTGAATAAAAACAAAAAATTAAGGCTTGCACAGTTCCTAACTGTGCAAGCCTTGTTTGTCTTTTTTGCTGTTTTTAAATTCTGTTGATGCTCTTGAGAGCCATTTTTCCAAGCTCGATAACGTCAATAGCCTTAACAGGGCAAGCCTCGTGGCATTTGCCGCAGCCGATGCATTTGTCGTAGTCTACCTTGGCACAGAAGTTTTCTACCTTAACTGCGTCGTATTCGCAAGCCTTAACACACTTCATACAGCCTATGCAGCCTGCCTTACACTCCTTGCGTGTGAGTGCACCCTTGTCGTGGTTGACACAGAGCACGGTTGCTTTTGCCTGATGGAGCGGCATAAGCTCAATAAGGCTTTTCGGGCAGGTTTTGATGCAAGCCTTACAAGCACGGCAGGCAAGGGGGTTGATTCTTGCAACACCGTCACAAATGTGGATTGCATCGTAAGGACAGGCCTCAATACAGTCACCAAAACCAACACAGCCGTAAACACAGTCCTTGGGGCCGCCGAAAAGCTGAGTTGCCATTTTGCAGCTCTTGACACCGCTGTAAACGAGTTTTGTGCCTGCGTTGTGGGAGTTGCCCTGGCAGAGCACAACAGCTGCCTTAGGTTCAACCGTACCGGCCTCAAGTCCCGCAATGGTGGCAATCTTTTTGGATACTTCGGACCCGCCGGGTGCGCAGAGTGTGGTGCAGGTTGTTTCACCTTTTGAAAGTGCTGCGGCATAACCGTCACAACCTGAAAAACCGCAAGCGCCGCAGTTTGCACCGGGCAGCTCTTCTCTGATTGCTTCAGCCTTTTCATCAACGGGAACAGCCATCACGATTGAGGCAACGGCGAGCATAACCGCCGCTAGAATGCCAATGACGGATACGACTATGATGGCAAGAATGATTGGACTCATAATTCATACCGCCTTTCTTAACCGAATATGCCTTCAACGATTCCTGTAAAACCGAGGAAGGAGATTGATGTGAGCGAAGCTGCAACAAGGGTTATGGGCAGACCCTGCATAAATTTTGGAATGTCACAGCTTTCAAGCCTTTCGCGTACACCGGCAAACATTACCATTGCAACAAGGAAACCGAGGCCTGCGCCGAGGGTGTTTACCATTGACTGTGCGAAGTTGTAGCCGTTGTCAACGTTGAGAATAACAACACCGAGAACCGCGCAGTTTGTTGTGATGAGCGGAAGATAAATGCCAAGCGCACTGTAGAGCGAGGGGATATACTTTTTGAGTACAATTTCAACAAGCTGAACAAGTGCCGCAATGACAAGAATAAATACGATCGTCTGCAGATATGCCATATCGTTTGCAACGAGGATGTACTTGTTGATGGGGTAGGTAACTGCAGTGGCAAGAAGCATAACGAAGATAACCGCCATTGACATACCCGTTGCTGTGTTGAGCTTTTTGGAAACACCAAGGAACGGACAGATGCCGAGGAATTTACTCAGCAGGAAGTTTTCCGTAAGGATTGCAGTTACGAGAATTGCAAGGAATGCTTTTGTCATTTTACGGTCGCCTCCTTTACATCACAGCCGCCGTTTGTTCCGATAAGTGAACAGCTTGCAGCCATCGGGCAGCTTTCGCAGCCGTGGAGTTCAGCCTTGGGCTTGCCCTTCTTTTCGGCAAGTCTGTTTGCAACAGCAATAAGCATACCGAATACGAAGAAGCCGCCGGGAGGCAGAATGAAGATTATCATCGGATCAATCGGCCAACTCTCTTGGATGAGCTGGAAACCTGCGATTGAGCCTGAACCCAGGAATTCACGGATAACCGCCATTGCAAGTAACGCGCCGGTGAAACCGATGCCCATACCCATACCGTCAACAGCAGATGCGATAACGCTGTTTTTGCCTGCAAAAGCCTCAGCACGGCCGAGAATTATGCAGTTAACAACGATAAGCGGCAGATAAACGCCGAGGCTTTCGTCAATTGCAGGTACGTATGCCTTTACAAGCATCTGAACAATTGTAACGAAAGAAGCGATGATAACGATATATGCGGGAATTCTTACTTTGCCCGGTATAACCTTGCGCAGTGCCGAAATAACGATGTTTGAACAGATAAGAACTATAGATGCCGCGACACCCATGCCGACAGCACCCGTAACGGATGTTGAAACAGCAAGTGTGGGGCAGGTGCCCAGAACAAGGCGAAGAACGGGGTTTTCGGCTATAAGGCCTTTGGTGAATTCTTTAAAGAGTGGTTTTTTATCAGCCATTGTTCACACCTCCTGTAATTTCAGCGTAGTCAGCAAGTGCTTTGTTGACTGCTTCGGTAACGGCTTTTGAGGTAACCGTTGCACCTGTAAGAGCTTTGATTTCGTTTTTGGCAGGCTCGTTTTTGTTTACGATGATACCTGCTACTTTGCCGACAAATTGCTTGAGGAAGTTCGGGTTTTTAGCGTTCATACCAAGGCCGGGTGTGTCGTTAATTGAAAGCAGCTCGACACCCGAAACAGTACCGTCAGTGCTTACGCCGACCATTACGCTGATTTCACCGCCATAGCTTTTTGCCGTGGTTGTGAATACGTAGCCTACAACTGCACCGCCATCGTCCTTGCCGACAGAGTAGCTGATGTTGCCTTTTGTTTCATCGGTGAAATCAGTGGCGGCTGCGAGCACAACAGCCTTTGTTGCGTTTGCGGCTGCAATGTTATTTTCTTCAATAATAGGTGCCGTAAGCGAGTTGGTGTATGCGAGCAGTCCGGAGGTGACGAGGCATATTGCAGTGAGTACGATTACCGGCAAAAGGATATCGCTGATTTTGAATTTCTTCATGATTTAGCCGCCTCCTTTTCTGCTTTTTTGGCGGCTTTTTCAGCCTTTTTATCCTTTTTTGGGGTACCGAAAGGTTTAGCTGTTGTCAGCCTTTCAATATGGGGAACAAGGATGTTCATAAGGATAATCGAGAAGGATACACCTTCGGGGTAGCTGCCGAAAATTCTGATTGCAGATGTGATAAGACCGCAGCCGATACCGAAGATAATTTTGCCTTTGAAGCTTACGGGGCAGGTAGTGTAATCGGTAGCCATAAAGATTGCACCGAGCAGGAGACCGCCGCCCAGAAGCTGGTAAGCGACGAACGAGAAATCGCCCTTGCCTGCAAACAGCATAAATACGGCAACGGTGCCGATGTAGCTGAGCGGAATTGCAGGGGAGATAACCTTGCGGATTACAAGGTATACACCGCCCAGAATAAGAGCAAGCGAACAAACCTCACCGAGGCTGCCGCCGTGAGCACCGAGGAGCATATGAAGCAGTGAGGGCAAAGCCTCTGTTGTTTCCTCGCCGTTGAACTGAGAGGTGAGTGTTGCAAGGGGTGTGGCGGAGGTTGTGACAAACTTTGATTCCGTAGCCCAGTTTGCCATTGCCGACGGGAAGGATACAAGCAGTATAATACGGCTTGCAAGTGCAGGGTTTACAAAGTTTTGTCCGATACCGCCGAACATTTGCTTTACAACAACTATTGCAATAACGCTGCCGAGTGCCGCAATCCAGAGCGGAACGGATACGGGCAGGTTGAATGCGAGAAGAAGACCTGTTACAACCGCACTCAGGTCACCGATTGTCTGGTGGCGCTTCATAACCTTGCGGCTGAGATATTCCGAAAGAACTGCACTGCCGACACAAACGAGGGTTACCATAAGCACCTTGTAGCCAAAGATTACAACGGCTGCAATAAGTGACGGGATAAGCGCGATGATAACGTCAAGCATAATGCCTGTTACGGTGTGCGGTGAACGCACGTGAGGCGATGCGCTGACGGTAAGCTTTTTATTTACACTCATTTCTTTGCACCTGCCTCTCTGATAACTGATTTTGCAAGTCGCATATGCTGAACAAGGGGGAGACCTGCGGGGCAGACGTATGCGCAGCTGCCGCACTCCATACATACCATAACGCCGGAATCGGTGAGCTTGTCAGCTTCCTTTGATTTTGCGTAGCGTGCGATGAGTGTGGGCATAAGGCTCATCGGGCATACCTGAGCACAGCGTCCGCAACGGATGCAGTCACGCTCAGGCTTAACCTTGAATGTGCCTTCCGCAAAAGCGAGAATAGCGTTGTTTTGCTTGAGCAGAGGCAGATCTGTGCCGATAATTGCGGCACCCATCATCGGGCCACCTGAAAGAATCTTGAACGGTTCAGCTTTGAAACCGCCGCAGAAATCAATAATATCGCTGATGCTTGTGCCGATGGGTACACGCACATTTCTGGGTGTGTGGATAGCGGAGCCGTCAACCGTAACAGAACGGCTGACAAGCGGCTTGCCTGTTTCGACATAGCGCTGTATGAATGCAACACTGGCAACGTTGATGAGCACACAGCCGACATCCGACGGAAGTTTTCCGGGCGGAATCTTACGGCCTGTAGCGGACTGTACCATCATCTTTTCGGCACCCTGCGGATATTTTGACTTGAGTGCCATAATTTTGATGTTGCTGTTTGCGCCTGCAAGCTCATTCACCTTCTGCTTGAGCAGGTCAATAGCCTTGGGCTTGTTATCCTCAATAGCGATAATTGCCTGTTTGAAGCCGAGGTATTTAATCATCGTCATAACGCCTTTGATTACATTGTCTGCGTTTTCAATACACTCACGGTAGTCAACCGTGATGTAAGGCTCACATTCTGCGGCATTGATAATCAGGGTGTCTATATTTTCGTTGGGCATGAGTGCAAGCTTGACATGTGTGGGGAAGCCTGCGCCGCCGAGGCCGACAAGGCCTGATTCACGCACAGCTTTTGTGAGGTCTGCGGCGCTTTCAATTTTTGGAGGTGTTATACCTTCGAAAATCGTCATCTCACCATCGGATTCGATTGTGACGGCCTTAGCGATTGAGCCGTTGGCGAGCTTGACTTCACCGATTGCAGTAACCTTGCCCGAAACAGAGGAGTGTATCGGGGTGCTGACAAATTTGTCGGTGTCTGCAATAATCTGGCCTACCTTCACCTCATCACCGATTTTGACGAGAGGCTCACAGGGTGCGCCGATATGCTGCTGCATCGGAAGCACTACCTTTTCGGGCGGAGGCATACGTGTAATTTTGCAGTTCTGCGTATTCTTGCTGTGAGAAACGCTTACACCGCCTCTGCCTTTTACTACGGCGGAGAGCACGCCGCTTGCGGAGTATCCTTTCATTTTTTTCATCTCCTGTTAAATTTGTTCACTTTGTGGATTTTGTGGTCGGAACAAAATATTTGCTTTGTTTTATCAACAGCGGGCTGACAGCTCTGAAAATCAGACCCGTTATTATACCTGTGCATACGCCGAAAATCAGAAGTGCAGGGGCGTAACCTGCGATTGTAACTGTGTCGGTTATAATTGCAGCGGCTGTAAGCTGCCCAAGGTTGTGTGCCAGTGCACAGCAGACGCCTGAGCCTATAAGACCGAGCGGATTCTTCTTGAAAACTCTGAACAGCAGGCACATTGCAATAAAGCTCATAATGCCTCCGCAAAGGCTCATGAGGAAGGCTGTAGCACCTCTTGTTATTCCTGCGAAACCTGCTTTGACGATTACTATGAACAGCGCATCGGACAGCTTCAGGGTTGAAGTTGCAAACATTGTCACAATGTTGGAAATACCGGGCTTAGCACCGGGGGGCAGGAACGGAAAGGCCGGCAGAAGTGATTCAAGCCAGGCAAGGGCGAGTGCCTGCGCACCGAGTATGCCTGCAAGTGCAACCCTGCGCGCGGTGCTTTTTTTGTCAGTAGACGAGGGCATCGATTTCACTCTCCTCCCCGTTTTCTATCGTCACAACAACTCCTGCGGGCAGGCAGGCGGCTGTGTCGCCTCTGTGGGTGAGCTTGCCTGTACCTACGCAAAGCTTGTCGGGGCATTCGGCGTTTTTGAACGAAATGCAACCTTTTTCAACATAAAGGGTTGCATCGGGTGAGCAGGGGAGAGCAAGCTCGTAGCTTTCCTCAACCTTTTCGAGCTCAATGCTTTGGTATATTTCGCCGTTGATGTGAATTACCGCGGTTGCTCCTGCCGTTGTGTGTTTTGTGTAGAGTTTGCAGCCGAGAGCACTAAGCAGCAATACGGCAATGAGTATAATATCGATAGGTCTGATGAGCTTTTTCATTTCAGTTCACCAAGCCTGTATTCGTCGTTTGTTACGGTTACCGTTTCTCTTTCTGCTTCACCGTAGGTTGTGATAATCTGCTTATCAGTTGTAATGAAAATCGCATCTGCATTATACTTTTTGAGCAGAGGCAGGCTCTTTTCGATTCCGAGCACGAAGCAGGCTGTCGAAAGCGCATCGCTCACATATCCGTACTGTGTTACAACCGTAACGCTCAGTAATCCGCTGTCAGCAGGATAGCCCGTTGCCGGGTTGAAAATATGGTGGTAACGCTTGCCGTTTTCGTCTTCAAAATATCTTTCGTAATTTCCGGATGTGGAAACGCAATTGGGCGAAATGTTTAGAATGGCGCAATATTCGTTTGCTTGGCCGAGAGGGTCTCTTATGGCTACAGTACATGTGGATTTATGTGCGATTTTCGGATCTGTAGCTCCAATCAGTACGCTGCCGCCAACAGTAACGATAGCCTGTCTGCACTCAAGGTCAGTAAGAATATCGTGAGCGTAATCGCAGGCAATGCCTTTGCCGACTGCACCCAGATCAAGCCTTACACCCTCGGGCAAATAAACTGTGTTTGCGTCAATGCTCCATTTGTCTGCGTTTACAACAGCGGCATCAATTTCAGCTTGCGTTGGGACTCTTGCGCTGTCTGTGCCGATGCCCCATAAGTCGGAAAGAGCACCGAGACCTATGCAAAAAGCACCGTCGCTGTCTTTTTCAATCTGTTTGAGCTGTGTGAGTATTTTTGCAAGCTCGTCCGATACTTCGGTTTTGCCGTTGTTTACAGCGTGTATTTCAGCATTGGTGTTTGTTCGGGAAAGCAGTTTTTCATCCAATCTTACGGCTTCAAGTTTTATTTTTTCGGCAGCCTCTTCACTGTTGAATCCTGTCACATTAAGGCTTACGGTCGTGTTCATCGCAATAAAGTTTGCTGTTGCGTTTTTATTGAAAAGGAAGTCGGCAATAATCACCGTAATAAGTGTAGCGGCACATATGATCGCAACTGCACCGAGAAGCTTCTTTTTCATATGTGGCCAACCCTCCCCATTGTTCATTCTCATCAATGTTTTATTATATAATAATCAGTAATATAAATCAAGAGTCAAATAATGCAAAATATAGTAATTTTGTCTAAAATGTTATCAACATTAAAAAACCGATACCTCTTGTGTTTTTGTATGTTGGTGTGATAGAATGACCAATGGTAATCATAATCCGATTTTTAAAGGAGTGTCTTACATATGTCATATGATTTTTATATGCCGGCAAGAGTTGTCGGCGGTGAGGGCGTTGTTGCTTCTCAGTCTTCTCTTTTAAGAGGCTTCGGCAAAAAATGTGTTGTTGTAACAGGCGGTACGGGCGCTAAAAAAAGCGGTGCGCTTGCCGACCTTACAGCCGCACTCGATAATGAAAGCATAGATTACAAAATTTACGATAAAATAGGCGAAAATCCGCTGGTCACCTCCTGCCGTGAGGCAGGTCTGCTTGCCGCGGATTTCGGTGCGGATTTTCTTGTCGGTATAGGCGGTGGTTCTGCGCTTGATGCCGTCAAGGCGGCTGCTGTTTTTGCATCAAATCCTTCTCTTGATGCGGAAGAGATTTACCTTATGGACTATGCGAATTCACCGCTTCCTACGGTCGGTATCGGCACGACCTCTGGTACGGGCAGCGAGATTTCGGCTGTCAGTGTGCTGACGGATACAAACGGTGTAAAACGCAGCATCAAGGGTGATTTCGGCTATTTTAACCTTGTGTTTGCCGATTGGCGTTATACGTGTTCCTGCCCGATGAATGTTACCGTTTCAACTGCGCTTGATGCGTTTATGCACGCTGCCGAGGGCTGGCTCGGTCCGAAATGCAATGAGCCTGCGGCGGCCTTTGCCGCGGAGTGTTTGCCTAAAATATACTTCTACCTCAAAAAGTTTCTTGCTGACGGTGAGCTGCCCGACGAAAAGGGCAGAGAGGTGCTTTATCACGCTTCGCTCAGCGCAGGATTTACACTCAATTACTGCGGTACGCTGTTTCCGCACCCCGTAGGCTATATCCTTACCGAGCATTACGGAATTCCCCACGGCAGAGCCTGTGCGGCGTTTTTTGACCGTCTGCTCGAAAAATCCTGCCGTTATGCACCTGATAGGGCGGAATCGCTTATTGCACTGCTCGGTGACAGCATGGAAAATATCGTTGTAACCGTGCGCACTCTTGCGGACTGCTCGAATATAGTAATCAGCGAAGCTGAGGCGGCAGAGCTTGTCAGACGTTGGAAAACAAATCCGCGTAATTTTGATTGCACTCCTGGCGGTTACAGCCCTGAGGAAGCGGCACAAGCGCTTGTTTTGCTCTCGAAATAGGGGCAGAATATCAAAAAAATCTCTGCCGTTTTTGGTTAATTTGTGCTATGTTACAAAAGTTTTGAAAACGCTTGCATATCTGCCATAAAACGGATAAAATAGCGAAGGTACACAAAATATTTCCAATTAAAATTTTTTCGGAGGTATGTAAAATGTCAGTTAAAGTTGCTATTAACGGTTTCGGTCGTATCGGTCGTCTTGCTTTCCGCCAGATGTTCGGTGCAGAAGGTTATGATGTTGTTGCTATCAACGACCTCACAAAGCCCTCAATGCTCGCTACTCTTCTCAAGTACGACACAGCACAGGGTGGCTACTGCGGTTACATCGGCGAGAACGCACACACAGTTTCTGCTGATGACGAAGCAGGCACACTTACTGTAGACGGCAAGACACTTAAGATCTATGCTATGGCTAACGCTGCTGAGCTCCCCTGGGGCGAAATCGGTGTTGACGTAGTTCTCGAGTGCACAGGCTTCTACTGCTCAAAGGCAAAGGCTCAGGCACACATCGATGCAGGCGCTAAGAAGGTTGTTATTTCTGCTCCCGCAGGCAACGATCTTCCCACAATCGTTTACAGCGTAAACGAAGGCACACTCACAGCAGATGATACAATCATCTCCGCTGCTTCCTGCACAACAAACTGCCTTGCTCCCATGGCTAAGGCTCTCAACGATTACGCAGCTATCCAGAGCGGTATCATGACAACTGTTCACGCTTACACA
This sequence comes from Acutalibacteraceae bacterium, assembly GCA_045579585.1. Taxonomy (GTDB): domain Bacteria; phylum Bacillota; class Clostridia; order Oscillospirales; family Acutalibacteraceae; genus UBA8612. Next base: position 33,222 of record JAZNMK010000011.1, read on the forward strand.
GGCGATCAGATGATCCTTGACGGTCCCCACAGAAAGGGT
>JAZNMK010000012.1:0-2850 GCA_045579585.1 Acutalibacteraceae bacterium
CGTAACCCTGCCCATTACAAAGCATAATTATTTCGTCGGCAAGGTGGAAGAATTGGCTGACGTGATCCGTGAAGCCATCGTTCTGGCTACATCCGGACGCCCCGGCCCCGTGCTTATCGACGTTCCCAAGGATGTTCAGCAGGCACTTTGCGATTACGAGCCTGAGCAGCCCCGTGAGCTGTTCGAAAACAAGCTTGCAAAGGAAGAGCAGATCGATCAGGCTGCAGAGATTCTCTCAAACTGTAAGCGTCCCTATATCTACATAGGCGGCGGTTCGCTCGGTGCAGGCATTACAGAGGAAATTGCAGCTTTTGCAGATAAGATTGATGCTGTTATCGGCTGCTCGCTTATGGGCATCTCAGGTATTCCGACCGATAACGAGCGCTTCCTCGGTATGCAGGGTATGCACGGCCACTATGCATCATCAATGGCACAGAACAATGCTGATGCCATTCTTGCAATCGGTGTGCGCTTCAGCGACAGAACAACAGGCAACAAGAAAAAGTTTGCTGTAAACTCAAAGATTATTCAGCTTGATATCGACTTTGCCGAGATTAACAAGAACGTTCCGGCAGAAGTCGGCATCTACGGTGACATAGCCGATGCCTTCCGCAGAATAGTTGCAAAGGTTGAAGAAAAGAAACGTCCCGATTGGATGGCTTTTGTTGAAAAGCTCAAGAAGAAGGAAGCGGCTGTCGATATGCCGACAGATACGCTTACTCCCAAGAGAGCGGTTCAGATTATCAACTCCGTTATTACTCCCGATACAGTTATTGCAACGGATGTCGGTCAGCATCAGATGTGGGCTGCTCAGTACTGCAACTTTGCAAAGCCCCGCAAGTTTGTTTCAAGCGGCGGTCTGGGTACAATGGGCTTCGGCCTCGGTGCTGCAATCGGTGCCGCAGTAGGCAGCGGAAACCCCACGGTGCTTATTACGGGTGACGGCAGCTTTGGCATGAACCTTAACGAGCTTGCAACAGCCGTTTCGACCAATGCTCCCGTAAAGATTGTTATTTTCAACAACGGTGTTCTCGGTATGGTTCGCCAGTGGCAGACACTCTTCTTCGATAAGCATTATTCCAATACGGTGCTTGACCGCAAGACTGACTTTGTCAAGCTTGCAGAAGCATTCGGTGCTAAGGGCTACCGCGCAGAGAATGCAGAGGAGTTTGAGACAGTTATGAAAGAGGCCTTTGCTCAGGACGGTCCGACAGTTATCGATTGCCGTATTGATAAGGATGAGTTTGTTCTTCCGATGATTCCGCCCGGAGGCAGTATGGATGACCTTATTGCGGAGAAAGGAGCAATCAAATGAGCAACAGATTTGTAATTGCTGTTTACGTTGAAAACAAGTTCGGTGTTCTTACCCGTGTAACGAGTATGTTCACACGTCGCGGTTTCAACATTGATGCTCTCACCGTAGGCGAAACGGAGTGCCCTGAGTACTCGCGAATTACCCTCACAATGAGCGGTGACGGATATGCAAAGCGTCAGATGATAAATCAGCTTCGTAAGCTTCACAATGTCAAGAAGGTTGAGGAGCTTGAGCCTGACAATTCAATCAACCGTGAGCTTATGCTCATCAAGGTTCGCAACAACCCCGAAACAAGGCAGGATATTATGGCTGCCGTCAGTGTTTTCCGTTGTAAGATAATTGACTATTCGCCCGAGGCTCTCTCAATCGAGATTACGGGTGAGCCGTCAAAGATAACCGCATTTATCGAAATTATGAAGCCGTTCGACATTATTGAGATGTGCCGTACAGGCATCGTTGCACTTGAGCGCGGAAGCGGCTCAATGCTGGAAAAGTAAGCAAACCTTTTCATAAGGATTGTTGAAATATAATTAATCAGATACTTAATCAAAAGGAGATAATTAAAATGGCAAAAATTTACTATCAGCAGGATTGCGATCTTAACAGACTCAGCGGCAAGTCCGTTGCTATCATCGGCTACGGCTCACAGGGTCACGCACACGCACTCAACCTCAAGGAGTCCGGTGTTGACGTTATTGTCGGCCTTTACGAGGGCTCAAAGAGCTGGGCAAAGGCAGAGGCAGCAGGCCTCAAGGTTATGACAGCTGCAGATGCGGCTGCCGCAGCAGACCTTATTATGATCCTTATCAACGATGAGAAGCAGGCAAAGCTCTACAAGGAGAGCATTGAGCCTAACCTCACAGAGGGCAAGACACTTGCATTTGCACACGGCTCCAACATCCACTTCGGCTGCATCAAGCCCCCGAAGAATGTAAACGTAATCATGGTTGCTCCCAAGGGCCCCGGTCACACAGTAAGAAGCGAATATCAGGCTGGCAAGGGTGTTCCTTGTCTTATCGCTGTTGAACAGGACGCTACAGGCGACGCATGGGATATTGGTCTTGCTTACGCTCTCGGTATCGGTGGTGCAAGAGCAGGCGTTCTTGAAACAAACTTCAGAACAGAAACAGAAACAGACCTCTTCGGTGAACAGGCTGTTCTCTGCGGCGGTGTATGCGCACTTATGCAGGCAGGCTTTGAAACACTCGTTGAAGCAGGCTACGACCCAAGAAACGCTTACTTTGAATGTATCCACGAAATGAAGCTTATCGTTGACCTTATCTATCAGTCAGGCTTTGCAGGTATGAGATATTCCATCTCCAACACTGCTGAATACGGCGACTACATCACAGGTCCTAAGATCATCACAGAAGATACAAAGAAGGCTATGAAGAAGGTGCTCTCCGATATCCAGGACGGTACGTTCGCAAAGGACTTCCTCCTCGATATGTCCGACGCAGGCAGCCAGGTTCACTTCAAGGCAATGCGTAAACTTGCTGCTGAGCATCCCTCAGAAATCGTTGGTGAAGACATCC
>JAZNMK010000013.1:0-19201 GCA_045579585.1 Acutalibacteraceae bacterium
TTAATTCAAGAATTTCTTTCTCATAATCTTTTATGTGCCGATAGCTTCGGGGCATAACAAAACCTCCTATGGTAGTTTCTTTAATTCTACCATAGGAGGCTCTTTTTTTCATTGTCCGTTTTTACTGGACCTGTTCATTGAGAAACGGTCTTTATTATTTGTCTGATTATTCAGCTGCAACTGCCTCAGCCTCTGCAGGCTTCTCTTCTTCAGCTGCCTCACCGTAGGTGGGAAGCTCCTTGTACTTAACAACAATGGGATTCTTGACAAGGAGAACATTGACAACCATAACGGGGATGTGGAGAGCTGCTGTAACGAACACACCAAAGCCCATACCACCGGAGATAAACTCGGGGAAGATAGCGTTGATATCGCCTGCAAACTTGCCAAACATTTCACCTGCAAAAATAACAAGAACAGCACTGAGAGCACTGACGATGATATTCTTAGCGCAGGATGACTTCTTGGATGAGCAGAAGTTTCTGCCGAAGTTGAGGATGCCCATAACAACGGAAAGAGCAAGCAGAACTATTGAAACAGAAAATAAAATGAAAGGCTTGCCGACAACGGGTGACTTGATAGCTGCAAGAAGACCGTTGACATCGAAATAGTTCATAAAGAAATCGACAATCTTGAGAATGTCGATATTAAAGTTTGCAACACCGTCTGAATAGTAGGGAATGTTCTGAAGTGCAAGCTTACCAAGAGGAAGGAAAAGACCTGCAACAGGAATAATTGAGAGAACGAGACGCGCAATCTGACGTGCACCGCCGATTGAGGAAGCCTTGAAGCGGTCAAGACCCTTCTGGAATTTAGCGTGCTCTGCCTCTGCTTTTTCTGCATCAGCAAGAAGACGATCCTCCATACCGTAATAGACCATATTAACGCCACACTTGGGACACTCGGGACGCCAGTCAATTAATCTGAGCTTGGCATTACATTTCGGACAGTTAGCCATATCAGTTCCTCCGTTTTTGTATGTATTGCGTGTTATTACACACACATTCACTATTATAGTGTTATTTATATTATCATAATTCCCGAATAAAATCAACATATTTTATGTAATTTTATTATTATGTTATAAATCCGCCGTCAACACTGAGCGTCTGTCCCGTAATAAACGAGGCTTTATCAGATGCAAGGAACAGCACCGCCTGCGCAACCTCCTGAGGCTCACCAATACGGCAAAGCGGAGTTTCATCGCAGAGCGCGACCATATCCTCGCTGTTCAGGTGAGAATTCATCCTTGTATTTATCACACCGGGGGCAACACAGTTAACCGTAACCGAACTTGGCCCTACCTCCTTGGCAAGCGCCTTTGTCAGCCCGATAACCGCTGCCTTTGATGCAGAATAAAGCACCTCGCAGGAAGCACCGCTGACACCCCACATTGACGAAACGTTGACAATGCGCCCGCTTTTATGCCTTATCATCGAGGGCAGCACTGCGCGGCAGCAGTTAATAACACCAAGCGTGTTGACACCGAAAACCAGCTCGTAATCCTCACGTGTTGTATCGGTGAACAGCTTCTGCTGCGATACACCTGCGTTGTTGATAAGCACGTCAACCTCGCCGAGTTCACGCTCAACCGTGCTGAGCATAGCGGCTACCTGCGCCTCATCGCTCAGGTCCGCACATACGCTCACAGCCTCACCGCCCAAAGAACAAATCTCATCTTTCAGCTCATCCGCTGAGGCTTTACCGTTATTATAATGTATGGCAACCTTGTATCCCTCAGCAGCAAAAAGCCGCGCACAGGCGCTGCCGATTCCACCGGAAGCGCCTGTGACAAGAACCGTTTTACTCATTTACTGAAGACCGAGTGAGCCGCCGAGAGCTGCAAGAGCCTCTTCTGTGAGCATGGTATAACCCTTGGGTACTGAGAAGATGCTGTCATCAACCTTTGCTGAACATTCATTAATTTTAAGAATTGATGTCTGTCCGTCAGGTGTGACAATCTCAATACGCTTGAGCTCATCCTTGCTGTTGAAGTAGTATTTGTTTGTGTTTGTGCTGTCCGTATAGGTTTCGCAGATATACTCGTTGCCTCTGACCTTTACGTTGGTTGTTTCAACGTATTTCATTGTGTCGGAGCTCAAAGAATTCCACATATCCATACTGCCGCCCATAAGGTCTTCGCCCTCACCGGCTGCAACAGTGTAATAATACTTGGTTGCAGGAAGGATAAGGTTCATTGACTTACCGTCGTAAGCAAAGCGCATTGTTGTAACGCCCATGGGGATTTCCATTGCAAACTTGCTGTCCTTGATATAAACCTTCATACTTACACCGGTTTCAACAAGGCCGAAATTGTCGTTTGTGACGACAACACAGCTCATATAGAGAGCCTTGCTCTTGGAAGAAGCGTTGAGGAGCTTATCAAGCCTGCAATTTTCAGGTCTGCCGTCTTTGCCAACCTCAACCTCGACCTTTTCGCCCTCGGGGAAGGTAACATCCTCATAGGTTGTTGTGCCTTCGACTGCACCTGACTGAGTGCCGCCGGACGGCTGTGCCGTTGTTGCACCTGCCTGTGTTTCAACAGGTTTTGTTACGGTTGCAACGGACGTGTTGCCGTCATCATCTGTAACAATCTCTGTTACCTCCTCGTAAACCTGGCCGTCGCTGCCGACAACTGTGGGGTTTGTGGTGGCTTCGTCATCGTCGTTCTTTCCACAGGCTGCAAACACTGTGAGAACGACTGCAAGAGCCATCAGAATTGCGATAATGTTTCTCTTTTTCACTTTATGTATCCTCCTTTTAAGAATAAAGTGTACACTTATAATACCCTAAAACCGTTCAATTTGTCAAGGAAGGGCAGATTATGGCAATAATCAGCTTTCCTGATCGTCTTTGTTACGACGTCTGATATAACGGTGATTTTCATCATTGTCATCATCGTCGTCTTTTTCGACAGGACGGATTTCCACCTTCAATTTACCTATGCGCTTATCCTCAAGGTTGAGTATTGTGAAGTGCAGATTCTCAAAATCGACCTCGTTCATCTCACCATCCTGCGGCAGATAACCGAGAAGGCTGATAACAAAACCGCCGATTGTATCGTACTCATCCTCAGGAAGATTAACGCCGACGTGCTCATTAACCTCATCAATTGAGGTTGTGCCGTCAACGGTAAATGTTGTTTCATCTATTACAGAGAATTCTTCTTCCTCATCGTCATACTCATCCTGAATATTGCCGACGATTGATTCAACAAGATCCTCAAGCGTAACGATACCTGCCGTGCCGCCATATTCGTCAACAACAACAGCCATCTGTACACGACGTTCTGTCATTTCCTGGAAAAGGACACCGCACTTCATTGACTCCGGCACAAAATAAGGCTCACGCATCATTTTGCGCAGACTCTCCTGCTTGGGAACACTTGAGCCGATGTAGCCGATAAGATCTTTAATATAAACAATGCCGACAATTTTGTCCAGACTTTCCTCATAAACGGGAATTCTGGAGTAACCCTCTTTTTCTGCAATCTCAACAACATCCTGAATCGAATCATTGATTTCAACAGCGGAAACATCCGTGCGGTGAGTCATAATATCACCCGCATCAATATCGTCGAACTCGAAGATATTATTGATCATTTCTTTCTGGGTGTCTTCAATAACGCCTTTCTCGCCGCCTACGTCAACCATCATACGGATTTCTTCCTCGGTTACCTCCTCCGGCTCTGCGTTGGGGTCGATACCCATAAGCCTGAGCACACCGTTCATCGAAAGTGAAAGCACCTTTACAAACGGCTTTGTAACCGTTGCAACCAAGGTGAGCACACCCGCGATGCGGAACGAAATTTTTTCGGGGTTGTACATAGCCACACGCTTGGGCACAAGCTCGCCGAAAACAAGCGAGAAGTATGACGTGATGAGCGTGATTACAACAAGGCTGAAGCCGTCAATCACGCTGGCAGGAATATTTGTGAGAATAGAAATTTTTTCCAGTGAATCGGAGAGCAGATCAACAAAGCTCTGTGAAGCCGATGCGGATGACAGGAATCCGGCAAGGGTGACACCGATCTGGATTGTGGAGAGAAAATTGCTGGGGTTGCTTGTGAGTCTGAGAAGTTTTTTTGCCTTTTTGTTGCCCTCCTGTGCCTGCTTTTCAAGCTTGGCATCGTTGAGGGAAATAATTGCTATTTCACTCATAGCGAAAAATGCATTAACCAGTATAAGCACCAGCAGCAACACAATTTTCATAACAAGGGAAATTACAGCAGTATTAGGCCCGGGGTCGTCCATTTTAGACTTTCTCCTTTCAAGTTTGCGGCTTTGCCGCTTAAAAAATTATAATAATATTAAACATCTTATAGTACAAGATGGTTTAACCGATTATTTTGCACCGAAGGTGCATATCGTGTTGCAAAGCAACATATCGAGCCTGAGGCATATCGAATCGAAGATATATCGAAAATGCGAAAGCATTTATATCGAGTAAAAGCTCAAGGCGGTTTTACCTGTAGCTTTTTCGATATGTGCCCTGCAGGCACCCGATATATTGAGTTTATCACTCAATTCGATATAACCTCACTTGCGTGAGGTTTCGATATGGTATAAATCTCTGCCGAGATTTATACCGAGCTGATTCAGCCCTGCTGAATTATTTTACCGCCCTTAATATAAATTCTCGGAACGCGCTTAGTAATATCGCAGACATACTCATAGTTAAAGCTGCCCGCTGTTTTTGCCAACTCCTCAACGGTGAGGCATTCGCCGCCGTCAACACCGACAATTGTTACCTCGTCGCCCTGCTTAACATCGGGAATATCCGTTACGTCAACCATAAACTGGTCCATACATACCCTGCCGATAACAGGAGCACTGTGCCCTTTGATAAGCACCCTGCCCTTATTTGTCAGCAAACGCGGATAGCAATCGCCATAGCCGCAGGGAATTGTGGCAACAAGAGTTTCACGCTTTGCCATAAATGCCGCACCGTAGCCGACGGTATCACCCTCAGGCACTTTTTTGACGTAGGCAATATGGCTCTTTATCTGCATTACGGGTTTAGTCGGCAGGTTTTCAAACTTAACCTCGTCAGAGGGATCAAGACCGTAGGCAACAATACCGCAGCGCACCATATCAAGACAGCCGCCGTCAAAATCCATTGTAGCGGCGGAGTTGTAAATGTGCTTGATCGGAACTCTGACACCCGCGAGTTCAACACGTGTGATAAACGAATCAAACACCGCTTTCTGGTTGTCGGCAAAACTCTTATCGGCAAAATCGGCACAGGCAAGGTGGGAAAAGATACCTTTGATTTCTATTCCGGGCAACGCCGCAATGCTGCAGATTTCTTCAAGGCTTTCATCACATGGAATAAGGCCGATGCGGTGCATACCCGTATCTATCTTGATGTGAACACCTGCTTTTTTGCCTAGCTTCATTGCAACTTCAGAGAGCTGTCTTGCTGTTTCAAGCTGAAAAACAGTCAGGTCAATGCCGTTTTCAACAGCTGCCTCAAACAGCTCGGGGAAAACATAGCTGAGCACAAGAATCGGCTTCTTGATACCGTTTTCACGAAGCTGTACACCCTCTTCAACCGTTGCAACACCGTATGCGTACGCACAGCTATCCTCAAGCACTTTTGCAATCGGCACAGCACCGTGGCCGTATGCATCAGCTTTGAGAATAACCATAACCTTAACGTCATCGCCTACCCTTTTCTGTACGGCGGCAACGTTTGAGCGCACGGCATCAAGGTCTATATAGGCGCAAACTCTGCTGTTAGCGTTCATAAGCAAATACTCACCTGAATACAAAATTTCTTGTTTTGCGCATGCAAAACATATCGAGCCGAAGGCATATCGAATCAAAGATATATCGAAAATCCGTAAGGATTTATATCGAGTAAAAGCGCGAGGCGGTTTTACCTGTAGCCTTTTTCGATATGTGACCTTACCGTCACTCGATATATTTTTTCACAAAATTCGATATAATTTCAGTTTCTGAAATTTCGATATAACCTCACTTGCGTTCGGTTGAGATGCAATCAGTTCAGCGGATTGCATCAAGTGCCTGCTGGATATCCTCAATAATATCGTCAACATTCTCAATACCGACAGAGAAACGGATAAGGTCAGGAGAAACGCCGCACTCAACAAGCTCACTGTCGCTGAGCTGGCGGTGAGTTGAGGAGGCGGGATGAAGAACGCAGGTTCTTGCATCGGCAACGTGTGTAACAATTGCGGCAAGTTTGAGCGAATTCATAAACTGCTCTGCCTTTTCTCTGCCACCCTTGACACCAAAGGAGATAACACCGCAGGTGCCGCCCGGCATATACTTCTGAACAAGCGGATAGTACTTGTTTGAAGGCAGTGCGGGGTAGTTAACCCAGGAAACCTGCTCGTTATTTTCGAGATATTCGGCAACTTTGAGTGCGTTTGAGCAATGGCGCTCCATACGCAGGGCAAGTGTTTCAAGACCTACATTGAGGTAGAAAGCGTTCTGCGGTGATGGGGTTGATCCGTAATCACGCAGAAGCTGTGCAACAATCTTTGTGATATAGCCTGCCTTGCCGAAATCGCGGGTATATACGGCACCGTGATAGCTTTCGTCAGGCTGAGTGAGACCGGGGAACTTATCGTTCTGCTCCCAATCAAAATTACCGCTGTCAACAACAACACCGCCTATCGTATTTGCGTGGCCCTCCATATACTTTGTTGTGGAGTGGGTTACGATATCGGCACCAAACTCAAACGGACGGCAATTGATGGGTGTGGGGAAAGTGTTATCAATAATCAGCGGCACACCGTGAGCGTGGGCAACCTTAGCAAACTTCTCAATATCGAGAACATCGAGCGAGGGGTTGGCGATAGTCTCACCGAAAACAGCCTTTGTGTTGGGACGGAAGAGGGCTGAAATTTCCTCTTCGCTCGCATTCGGGTCAACAAAGGTTACGTCAATGCCGATTTTTCGCATTGTGACGTTGAAAAGGTTGAACGTGCCGCCATAAATTGTTGCTGCAGAAATGAAGTGGTCACCTGCACCGAGGATATTGATGAGCGAGAAGAAATTTGCGGCCTGACCTGAAGAGGTAAGCACTGCGGCTACACCGCCCTCAAGCATAGCAATCTTCTGTGCGACAACGTCGCTTGTGGGGTTTGCAAGACGGGTGTACATATAGCCCGGCTCAAGGTCGAAGAGCTTTGCCATTGCCTCGCTGGTGTCATATTTGAAAGTTGTGCTCTGGTAAATCGGGAGCACTCTCGGCTCACCGTTCTTGGGCTCGTAAGCACCCTGAACACACTTGGTTTCTATTCTGTAATTCTTTTTCATTGGAAATTACTTCCTTTCTTCACTGTATCTGTTGGCAGAGGAAATACTCATCAATTGCCTCCCTTGTCTAAAGGGAGGGGGACCGCGCCAGCGGTGGAGGGATTCAAACACAAGCAATGTTCCGAAAATATCCCCCTGTCAAAACATCCGTTTTGACATCCCCCTTTAGGCAAGGGGGACTTTGAAATCATATATCGAATCTGCGAGTTATTTTTCAAAGAAATGCTTGATAAGGCCGGGGCCGAAATCAACATAGTTGCCTGTTGCCTCGGCTGTTTTTTCGTTGATTGATTCAACGCCGCTGTCCTTCTCGCCCTTCTTGTGGTAAATCATATAGGGCACGGGATCGGATGCGTGGGTTTTGGTCTTTATCGGTGTGGGATGATCGGGAAGAATCATCACCTTGTAGTCGTCATACTTTTCGAGTGCCTCAAGAAGTACAGGCAACACCTGCTCATCGATAATCTCGATTGAGCGGACTTTGTTTTCAGGCTCTGCACGGTGGCCGCACTCATCAGGGGCTTCGATGTGGATATAAACGAAATCGCAGCCGTTTTCGAGTGCATCAACCGCAGCCTTTGCCTTGCCTGCAAAGTTGGTATCGATATAGCCTGTTGCACCCTCAACCTCAGGCACAAGCATACCTGCGCCTATTCCGATACCCTTAAGCAGGTCTACAGCGGAAACGATGCAGCCCTTCATACCGAATTTCTGCTCGAAATTTTCAAGGCTGGGCTTGTTGCCCTCGCCCCAGAGCCAGATTGAGTTTGCAGGACGCTTGCCCTCGGCAATTCTTCTGAGGTTTACGGGATGGTCCTTGAGCAGGTCATAGCTCTCACGCATCATTCTTGTAAGCTTCTCTGCCGTGGGAGCTGTTGAGATGTAACTGCCTACAACTCTGTCGGAAATATCGTGAGGAGGGGTCATTGTGCCAAGCTCGGTTGTGCCGCCGTGGTGAATAAGGCAATGGCGGTAGCTGACACCGGGGTAGAAATCAAACTCACCGCCGCCGAAATGCTCCTGCACGGTTTTGATTATTTCTGCCGCATCCTCGCTGGAGATATCGCCTGCGGAATAATCGACCATTGTTTTGTCATCATAATTCTCCTCATCGGAGAGGGTAACAACGTTGCAGCGAAGCGCTACGTCGGTGTCGCTCATCTGAACGCCGATGCTGATTGCCTCAAGCGGAGAGCGGCCTGTGTAGCAAACTGCAGGGTCGTAACCGAGGACAGAGAGGTTTGCTACATCACTGCCGGGCTTGAGACCCTCTGCAACAGTGCGGACAAGGCCAACCTCGCCCTTGCTTGCCATACGGTCGAAGTTGGGCTTTTTTGCGCACTCCATCGGGGTTTTGCCACCGAGTGCATCAACGGGATAATCCGCCATACCGTCATATAAAACTACTGCGTATTTCATAGTTGTTTTACCAATCTTTCTGAAAAGGTATACCGGCGGAATAAACTCCGCCGGTTATATTATTATGCTTTATTTTGTGAAATAAGCTACGCCGGATTCAAATATTTTCTGATCCTTATCGTAGGGAACGTTCTTGTAGAGGTCAGCGCCCTTACGCTCGCTGTGAGCCATCTTACCGAGAACACGTCCGTCGGGGCTTGTGATACCCTCGATTGCAAGAACGGAGCCGTTGGGATTGTAGGGCATAGCCTCTGCTACGTTGCCTGCAAGGTCTACGTACTGTGTAGCGATCTGACCGTTTGCGATAAGCTGCTGAAGGTGAGCCTCGTCTGCAACGAATCTGCCCTCGCCGTGTGAAATCGGAACAGCGTGTATATCGCCTGCCTCACAGAGTGAGAACCACGGTGACTTGACGGAGGTAACCCTTGTATAAGCCATATGTGAAACGTGGCGGCCGATGTTGTTGAAGGTAAGTGTGGGTGCATCGGGAGCTGTATCAACAATCTTGCCGTAGGGAACAAGACCTGTTTTGATAAGAGCCTGGAAGCCGTTACAGATACCGAGCATAAGACCGTCGCGCTGCTCGAGAAGTGCGGTTACAGCCTCCTTGACTCTCGGATTCTTGAGAGCTGTGGCAATAAACTTACCGGAACCGTCGGGCTCATCACCGCCGGAGAAGCCGCCGGGGAGCATAATAATCTGAGAAGCGTTGATTGCCTTTACGAATGCCTCCATGCTCTCCTCGATATCGGAAGCAGTGAGATTCTTGATAACGAGAATCTCTGCCTCGGCACCTGCATTTTCGAATGCACGGGCAGAATCAAACTCACAGTTTGTGCCGGGGAATACGGGAATAATTACTCTGGGCTTTGCAACCTTGATTGCGGGAGCCTTTGTGCTGCGCTCTGTGAAGAGAGCAACCTTGTTGCCGCCTGTGGGGCAAGCAGCATCTGTCGGGAATACGCCCTCAAGCTTTGCTGTCCATGAATCAACAAGCTCAGCTGTTGAAACTGTCTCGCCTGCTACCGCAAACTCACCGTTGCAAGTAACCGTACCGAGGAGCTTGCCGCCTACGGGTGATTCGCCCTCACACTCAATTACAAATGAGCCGACAAGCGGAGCATACATCTCGCGCTTTGTAACGTCGCCCGCAAACTCGAAGCCGAACATATTGCCGAATGCCATCTTACATACGCAGGCTGCCGCGCCGCCTTCTTTAACTACGCTTGCGCTGAGGATTTTGCCCTCACTTACTGCATTGTAAACATCGGCGATGAGTGCCTTTGCCTTATCCCAATCAGGAAGAAGAGTTGCCGCATCAACGGGAAGCTCTGCAAGATAAACCTTGTTGCCTGCTGCCTTGAATGCTGCGGAAGCAACCTTGCTTGCCTTAGTCATTGAAACAGCGAAGGAAACGAGTGTGGGCGGTACGTCGAGATCGTTGAACGAACCGGACATACTGTCCTTACCGCCGATTGACGGTGTGCGGTATTTGAGCTGAGCGGTAAGAGCACCGAGGAGAGCGGCTGCGGGCTTGCCCCAGCGCTCGGGCACTGCGTTAAGACGTTCAAAATATTCCTGGAATGTAAGCCTTGCCTTGAAGGGATCTGCGCCTGTTACTGCGAGCTTTGCAAGTGACTCTGTTACTGCGTAAGCTGCAGCGTGGAACGGGCTCCAACGGCTGAGTGCGGGAATAAAGCCGTAGCTCATTGCCGTTGCCGCATCAGTCTTGCCGCCGGGTACGGGTACCTTTGCGGTCATTGCTTCTTCGGGTGTCATCTGTGTTTTGCCTGCGAAGGGCATATTGACTGTAGCAGCACCAATTGAAGCATCAAAACGCTCGGAAAGACCAATCTGTGAGCAGACTTCAAGTCTGCCGAGGTTTGCCTTGAGGGCATCAACGCCCTCTTTATCGGAAAGAACACAGGGAACAAGCTCTCTGTAGTTCTTATCTGCATCGGGTGAAGTGATAACAGCGTTTGCCTTCTGTGTAACGCCGTTTGTGTTGAGGAATGCACGGCTGAGGTTGACGATGTTGTCGCCTCTCCAGTACATTGTGAGTCTTGCTTCCTCGGTTACCTTTGCAACAACTGTTGCCTCGAGGTTTTCTGTGCCTGCAAGCTCAATGAACTTATCAACGTCGCCTGCATCGAGAACAACTGCCATACGCTCCTGAGATTCGGAGATTGCGAGCTCTGTGCCATCAAGACCGTCATACTTCTTTGTTACCTTATCAAGCTCAATCTTAAGGCCGTCTGCAAGCTCCCCGATAGCAACGCATACACCGCCTGCACCGAAATCGTTACAGCGGCGGATAAGCTTTGCAGCCTCGGGATTGCGGAAAAGGCGCTGAAGCTTACGCTCGGTGGGAGGATTACCCTTCTGTACCTCTGCGCCGCAGGTTTCGATTGACTGAGTGTTATGGGCCTTGGATGAGCCTGTTGCACCGCCGCAGCCGTCACGGCCCGTACGTCCGCCGAGGAGGACGATACAGTCACCGGGCACGGGAGTTTCACGGCGTACGTTCTCTTTGGGAGATGCGCCTACAACTGCACCGATTTCCATTCTCTTTGCCTTGTAGCCTTCGTCATAAAGCTCTACAACTTGGCCTGTTGCAAGACCGATCTGATTGCCGTAGGATGAGTAACCTGCAGCAGCACCGATTGTGATTTTACGCTGGGGAAGCTTACCTTCGAGTGTATCCTCAAAAGCTGCAGTGGGGTCACCGCTGCCGGTAACACGCATTGCCTGATAAACGTATGCTCTGCCCGAGAGCGGATCGCGGATTGCACCGCCAAGGCAGGTTGCAGCGCCGCCGAAAGGCTCAATCTCTGTGGGATGATTGTGTGTTTCGTTCTTGAACTGAACAAGCCACTGCTCGTCCTTACCGTCAACATCAACGGTTACCTCGATTGAGCAGGCATTAATCTCTTCGCTCTCGTCAAGGTCGTTAACCTCGCCCGCTTTCTTGAGTGCCTTTGTGCCGATTGTGCCCATGTCCATCAGTGTAATGTTCTTGGGTGTACGGCCTGCATAAACATCATCGCGCACCTTGAGGTACTCGTTCCATGCAGCTTCGATAACCTTTGCCATTTCACCATCCTCAAACTTAACGCTCTCAAGCTGTGTGAGGAATGTTGTGTGACGGCAGTGGTCAGACCAGTATGTGTCGATAACCTTCAGCTCTGTGATGCTGGGGTCACGGTTTTCATCATTCTTAAAGTAATCGCGGCAGAAGCAAAGGTCGGCAACTGTCATTGCAAAGCCCGTTGCTTTGTGGTAAGCGGCAACCTCTTCGTCGCTCCAGCCGATAAAGCCGTTTACGCGCTGAATATCCGCAGGCACGTCAGCAACAATATTGAGGTCCTCAGGCTTGTCCATAGAAGCCTCGCGGGACTCAACAGGGTTGATGAGATACGACTTGACCGTTTCGTACTCTGCATCGGTCATATCACCCTCAAAGATGTACACCTTTGCGCTGGCAACAGCAGGCTGCTCCTCACAGGTGAGAAGAGCGATACACTGTGCGGCAGAGTCGGCACGCTGATCGTACTGACCGGGCAGATACTCGCTTGCAAGAACACGGCAGCCCTCAGGTACTGTGAGCTCAGTGCAGATTGTGTCTGCGTTTGGCTCGGAGAGTACAGCCGTGCAGGCGGTATCGAACTGCTCGGGCGTGAGACCCTGAACGTCGTAGCGGTTGATCAGGCGCACCTTTTTGAGTGAAGTGATACCGAGAGTCGAGCGGATATCCGAAAGGACACCCTTTGCCTCAACGTCAAAACCGTCACGCTTCTCAACGAAAATTCTCATAACTTCTTTCACGATTTATCACCATACCATTCCATAATAATATTATTTTAAATAATATTTCAAGGTATTATAACACATTATTGCGGAATAATAAATAGCGATTTGATAATCCCGCGTAATTTTTCGTAAAAATGCAACGCAAAATTTTGTGTAATACTACAAATTTGCTGACAATTTGTTATAAAAGACTATACAAAATCTTCCGAGCGTGCTATAATTACGCAGTTAATACTGTAAGTATGTATTTTTCTGCTCTTACGAGCCTTGTAATAAACCAATTCACCAGAAGGGAGCGACATCCAGAAGATGGAAAAAATCGTCATCAACGGCGGCACACCTCTCAAGGGCAGTGTTGAAATAAGCGGCGCAAAAAATGCAGTTGTCGCCATCCTCCCCGCCACCCTGCTCGCTCAGGATGTTTGCCGTATCGAAAACATCCCTGATATAAGCGACGTTACAATAATGCTCAAAATCCTCTCTCAGCTCGGCGCTCAGGTTAAAATGATAAACCGTTCCACCTACGAGATTGACACAAGAGGTGTAAACTCGTATATCGTACCTAACGAACATACAAAACACCTGCGCGCATCCTACTATATGCTCGGTGCACTCCTCGGCAGATTCGGCAAGGCAAAGGTGTCTATGCCCGGCGGCTGTTGGTTCGGTGTACGCCCGATTGACCTCCACCTTCGCGGTTTCGAGTTGCTCGGCTCAAAGGTATCAATCGACAACGCAATGGTAAACGCAGAGGCTGACGAGCTTGTCGGCTCCGTTGTTTATATGGATACGGTATCAGTCGGCGCAACCGTTAACGTTATGCTTGCCGCTGTTAAGGCAAAGGGCAAAACAATCATCGAAAATGCCGCGCGTGAGCCGCACATTGTTGACCTTGCAAACTTCCTCAACTCAATGGGTGCGGATATCAGAGGTGCCGGCACGGACACAATCAAAATCTACGGTGTGGACGAGCTTCACGGCTGCACCTACTCCATAATCCCCGACCAGATTGAGGCAGGTACGTATATGGTTGCCGCCGCCGCAACAAAAGGCGATGTTGTAATCAAAAACGTCATACCCAAGCACCTTGAATCGATTACAAAAAAGCTTGTTGACTGCGGTGTTGAGGTTGAGGAGTACGATGAAGCAGTGCGCGTAAGCTGCTCCGGCAGACCGTTCAGATGCAACGTCAAGACAATGCCTCACCCCGGCTTCCCGACAGATATGCAACCCCAGATGACAGTGCTTCTCGCCATTGCAGACGGCACAAGCATCGTATCCGAAAGCGTATGGGATAACCGTTTCCGTTACGTTGACCAGTTGCTCAGAATGGGCGCCAACATCAGCGTAGAGGGCAAGGTTGCAATCGTACAGGGTGTCGAAAAGCTTTACGGTGCTCCTGTAGGTGCAGACGACCTGCGTGCAGGTGCAGCAATGCTGATTGCGGCATTCGCAGCAGAGGGTCAATCCATTATCGAAAACCTTTCTCACATCGACAGAGGCTATGAAAGGTTTGTTGAAAAATTCCGGAATCTCGGTGCAGATATTCAGCGCGTAGAATTCCCTGACCCCGAAGAAGACGTAACCGAGAACGCAGGTTAAATTATGGCAAGATTCTGCTCACTTTTCTCCTCCAGCAGCGGCAACTGCAGCTATGTAGGCCAGCCGGACGGAGGCATACTTATAGACGTCGGCGTTACGGCAAAACGTACCGCCGAAACATTAGATTGCATCGGCGTTGACATAGGCAGCGTCGGCGCAATTTTTGTTACCCACGAGCATTCCGACCACATAAACGGAATCCGTGTGCTCGCTTCAAAACATAAAATCCCCGTATACGCCAGCGCAGGCACGCTTGAGGCACTTGCCGAAAACGGTACGCTCAGCGGCAAATTCCCCGCAGAGGTTATACCCGAAGCAGGCATCGAAATAAACGGAATGTTTATCCGCCCGTTCCACACACCGCACGACAGCCGCGAAAGCCTCGGCTACACAGTTGAAACAGCCGATGGTAACCGAATTGCGGTGGCAACCGATATCGGCACGGTTACGGACGAGGTGCTCAGCAACATCACCTGCTGTCAGCTTGTTATGCTCGAATCCAACCATGATGTGCGGATGCTCCAGAATAACCCCAACTATCCGTATATGCTCAAGCGCCGTATACTCTCCGACAAAGGTCACCTCAGCAACGACGTATGCGCCGCAACGGCAGCTGACCTTATCGAAAGCGGCACTACAAGGCTGATTCTCGGCCATCTCAGCAAAGAGAATAATCTGCCTGAGCTCGCCTACCAGAGCACCTACAACGCACTTTGTGCAAAGGGTATGGAAGAGGGCAGTGACTATATACTGCGTGTTGCCGGCACGGGCGCACCGAAAATGATGGTATTTTGATATGAACGTAACCGTTATAGCCTTAGGAAAACTCAAGGAAGATTATCTGCGCGCCGCCTGTGCGGAATACGCAAAAAGGCTTGGCGCATTCTGCAAGCTCGATATTATTGAGCTCACCCCTGCCCGTCTGCCCGATGACCCGTCACAAGCACAGATTGATGCGGCACTTGAAGACGAGGCGAAGCGGATCACAGCAAAAATTCCCAGGGGTGCCGCCTGCTTTGCAATGTGCATCGAGGGCAAGCAGTATTCCTCCGAAAAATTCAGCAAGCTTTTAGGCTCCGCGGCAGTTGAAGGCGGCTCAAATGCTGTATTCATAATCGGCAGCAGCTTCGGTCTGAGTGAAAACATAAAGAGGATGTGTAAGGTCAGGCTGTCAATGTCCGAAATGACGTTCCCGCATCAGCTTGCAAGGGTTATGCTGCTCGAGCAGATTTACCGCGCGTTCCAGATTGAAAGCGGCGGAAAATATCACAAGTAAAATCAGAGCTGTATCGCAGGATACGGCTCTTTTTGTTTGCCCGAATCTCGGTTGAAAGAACACGAAAGCTGTGTGAATCTCAGATGTAATCATTTTGAATTTTCCTCTATCATAAAAAACTTCTTCGTTTTTAGAACAAATATAATCCAAATAACCGCAACTTGGTTCTGTAGCTAAAAACAAATTTTTGTTGTTTTTAGTTTGATATTAATGTATAATTGAAGATAATACCCAATTGATTGACAGGAGCAATTTTCATGTTATTTTCAAGCATAACTTTTTTATACTTATTCTTGCCCACTGTTCTGTTTTTGTATTTTGTTGTTTTAAGGAAAAGTCGAGCAGCGCAAAATTTTTTCTTGTTTGCTGCAAGTCTTTTTTTCTATGCATGGGGAGAGCCCAAATTTGTTCTGGTCATGATGGTATCAATTTTTGTTAATTGGCTATTGGGATTAACAATAAGTAAACACCGTCAAAATATCCGGTTAAGCAAGGCGGTATTAATATTTGACATCGTTTGTAACCTCGGTCTGCTTTTCGTTTTTAAGTATCTCTCCTTTGCCGGAAACATAGCAAACCGTATTTTCTCTGCCAATTTACAAATACCCGACATTGCACTTCCGATAGGCATTTCATTTTTTACTTTCCAAGCAATGTCATACGTAATAGACGTTTATAGGGAAAAGGGAGAGGTTCAGACTAACCTGCTTTATGTCGGTCTGTATATTTCTTTCTTCCCTCAGCTAATTGCAGGACCTATTGTCAGATACGAAACAGTCGCTGATGAAATAAAAAACAGAAAAGAAACTGTTGATGATTTTTTTAACGGTTTTGCACGGTTTATTGTGGGACTTTCTAAAAAGGTACTGCTCTCCAATAGCCTTGGATTCCTTGCTGATCAGGTGTTTGATACTGTAGGAAGAGGTGTTTCTGTTTCTGTTTTATTCAGCTGGTTAGGTGCCGTTGCTTATGCTTTGCAAATCTTTTTTGATTTCAGCGGATACAGCGATATGGCTATCGGTCTTGGCAGGATGTTCGGCTTCCATTTCCTTGAGAACTTCAATTATCCGTATATCTCCACCTCTATTTCTGAATTCTGGAGGCGTTGGCACATTTCATTGGGCACATGGTTCAGAGATTACCTCTATTTCCCTTTGGGCGGAAATCGTACAAGCAAGGTCAGAAATATTTTCAATCTTTTCGTTGTTTGGTTTCTTACCGGATTGTGGCATGGTGCCAACTTTACATTTATTGTCTGGGGACTTATGTATTTTTTGCTTATCGCCACGGAAAAAATCACAGGATTGCATAAAAAGGGAGGAAAATTTCTTACAGTTATCAAGTGGTGCTACACCATGTTTTTCGTCTTGTTGGGTTGGGTAATTTTTCGTGCCAATTCCATTCACGAGGCTTTAACATATATCAAATCTATGTTCGGTCTGAACTCAAATACACTTTTTGACGGGCTTTTTTCGGGCTGGTTTGAACAGAACTGGATTCTGTTGTCAATAGGAATCATTTTGAGCACTCCGCTGTTTAAAGTAATAAATGACAAAACAAAACATTCTGATACAGTTGGCTACCTGAAAATAATCGGTTTGCTTGTGTTATTTATATTAACCATAGCGAGTCTTATAAGCAGCTCATATAATCCTTTCATATATTTCAATTTTTAAGGAGAGCTTTATGAAAAAGTTTAACAAAAATATTATTTTGTTTGTATTGGTTGTTCTATTTATTGTTACAGGTATCAGTTCAAAAACTATTGCAACTCATCTTTTTTATTCTCTGAAGTGTTTCGGTTACGAAGTTGTTTCCGGCACATCCGGCGCAACTCAGAATTTCATAAATCAAGTTAACAATACATCTGAATTATTGCTGTATAAAACTGCATTGTTGGGTCTAAATTCTATAAAAGAGAATGTAATCGGCACCAGAGTTATTGAAAAAAAAGAAACTACGGTAGTGAAAACAGATTCCGGAAGTCTTTCAGGTTATTTAGATGCCAATTTTTATTCAGAAGAATTTACTCTGAGACAGGTTGCGTATATTGACAAAATAAGAGAAATCTCTACAGCCAACGGTGCGCATTTTTTATATTGCTCTGTCGCGCACAAAAACAATTATGAAACTCTACCTCCCAACGTTACGGATTACAATACAGTTAACCGACAGACATTTTTACAGGCTCTTTCCGCTAAAGGTATACCGATTTTAGATTCTGTGGAAGTGTTTGAAAAATGCGGTATGGAAGGCAAGGATGTTTTCTTTAGAACCGACCACCATTGGACTCCTTTGGCAGGGTTCCGTGTAGCAGAAGCAATTTGTCGCGAATTAAATACCCGATACGGATTTGCTTACAACACCGATTATACCGATTTGAAAAACTATAACACAACCACTTACACCAATTGGTTTCTCGGCTCATACGGAAAACAGGTAGGTATCTTCTTTGCCGGATATCCCGTAGATGATTTTGATTTAATCACACCACTTTTTCAGACCGAATTCATTGAAGAAATTCCTTCGATAAACTCCGTCAGGAAGGGCGGCTTTGAAGACACCATGATCTACAAAAAATTTCTTGAGAAAGATTATTATGAAGTTAACACATATGCCGCATACAGCGGCGGAGATTTCAGACTGCAAAAAATAACAAATTGCAGAAACGCAGACGGAGAAAAAATATTAATAATCCGCCAATCATACGGATGTGTTGTTACACCATTCCTTGCACTTCAAGCGAAGGAATTACACGTCACAGACGATAGGGACGGAACATATCCTGAAGGAGAGAAAATCAATTATGAGGAATATATTCAATCTGTTAAGCCTGATTATGTAATTGTTCTCAAATAATTCAAATTTTTTCGGAGAAAAGCACCCGACGCTTATCGGCACGGGTGCTTTTTGTTTCCATTTTACTTCCTTTAAAAAGGAGCTTAAGGTTAAAGCAGCAGAGATGCACCTTAATATATATCCGAATACATCCGAGCGAGGGTACCGCAGGCGACAAAGAAAAGTTAAAATTCAGATTACTTTGTTAGCTGTCACGGCTGAAACGAAACAGGCTGACCCCCAAAGCGGATGTAAACTGCGGTTTACAGCTGCTTTTTTCACATTTGCAAACCGAAGTTGCTTGTAAAAAGCTGACGCAGACACTAAAATCAACACAAACGAAGGAGAAATCAAACAAAACAACACACTTGTAAACCAAGGAAGGAGATTAAATATGAACCCCGAAAACCTTAACACTCAGACCCAAGCGGTCACTGAGCAGAATCAACCCGAACCCATATGCGTACAGCCTCCGGAGAAAGACGGAAAGAATGCGAAAAGCAAAGGCTATGCGGTGGTCTTTACCGCGATATTGGCATTCCCTGCGCTGGTTCTTCTCGTTGCGGATTACCTCGGCGCACCCGAATGGATGCTCGGCCTCTTTTCGTTTTTTGAGTACACGCCAACGTTTGCACAGCCGGGCACAATTTCCTGGTCGCTGTACATAATCGGCATACTGTTGTGCCTGTGGATGGTCGCCGTTCTGCCTGCTTTGAAGCCGAAAAGACCTGCGGTAACGGCAAGCCTTTGCTTCCTTGTTATTTCGCTTTATATGGTGCTGCTTTCATTCATCAATAAGGGCACTGTGTGGTACACCTCTTATGTACTTCCCGTCTGCCTTATGCTTACCGTAACTACAGCGATAATGACGTTGCTTCTCTCGTATAAAATCATCAAAAAGAATCACGCCTTTTCTGCGGTTGCAATTCAGATTGCTCTTATCGCAATAGGCTCAGAGATTGTGTTT
>JAZNMK010000014.1:0-4015 GCA_045579585.1 Acutalibacteraceae bacterium
ACAATCATTGAAGATGAGTTTGAACCTATAAATATAGAAACACAGTTAAGTATCAACGGTGGCGAATGGCAAAGTGGCTATACTGCCAACGCTGCTTGGCTCAATGGTGGTTGGCGTAGTACGAATTGGGAAACCCCCATATACGGACAGAAGGATAATATAAAACTCAAAGTAAGATTTGTTGCAGATGATGCAGCACTTACATCTGAATGGTCGAATGTTCTTGAATTAAACGCTATGGCGTTTGATGCATCCGCTTGGGCACAGGCAGAACTTGCACAAGCTGATGCTCTCGGTTTAATTCCCGATGTGCTTCTTGATGCAGACCTCACCGCCGACATCACCCGTGCAGAATTTGCGGCAGTGGCAGTTAAGGTTTACGAGGCGCTTTCGGGAACGGCGGCACTCCCTGCACTTGCAAATCCCTTTACGGACACAACCGATGTTGAGATACTCAAGGCATACAATATAGGTGCGGTAAACGGAACTTCGGCTACAACCTATTCACCCAACGACCTCTTAAACCGTGAGCAGGCAGCAACGATGCTGACACGTGTATTCAAGAGAGTCACGCTCCCCGGCTGGACTCTTTCGACCGATGCACAGTTTACTCTCCCTTACGAAAAGCCCACACCCTTTGCGGATGACAAAGATATCTCCGATTGGGCAAAGGACAGTGTGTACTTTATGGCGGCAAACGGAATTATCAACGGTGTTGGTAACAACAAGTTTGCACCCAAGAACGTAACAACCGAAGAACAGGCAAACGGCTATGCAAATGCAACACGCGAGCAGGCACTCATTATAGCAGTTCGTATGGTTGAAAATCTGAAGAAATAAATCTTATGTCAAGAGGCGGCTCCCTCCGCCCCAGCCTTTATACAAGGAGGAATATATGATGAAAAAGCTGCTGGTAATTCTTTTAGCAGGTCTTATGACATTTTCTCTCGCCTCATGTGACCTTGACAGCATACTCTCGGAGGTCGAGAACCAAATAGAACAGCAGGAACAGCAGACAGAAGAAAATAATGATGAAACCATCAAAGAAAGCTTTGCCGATTCAAACACAGATAACGATGCAGAAACATTAGAAACATCAGAAACAGAGGACGAAGCATTAAGCGTTGCAGATTTCCTGAAAATATACGGCTTCGCCGAAGAAGATATAACGCCCAATCACTTTGTTTCCTTTGATGAGCTTGAAATGGACGGCAGCACCCCAGCAGGAAAGAGAGGCAGTACGGGTTATATCACAATAAACGTTGACAAAGACGCAACAACCGAAGAGGACTTCAACGCTTGGTTTGAAAAGCTATATGCAAAGATGATTTCTCTTTCCGATGACGGCAAGCTTTACAAAGATGCCGAAAAAAAGACCGAGGCAACCTCGCTTGCTGACCTTCAGAGCGAGGCTTGGTGGGCAGTTCTCCCGGGAAGCAGCTGTATGTTCAAGACAGAGCTTGCAAACGGTTCGGCAACCCTGCATCTTGCTTACAGATATGATATAGATCTCGGTGTTTATAAGCTGAGTATTATGTATTGGAGTTAAAACTATTTTAAGGAGGATAACACTATGAAAAAGATATTAGCAGTACTTTTGGCTGGCTTGATGCTTCTTTCCCTTGCCTCATGTGGAGGAAGTCCTAATAAAAAGGCAATAGTCGGCACGTGGAAGCTTGTTGACACCGAAACCGAAACCGAATACGGTCTCGGAATACAGTTTACCGATGACGGCAAGGTTCGCTACGGACTTACCGAGGATATGTTCGGTGACGATGAAGACATTGACGAAGCCCTTGCGGGACTTGATATGCTGATGACTATCGAGTACGAAATCAAGAGCGATACCGAAATGGAGCTTACGGCAAAAGCACTTTTCGGTCTCGCAAGCGAAAGTGATACCGTTGAATACAAGCTCGACGGCGATACGCTTATTTTTGACGGTGTAACATACACACGGAATAAATAAGAAAGGAGACCACTATGGCTAAATTCTGTACCAACTGCGGCAAGGAAATCCCCGAGGGAGTAGCTTTTTGTACCGAATGCGGAACAAAAGCATCCGAGCCTAAAGCGGCAACGGAACATCCGGCAGAGGCAGTCGCAGAAAAAGCTCCCGAAGCGGTAATAGCGGAAAACACACAGCCTGCGGCACAGCAGACTGCTGCACCACAGCCACAGGCTACATATCAGGCACCCCCTCAGCAAGGCTATCAACAGCAACCGCCTCAGGCACCGCCCGCACAAAACTACGGACAGCCCCAATATCAGCAGCCTTATACTCCACCTCCCGCACAGCCTATAGCGCTAACGGCAGAATCGGTCAAGGGTACGAAATACGAGCCTATCTCGGCGTGGGGATTTATAGGAATAATGCTCCTTATGTGCATACCGGTTGTCGGACTTATCCTTACGATAGTCTGGGCGTGCGGCGGATGCCGTAAGATATGCAAGCGGTCACTTGCAAGAGCTGCCATAATTATGACGGTTATAGGTATTGTTATCGGCATCATTTTCGCGCTTGTAGGCGGAGCACTCATAAATTCTCTGCTTGACAAGGCAGGAATTGAAACAAACGGCGAAGGCATTTTCAGCGGACTGTCGCTTGGCAGTAACGAAGATGAAAACGAAAAAGAAAAGTCGGGCGGTCTTTTGGGACTTTTCGGCGGATCTGAGGACACAGAAAGCTCTGATTACAGCGAGCTGGGACAGCTTGGCGAGGCACTCGGTGCTCTCGAAGCACTTGCAGGGCTTACGGGCGGCGAATCCGGCGACCTTAGCGGTCTTTTTGGAAATATTGAGGATATAAATGCCCAAGCCGAGGCGAAAAATAACGGCTGGCCCAAGGCTCTTCGCAAATATCCCGGTGGCACACAGGCGGCTGTTGCCTCCTACCGCACAGAAATAAGCGACACCTCCGAGGAGGAAATGCTCTCTTGGATAAACGGACTTAAATCCGACGGCTACAAGTACACCGATTTTTACGGGTTCGGAATGAGCGAGGAGGATATGCTCTCGTCAGGTGGCTGGTGGGGCACCAACGGCACCTACTATATAAGCGTTTCCTATTATGACGGAACGGTTACGGTAGACCACCTCACAGAGCTTCCCGATTACAACTTTTAATTAAATTCATAAGGAGGATTTACAATGTATAACTCAAAGGATTTACCGGTTTTATTACTTGACAACAGTAGTATGCTTTCGGTTATCAACGAAGGCGAATTTAAGTGCTACAATATTTCGTTTGAAGAAGCAGGACATATTCTCGACGTACACGAATCGTCCGATCTTCTAAAGTGCTTTTCAAATCCGGAGATAGAGTCTATTATTTTCGATTACATAGGAATTAAGAGCAAGGATATTGAATACAAGAAGATACGCAATATGCGCCCCGGACAGAATGCAATTGTATTCAAGCTTTACGTAACTCCTTCGGAAACACAGCCCATCATCCACGCTGATGACGGAGTTGAAGCAAAGAAGATTCAGAATGTGTACGCTTACTGTCAGTACCTTGTGAGACTGTCATAAAGCGAAAACAAATTTTCAACCCCACTGAAAGCGAGGTTACGTAAATGAAAAAGTTAATTGCAATACTGCTCGGCGTTATAATGGTTTTTTCGCTGGTTTCCTGCTTTGAAGACACGGAAAAGCCATCGGGCGGCGAGGAAATAAATAAACAAATTGAAAATCAGGAAGAGACTCCCGATAACAACCGGGATGAACAGAATGACGAGTCGGTCAATGAAACAAACGAAATCCCCGTTTCTTCTACCAAAACCCTTGCATACTTTGAGAAATACCTCTCCGGCGGCGAATACACAATGGAAATGAAAACCACCGTTCAGGGTATTGAGGTAATATCAAAAAGCGCATTTAAGGACGATATGATGTATTCCGAAAGCGATATGGACGGAATGAAAAGCGTTATGGTAATGCGTGACGGCTATCAGTACATCATTGAAAACAGTTCAAAAATGGTGCTTAAAACGCAGGTGGCTGATAACGGAGC
>JAZNMK010000015.1:0-53558 GCA_045579585.1 Acutalibacteraceae bacterium
TTTACAACAACGAACGAATCCAATTAAAAACAAAACTGACTCCGCTTGAAAAACGAAGTCAGTATGTCGCTTAATTTAAATATTTCTGCCATAGAGCCTTTTTTTGTACTGTCCGCACAATTTGGGGCAGTTCACAAACGAAGACAGCTCTTTTTGTATGTGGATTAACTTATCTCAGAAATCAAGCGAAGCTATCATTTTGCCGCCCTCTATCGGGTATGAGCAGATGCGGTGTGCAGATATTGTGTAGAGTGTATCACCGATGTAGGTTGCACGCTCGATTGATGATGCAGTATAGAATGATTTATCGTAGTAGATAAATTCGCCTTCGCCGTCAGGAGAATATACCGTGCCGGTATAGCTTTCTTGATCACTACGGTTGGAGTAGCTTCCGATGTGCTCTATTTTACCTTCCTTTATTCTGAGTGTGCACAGCATACCTTCGCTTGTTGAGTAATCGCGGCAGATGAAGCCGAGTATATTCTTTTCGCTGCAGTCCATAACCGTTTTGTGGTAACTTTCGGCGTATGCATCCTGTACTATAAATCTGTCAATCTCTTTCGGATTTTTAGGGTTGCTTATGTCAAACAGTGAAATTTTGAGTGCGTTTACCGCTCCGCTTTCGTTGCCGTCCGTGCCAATGCCTACAAGGTAGCCGTTAAACGGATGCAGGTAGCTTGAAAAGCCGGGAATTTTAAGCTCACCTACTATCTTCGGCTTTTTCATATCCTTGAAATCAATCACAAACAGCGGGTCGGTCTGCCTGAATGTTACAACGTAGCCGTAATCACCTATATATCTGACGGATTGTATTGTTTCGCCCTTTGCAATGCCGTCTATTTCCGCAACCTTATTAAGGCTCATATCCAGCACTGTTATTCGGTTTGCCTCGCCGTCTGTAGTGGCAATTCTCACAAATCCGCCTTTTTCGTCAATGGAAAACTGGTTGAGCATTCTGCCCTTGATTTCGCCTGTTGCCTCTGCCGTTATAACTCCTTCGTTGATTGAGAAGCGGTGTATTACAGTGCTGATATCATTGTTTGTAACGGCAATCATACCGCCCGGCTGTGTTGTTTCTTTGTAGTTGAATTTTGTGTCTGCGATATAAAGACTGCTTTTTGTGCAGTAAAGGTTGTCACCCGAACCGAGCACGGATGAAGTTACGGGTGAGAATTTTTTTGCGTTCAGGTCAACCGTTGTCATAACCGTATAGGTATAGGAACAGTTATCATCCTGCGGCAGAATTGTAATTGTTTCGGGAGCGAGCGGTGCTGTTTTTGTGCCGTTTGTCACCGACGGCACAATCTCTTCATATACGGCATATTTGCCGTCAAGGTCGATGGTTTCGGGGTAAACGCTGTGCTGGGAGAGCAGTATGATTCTGCCGTCTGTCAGGCGGCTTGAGAAGTAGTAGCCGTCCTGCGAAAATTTGTTTTTTAGTATCGGATCAGATTTGTCTGTGATGTCGTAAATCTCAATCACAGTCTGCTGCTTTTCATTAAACGTTGAGCCGACTGCAACCAGGGTATTGCCGTACAGATAAAGTCCGTTTGAGCCTCTGTTCTCTATGCTTGTCTTGCTCATCAGCTTCATATTTGCCGCATCGATTATTTTGATGCTTGAATCCGTCAGCACGTAGATATATCTGCCGTCGTTTTTGATTATGTCGTCTTCGTCAACGTCTGCAACTTGCGTGTTGGTTGTGCCGTGTGTACCTGTGCCGGAGGTGTCTGATACTGCAGAGCCGTTTATGGCTCCTTCTTCGGGCATTGCTTCGTCATCAGCTTTCAGACCGAAATCAAAGCCTTCGTCAATAAGGTAATGTATTTCGTCCTTTTCGTATTCTGCGCGAAGCGCCGTAAAGTAGTCGATGAACGTCTGCTCTGTGTTGTTTGAAATCGGAGTCTGTGCGCCCGTGATACTGTCAGGTACAACGGTTATTCCGGGTCGGTTTGAAAAATATACGCCTGTGCCTATGCCCAGTGCAAGTATAATCACTGCCGCAATCGAACCGATGGTTCTGAAAGCTATGATTTTTCCTCTTTTGCTTTTCTTCTGTTTTTCTCCGTTTACAAGCTCCGCAATGTTTTCGGCGGAAAGCTCATCCGGCAGGGCGTTTTTTTCGTTGAGCGGAGCCAATGTATCACGCAGGAATTCTGAGTTCATTTTATCTTTTTTGTTCATTCTTCTCCCTCCATTTGTTTGCGAAGTGAGCTGAGTGTGCGCGAGAGCCTTGAACGCACCGTGCCCGGCGCTGTGCCTGTAATTGCGGCTATCTCCTTGCTGGTGTAGCCTGCAACAACGCTCAGCAGTACGATTTCGCGGTTTTGCTCGTCAAGCTCGGATATCAGCTTTGCAAGGTCAAGCGCGGTTTCCATATCGCTGTCATCTGCTCTTAAGTCTTCGCATAGCTCAAGCGGTATAACGTCCGCTTTGTATTTTTCTCTCAGGCTGTGTTTGCATACGTTACACAGTATGCCGAAAAACCAGGATTTAACCGCTGCCTGATTTCTGAGCTTTCCTATGCTTCGGAAAGCTTCGAGTGCGGTTTCCTGCACTGCATCTCTTGCTGCTTCGCGTGAGCCGAGGTGGTAGAGGGCATATCTGTACATTTCGGATGAAAACTGCGAATAAAGTTCACCGAATGCGGCGCTGTCACCGCGTGCGGCATTTTTTGCCAGTGTGGTTATCCTGTTTTTCATTTTTTCACCGCCTTGCGTGTGTTTTTTGTCAGGTGATGCTGGCACTTATCACTTTGTTGCCGACGTACATTGTAACCGCGATTAACCTTTTGTAAGAGTTTTCATCGGTATAGGTTTCAGTTTCAACTGTGTAGCCTATACCTTTATATACGTCGTGACCTTCACCATAACCCGTGGTAAGCGTAACGGGCCTTGCAAATATCGGTTGCCTCAGGTGCCCTGCCATATATGCATCTGTTGCAAACATACCTGCAAGTGCCGCAAGTGCTACGGCAACGGTTATTAAAGTTGCTTTAAATATTCTTGTTTTTGTCATTTTTTCACCTGCTTTGGTGCTTTTTTGAGCCGCTCATACAGTAAGTGTAATTTTTAGAGGAAATTGTTGCACAGTTTGTAAATATTTTATCATAATTTTTTTAAAAAGCATATACCCATATACGATAAGTTGTGGTATAATGTCGATATATGTCTTTAATTATACTCAATAGTGTTTTTAAAATAACATTCGGTCGGCGGTGAAAAAGTGAAAAAAAGGTTTGAAACAGTGCTTTTTGATTTTGACGGCACCTTGGCCGATACGGCCCCGGGTATAACCTACTGTGCTCTTGAGGCACTTCGCGCCTACGGTTTTGATGAATCCGATTCTCAGCGCCTGCGTGAGTTTATCGGTCCGCCTCTTGTGGACAGTTTCCTTCGCTATACCGATGATGAACAGACGGCAAAAGCTATGGTGGATAAGTACAGAGAGCATTACAGAGCAGGCGGAATGTTCAGGTGTGAGCTGTACGACGGTGTTGCCGATATGCTCAGGCTCTTGAGGCAGCAGGTGTAAAAATGGCAATCGCCTCATCAAAACCCGGTGAGTTTGTTGAGACTATTCTGAATCACCTGGGTATAAGAGATTTTTTCGGCTTTATCAGTGCACCGGAGGTAGGACATGTAAACCCAACTAAGTGTGAGCTGATAAATGCGGCAATTGAAGCTCTCGGTGCAGACAGGGCAACAACCGCAATGGCAGGTGACAGGCTTTTTGACATAGAGGGTGCAAAGCAAGCCGGTGTTTTCGCTGTCGGTGTGCTTTACGGCTTTGGCAGTATGGAAGAATTCACCCGATACGGTGCCGATGCGGTATGTGAAACTCCAAAACAGATTTCGGAGCTGATACTTCAATGAAAGTAATAAGCAAAATAATAAGAATAGTAATTGCATTGCTGACTGCGGCGGTGTTAATTGTTGCCGGCAGTTTTGTTACGGTTTTCTTTATTTCGAAGGATGAGCCGTCGGATATCTTTATCTCAGGCTACGCATTCGTTGCCGAAAAAGGCGAGGACGAAAAAATTGACATATGGTTTATCCGTAGGGTGGCAGAAGAAAATATCGATAACGGCGATGGCATAGTTTATTATGACGGTGCATATAAATCGGCTAACGCAATGATAGGATACGACGGCAGATTGCTGTTTTTTGATTCGGATAATCTGGAGTCGATTGTGACGGTTGAGGATGGTGCGTTTGTCGGAAAAACTGTTGCACTGTGGCAGCAAAAATGAAGCTTTGCAGTATAATGTAAAAGGAATATTTTTGTTCCTTAATAAATTTACTGCAGGGGGAAAGCATTAAAAATGGAAGCTTATTTTGATAACAGCGCTACGACCTGCCTTTGCTCCTCGGCAAAAGAAAAAATGGTCGAAGCGATAAACAAATATTACGGCAATCCGTCGTCGCTTCACAGCGTCGGCACAGCGGCACAGCATCAGCTTGATGCGGCACGTGCCGCGGTTGCAAGGTCACTTTCGTGCGAGCCCGAAGAGATTGTGTTCACCAACAGCGGCTCGCTTGCAAACAATGCTGCAATTTTCGGTGCGGCTCATGCGCTCAGACGCAGGGGCAACAGAATTGTCACAACCTGTGTTGAGCATCCGAGCGTTTCCGAGTGTATGGCTCAGCTTGAGAAGGAGGGCTTTGAGGTTGTTTACCTCAAGGTTGATAAATCCGGCAAAATAAACAAGGCGGAGCTTATGCAAGCGGTTAACTCAAAAACTGTTTTAGTAAGCCTTATGTATGTCAATAATGAGGTTGGCAGTATTATGCCTGTAGAGGCGGCACGCCTTGCCGTCAGAAAAGCAGGTGCACCGGCGCTGATTCACTGTGATGCGGTGCAGGCTTACGGCAAACTGCCGATTAAACCTTCGCGTCTCGGCATTGACCTGATGAGTGCCAGCGCACATAAAATCAACGGCCCTAAAGGTGTCGGTTTCCTCTATGTTCGCAAAGGTGTGCGTATTGCACCATATGTTTTTGGCGGCGGTCAGGAGGGCAAGATTTATTCCGGCACACAGCCTATGCCTGCTGTAATGGGTCTTCACGGTGCTGTTGACGAATTGCCGGAGCTTAATGCACAGCTTGAAAAAACAAGGGCTCTGCGTGATTATTTTGTAAGCGAAGCATGCACGATTGACGGTGTGGTAATAAATTCGGCCGATGATGCGTTACCCTATATCGTGAATATTTCTGCGCCGGGTCACCCCTCACAGACTATGCTCAATTTCCTTTCGGATTCGGGCGTATACGTTTCGGGCGGCTCTGCCTGCTCAAAAGGGCACAGAAGCAAGGTGCTCACGGCAATGGGTCTTGAGCCTGAGCGGATTGACAGTGCGCTTCGTATCAGCTTTTCACGCTTTACAACAAAGGAAGAAACAGATATGCTGCTGTGTGCACTTGAAAACGCAGTCAGCACACTGAGAAAGAAAAAATAACTGTTTAAGGAATATACGGATGAAAGAAGTAATTTTAATCAAAAACGGCGAGCTTGCACTCAAGGGTCTCAACCGCCGCACTTTTGAAGACGTTATGATTAAGAATATGCGCCGCAGGCTGACAGACCTCGGTGAATTCACTTTTACACCTGCACAGTCCACAATTAAGGTTGAGGGAAACGACGGAGCGGACCTTGAGGAGGCTGTAAACAGGCTGTCACGTGTTTTCGGCATCGCGGGCTTTTCGCGTGCGCTCAAACTGGAGAAGGATTTTGATCTTGTGCTTGAACATTCGGGAAAATATCTTGAGGATCAGCTTCTTGCCGCCTCAACCTTCAAGGTTTGCGCAAAGCGTTCAGATAAGAAGTTTCCTTACGATTCTCCCAAAATCTGCCTGCTTCTGGGTGAGCGTCTGCTCGAAGAATATCCTCACCTGAGCGTTGATGTGCGCAACCCTGAGCTTACGGTAACGGTAGAGGTAAGAGACCATGATATATTTGTTCATGCCAACCAGATTAAGGGCGCGGGCGGTATGCCCGTAGGCACTGCAGGCAGGGCGGCTCTTATGGTTTCCGGCGGTATTGACAGCCCCGTTGCAGGCTGGATGATGGCTAAGCGCGGCATTGAGCTTACCGCAATTCACTTTGCTTCACCTCCCTACACAAGTGAGAGGGCGGAGCAAAAGGTTTACGACCTTCTCGGTAAGGTTGCGCGCTACACGGGCAGAATCGAGCTGAGTGTAGTGCCTTTTACAGAGTTTCAGGAGGCGATCCGTGACAAGTGTCCGGAAGACCTTTTTACAATTATTATGCGCCGTATGATGGTGCTGTGTGCCCAGCGTATTGCTTCTCATACAGGCTGTGGCGCACTTATCACAGGCGAGAGCCTCGGTCAGGTTGCAAGCCAGACTATGGGCGCAATTGCCTGCACGGATGCAGCGGCAACAATGCCTGTTTTTCGTCCGCTTATCGGTATGGATAAGGATGAGATTATTGCAATTTCAAGGAAGATAGATACATTTGAAATTTCTATCCTTCCGTTTGAGGATTGCTGTACGGTGTTCACTCCAAGGCATCCCAGAACAAGACCCAAGCTGCCCGATGTTATTGAGGCGGAGTCTGCACTGGATGTTGATGCTCTGGTTGAGCGTGCTGTTGCAGATGTAAGAAAAATTATTATCAACTGATTTACGAAAGAGATTTACCTTATGAACTGTGAGATTATCTCAATAGGCACTGAGCTGCTGCTCGGCGACATTGTGAATACCGATGCTCAGTACCTTGCACGTGAGCTTGCGGCAATGGGCATAGTTATCCATTACCAGGAAGTTGTAGGCGATAACCCTGAGCGTATGCGTGGCTGTATTGAAACGGCTGTTTCGCGCAGTGACCTTGTCATTCTTACAGGCGGCCTCGGTCCGACGGCGGATGACCTTACAAAAGAGATAAGCTGTAAGGTTATGGGGGCTGAGCTGGTACTCGATGACGGTATTCTCGAAGGAATCAGAACGTATTTTTCATCAAAGGGTATTGTAATGCCCGAGAGCAATGCAAAGCAGGCATACGTGCCTGAGGGCGGTACTGTTTTTGCCAACCGCAACGGCACTGCCCCCGGCTGCGCTGTTGAGAAAAACGGCAAAACCGTTATAATGCTACCCGGTCCGCCGCGTGAGCTTAAACCGATGTTTGAGAATGAGGTTAAACCATTCCTTGCGAAGAAGACGGGCGGTATAATACTGTCAAAGCAGGTGCGCACTTTCGGTATAGGCGAATCCGATATGGCACAGCGTGTGGCGGAGCTGCTTGACGGCAATAATCCTACCGTTGCACCCTATGCTAAGGATGGCGAGGCGCTGCTGCGTGTTACGGCAAAGGCTGATACCTATGAGCAGGCATCGCTTATGTGTGATTCGGCAATCGAAAAAATTCGCGAAAAAATAGGCGCTTATGTATATTCAACAGATTCCCGCAACCTTGAAGAAACGGTTGTAAAGCTGCTCAAAGAGAGCGGCAAAAAGCTTGCCCTTGCAGAAAGCTGTACGGGCGGATATATAGCAAAGCGTATTACGGACGTTGCCGGTTCATCAGAGGTGTTTGAATACGGTATAGTATCTTACTCAAACGAGGTTAAGCAAAGGCTGTTGGGAGTCAAAAGCGAAACGTTGGATAAATATACCGAGGTCAGCGAGCAGACTGCCGCAGAGATGGCCGAGGGTGTCAGAAAGCTGTCGGGTGCAGATTTCGGCATCAGCGTTACCGGAATTTCGGGACCGGGAGGCGGCAGTGAAGATAAGCCCGTAGGACTTTCGTACGTCGGTTTTTCATACGACGGAGGAACGCAGGTGCGTGAGGTCCGCACAGGCAAAAAGGAAGATTCAAGAGAGTATAACAGATATGTCTCGGCATCAAATGCCCTGCATATGATCATACAGCATTTCATTGAAAGGAATGAGTGATTGAAATGACGGAAGATAACAACGTCTTCAGTGAATTCGGTGCACGAAGCGCAAAGTTTGATGAGCTATTGAAAAAATATCAGACAATAGATGAAAACGGTGAGGTTGTACCGAGTAGCAGGGAACAGCTTTCAACGCAAGCTGTTAATACTGCCGAAGAGCCTGTTGGTCAACCGAGCGCAGATATCGCTTCTGATTGCGCAAAAGCAGAAGATACAGCAGATCCTCAGTCTGATTATCCTTGCGATACGGATGATACTACGGCCGATAAGGAAGCTTTTGACGGTTTAGCTGAAGAGGATGACGATGAAGTATTCGGCTTCTTTAATGCCAAGCCGGTCGGTTCACCTGCAGCTCAGCCGATTGCAGAGCCTGTTAAGGCAGTTGAAGAAAATGATGACGATGAAGCATTCGGCTTCTTTAATGCCGAGCCGGTTGATTCATCTGCAGCTCAGCCGATTGCAGAGCCTGAAGTGTCGGGAGGATTTGTTTTTGATGCACAGGCAAGGTTTTCGGAGGACAGTGATGAAGGTGATCAGGGCGAACCGGATTATTCCTACGACATAAATACATTCGGCAAAAGCAAATACGGCGGCGCTCTCGATATTGACAGCTTTGACGATTCGTGGCTTGATACGGCGTTTGATGAATCACTGTTCTACAGAGCCAAAGCTGTAGTTGACACTTATCAGGTACAGGCGCCAGCCCCGGAATCTGCTCAGAACGATAAATTTACACAGGCTCAGAGCAACAGGGATATGTATGAAATTTCTTCCGAATATGAAGATTTCGACGTAATGCCGCAAAGCAATGTCGGCGGAGCGAAAAATGTCCAGATGACCGGCGGATATGTTGCTCCTTCTTCTCTTTCGGATTTTGAATTTGATCCGGATAGCGGAATTGATTTTGGTGATGATGACGGTTTTCAGACCGAACCTAACCGCTCAAACAGAGGATCTCTCGTTTCAAAACTAAAAAAAAAACTTCGCAAGAAAGACCTTTGAGCGGAAAAAATGAAATGACCGCAATTACGGACTTTTCCAAGTCGTACAAAGCTTCAGAGGGAAAAGGTTCCAAAAAAGAAAGCTTTTCTGTCCGCAATTTTATTCCGCAAAAGAATGAAGGTACGGTTGACAGATTTAGAAAAATTACAATGATAGTCTGTGTGCTGATTTTTATTGTCGCGGCAGCATATCTGTTCAACTACTACATTATAGCACCGGGCAAGAATTCCGGCGCTGTGGAAAAGCTTGAGCAGCTTATCGGCGAAGAGCAGGGAACGGCAGATGTGCAGACACTGGCTGATAAGTACCCTGATGTGGAGTTCCCCGAAGGAATGCTTTCCAAGTATGCAGAGCTTTATGCCGAAAATCAGGATTTTGTCGGTTGGATAAAGATTGACGGACTGGGCATATCACAGCCTGTTGTTCGCGGAGAAAACAACAAAAAATACCTCAACACTGATTTCAGCGGCAAGTACGGCAAATACGGCACGGTGTTTATGAATTGTGCAAACAGCGTGGAAAGGCTTAACTTTAACACTGCTCTTTTTGGCCACCATATGTATGATTCTAAGATGTTTGGTAACCTGATGGGTTACAAAAGCATTGACGGATACAAAAAAGCTCCCGTTGTTGAGTTCAACACAATTTACGGCGATTTCAAGTGGAAGGTATTCGCTGTTTTTATCACAAACGGTACGGCTGAGGGCGATGACGGCTATCTGTTTAACTATATGTTCACGGATCTCACGTCTTACAGTAAGGTTGAAAGCTTTTTCGGTGAGGTGAGACAGCGCTCGCTTTACCAGCCTGACGTGGACGTTCTGCCGACAGATAAGATCCTTACCTTATCTACATGCACCTATGAGTTTGATGAGGCGCGCCTTGTAATTATGGCGCGAATGGTAAGACCGGGCGAAAGCGAAGCGGTTGATACCAACGTTGAACTTAACCCCAATCCCAGATTCCCTGCAGCTTACTACAAGGAGAAAGGCCTTTCCGATCCGTATGCTTCCGCATACGAGTGGACTCCGGGCTGATTTATTGAAAGGATTGTTCATAAAGAATGAATGTCAGTTTTATAGCTTTGAATATAAGCGGCGCAGAAACCGTTCAATCTGCTGCCGATAGGATCCGCGGTTCGCTGTCGGGTCTGGGCAACTGCGATTTCAGGCTATGCGGCTCAATGGCGCAGGTGTCCTCCGCTCTTTCAGATGCGTTTGCAAACAGCGATATAATTGCAGTGGGTGCTGAGCCTTCGGTTTATTCGAAGGCTAAGCTTGCCATTCTGCGTGCAATGCATATAAAAACCGTGCTTAACGAAACGGTGAGAAACACTGTGGGTGATGATACCGGTTTTGATTCTCAGCAGCTTTCAATGCATTGCGCTCTGCCCGAAAATGCGGACGTTTTCCTCACGGAGGACGGTTTGCTTTCAGGCTTTGCAATCAAGTCGGGCAGCCAGCATTTTGTGATGCTTCCGCTTGATAAGCTCAGGCTGGATTCCCAACTTGCGGGTATGAGTGCGTATTTTAACAGCGTAGGAATTCTGCAAAAATCCGAACAGACTGAGATTTCTGCACAACCTGAGGCTGATACTGCAACCGAGGCTAAGGCGAGCTGTGCGGAAAAGGCTGTTGCACTTCTCAAAGAAAAGAAGAAAAAGGTTTACTTTGCCCATACACCGTCCTGCGAGATGGTTAAAGATATGTGCGGTGAAGACATTATTAAAGATACGTTTGTTTTTACCGATTATATTGTTCAGCG
Organism: Acutalibacteraceae bacterium; assembly: GCA_045579585.1. Taxonomy (GTDB): domain Bacteria; phylum Bacillota; class Clostridia; order Oscillospirales; family Acutalibacteraceae; genus UBA8612. The sequence goes on from JAZNMK010000015.1 coordinate 10,682, forward strand.
TGACAATGAAGCACCACGCACGTACATAGCTGACCTTGCGCGTTACTCAATTCCCGACGATGAGGATGCCCTCGGTGCTGCAGTTTCAAATGTATATACAGGCACTTTGCAGGAAACGGGAGAGCGCAAGTACAATATTTACGTTGCTCTTGCCGATAAAAACGCATCACGTGTGCTTCGCTTTGCTTCTCAGCCGGGCGAAACACCCGATGAGCTTATTGCAGCCGCGATAGAATTTCTAATGGATATGATGTGCGAAAAGTGTGCCGAGCTTGCTGTGCCTGCTGCAAGCGAGAACAAGCTTTTAGAGGTACTAAACGCTGCTGCGGCAGAGGCTGCGGATGAGGACGAAGATGAGGAGCCGGAGGAAGCAACAGAAGAAGAGATTGAAGAGCCGACACCTCAGGAAAAGAAGAACAAGAAAAAGATTGGTTTAAGGATAGTGCTTTATACTATCCTGGCTTTGCTGCTCGCTTTTGTGGGTTACTTTGTCTACAGCGGAATTGAAAACGCTGAAGAAAACAAGGCAGCTGCACAGAGCAGCTTTGCAAGCTATTTTTCACAGGGAGCCGCCGCCGAAAGCGGCTCTCTGCTTATTTTTCCGGAATATGTGCCGGATTTTTACGGTGAAACCACCCTGCCCGAGGAGATGAAAACTGTACCTGAAGAAACAGAAGGAGTAACGACCGAAGAACTGACGTCGGATTCTTCAGTTTCAGAGAGCAGCACTTCCGAAGAAACAGGAAAGGTCACTCAGGTAACCACAACAGTAAAACCTACGACCACCCAAAGACCCACCACAACAAAAAAGCCAACCACAACAGCTAAACCTACAACCACTGCCAAACCGAACCAGACAGGTAAGGTAAGCGGCAAGTTCGTTTTCACCGTTTACGGTTACGGCCACGGTGTAGGTATGAGCCAGGAGGGTGCACTGGGCTACTCAAGGGCAGGCAGCTCGTACACAAATATTCTGCTTCACTACTATCCGGGTGTAACACTTGAAAAGTCAGACCCCAATATGCCGGAAACAGTGCGTTTCGGCGGCAAGGATTATACGCTGCTTGAGTACCTTTGCCGAAGTGTTGTCGGTGAAATCAGCTCAGGCTGTAACAGCGCTACTGCTGAGGCATTCAAGGCACAGACGGTTGCACTTTATACTTACGCCAAGCGTTACAGCTTTAACATCAATGCCTCGCTTCATGCTTTCAACACATCTTACAAGTTTGAGGGCACAGCTGTTGAAACTGCCGTTAAGTCTGTTATGGGTGAGTATCTGTCCTATAACGGCAAGGCGATAGAGGCAACGTTTTTTGCAATGTCGGCGGGCAGAACAACGCTGGCATCAAAGGTGTGGGGCAGAAATAATTATCCGTATCTTGAAAAGAGTGTGGACAGTCCGCACGATAAGAAGTGTGCAAAGTACAAAACAGAGTATACTATCAGCGCAGAGGATTTCCGCAGCCTTATGAAAAAGACAGTTGGTGTTGATCTCAGCGGTGATCCGGCAAGCTGGATCAAGATTGTAAAGCACGATTCGGCTGTCAGCGCATCAATCGGATATGTCGATGAAATAATTGTTGGCGGAAAATCAATGCGCGGCGCTTATTTCAGAAGCAATGCCATGCAGTATAAGATTCGGTCTCACTGCTTTACCGTAACATATATGGAGGGATAAAATTTGACAAATGTAAAAATGGTTTCATCGCTCGAGAAAATTTTTCCCCAGAGCGACGGCAACTTTTATGAAGTAAAAGCTCTTTCAATGCTGATTGGTGAGCGCCTGAGCTTTCAGCTTGCAATCAATACGGATGAACCGCTCAGATTCACCGTCAGCGGCGCTGAAGGCGTAAAAGTCAGCGCATACAATGTCGGCTTTGTGCCGTCGAAGCTTCCTTATTACAAAGATCACGACGATGATGTTATCACTTCGCCCGACGGTTACTATCCCGACGTGCTTTATCCGACACAAAACGGTGAGGTTGAGTTTGTCAACGGCGGCTGGTGCTCTGTCTGGTTTGAGATGCAGGCAGAAAAAGCGGGTGCAAACAACATAGTTATTAAACTTTTTAACGAGGATAATGATGAGGTTGCAAAATCCGAAATTGAGATTAAGGTTATCAATGCGGTTTTGCCTGAGCAGGAGCTTATCCACACAAACTGGTTCCATTGCGACTGCCTTGCAACCTGGTACGGTGTTGAAGCTTTCAGTGAGGAGCATTGGCGTATAATCGAAAACTATATGCGTGTGGGTAATGCACACGGCCTTAATATGATTCTTACACCCCTTTTCACTCCTCCTCTCGATACCGAGGTAGGCGGTGAAAGACCGACTATGCAGCTCGTTGATGTTACCGTTACGGATAAAGGTACATATTCCTTTGGCTTCGATAAACTCACACGTTGGTTCGAAACCGCAACAAGAAGCGGTATGAAATGGTTTGAGCTTTCGCACCTTTTCACTCAGTGGGGCGCAAAGCACGCGCCTAAAATTGTTGACGTAAACGGCAACCGGCTTTTTGGCTGGAAAACACGTGCGGGCGGTAGGGAGTATGCAAACTTCCTTGAGCAATTTGCAGCTGCACTCAAGCCTTATCTTGAGTCGAACGGTATGAAAGATAAATGCTGGCTTCACGTTTCGGATGAGCCCAACGATATGCAGGTACGCTCTTACGGCAAGGCAAGCCGACTTATTTCAAGGCTTTTCCCCGATTATAAAACGCTCGATGCGCTCAGCGATTTTAAGTTCTACAAAAAAGGTCTTGTCAAAACCCCCGTTCCGTCGCTTGACCACGCAGATAAATTCTACGGTAAGGTTGACAGCTTCTGGACTTATTACTGCTGTGGTCAGTATAAGGGCACGTCAAACCGCTTTATGGCTATGCCGTCTTACCGTCACCGTGTTATCGGTCTGCAGCTTTACAAATTCGGCTGTGTCGGTTTTTTGCATTGGGGCTTCAATTTCTGGTATTCGCAGTATTCAAAGCGCCACATAAATCCGTTTGAGGAGACAGATGCGGGTGAAGCCTTCCCCTCGGGCGATTCTTTTGTTGTTTATCCCGGTGAGGACGGTCAGCCGCTTGTGTCGCTCAGATATAAGGTTTTTTACGATGCGTTCCAGGATTTGCGTGCGTTAAAACTGCTCGAAAGTAAAATCGGCTATGACGAAACGCTCAGGCTTATCGAAAACCTTACGGGTGAATCGCTCAGTTTCACAAATTATGAGCGCGGCATTGAGGCTATGCTTTCAAAGCGCGAGGCGGTAAACAAGGCTATTGAAGAAAACTGAAAATAAAAAAGACCGACACTGTCGGTCTTTTTGTTTTTATTCGTTTGCGTATTTGCAAACATTTTTCAGGCTGCATATTTCGCATTTTGGCTTGCGTGCGTCGCATACAGCTCTGCCGTGAAGTACGCATCTGTGGCAAAAATCGTTGCTTTCTGCGGGAGGCAGCAGTGATTTCAGCTGCATTTCAACCTTATAAGGGTCTTTTGTGTTTACAAGACCCAGGCGGTTTGAAATTCGGATAAGGTGCGTATCCGCAACAACCGCGGGCTTTTTATAAACATCACCGACTATGAGGTTTGCGGTTTTTCTGCCTACGCCGGGCAGCTTTATCAGCTCATCTATCGTGTCAGGCACCGTGCCGCCGTATTCGTCAAGAATCATCTGCGTCATTCCGATTATGTCGCGCGCCTTCATATGATAAAAGCCGCAGGGGCGCACAATTGCCTCAACGTCTTCAATTTTTGCTGAAGCGTAATCCTCGAGTGTCGGATATTTTGCAAAAAGCTTTGGTGTTACGAGGTTTACGCGTGCATCGGTGCACTGTGCCGAAAGCCGTGTTGCAATTAACAGCTGTACGGGGCTCTCTGCATCGAGCGAGCATATTGCATCGGGGTAGTCAAGCTTAAGCTGCTCAACTGCAAACTGAGCAATTTCTGCTTTTTTCAATTCAACATCATTCCTTTATGCCGAATTTGTAAATTGTTTTTGCCGTGTATTCTTCGCCTGCCCGGTAGGTGCACTGCGGGAAATTGTCGTGGTTGGGTGCATCGGGATAAACCTGTGTTTCAAGGCAGAAGCCTGCGTGCTGAATCATCGGGCAGCCGCCCTTGCCGAGCTTTGTGCCGTCGAGGAAGTTGCCTGTGTAAAGCTGAACACCGGGCTGATCTGTCCATACGTTGAGTGTTCTGCCGCTGACAGGTTCAAGCACTGCAATCTTGTAGTCGTTACCTGCATTGAGGCAGAAGTTGTGGTCATAGCCCTTTGCGGCTGTGAGCTGGTCATAATCGACCTTGATATCTTCACCGATTTTTTTGCCGTCGGTAAAATCGTATGGTGTGCCGCTGACGGGGCGGATTTCGCCGGTGGGGATGCTGTCGGGTGTTGTGGGTGTGAATGCATCTGCATCAATCCACAGCACGTGACCGAGCACGTCACCGCTGTTGCAGCCTGCAAGGTTGAAGTAAGCGTGGTTTGTGAAGTTTATTATGGTTGCCTTATCGGAAACAGCGCTGTATTCAATTACAACCTCGTTGTCGTCTGTGAGGGTGTATCTGCACTTTGCTTTAAGGGTGCCCGGAAAACCGTAGGTGCCGTCAGGTGAAACATATGAGAATACGACTGAATTGTCGCCGTCTTCCTCTGCGCTCCAGTTTGCGTGAGCAAATTCACCGCTGGAGTGCAGGCTTTTTACGCCGTCTTCATTGCAGTCAACCTGATATTCTGTGCCATTTATCGTGAATTTGCCGCCTGCGATGCGGTTTGCGTATCTGCCGACACACTGCCCCTGATAGTCTGAGCGGTTGATGTGGCCATCCATATCGTCAAAGCCGAGCAGAACGTCCTGCAGAATATCATCTTTATCGTACATAAATGCACTCAGCCAGGTCGCACCGTAGGTTATAAATTCTGCAAAGCAGCCTTCGCTGTTTTTTATTTTGTATTTGTATACTTCGCTGCCGTCGGGCATTGAGCCGAAAACGCTTTTGGTAATGCTCATAAATGATTCTCCTTAATAGAAAATTAATGTTTTTGCAAGTTGACCGTACAATATTCAGTATAAGTTTAAGTTAAGAAAAAGTCAATCAAAATCGGTGCTATTGACACGTAGACTTATTAATATTAAAATATATAACAGGAAATTCTGCAGAAAGGAGGCCGACCGTGAAATGGATGAAGTTTTCAGCGTAACCGTAGAACTGAGCCGCTATATGCTTTCGGCTCTTGCCTTGCTGATAATAGGCAGCTGTGTTGTATCACTTATAACAAGGCAATTCGGCTCAAGGGTCGGTTCCTACCTTGTTGAAGCAAAAACAAAAAAGCGTATTCCGCTCACTCATTGGGAAAACTCAATAGGCAGGAGTACTACCTGTGATGTTATTCTCAACGTTTCAACAATTTCGCGTTTCCACGCTGTTATTTCAAAGCGCCGTACAGGCTGGGTTGTTGCGGATACAAATTCGCGCACAGGCGTTTTTGTAAACGGTGAGCAGATTGAAAAGCCTGTTACGCTCAAACACGGTGATAAGGTCAGCTTCGGCTCGAGCACGTTTGAGTTTTTTGATGTTGATGTTGACGACGCTGAGCGTGAGAAGGCAAAAGAGCGCAGAAAACAGGAGAAGGCAAAAGCACGCAGTGCTGTGCGTACAGGCAACGAAAACGTCAGCTTTTTGCCTGCACTTGTGGATGAGGCTGCCGATAAGGCTTATGTAATTGACTGTGACAGCTGTGTGATAGGACGTTCGCCCGATTGCGATATAAGGCTCAGGTATTCGGCAATATCTTCATCCCACGCAAAGGTTTTTAAATCGGGCAACAGTTGGTATGTAGAGGACCTTGGCTCGGAAAACGGCACAAAGGTTAACGCACGCTCTGTGGTAAGCTCCAAACGACGGCTTAAGGATGGCGATATAATCGGCCTTGGCGGTGTAATATTTGTATTCAGCGAAAAATATAAGGTGAAAAAGAACTGAACCCGTAAAGTTTCTGCAAGGAGGTGAAACGCTTGGCAGTGAAAAAGACCGAAAAGAAAAAGAGGAAAAAACAACCGTTCAACTGGCTGACGATGCTTTTTTTGGCAACCATGTTCGAGCTGATGGCAATGTTGCCCGTTATTTTTTCAACCGAAGAATTCAACCTTGAGGTGTTGGGTGTATTCGGTGGCTTTATTATTGTGCAATGGTTGTATTTTATCTGCGCACGCAACTTCGCATCACAGCGCGCAACAGAGCTTGAAATAATTGCGTTCACGCTTTCGGGTATCGGTCTGATTACCGTGGCAAGCGTTTACCCCGAATACGCGTTCAAGCAGTTTGTTGCAATACTTATCGGCCTTGCAGCATTTGTTGTGCTGCTTGCGATAATGCGCAATGTCGAGGTCATATCGGCGCTGCGTATTCCCGTTGCCGTTCTTGCGGTAGGTCTGCTTGGCATCAACCTTGTTCTGGCAGAAACTGTCAACGGTGCGCTCAATTGGATAAGTCTGGGCTCTTTCTCAATCCAACCTTCCGAGCTGGTTAAGGTTGCGTTCATCTTCGTCGGTGCGGCAACGCTCGAAAAGCTTCAGTCAACGCGCAGCCATACTCTTTACCTCGTCTTTTCGTTAGGTTGCGTCGGTGCTCTTTTCCTGATGAGGGATTTCGGTACCGCGCTCATATTCTTTGCAACGTTTATGGTTATTGCGTTTATGCGCTCGGGCGATATCAAGACCATCGGTCTTATAGGAACGGCTGCAATTCTCGGCGCAGGTCTTATTATATATTTCAAGCCCTACGTTGCCTCACGCTTTGCCGCTTACAGGCACGTGTGGGAGCTTGCGAACGAGGGCGGATATCAGCAGACGAGGGTGCTCAGCTATTCGGCAAGCGGCGGTATTTTCGGCCTGGGAATAGGTGAGGGCAGGCTTCGCAACGTTTTCGCTTCAACAACTGATCTTATCTTTGGCGTAATCTGTGAGGAGTGGGGTCTGCTTGTTGGCTTTTGCGTGGTGCTCTGCTTTGCATTTGTTGCGGTTTATGCGTTCAGGCTTGCCCGCCATGCGCGTTCAACCGTTTATTCAATTGCTGCTGTTGCGGCTGCATCAATGCTGCTGGTGCAGCTTGCACTCAACGTTTTCGGAATTACCGATTTGCTGCCGCTTACAGGTGTTACGCTTCCGTTTGTAAGCCGCGGCGGTACAAGTATGATTTGCTCATGGGCGCTGTTTGCTTTCATCAAAAGTTCGGATATAAAAACCTACCCGAAGCTTGAAAAGCAGATGGAGGATGCCTGATAAATACGTTTTTTTGAAAGAGGTGACTGACAGGTGAATACGGTAACAAAGCGTGCGTACGTACTGCTGGCGATAATCATTGCGTTTATCGGCGGACTCGGATTCCTTGCGGTCAGCTTTGCTCTTGATGGCGGCACGTGGGCAACAAGCCGCGTTAACGGCCACCTTTATTCGGGTGGTGAAATTAAAAGCGCCGGCAAAATTCTTGACTGCAACGGCGTGGTGCTTGCAAGCAGTAAAGACGGCGAAAGAATATACAATTCAGACAAAACAATCCGTAAAGCAACTTTGCATGCAGTGGGCGACACCTATGGCTTTATCGCAACCGGTGCGCACACTATCTGCCGCGATAAGCTGACGGGTTACAGCCTTGTTGACGGAATATACACGCTCATCAACACGGGTGAGGGCAGTGATGTCAACCTTACCATTGATGCAAAGCTTTGCGCCGGTGCGTATAAACATCTAAACGGCCGCAAAGGCACGGTAGGTGTTTACAACTACAAAACGGGTGAAATAGTCTGTATGGTTTCAGCCCCTACCTACGACCCTGAGAATAAGCCTGAGAATATGGACAATGACGAAAAATATGAGGGTGTTTACATAAACCGTCTGCTCAGCGGTGTGTTTACCCCCGGCTCAACGTTCAAAACCGTTACAACGGTTGCTGCGCTTGAAAATATTCCTGATATAAACAGCAGACAGTTTGAGTGTACGGGTGCGCTGATCACTGCTCAGGGCGGCTCAATTATATGCAACAATACTCACGGCGGGCTGGATTTCGGCAAGGCTCTTACCAAGTCTTGCAACAGCGTTTATGCCCAGCTGGGTATTGAAATGGGTGCAAAGGTGCTTGAGTCAACAGCTTCATCAATGGGCTTTGGCAAAAGCTTCAGCATCAGCGGTGTGAATACTGCAAAGAGCCGATTCGATTTGTCCGATACGGTTGAAATTGATGTCGGCTGGGCATCAATCGGACAGTATACAACGCTTGTAAACCCGCTTCATATGCTGATGATTGCGGGCTGCATTGCTGCTGACGGCTCAACCCCTACGCCGTATTTTATTTCCAATTCGCTTACCGACGTTGTCGGCAATGTAAGTAATGAGCGGCTTATCAAGCCCGAAACAGCTTCTCAGCTGAAAACGATGATGCGCAACAACGTTATCAATAACTATGGTGACGGCAGATTCCCCGATATGCAGTTTGGCGGAAAAACGGGCACTGCTCAGGTTGCAGGTGAGGAATCGCACGCATGGTTTATGGGCTTCTCTGCGGACAGTAATTTCCCGTACGCCATAGTTGTTATGGTGGAAAACGGTGGCGGCGGCAGTGATGTTGCCGTGCCGATTGCAAGCAAAGTGATGAATGAACTGAAAAATTCTATTTAAAATTCGGATGACAAAGGTGCATATGAAAAAGAAGAAAAACAATAATAAAATGTTGCTTACAGTAATCTGTGTTGCAGTGCTCGGCTTTATGGCAATTTCGTTTTCGCAGATGGGAGAAACAAAGCCTTTTGCAAAACCGAAAGTGTGCCTTGATGCAGGGCACGGCGGCAGTGACGTAGGCGCAGAATATAACGGCAGATATGAGAAGGATGACAACCTCAGACTGACTCTTGCCGTTGGTGAAATACTTGAAGAAAACGGAATAAACGTTATCTATACGCGCGAAGAGGATGTGTTTGTTGAGCTTGAGGACAGGGCAGCTTTTGCTAACAAAAAGCACGCAACACATTTTATATCTATACACCGCAACAGTGCCGAATCGGCTGTGAGCGGAGTTGAGATATGGATAGAGAGTACCGGCCCCGATTACGATAAAAGCTTTGCAAAATACATAGCCGACGCAATAGACGATGTAGGCTACGGCGATAAAAGGGGAGTTAAGCAGGGCTACCAGGGCAACCGGTTTGCAAATTACCTTGTCAACTCAGCAACCGAAATGCCCAGCTGTCTGATTGAAATGGGGTTTATTACCACACCCTTAGATAACGAACTTTTTGATAAGAATTTTGATGCCTATGCTCAGGCGATTGCAGACGGTATCATTGAAGGCATAGAGAAAGCGGAGGAATAATCGGATGGAATACAAATCCCTCAGCAAAAAGGCGAGGCAGCTTATGGGCGTTACTGCTTTGCTGGAGAGTCTGTTGCTGCTTGTTGTCTGCCTGGTTGCGGTTATTGCAGCAAACCTTTACGGTACGGCAAAAATTGCTGTTATGGTCAGCGGCGCGGTTGTTGCCGTGCTGTGGGCTGTTCTTTTTCCAATATTTCGTTTCAGGCGTTATAAGTACCTTATAACAGAGGACAGGGTTGAAATTATCTGCGGTGTGGTTTTTGTTTCGCGTACTGTTGTGCCGATAAACAGAATCCACCAGATAAACGTTGCCAGAGGTCCGCTTGACAGTGCGTTCGGTGTTGCCAAGGTATCTGTCATAACTGCAGGGTCAACAGCAGTGCTGCGCTTCCTCGATGAAGATAAGGCGCAGGAGCTTGCGCTTCATCTTAACGAAAGAGTTAAAAATAAGCTTGGGGGCAACAGCGATGTTCAGTAAGCCTTCAAGAAACCATATAACTATTGTTCCCGAACAGCTCGGTGCGGTTGGGCTTGTGCTGCTGACGGGTGCGCTATCGATTTTTATCGAATATGCGGACAGCTTTGGCAGCGGTTTTGATTTTTCATTTATGTTCAGACAGATAACGTCCGGCTACGTATATCCGTTAGTACTTGTTATTGCTCTTGCGGTGTGTCTGGTGTTTGCTGTCTGGAGCTTTATCCGTTGGCGAAAAACCGTGTTTTATATTGATGACGGTTATCTTGTTGTGGAGCGTAATACACTTATGCGCCGTGTATCCCGTGTGCCGCTGGGCAGCATCTCTACGGTTAACCTTGAGCGCAATCTTTTTGAGCGGATTGTGGGCACGGCAAAAATAAAGCTCGATATTAACTCTGCGGTTACCGCAAACAGCACGGATTTTGTTTTTGTGCTCAGGCTCGATAAGGCAAAGGTTTTTGAGAGCGAACTGGTGAGCTTCAAATCAGAGAAAAGCGGCGACGAAACAGTGAATAAGCATAATCTTATATGCTCGTTTTCGTTTTCTCAGGCTTTGAGGGACGTTGTTCTCGGCCAGTCGCTTATGCAGATTCTGCCGTCGGCTGCCAGTATCGGTTACAGCGTTTACACAGGTTTATGGTCTGCGGCGGCAATTTTTATTGTGTTTGGCTGGATTGTAAGTATGCTTATGCAGTTCGTGTCAGCCTGCGGTTTCAGAATAGAAAAAAATGAGGATGCTTTTTTTATCACGTCGGGTCTTATCAAAAAAAAGAATTACTCGTTTTCTTCAGATAAGGTCAACGCTGTAATTATAAGACGGCCTATGCTTGCGCGCTTATTCGGGCTGTACCGCGCTGAGGTTGTTGTGGTGGGCTTGGGTAACGATAAGAACGAAACATCGCAGATTTGTCTGCTTGTCAAAAAAACGGAGCTTGAGCGTATAGTTGCCGAATGTGCACCGGATTTTGTTTGCTCTGTTAAGCCTGAGCGCTCGCACAGAGCAGGGCTTATAGCTTCGGTCGGGTTTTATGCCGTACTGTTTATGGTTATAGGTGCGGCTCTGATTCAGGTGCATCCTGCACTGTGTGCTGCAGCGGGTACTGTCGGTATCGTGCTTGGTGTTCTCAGCCGTAATGGCAAGAAGCTTGCCGCCGATGGTAGTGTTTTTTCGTATTCGCACGGAATTTTTTCGCTTACCTATGTCGCTTTCAGGTATAATGCTATTCAAACCGCAAAGCTTTGCACAAATCCGCTTCTTAAGCGCATGGGAGCCGGCAAGATACGTGTATCAATCCTCGGCTCAAGTGCTGTCAGTGTGCACACTACGGGTTGGTTTGACTTAAAACGCTATGATGAACTCTCAGGCAAGCTTGGCTATTAACAGTTTATTAATATTTATATGTTAACATAATCTGTAAATTATAGTGTGTTCGTGTGCCCAAATAAGTTCTAGCATAGGCGAAAGGTGTAAGCTGCGGTGAAAATATCGGTTTTAATTGCCGTGTACAACGGTGAACTTTATATTGAAAAGCAGCTTGAATCCGTGCTGTCACAGATTGCTGAGGATGATGAGGTTATCATTTCAGATGATAATCCGTCAGGTGGCACCTATGCCGCGGTTGAGCCGTTTTTGAGCGATAAACGAATTCGCTATGTTCACGGACCTGCAAAGGGCGTTGATGCAAACAAGGAGTTTCTTCTGCGTGAATGTACGGGTGATGTTGCGTTCCTTTGTGACCAGGACGATGTCTGGCTCAGCGGTAAGGTTGAGCGCGTGATGTCTGCAATCGAGGGTGGTGCGTGCTGTGTGCTTCACAACGCGTATATTACCGATGAAAATCTCAATAAATCGGGCAAAACCCTTTTTGAGGACAGAGGAGCAAAAACAGGTATATTGCACAACATAATCAAAAACTGCTATACGGGTGCCTGTATGGCGCTTACAAGGCAGGCGTTTACGGCGGCACTGCCTTTCCCGGAAAATCTGCCTATGCACGATCAGTGGCTCGGTCTTATCAGCGAGAAGGTGGGCAGGGTAGAGCTTATTGATGAGCCGCTTTTGCTTTACCGCCGCAACCCCGGCAGTATGACGGGCGGTAAAACAAGCCTTATGCAAAAAATAAGGTGGCGCATAAACATCGTGCGCAGCATATGCGGATACAAAGGGAACTGAAAGGAATGGTTCAGATTAGTAGCTATGTAACGGGCTGTATTGTTACGCATAACAATATGAGCAGCATAGATGAAACGGTATCAACCTTGCTTAAGCACACTAAGGGTGTTGATTTCAAGCTTACGGTTGTAGATAATATGTCAACGGATTCGACACCCGACCATATCAGAAAAACATATCCTGAGGTGAAGGTGATTGAACCGCACACGAATAACGGCTTCGGCAGCGGACACAACGTTGTGCTGGGTGAGCTTGATTCAAAGTATCACTGCGTTATAAACCCCGATATCAGCATCAGCGATGACGTTATTGCAAAGATGGCGGCATATATGGACGAGCATCCCGAAATCGGTCTGCTTTCTCCCAAAATATGCTTCCCCGACGGTAGAATGCAGATTCTCGGCAAACGCAACCCACAGATAAAATACCTGATCGCAAGCCGTATGCGCGGTGATGAGCCGAGTGAGCTGCTGCGTGAGTATGCAATGCTTGATGAGGACCTTGATTCTGTGCTTGAGATTGAGAACGCAACGGGATGCTTTATGATGTTCCGTACAGAGCTGTTCAAAAAAATCGGCGGTTTTGATGAGCGGTACTTTATGTATTTTGAGGACTGTGATATCACAAGGGTTGTTGCAAAGCAGGCAAAGGTTATCTACTACCCGGAGGCCGTGGTTTACCACGTATGGGGCAGAGAGAGCAAAAAGAATTTTAAGCTTATGCTTGTTCAGATTTCGTCAATGTTCAAGTACTTTGCAAAGTGGCGCAAAGGCTGAATTACAGGAGTAAACAAAAAATGAGTAGATTAAAAGGTTATTTCAATAATTTCTGGAAGTACCGTTATTTGCTTCAGGAAATTGTACGCAAGAATGTTAAGCTCCAGTACCGCAATTCGGTGCTCGGTATGTTCTGGACGTTTCTTCAGCCGTTGCTCACAACAATTGTTCTCGCCCTTGTCTTCGGCGGAATTTTCGGCAGGAACGATCCGTCGGTCGGCTGTTATATGGTCTATCTTCTATGCGGCCGCCTTCTGTATGAGTTCTTCACTCAGTCAACAAAGCGTGCAATGCGTTCAATCCGCCTGAGTGCAAGCGTTATCAAAAAGGTCTATGTACCAAAGTATATTTATCCGCTTTCAAACGTGCTTGCAAACTTTGTGACCTTTGCAATGTCACTGCTTGTGCTTGTTGTAATGGTTATCTACTTCAAGTGCTTCACCGATGAAGTAATAGTAATAAACCAGTATGCATTGCTTGCGGTAGTGCCGATTATTATTCTTCTTATTCTCTCACTCGGTGTCGGTATGATTCTTGCAACGCTCAACGTTTTCTTCAAAGATATTGAGTATATCTACGAAGTTTTCTGTATGCTTCTTTTTTACCTCACCCCCATCTTCTACACCGTCAAGTCACTCGGTGCCATCAAGATTGTCCAGTACGGACTTATGGCAAATCCGCTCTACTCGATTGTTTCAATGTTCCGCGACTGTGTGCTTTACGGTCAGATGTGGAACTGGAATCATTTTATGTATGCACTTGGCGTAAGCCTTGTTACACTTGTTATCGGCTTCGTTGTTTTCCGGAAGAAGCAGGATAAGTTCATTCTTCACATCTGAGGTGGCTGTCAATGGCAAAATCAGCAGTAAAGGTTGAAAACGTAAGTATTCTTTTCAACCTCAGCAAAGAAAAAGTTGACAATATAAAAGAGTATTTTATAAAGCTTGTCACGCGCAAGCTTCACTATAACGAATTTTGGGCACTTACCGATGTTTCGTTTGAGGTTGCAGAAGGCGAAAGGCTCGGTATCCTCGGTTTCAACGGTGCGGGTAAGAGTACGCTGCTCAAGGTTATTGCAGGTGTTCTCAAGCCTACAAAAGGTAAGGTGAGCGTTCATGGTGTTATCGCTCCTTTGCTTGAGCTTGGTGCAGGCTTCGATATGAACTACACCGGCGCAGAAAATATCTACCTTTACGGTGCAACAATGGGCTACTCGAGAAAATATATCGAGGAGCGTTATAATGAGATAGTTGAATTTTCGGAGCTTGGTGAGTTTATTGACGTTCCGGTCAAAAACTATTCTTCGGGTATGAGGGCACGCCTCGGCTTTGCAATCGCAACCGCTGTTGACCCGGAGGTTCTTATTCTCGACGAGGTTTTGTCCGTCGGTGATGCTAAGTTCCGTATCAAGAGTGAGAACAAAATCAAGAGTATGTTTGACAAGGGTGTTACCGTGCTTTTTGTTTCGCACAACACTGCTCAGGTGCGTCGTCTTTGTACAAAGGCAATTCTTCTTGATCACGGCAAGATTATTGCAAACGGTGATGTTAATGAGGTTTGCGATATTTACGATAAGAGAGTAAACGGCAAATAAAATCTGATTATACAAAGGAATGATATTATGGTTTTCGGCATAGTTCTCGCAGGCGGTAAGGGCAGCAGAATGGGTAATACCGATATGCCCAAGCAGTTTTTAAAGCTCGGCACAAAGCCTATTCTTGTGCACACTGTCGAAAAGTTTTTTGTAAATTCACGTTTTGAAAAAATTATTGTACCCACTCACAGATCGTGGGTTGAGCACGCACGCAACCTTATCGAAAAAAATCTCGGCAATACCGATAAGGTAGTTGTTATCGACGGCGGTGAAACACGCAACGATACGATTATGAATGCGATTGCCTACATCGAAGAAAACTACGGCCTTGATGAGGATACAATTGTTGTCACTCACGATTCCGTGCGTCCTTTTGTAACTCACAGAATTATTGAAGAGAATATAGACTGTGCCGCAAAATACGGCGCTTGCGATACAATGGTGCCTGCAGCTGATACAATCGTAGAAAGCTGTGACGGTGAGGGAATAACCTCAATCCCGATACGTGACCATATGTATCAGGGTCAGACTCCGCAGTCCTTCAAGGCAAAAAGACTCAAGGAGATTTTCGAATCACTTACTGATGAGGAAAAGAATATCCTCACCGATGCCTGCAAGATGTACGTTCTCAAGGGTGAGCATGTTCATGTGCTCAGAGGCGAGGTTTTCAACATCAAAATAACATACCCGTTTGATATGAAGGTTGCTCAGTCGCTCATTGGCGCAACAGACGGGTTAGAGGGATAAAAAATGATTAATGCAGTATATCAGTTGGTTTCCCCCAGAATGATTGAGGTTGCATACAAAGAACTTGACCTTACGGCAGGCGAGGTTGTTATGCGCCCATACAAGGTTTCTGTATGCAAGGCTGACCAACGCTACTACCAGGGTATGCGCTCACCCGAAGCACTTAAGGCAAAGCTGCCTATGGCACTCACTCACGAGTGTGTGGCGCAGGTTGTTTACGACCCGACAGGCACCTATGCCGTCGGTGATTTCGTTGTGCCCGTGCCCAACACACCTACCGAGCAGGACAGCATAGTTGCAGAAAATTATCTTCGTTCCAGCTATTTCCGCTCCAGCGGTTATGACGGATTTTTGCAGGATTTTATCACAGCCGCACCTGACAGAGTCGTAAAGTTGCCTTCGGATATGAATATGAACGTGGCTTCCTTCACCGAGCTTGTCAGCGTCAGCGTGCACGCAATATCACGTTTCGATAAAATTGCTCACTTACGCCGCAACAAGGTTGGCATCTGGGGCGACGGTAATGTCGGCTACATTACAGCACTTGTGATGCACTATCTCTACCCCGAAACAGAGCTTTATATTTTCGGCACGGTTGAGGAGAAGCTGTCGTACTTCTCGTTTGCAAAAGCGGCTTATCACGTTGATCATGTGCCCGAAGGTGTCAGCATAGACCACGCTTTTGAATGTGTAGGCGGTGGCGGTTGCCAGCCTGCAATCAACCAGATTATTGACCTTATTAACCCTGAGGGTACGATTTCGCTTATGGGTGTAAGCGAAAATAATGTTGGTATCAATACTCGTATGGTGCTCGAAAAAGGTCTCAGGCTTTTCGGCTCATCGCGCAGCGGTGTTGAGGATTTTGCGAAGTCGGTTGAGCTTTACACAAAGCATCCAAGGCTTGTTAATTACCTTGATAACCTTGTAGGCGACGTTGTGAGGGTCGAAAGCATTTCCGATATCCACCGTGCGTTTGACCTTGATTACCACAGAAGCTTCGGCAAAACAGTTATTGATTGGGCCAAATAATGAAAAGTTTATTTTACCGTTTGTTTGCTCTTTTTTTCAATATTTCACGCACCCTGTTCCATATAAAGCGGAACAGGGTTGTCTTGCTTTCTCCGCATAACGCCTCTTTCAACGACAGCCTTGGTGAAGTGAAGGCGGAGCTTGAGCGTAGAGGAGGCTATCAGCTTGCTTTTATTTCGCATTCGGATTTTGCTTCCGTGCTAAAGGCTATTGTGTTTTTTACAAAAAAAGCGTATCTGCTTGCAACGGCAAAATACGTGTTTATGAATGATAATTTTATGCCGCTCGGCTATCTCAAATTCAGAGATGAAGCGGTTATTACCCAGCTCTGGCACGCTGAGGGTGCTTTCAAAAAATTCGGCCTCGATATTGAGCAGCCTGCCAATATCCGTGCGCGTGAGATTGCGGCCAACAAAAAGCTCAGCTTTGTAACCTGCTCTTCAACGGGTGTTGCGGATATTTATGCAAGCGCTTTCGGTGTGGAAAAGTCGAAGGTTCTGCCTATCGGTTCACCCAGGGCAGATGTGCTGCTGAAAGCAGATAATGCCGATGAACTAAGGCGTGAATTTGAGAAGAAATATCCGCAGAGCAAGGGTAAAAAAATAGTGCTCTACGCTCCTACTTTCCGCGATGATCCCGAGCTTGATGCGCGTTTCCTTTCTCACTTTGATTATGCTGAGTTCGAAAAATCACTCGGTGATACACACTGTCTGCTTGTCAGACTCCATCCGCAGATTCACGGCACAGCGAGAATTGACGGCGCAATTGACGTGACAGATGTTAAAAATGTCAACGATCTCACGCTGATAAGCGATGCGGTTATTACCGATTATTCTTCAATCTGTATGGATTTTGTGTTGCTTGATAAGCCTTGTGTTTTCTTTGCCCCCGACCTTGATGAGTACACTTCGCGCAGACCTTTTTATTTCGATTACCGAAGCTACGTGCCGGGCGAAATTGCAGAAAACACGGCAGAGCTTGTCGCTGCTGTGCGCAATGCAGGCAAGTGTGACAAAGCGGAACAGTTCAAAAAAATCAACCTCGATATGGTTGACGGCAAATCCGTTGAGCGTCTTGCAGATAAAATTTTAGAATGATGTGCACAAAAAAGATGAAAAAACAATAGACAAATTATGCCGGAGCGGCTATTATTTAAATATATGATTTTAGTAGGAGGTGCAGAAAATGGATTATATCGCAGTTATTGCAGATGCAGTTGTCAATTTTATTAAGAATTTTGACGTCAATTCAGTTGTTAAGGCGTTCACAAGCGTTGATTGGAACGGCGTAAAGGACACAGTTATTGCTGCTATCGAAAAAATCATCGCTGCTATCGGCTGATAAGCAAAAACAAAAAGCCCCTTTGGGGCTTTTGCTTTTTTACGCTTTTTTATTGAAATTTTATTTATAATATTATATTATAAAAGGTAAGAAAGAGGTGTAATTATGCCAATCAGTTTTGACAGTGAAAATAAAATCTTTAAACTCGACACAAAAACTTCAAGTTATATCTTCCAGGTGTTTGAGCAGGATTATCTCATTCACCTTTACTACGGCGCATATATTCCCGATAACGGCGTAACAGAGCTTGCAATGCGCAACTGCAATGCTTCTTTCAGCCCGGCAAACGCAGTAATCGGCGAGCACGGCTTCAGCTGTGACAGCTGGCCGATGGAGTACAGCTGCAACGGTACGGGTGATATGCGTATTTCAGCGCTTGCAATACGTAACCACTGCGGCAATGCTTCAACAGATATCCGTTACGTAAGCCACAGGGTGATTAAGGGCAAGCCTGCACTTGAGGGTCTGCCGTCACTCTATACAATGGCGGATGACGATGCCTCTACCCTCGAGGTTAAAACACTCGATAAGGTTACGGGTGCCGTTGTTTATCTTTACTACACGGTTTTTGAAAATTACGGCGCAATGACGCGTTGGGTACGCGTTGAAAATACTTCGGATAAGCCGATGGATATTCAGCGTGCATACAGCGCTTGTATTGACCTGCCGACGATGAATTACAATATGATTCATCACTACGGTATGTGGTGTAAGGAGCGTACGCTTGTTTCGCGCCACCTTGAGCACGGCATTCAGTCTATAGCAAGCAAGCGCGGCTCATCCAGCCACACCTACAATCCCTTCGTTGCTCTGGCTGACGATACCGCAACAGAAGATTTCGGTGAGGTATACGGCTTTAACCTTGTTTACAGCGGCAACTTTGCGGCTGATATCGAGGTTGATTTCAACAGTGCGGCAAGGCTTATTATGGGTATTAATCCTACGGATTTCTGTTGGAGACTTGAAGCAGGTGAAAGCTTTACAGCTCCTGAGCTTGTTATGGTTTACACTGCAGAGGGTATCGGCGAAATGAGCCGTATTTTCCACAGGCTTTACAATAATCACCTTATCAGAGGCGAATGGAAAAACAAAAAACGCCCCCTGCTTATCAACAGCTGGGAAGCAGCCTTCTTTGATTTTGACGATGATAAGCTTGTCGCCTTTGCCGAACGTGCCAAAGAAATCGGTATTGAAATGTTGGTTATGGACGACGGTTGGTTTGGAGTGCGTAATGACGACAGAAGCTCACTGGGCGACTGGTATGTCAATGAAAACAAGCTCAAAGGCGGCCTTTCAAGCCTTATCGAGCGAGTAAATGCACTGGGCCTTAAGTTCGGCATCTGGTTTGAACCGGAAATGATTTCACCCGATTCTGACCTTTATCGTGCGCATCCCGATTGGTGCCTGCAGGTGCCGGGCCGAGATAAATCAATCGGCAGAAACCAGTACATACTTGATATGTCACGCAAAGACGTTAGGGATAATATCTACGAGCAGATGGCGGCAATCCTGAGCAATAACAAAATTGATTATGTCAAGTGGGATTTCAACCGCAACATCTCCGAGGCAGGCTCCGCTCTTCTTCCGGCTGAGCGTCAGCAAGAGGTTTTCCACCGCTTTATTCTCGGCACGTATGAGCTGATGGGCAGAATAGTTGACAGCTTCCCGCACATCCTGCTCGAAAACTGTTCGGGCGGTGGCGGACGCTTTGACCCCGGTATGCTTTATTTCTCACCGCAGATATGGTGCAGCGATAATACCGACCCGATTGAGCGCCTTTCAATCCAGTTCGGCACGTCAATCTGTTACCCGGTTTCAACCGTCGGTGCGCACGTTTCTGCTTGCAGCCGCACAGGCTACGAAACAAAGGGCAACGTTGCAATGAGCGGCACATTCGGCTATGAGCTTGACCCTATAAAGCTCAGCGATTCCGACCTTCGCATAATCAAGCGCCAGGTCAAGGATTATCACAAGTATTACGATGTAATTCACAGCGGCGATCTTTACAGGCTCATTTCTCCTGCACAAAATTCGAATCGCTGTGCGTGGGGTTACGTATCGCAGGATAAGAATGAGGCAATCTTCACGTTTGTCACAATGCTCAGATGCCAGAATTCAACCTTCTACGTACGTCTTAAGGGTCTTGACCCTGATAAATATTATTACGATGACGAAACCTGTGAGGTTCATTCGGGTGCTCTGCTTATGAATGCAGGTCTCAACCTCAAAAATCTTCCTTGCAGTGACGGCTCAAGCTTCGTCATCCATCTTAAAGCAGTCGATAAAAAATAAAATAAATGAAAAGAGGAAAACACAAATGAAAAACTTCAAGCGCATTCTCAGCGTTGTGCTGTGCGTATGTCTTCTTGCTACCTCAGCTGTTTGCTTTGCAGGTGCAGAAGAAGCTGCAGCAGGCACAGCGCCCACAAGACTCTCTGTTACCGTTAACGGTGACACAGCCTCATCACGCGGCTTCTGCTGGTACACCGCAGAAGAGACAGACACAAAGATCGAGCTTCAGGGCGTAGATGCTTCTGCTTACACAGTTAAAGACGTAGTCTGTGAAGAGTGGGAAGGCAACTTTATGCACAAGCTCGTAGTAACAGGCCTCGAGGCAGGTAAGGCTTACACCTACCGCGTAGGTAACGGCACTGACTGGAGCGAGTGGGGCACATTCGTAACCGATGACGGTGACGATAAGGTAAGCTTCATCAATATTGCTGACGTTCAGGCAGGTGATTACGACGGCTTTATGAAGGGCGTAAACACACTCACAGGTGCTTTTGCAACTCTTCCCGGTGCTGATTTCGTTTCCAACTGCGGTGACTTCACAAATGACAGCACAAACGAAGAGTGGGACGCTTACGACAAAGCTTTCGGCGCACTCAACAACGATTATACACTTGTTCCCGTATCAGGTAACCACGACGGTCTCGGCGTTGAGTATTGGTTCAACAATATGTTTGCACTTGATACAACAGAAAGCGTACAGGTTAAGGACGGCGTTAACTACTCATTTGATTACGGCAATGCTCACTTTGCTGTTCTCAATACAAACGACATTCTTTCAATCTCACAGGCACAGCTCAAGTGGCTGAGAAACGATATGAATTCCACCGATAAGGATTGGAAAATCGTTTTCTTCCACAAGGCACCCTATTCACTCGGTAAGGATGCAAAGTGGCCGGATGCTCTCTATCTTCAGCAGTCACTTACAAAAGTTCTTGATGATTGCAATGTTGACTTTGCTTTCTACGGTCACGATCATCAGTACATCAGAACAAAGCCCCTTACAAACAACCGGATTGATGAAAACGGCACAACATACGTTCTCTCCGGCACAGCAGGCGGTAAGAGATACGAAGTCCGTCCCTTCCTCAAGAATCATTTCCTTGATGAAAGCTTTATTGACAAAATCGTTATCCAGCGTGAGGGTGTAGGCTTTGAGAGCGAAGACTACATCGGCGGCTGCTTCGAAACAGTTGAAATCGACGGTGGCACACTTACCCTCAAGACATACATCGTTGCTGATGCAGACGGTAAGATAACACAGGTTGACGAGTATGTTGTTACAAAGAAGCTCGGCGAAAATAAGGTAACCTTCACAGGTGACAACACAACATCTGAGGCAGAATACATCCTCGGTGTCGTTCCGTCTTTCCTCGGCCTTGCAGTTTATGCAATCACATCCTGGCTGCCGGAGTTTCTTTCTCTTGTTCCCGAGCTTATCTACTCCGTAATCAAGTACGACGTATTCTGATTTATATTTCTTTGCAAATTTAAGGCATCTCCGTAAAAACGAGATGCCTTTGTTTTTACAGAAACCGACACAAGAAAAAATATAAGAGGTGAATGTTTTGAGCGGTGCATTAAAGCAAATCAGCTTCAAAAAAATGAGCAGCGATGAATTCAAGGTGTATTCAAAATGGTCGGCAAAGGCTTATGCTGACCACCTGATAAAATCGGGTGACGAAAAATTCAGATTCAAAGCACTCAAAGAGGCAAAAGCTGAGTTCAGAGATGTCTTTCCTGACGGTGCGGATTCAGATGATAACTACCTCTATATCGTTATAAATGAGAATAACGAAAAAATCGGCGTCATCGGCTACCAGAAAAGTCCGTTTGAGGAGAATACGGCCTTTGTTACCGAAAACGTTATCAAAGAGGAATTCAGAGGTCAGGGCTACGGCAAAAGTGCGTTTGCAAAAATTCAGGAGGATGCACGCGAAAAAGGCTTTTTAAAAATGGCGCTCAATGTGTTCAAGCACACTCCGGTATCATACGCGATGTATGAAAAAAGCGGCTTTAAAGTTATTGAGGACCACGGCGGCAGCGCAATTATGGAAAAGGTTCTTTGATGATAGTGTGAAGATTGTCTTTATATTGCAAAATCATAAAAAGATTTAACCTGTAAAGGATAAAGTGAGGCGGATTGATTTGGCAAAATTTGTATTTGATTTGGTGCTGGCACTTCTGATGGTTTTCAGGTTTGTTTTTCCTTTTTTTGAAACCGTTAATATAGGCTACAATGTACTTCCCATTTCGTTTGAGGTTGAAAGTATCAGCAGCGTTTATTCGCCCGAGGATGTCAATGCTCAGACGGTGTGTGAGTATCCCAGCGTGATAAGGCTTTGCCACCAGAAAAACAGCGAGGATAACGGAAAACTGCTTGCAACGTTTGAAAAGTGGGCAGATACATACCCGATTTACATAAGCACTGATGATGCGCTCACCTGGCAATACGTCAACACGGTCAGGGATAACTTAAACGAGGGCTATTGGAATGAATGGATGCCTTTTCTTTATGAATTGCCAGCGGATATGGGTGAGTTTGAAAAGGGCACAATCATTCTTGCCGCAACATCTATTTACGGCGAGGGTGTTACCGACAGCACGATAACCCTCTACTACAGCAACGACCTTGGCAAAACATTCACCGCTTTTTGTAATGTTGATAAGGCGGGCGGCATTGAGTGGGGCGTGTGGGAGCCGTATTTCGTCTATGAGGAGGAAACGGGCAGGCTTTTCTGCTTCTATTCCGATGATTCTGACCCTGAACATTCGCAGAAGCTGGTTTACAAATACACAACAGACCTTGTAAACTGGAGCGAGAAAAAAGAGTGCGTTGCTTGCAGCGATCCCGAACTTAGGCCGGGTATGGTGGCTGTAACAAAGCTTGGCAACGGTGAGTATTATATGGTTTATGAAATGGTCGGTATCCACGGCAACCCGATTTACTGCAAACGCACAACCGTCCTTGATAACTGGGGTGACGTTGCCGACTACGGTGAAGAAATCACCGCTGCAGGTAAGGTGGTCGGTTCATCGCCTTGTGTCGCTTGGACTCCCGTCGGAGGAGAGTGCGGCACGCTGATTGTTGTCGGCAAGCATCACGTGCGCGCTGACAGCAAAACAGGTACGGATATGTTCATCAGCTTCGATTACGGCAAAACCTTTGCCCCGATTGATAATCCGATTCCGTATTCGCTCGATTACGAGCGCTGCGGTTACAGCCCGTCACTCTTTTTCTCTCCGGATGGTACAACGCTGTATTATGCTAACAATCAGCCATGCCACGCATCAACCTACAGCATAACCGTAGCTAAAATTTCAATAACTGAGAAATAAAAAAAACAGCCTCTTATCCTTGCGGATGGGAGGCTGTTTTCATATCATTTTTCAAAAGACCATTTTTGCTGCATTATAACTGCAGGCACGTAATCGTTTTCTCTTGTGTAGAATGCTGTAATCAATTCGCCGTTGTCCAGCTCAATAGTTGATGGGTAACCTAAATCATCGGTATCCTTACCTTCAAAAATAACGCTTTCTTCGCTCCAGGTTTCTCCGTTATCCTCGCTGAAAATTGCCCATATTCCATAGGGCCTGCTTCTGTGGGAGAAGGTGGAAATCAGCACACCCGATGAGTGCATAAACAGGTGGCCGGGGGCACCGCTGTCATCGCTTATTATCTGCACAGGTTTGCTCCACGTTACACCGTTATCGTACGATACCGTCTGATAAAGCGTGAGCAGTGTGTCCGGTTCATTTTCTGCACGAAGGTGGCATACTATTTTGCCGTCGGCAAGCTGGATAGCATTCGGCTCATAGAAATAAATATCCTTGAAATCATCATCTTTATAAATTTCCATCTCGCCGCGCAAGGTCATTTCACCGGTTTCGGTGTTGATTACGTGCGCCTCAATGTGGTTGTGGATGCCAAGCCTTCTGCCAACCCATAAAACAGTGCCGTCATTAAGCACAGTGGGACCGTGGGGTGAGGAAACAGGTGATTTGTATATTCTGCCAAAGGTTTCGCCGCAATCCTTGCTTATTCTAAAGCTGATTCCCAGGGCCTCTGCCTCATCTTCTGCAGAAACGGAGTTTATGTAATCGAAGCATTCCTGAGTCTGCGGCATATTCTCTCTCTGAAATTCAAGCGTGTTGTTGAACGATGTGGCAATAAGTCCGCTTTCGCCGAATACTGTAAGGCCTACGTCTCTGTCATCAAGTACGGTGTCAAAAACAGGTACGGGCTTTGAGTATGTTTCACCGTTATCATCGCTGAACGCCAGAACACCCTTGCCGAACGGGCAAATGTGCTCAACGCGGTAACCCGAAGCGCCTACGCAGATTCTGCCGTTCTGAAGCTTTGCAATTGTCGGCCAGGCAAAATATGCGTGGTGGCTTTCTGTGTTTGTCATAACAATTTTCGGTGAGCCTATCAATTTAATTTTCAAAAAATCACCTCTGCAAAAGTATAGGCTTATTTTATATAATAGTTTCAGTTGTGTCAATATGTCGGGTAACTGATACGTCCGGTTTCAATTACCGAATAAAAAGATAAAAAACACCCTCTTACCTTTGCAGGCGGGAGGCTGTTTTTTCAATGGTGGAGATGGCGGCAACCGAAGGCACAGCCTTCGGTGTGAATCTATTGTTGTCCCTTTTTGCTTATCGCAAAAAGATGGACTATGCGGTTTCGACTACCGCATAAAGGTAAATAAAAAAACAACCTCTTACCTTTGCAGGCAGGAGGCTGTTTCTTTAATGGTGGAGATGGCGGCAACCGAAGACACAGCCTTCGGTGTGAATCTGTTGTTGTCCCTTTTTGCTTAGCGCAAAAAGATGGACTACGCGGTTTCGACTACCGCATAAAGGTAAATAAAAAAACAACCTCCTACCTTTGCAGACAGGAGGCTGTTTCTTCAATGGTGGAGATGGCGGTAGTCGAAACCGCGTCCGAAAACCCATTACCACAACTTTCTACGAGTGTATCCGATCTTTTAGGATTCCCCTCAGGTGACGCCGAACGGCAGGCTTCACCCTACGGTAGCCTTTTAGTTCATGGTGTCATACAAGGCTACTTTGACACGCACGTTCACCGCTAATCGACGCCGTTATCCGGGCCGCGGTGCTCCCGGTAACGACGGCTGCTATAAGTTAAGCAGCTTTAAGAACTGTGTTGTTGTCGTTTATTTTTAATAAACTACAGCTTTTATAGCGGGTCTGTGCCGCTACTCGCTTATCATGACTCTGAATCCCCGTCGAAATCCTTTCATCCCCATATATTCATATCTGCGTGAGGGTGACCGAATAATGACATTATTATCTGTCACCCGTGTGCAGATTATGTGCTTAATTAATCTCAATAACAATATGCTGTCCGTTTTCGTCTGTTACGTTCAGTATTTCACCGGTAACACCTTCATCTATCAGTTCAAAGATGCTGTCTATCTGGCTGCTGTTGAGCGATGTTGAGTCGACGTTTACGATGTTTGAAATTCCTGTTCCCAGCTTTGTAAATTTCTTCACCATCGTCAGCGGTAATGAAACGTTTACAGGTTTTTTGCTGTCGCTTGTTACCCTGATGTTAAGGCTCAGCTTGCTCAGGTCTGCCGGTGTGGCCTTGGGCTCGGCGGCCTTTGCGGGAGCACCGCTGAGCAGCTCATCGGTCGTTGTGTCGAGAAGCCGGGCAATCTTCGGCAGCAGCATAATATCGGGGCAGGAGACGTCATTCTCCCACTTTGATACAGCCTGTGCCGTCACACCCAGAAGCTGCGAAAAATCCTCTTGGGTGTACCCCTTTTGTTTTCTGAGCTCTGAAATTCTTGAACCTAAAGTTGATGGGCTTTCCTCTTTGATGTTATCGGTGTTTGCGTTTTCTTTTTCTTTTTCTTTTCTGCTGAACAGTGACATTTTGTTATTCTCCTTTCGGCTTTGCTTTGCCCTAATTTTAGCGGAGAATGCTTCGGGTTTGAAGCGAACAAAGGTTGATTTGAGGGCCGAACGGCTTAACTGTTGGTTAAGTTAAGGCAAAAAACGCTCAACCAATGGTTGTTATTGGTTTCGGAGCGACATGCCGCGCTCGATATCACGCTGTGCGTCCTTCTTTGCGGCAACAGCTCGCTTGTCGTAGAGCTTTTTACCTTTGCAAAGGCCGATCTTGAGTTTGGCTCTGCCCTTCACAAAATAGATTGAAAGCGGAATCAATGAAAGACCGTCTTGCTTTACGGTGCCGAAGAGGTGGTTGATTTCGCGCTTGTGCATAAGCAGCTTTTTAACTCTGAGTGGGTCTCTGTTAAAAATATTGCCCTGCTCATATGGGCTGATATGCATACCGTTTACAAAAATCTCACCGTTTTTGATTGAGCACCATGAGTCCTTGAGGTTGACTCTGCCCTGACGGATTGACTTTACCTCCGTGCCGAAAAGTTCGATGCCTGCTTCGTATTCTTCCAGAACAAAGTAGTCGTGATAGGCCTTTTTGTTCTGGGCAACAGTTCTGCCGTTTTGTGTCTCCAAGGCTCAATCACTTCCTTTCCTCTGTCCTTGGGAAAATCATTTTAACACATTTTTTTATATTGTCAAGAGGAATTCTGTGACAAAACGTGTGTATTTATTCAACGATATATTCTTTGTTTTCATCAAGCAGGTGCATTTCTGCAATTACCTCGAGGTAGATTCCTTCGGGGCGGTAATCTTCGCAAAGCACCTTGCCTTCTGTGCGGAATCGTGCTGCCACAGCCGCCAGGGAGTAGGGGAGGAGCAACTTTGCCTGCCTGCGTGTTGGCGGCAACGCGGCAGCGATTTCACTGAGCAGCTTATCCAGTCCCGTGCCGTCCTTTGCGCTGATCATCACGCTCTTGCCTACCGTCGGCAGATCTCCCGTTGATTCTATAAGGTCGCACTTATTCATAACGGAAATTATGGGCTTATTCATACAGCCGAGGTCGGTGAGCAAATCTGCCGTAACCCGAAGATGCTCAGCACATTCGTCGGAGGATGCGTCGCATACGTTGAGAATTACGGTTGCGCTTGCTGCTTCCTCAAGTGTTGATTTGAACGCCTCAACAAGGTGGTGCGGAAGCCTGCGTATAAGGCCTACTGTATCAATAAGCATAACGCGCCTGCCGTCGGGCAGGTCGAGACCTCTTGAAGTCGGGTCAAGTGTTGCAAAAAGCTTATCCTCTGCAAGTACACCTGCCTGAGTGAGTGTATTCATTAGCGTGGACTTGCCCGCGTTCGTGTAGCCGACGATTGCAACTGTCTGCACGCCATCTTTGGCTCGTCTTGTGCGCAGGTTGCCTCTGCGTTTTTCAAGCCCCTCAAGTTGTTCCTCAAGCGATGAGATTCTGCGGCGGATATGCCTTCTGTCACTCTCAAGCTTTGTTTCACCGGGTCCTCTGGTGCCGATGCCGCCGCCCAGACGGGAGAGCTGAACACCCTTGCCTGTCAAGCGGGGCAGGGAGTATTTAAGCTGAGCCAGCTCAACCTGGAGCTTGCCTTCACCCGATACGGCACGGCCGGCAAAAATGTCGAGAATGAGCGTTGTACGGTCGATAACGCGTACGCCCGTTTCGTCCTCTATATTACGGGTTTGTGAGGGGGAAAGCTCTGCATCAAAAATAAGCAGATCAATCTCGTTATCCTCACAGAAGCTTTTAAGCTCTTCAAGCTTGCCTGAACCGATATAAGTTGCGTTGTCAGGCTTGTCACGTTTTTGTATCATCCTTGCTACAACCTGTGCGCCTGCGGTTTTTGCAAGCTCCTCCAGCTCGTCGAGCGAGCTTTCGGGGTCATAAGTGTCGAGGTCAACACACACAAGAACAGCGGTTTCAGGCTGCTGTGAGTTTTCAAAAAATTCTTTCATTTATCATTCAATGCCCTTTAATGCTTCAAATTCTGCCTTGTCAACCTTAATTCTTCCGTCTTTGATGATGTTAACGTCGCGACGGTGTACGCTTATGGGTGCGGCATTGGGGTTGCGGTCGAGCGTAACCTTGAGCATACCTGTCAGCAGGTTAGCATCTGCAACAACGCCCTTGCCGTCTTTGGTGTTAACTATTGCACCGATTTTAGGTGTAACTTTATAAAGATGCTCGTAAGATTCCTGCTCGTATTTAAGACAACACATAAGTCTGCCGCAGGTGCCGCTGATTTTCACCGGGTTGAGTGAAAGACCCTGCTCTTTTGCCATTTTGATAGAAACGGGCTGAAAATCAATCATATATGAGCTGCAGCAGAAGGGCCTGCCGCACATTCCGAGACCGCCGAGCATTTTTGCTTCGTCACGCACACCGATTTGTCTGAGCTCAATTCTTGTATGGAAGATGCTGGCAAGGTCTTTGACAAGCTCGCGGAAATCGACTCTGCCGTCAGCTGTGAAATAGAAGAGAATTTTACTGCCGTCGAGCGTATAGTCAACGTCAACAAGCTTCATATCAAGTCCGTGCTTTGCAATTTTCTGCTCGCAGATCTTGAGCGCCTCTTCTTCACGCTTCATATTTTCTTCAAGCTTTTTTATGTCAGCTTCAGTTGCCTTGCGAATGATTTTTTTGAGAGGTCTTACAATTTCACTTTCGCTTACCTCTTTTGGTTCGAGGGCAATTTCGCCGCACTCAACGCCTCGGCTTGTTTCTACAATTACTTTTTCGTCAACCTCAAAGTCCATATCGACAGGGTCAAAATAATATACTTTTCCGAAATCTTTGAATCGGACACCTACAACTTTTGCCATGATTTTACCTTCTTCGTATGATGTTAATGTTATTTATCTTGAGCTTTTCTCATAAGGCTGCAGAAGCGTGTGATGAGAAGCGTATTGTTTGCGTTTTGTGCCGCGCTTTTTTCAAGTTGTGACACGGCGTCCATTAGTCTGAGCAGCTGGGCAACAGTGCACGAGCGGGAAAGTGCAGCCGCTTCATTTTGTGCAGATGAAAGGAAAACAGCGTTTGTGCTCTGCTTTCTTGCAATTGCATCGCGGAATATGAGCCTGAGCTGTGCGAGTGTAAGCACAAGTAACTCAGAATCTTTTTCGAAAACGCCCGTTTCGCGCATCAGGTCAAATTCATTGTGCGAAAGCAGAGCAACCGCAACAAGCCTTGCCTTTTCGCAGGCGGTGTCGTGCTTTTTGTTGAGAGAATCGCTGAGCTGTTGACCGAGATTATATACCGTTGCGCGTGAAAGAATAGTCTCAAGCAGTGCCGAGGAATTGGGACAGGTGAGAACAAATCTTACATATTCTGGCGGTTCTTCAAGAATTTTGAGCAGTGCATTCTGCGCCTGCTCGTTTGCATATTGCATATTGTGCATCAAAAATACACGGCGAGGAGCTTCGTTAGGGAAAACAAAGGCGTTGTTGCGTATTGCTCTTATTGCATCTACCTTCAGCGGTGCTGTATCGTCCTGTGAAGCAAGCGACTCTGAAATATCAGGGTGAAAGCCTCTGGAAGCTTTAATGCAGTCGGAGCATACCCCGCAAGGCTTTTCACCTGAGTCCGAGCAAACGTGAGCACGGCTGATAAGACGCGCAAGATTAAGCCTGTCAACCTCGCTTGCTCCCTCGAAAATTATTGCGTGAGGAAGCCTGCCGGTATCGGCGGCAGTGCTGAGCTGGTTTTGAAGCTCGCTGTTTATCTGAAGACCTTGAAAATTCATCGTTTAATCCTTACAGTTTTACAAATTTATCTACGTCAACTACAAACACCGTCGCACCGCCCACTTTTACCTCAAACGGCACTGATTTTACAGAGCCTTCACTTGCGGCAGGAGAAGTGACGACTTGTTTGTGGCTGTGTGCTTTTTTGCCGATGAGGGCAATGACCTCATCAACCTTTTCTTCCTCAACGCCTATAAGCAGTGTTGTGTTGCCGGCACGCATAAAGCCGCCGGTTGTGGAGAGCTTTGTGGCACTGTAGCCTGCGCGTGAAATTTCTGTAATAACTGCCTGTGCATCATCACTGTGAACAATAGCGATTATAAGTTTCATACTCATATCGTTTTACCTTAACTTTGCGTTTTATACTGTGTCAGCGCTTTTGCAAGCTGGTCCGGACACGAGGTCGGCTTGAAGCCGCATCTGATTCCCGAAAGCTTTTCGATAGCGCTGTCAATATGCATACCTTTTACGAGTGCGCTTATGCCTTTCAGGTTTCCGTCGCATCCGCCGTGAAATTTTACGTCAAGGATGACATCGTTTTCAATGAGGATTGCAATGGCGCGGGAACAGGTGCCTTTGGGTGTGTATTGAAAAATCATTATGGTTACTCCTCACAGTATATATAGTTAAAAAAATTATAACCTATTATAAATAATATACTAACGGACTGTTTATGTCAAGCAAAAGGGAACAGGCGGCACGACTTTAAAGCCATGCCGCCCGTTTACAAAGAATGGGTGTGAAAAAGAGGATTTACGATAAATTAAGCGATGTATTTGTGGTTTTGCGTGGCACGGCTGTGTGCGTTGTTGTTTACAACGTGCAGCTGGCTGCGTCTGGTCTGGGCTACTCTGTTGTTGTATGCTTTGCGCTGTGCGTAAAGCTTCCGGGCCTTCTTCTTTCTGTGTCTGATAATAACCTGAGCAATAAGGTAGCCTATTCTGTCAGCTATTCTATCCTCAAAAGCTATTAACTTTTCCTCGTGCCAGATACCTGTGAGAATGAGTGCGAGTGCGGCTGTAGCTATTGCCATCTGAATCCAAAACATATTTATACTTCCTTTCTTTCATGCTTGATTTGTGTCGGACGAATAATGAACGTTTGTTCTTTACGAGTTTGATTATAACACATTTTTCAAACAAGTCAATACAAATGTTCGAAAAAAATCGGGCATTCAGTCCCAAAAAAAGGACTTTGCTTAAACGGGAGGATTTGAGAAATAAAATTTGTGATGTTTAGTGCGATAATTCCCTGAAAATATTGCAATGCCAAAGCTCTTGTGTTATCATACTGAAAGATAACCAAAAAATGCAGAAAAGTTTTAGCATATTTTGTCGTTAATCTTCTTGACGAAACACTATATGTTGTGTTAAAATCATTTTGCAACCCCAAGAGCCTCTGACGAAAACGGGCGTATGCCTGCGTGGAGATGACCACGGTGAGGTTTTGTGTATGCCGATCGTCTGGGCAACACTCCGTTATTGCGGAGTGTTGCCTGTTTTGTTTAGAAAGGTAAGAAGAAAGGAGAAAAATTATGTTCGAACAGTGGAAAGGATTCGTAAGCGGTAACTGGAAAAACAGAATAGACGTCCGCAATTTTATCCAAACTAACTATAAGCCTTATGAAGGTGACGAAAGCTTCCTTTGCGGCCCCACAGAAAGAACGAAGGCGGTTTATGCAAAGTTTGATGAGCTTCTCAAAAAAGAACACGAAAATGGCGGAGTGCTTGATATTGATACGGAAACAGTAACATCACTTACAGCATACGCACCCGGATATTTGGATAAAGAAAACGAAATTATTGTCGGTCTGCAAACTGACGCACCGCTCAGACGAGGTGTTAACCCCTTTGGCGGTATAAATATGACGCGTAAGGCTTGTAAGGCCTACGGCTATGAGCTGAGCGATAAAATTGAGCAGGAGTTTACCTACCGCACAACTCATAATGACGGTGTTTTCCGTGTTTACAACGATGAAATCCGTGCTGCACGCCACACAGGTATAATCACGGGACTCCCCGATGCATACGGCAGAGGCAGAATCATTGGCGATTACCGCCGTGTTGCCCTCTACGGTATCGATAGGCTTGTAGAAGAAAAGAAAAAGGACAAGGCAGCACTTGCTGCCGGCAATGTTGAGGCTGAAGAAATCCGCAGACTTGAGGAGCTTTATCAGCAGATTGCATTCCTCGGCAAGCTCAAGGAAATGGCGGCAATGTACGGCTACGACATTTCTGAGCCTGCAAAGGATTCGAAAGAGGCTGTACAGTGGCTCTACTTTGCTTATCTTGGTGCTATCAAGGAGCAGAACGGTGCCGCAATGAGCCTTGGCAGAGTTTCAACCTTCCTTGATATTTATTTTGAGCGTGACCTTGCAAACGGCACATATACGGAAGAGCAGATTCAGGAAATTGTTGATGATTTTGTTATGAAGCTGCGTATGGCACGTCATCTGCGCACACCCGAATACAACGAGCTTTTTGCAGGCGATCCTATGTGGATTACAGAGGCAATCGGCGGTATGGGTGAGGACGGCAGAACACTTGTCACAAAATCCTCATTCCGTATTCTTAATACGCTCTATAACCTCAACCCCTCGGCAGAGCCCAATATGACCGTTCTCTGGTCGGATAAGCTGCCCCGTGCATTCAAGCGCTTTGCTGCAAAGGTGAGCTGTGATACTGATTCGATCCAGTATGAAAACGACGAGGTAATGCGTCCCATTTACGGTGACGATTATGCAATTGCCTGCTGCGTTTCCGCAATGAGAGTCGGTAAAGATATGCAGTTTTTTGGTGCAAGAGCAAACTTGGTTAAGTTACTTCTTATGAGCCTTAATGGCGGCAGGGATGAAAAGAGCGGTATGCAGGTTGCACCCGCAGGTAAGAAGTTTGAAGGTGAATACCTCGATTACGATACAGTGCTCAGCCTTATGAACGAGTACCGCCCCTGGCTTGCAAGAACCTATGTCAAGGCAATGAATATGATACATTATATGCACGATAAATATGCTTATGAAAAGGTTCAGATGGCGCTTCACGACAGCGATGTTCACCGCTATATGGCTTTCGGTGTTGCCGGCTTGAGCGTTCTTGCAGATTCGCTTTCTGCAGTTAAGTACGCAAAGGTTAAGGTTATCCGTGATGAGAGCGGACTTATCACCGATTTTGTCACAGAGGGTGATTTCCCCAAGTACGGTAACGATGACGATAGGGCAGACCTTATTGCCAAGGAGCAGATAGGTCTCTTCTTCGATGAGCTGAAAAAAGTTCCGACCTACAGGAATGCAGAGCATACGCTTTCAATTCTTACCATCACATCCAATGTTGTTTACGGCAAGAAGACGGGCAACACGCCCGACGGCAGACGTGCAGGCGAGCCCTTTGCTCCCGGTGCTAACCCGATGCACGGCAGGGATGCTTCCGGTGCTCTTGCTTCGCTCAACTCCGTTGCAAAGCTGACCTATGACGTATGTAAGGACGGCATTTCAAACACATTCTGTGTTGTTCCGCAAGCTCTCGGCGGTGATGATGAGACGCGTTACGAAAATCTCAGTTCGATTATCGACGGCTATTTTGGCCAGAATGCACAGCATATCAACATCAACGTTTTTGACCGTGATATGCTGATTGACGCTTCCGAGCATCCCGAAAAGTATCCCAACCTTACAATCCGTGTTTCCGGTTATGCGGTTAATTTCCACAAGCTCTCCAAGGAACAGCAGAAAGAGGTTATTGCGCGTACGTTCCACTGCTGTATGTAAGCAACGTGACGTTGCATCCGGTACCTCAACTAATACAATTGAGATAAGAGATAATATGTAATAGATAATAAACTCTATTAAAAGAGGAGAGGGCAAAACCTCTCCTCGATTTTTAAAAGGAGGTGCGGTATGAGCATTAAAGGTAAAGTGCATTCTTTTCAGAGCTTCGGTGCGGTTGACGGTCCGGGTATAAGATTTGTTGTTTTTTTGCAGGGGTGTCCGTATTCCTGCCCATACTGCCACAACCCCGATACACGGCCTTTCAGCGGCGGCACGGAATACACGGTTGATGAAATTGTTCAAAAAGCAAAGCGCTACAAAACCTACTTCGGCGAGAAAGGCGGCGTTACCGTTTCGGGCGGTGAGCCGCTGATGCAGGCGGAGTTTGTTGCACAGCTTTTTGAGGCGCTTCACAAAAACGGCATCACAACCGCGGTTGATACAGCAGGTGTTAAGGTTACCGATGCTGTGCGCCGTGTGCTAAGGAACACCGATACCGTGCTTTGCGATATTAAATTCCCGACCGATGGGCTGTACAGAAAGCATATCGGCACAGGGATAGATACGGTGCTCGATTTTATTGAAGAGTGCAACAAAACGGAGGCTGAAGTTATTATCCGCCACGTTGTCGTGCCGGGTATGACTGACAGCGAAGACAGCATAAAGCAGGTTGCGGTTTTAGCGAAAAAGGCGAAAAAGCTTGTCGGTATTGAGCTGTTGCCTTTCAGAAAACTCTGTGAACAGAAATATAAAGAGCTCGGTCTTGTTTTTCCGCTGACTTCAACGCCTGAGTGCCCGAACGAAACTGTAGAAAAGCTGAAGAAAATATGTAAGATATAAAAAGGCTGTAAGAAGCGATTCTTACAGCCTTTTATTGTTGTTATTCTTTGCCGAAAAGCGGCAGAATTGCGGCGATGGCAACCCATATTATCTGGCAGATGCAAACGTGCAGTGCAGTCAGCGAAGCAGGTCCGCTGAAAATCATTATAAGCAGTGTCAGCAGTAAGCCTGCTGCTGTGCAGAAGGTTTGCAGGGTGCTTATTTTTCCTGCTGTCGAGCAAAGCTTGCTTGCTGCACTTACAGCGTGCAGGAATGCGGCCGCCTTGCCGTTGTGTATGAGCTTTGCATCTTCGTGGTGTGTTGTATGCTCTGCGTATTTTTTGAGCACTTCACCGGCTGTGTTGCTGACAACCTTGACGGAGTTGAGCGGCAGGTCAAAGCATTTTGCGATAAACTTTTCGTTGATGTTTGAATCCGTTGTACGTACAAGAATGTTTATGCCGTTGTTTTCTATGTGACGGAGATATTCGGCAATCTTTTTGTTTCTGCCGTAGCTGACAACAAAGAATGCGGCGAGCTTGCCTGCATCGGCAAGGTAAATAATCTGTCTGTCACCGCGTGCATATTTGGATTCATCAACGCTCATCGGTATTTCGATGTTGTGGTTTTCAAGGAGCTTTCGGTTGCCGACGAAAATTCGTCTGTCTCGTATCCATCCGGTCAGTCCTAGACGCTCCTCGTATTTGAGGTCTTCAACCGCAAGAAGGAGCTCGTTGTGCTCCATAATTACGTTTTCAAACAGACCGCTGACGGGACCGCCTGCGGCAATAAGCATTGATGCGGCAGTGAGTACGGCATCATCAACACGCAAGCCGTTAAATGTTTTCATACCGTGAATGTTACAGTTTTCACTGGGGAAAAGGTCCGATGCATCAAGGGCTATTGCATTTGTTGATTCATATTCGAAAGCAGCAGCATAGCTTGTTATCATTGCGCCGTCTTTGATAAGCTTTTTGTTCTCAATCAACAGGGGAAGGTTAGCTGCAATAAAGGCACAGGCAGGCGCGCTCATACAAAGTGCACCGCTGAAAAGGCTCAGACCGCCCGCGAAGCTTTTTGTCACAATACCTGCGATGACACCGATTACAATGCTTGCAATTGCCGAAGCAGGTACAAGTTTCGCACAAAGGTCATCTGTAGAATTGCTCGAAAGTGAGTATGACATAAACTTAGTTGCGAATTTCAGCTTGCCCGAATATCGTATGTCAGCATCGCCCATTACTACGTTCTGGCTTACACGGTTGGCATCAATTGCATTATCTATTGTTCTGATACCGTAAAGCCCTTCTTTACCTTGTCTGAACAGGAAGGCAAAGTTTGATAACGTGCGAGAGTGGATAAGAATATTGCCGAACGAAGAACAACACAGCAGCAACACGGCAGCGAGTGAGAATACGGGATAATCCTCAGAATCGTATGCGGCAATTGCAGCTGAGTTTTGAATCAGTGCGCCGATTGCGGCAATGATTACGGGGGTTTGTGCATTGGGCTTGCCCGAACCGTTAAAAAAGCAGGTGATGCCTGATATGCAGGCGGGCAGTGCAGCGACAATTGAAACGCACAGGAACACCAAGGAGATAAGGTGTGTTGCAGGGGCACCGTTTATCGGCGCGCATGCTGAATTTATACTGTCTGCAACCGGGGTGATACCTGTTGTGATCAGCAGTATGAGTGCGCATAAGGTGGTTACTGCAGTGCTGATAGTTGCAATGAGCTTGTTGCGGGCAATGAAAGTGTGCACTTTTTTTGCATCGGAAGGTTTTGTGAATTCAACGCGTTGCTTGGTCAGTCTGTGTCTGGTTTTGGTTGTTGAGAATCTGCGTTGTTTTTTGCCCTCGGAACCGCCGTTTGCAAGCTCTCGTGAAACGTCTTCATCTATGCTCGGTTCTTCTATATCTGCACCTTCAAGCCTGAAGGAGTTAACTTTTTTGCTTCTGGTGCGTTTAAGCTCTTCCTCAATTTCAGCCTCATTAACTCTCACAACCTCTTCAAGCTCGAAAAATCCGGGCAGCACCATCTGCTCTTCCTCGTAGTGCTTTACAACAGGTGGCTTGGGTTGGTGCTCCACTTTTGGAATTTCACCTGTGCGATGAAATTTTTTCTGCTCGCCGTCGATAAGCTCATCGGCCGGCAGAATGTGGGGCAATGCGTTGAGGTCAGATGTTTTGTCGTAAGCATTGCTTGTTGTAACAATGCCCGGGCGCTCATAGACCGGTGAGAAGGTAACGTGCTTTGTCTTGTCGTCAACTGCAGGCTCTATCATACGGGTTTTATCGTATGTATCTGTAGTTTCTGCTTCAGTTTCAACGGTTGGTGTTATTACTCTGGTTTTTTCGCTGCCAACCGGCTCAACGGGAGGTGCTTTTTTCTCCGGCACCATCTCTTCTTTTGGGGCGTTGGGTTCATCCGTAACGTCCGGGAAAAGCGATGAGATATCTGTGGTTAAATCAAATCGGCCGAAATCAATCGGGGAGGGGGTAGGAGGTGTGTATGTTTTTACGGGTTCTTCATCGTTTTCTTCGGGTGGCACAACCTGTGTAGGCGCAGGTGTAACGGGGTCAAATGTGATATTTGCCTCGTGTGTTTCGTTGGAATGGGTGTAATTTTGTGTTTCACCGTCTTCTTCCGAGAGAGCAACCGGTTGATAAAAACTCGGTACGGTGACAGAATCGGATTCATTTATGTTTGGGGATACAGACGGAGTGATTTCGCTTGCAACATAGTTTTTTTCTGCAGACGGTCTGCGTATAACAAGCTCAATTACCTCGTCAGAGTCATCTGAGATATCCTCATCGGGCTCTAAGCTGATAGGTTCCTGCGCAACAGGCTCGGCAATTTGAGAAAAGCCCGACGGAACAAATGCATCAGCTTCTTCCTCCGGTTCTAAGCTGATAGATTCCTGCGCAACGGGTTCGGCAATTTGAGAAAAGTCCGACGGAACAAATGCATCAGCTTCTTCCTCCGGTTCTAAGTTGATAGGTTCCTGCGCAACAGGTTCGGCAATTCGATAAAAGCCAAGCGGAACAAATGCGTCAGCTTCTTCCTCCGGTTCTAAGCTGATAGGTTCCTGCGCAACGGGTTCGGCAATTTGAGAAAAGCCTAGCGGAACAAATGCATCAGCTTCTTCCTCCGTTTCTAAGCTGATAGGTTCCTGCGCAACGGGTTCGGCAATTTGAGAAAAGCCAAGCGGAACAAATGTGTCAGCTTCTTCCTCCGGTTCTAAGCTGATAGGCTCCTGCGCAACAGGCGCGGAGGTGTTTTCAGGCGTTGGTATCGGTTCATATACTGCTTTTTCAATATGCGGCTCAGCTATAATCTCATTCGCCGGTGCCTGAGCAGGTTCAATATTATCGGCCGTGGCTGCTTGCTGTGAGTGCGCAACCTTGGCAGTGCTTTCTTTTTTAGCCAGTGCTGATTGATAGCCGCTGTCGCTTCTGATTGCATCAAGCAGCTCATCAAATGTTAAGTTGCTGATATCCATACTGGTGTCATTCCTTCCGGCGGTTATCTTTGTCTTGAAACTTCAAACATAAGTATGCCTGCTGCAACGGAGGCGTTGAGGGAGTTGACCTTGCCCTTCATAGGGAGAGAAACAATGAAGTCGCATTTCTCTTTTACAAGTCTGCCCAGACCCTTACCCTCAGAGCCGATCACAAGGGCTACACCACCTGAAAAATCTGTGTCGGACCAATTTTGTCCGTCCATATCCGCACCGTATACCCACACACCGCGCTCCTTGAGCTCGTCAAGTGTAGAGGGTAGGTTTGAAACACGCGCAACAGGTACATATTCGACAGCACCTGCAGAGGTTTTACCTACAACATAGCTGAGAGTTGCGTTGCGGCGCTTGGGGATGATAACACCGTGTGCACCTGCAGCATCCGCTGTGCGGATTATTGCGCCGAGATTGTGCGGGTCTTCAACTTCGTCGCATACAATAATGAAGGGCTTTTCACCTTTGGCTTCGGCTGCGGCAAAAATATCCTCAACATCGGCATATTCATGCGCAGCGGCATATGCGGCAATGCCCTGATGGCTGCCGCCGCCGCACATAAAGTCAAGCTTTTTGCGGTCAACCTCTTTTACGACTATTCCTTTTTCGCGGCATTCGCCTATTATTCTGCCGATGCTTCCGCCTCTGTCTCCTTTGGCTACAAGCAGAGTGTCGATTGCGCGGTTGCTTCTTAATGCTTCTGAAACGGCGTTTCTGCCGATTATAAGATCGTTATTTTTTTCTTCCATAACACAATTTTTCCTCACACAACATAGATATACTCATTATACCATATATATAGTAAAAAACCAACAGTTTTTCAAAAAAAGACACAAAATATCGACGTTTTTTTGTTGCAGGTTTAAGTAATATAGGATTCGAGGAAAAACATGGAAAAAAGGACGTTGAAAATGAATACGGTACATAAAGATAAGGGCGGTGCGAAAGTTAAACTGCCGCGCATCAGCGAGAATTTTTCATCTCAGCTTATGACCTTTGCAATCGGTTTTGTGTTGTCTTTTGCGAGGTTGGCTTTTGGGATTTCACCGTTCGCATCGGCATTTGCGGCTTCGGTGCACGGCAGCAGATGTATTGCGGCAATGCTCGGCAGCTGCTGCGGATATCTGTTGGATATGGACGGGGTGTACACAGCGCGTATGCTTGCTACAGTAATTTGTACAGGTATGGTCAATTATTTTACGTCGGATTCGGTTTCGTGCGGCACAAAACGTGTTGTTGCGATGATAAGTTGCGGCGGATGCAGCGTGCTGACAGGAGTTACCGTGCTTGCCGCGCAGGGCTTCAGCGCAGATGGTGTAATAACTTACCTTTGTGAGAGTGTTGTAAGCGTAGGCAGTGTGTGTTTCTTGCGTCGCATCAGTTTTCCCCGTGGTTTTTTTGCAGGGTATGATCCGCTTGACGTGAAACAGTTATCCGGCACAGTTGTTTTTCTGAGTATGCTTGTTATGTCAGCTGAGCGGCTTGCAGTCGGAGGGATAAGTTTTGCCCATATTGTCGCGGCAGTGATAATTCTTGTGACGGCGAAGCTGACAGGTGTTTCGGGTGGATGTATAAGCGGCGGTGTAATGG
The DNA here is from genome assembly GCA_045579585.1 of Acutalibacteraceae bacterium. Taxonomy (GTDB): domain Bacteria; phylum Bacillota; class Clostridia; order Oscillospirales; family Acutalibacteraceae; genus UBA8612. The sequence continues at coordinate 49,804 of JAZNMK010000015.1, forward strand.
GCTTTTCTGTCTGCCTTTTGCGTGATGCATCACCGATAGGCATAATTTATACTTTCGCAGGTCTTGCTTCAGGTGCGGTGTCACGCTTAGGTCGGGCGGCACAGTGTGCGGCTTTCGGTTTTGTCGGTGCGGTTGTAGTGATTGTTAATTCGGGTGATTTCGATGTTATAAGCACCGTTTACGAAATTATAATTTCGTTAACATTTTTTGCGCTGATACCCAAAAACTTTTTCGGTCGCAACAGCAAATTTTTCGATTCGGGCAATACGCTGCCTGAGTTTGAAACAATGAAAAAAGCGCTTATAACGGAGCTTGAGAGTGTGAGCAGCGGACTTGATGAAGTTGCTGATGCGGTGGATAAAATCGCTGACGGAATTAAGAAAATCGAAAATCAGCAGAGCACGGATGTACTCGACGGTGAATCAAGGCAGCTTGTGCGTGACCAGTTTTCAACCCTTTCAAAAGCAGTTACGGAGATAAGCCAACGCTTTGCCGATGAAATTCGGTTTGATACAAAGATGAGCGCAAAGGTAGAAGCGGTGTTGACCGATTACGGCATTACGCCCAGGCAGGTAATTTGCTCAAGCGTTGGTGAAACGGAAAAAATCGATATTACAGCAGAGCGGATAAACGGAAAAATAAGCCACACGGCATTAACGGGTGATATAGAGGAAGTGTGTGGCTTTCGTCTCAGTATCCCAACCGTAAAGCAGGATGAAAGCGTTACAAAAATAATGTTTGAGAAAAGGCCCAGATATAACCTTCGCATAGGCTATGCACAGCGTATTGCTCAGGGCAGAATGTGCGGTGACAGTTGTGATGATTTCAGCGACAAATACGGTAACAGAATAGTTGTTATCAGTGACGGAATGGGTACGGGACCAAAGGCGGCCGTTGATGGCAACGTTGCATCGTGGCTTTTCTCAAAACTCATTGCTTCAGGGCTGGGATTTGATAGCGCAATGCGCCTTGTCAATTCGGCGATGATTGTAAAATCAGCTGAAGAATCACTTGCAACAATAGATGCTGTGCGCATAAATCTGAGCAGCGGCAGAGCGGAATTTTTTAAGGCCGGGGCAAGCGTTTCTTTCATCTGTAAAGGTAAAAGGGTTTACACTGCAGGTCATCCGTCGATGCCGCTTGGTATTTTGCGTGAAATAACAACGGATAGTTGTGAAAGTGTGCTTAAACACGGTGATAAGGTGCTGATGATGTCTGACGGTGTTTTGCCGCAGGCTTATCGTGAGATTGCCGAAAAACTTAGCAGGCACAACAAAAACGACCCCTGCGGACTGGCCGAAGAGGTCGTTGAAATTGCTGAAAAATATGCACAAGCAAAGCATCCTGATGATATAACGGCGGTTGCGATTATTGTTGGATGATGTGCCACAATTCGTTTGAAAGTGCGGCTAATTCGTCAAGTGTAAAGCTTTCTGCCCTTACATTCTCGGCGTAGCCCGCAGCTTCAATCGCTTTGTAAACTACGTCCTTCGGCAGCGACATTCCTGCGCTGATTGAGTTGGCGGCAGTCTTCCTGCGCTGCGCAAAAACAGCCTTTACCATTCTGAAGAATATCCTCTCGTCGCAAAGCTCGATGGGAGGATTTTTTCTGACGTTGAGTCTGATTACGCTGCTGTCAACCTTTGGTGCAGGCATAAAAGAGCCGGCGGAAACGTCAAACATTTTTTGTGCATCTGCGTAGTAATCTACAGCAACCGTAACTGCGCCTGCATCTCTGCTGCCCACCGGTGCACACAACCTTTGCGCGGCTTCTTTTTGCACCATAACAGTTATGTTTTCTACAGGCAGTCTGCTTTCGAGCAGGTGCATTATAACCGGTGAGGTGATATAGTAGGGCAGGTTAGCGCAAACGGCAACCTTCATACCGCTGAATTTCTCTTCGATGAGCTTGTGCAGGTCAACCTTGAGTACGTCGGAATTGACGATTTCAACGTTGTCAAAGTCAGCAAGTGTTTCGTCAAGCACAGGCAGCAGACGTTCATCAAGCTCAATTGATACAACTTTTTTTGCCTTTTTTGCAAGCTCTGCTGTAAGCACACCGAAGCCTGGTCCGACCTCGATAACGCCGGTGTTTTCATCTGCGCCGCATACATCCGCCATCCTCGGGCATACCGTGGGGTTGATAAGAAAATTCTGACCGAGTGCCTTTGAGAATTTGAAGCCGTGTCGGCTGAGCAAATCTTTTACAACTGAAATATCAGATAAATTTTTCATAAAACTGCTCCCGAAATTTTTTGTTTTTTCTTTACTTATCGTGTAAATAGTTATATAATTAAATCCCAGTAAAAAATAAACAGTGAGGTAAATGATATGGCTATTCTTGTAACCGGCGGTGCGGGCTACATCGGCTCACACACCAGCATTGAGCTTATCCAGAACGGATACGATGTTATTATACTCGATAATTTCTATAACAGCAAGCCCGAAGCACTCAATCGCATCAAAAAAATTTCCGGCGGAGATTTTAAATTCTACGAGTGTGATATCCGCGATAAGGCAGGTCTTGATAAGGTTTTTGCAGAAAACGATATCGAAGCTGTTATTCACTTTGCGGGTCTCAAGGCTGTAGGCGAGAGTTGCCGTAAGCCTCTTGAATACTATGAAAACAACATCGGCGGCACTGTTACCCTTTGCGAGGCTATGCGTGATGCGGGCTGTAAAAAGATCGTTTTCAGTTCATCTGCAACGGTTTACGGCAGCAACAATCCCTCGCCCCTGCGTGAGGATATGCCTGCAGGCGGCACAACAAACCCCTACGGTACGACAAAGCTTTATATCGAAACCGTGCTCTCCGATCTTTATGCATCCGATAACGAGTGGAGCGTTGTAATTCTGCGCTACTTCAACCCGATCGGCGCTCATAAGAGCGGACTTATCGGTGAAGACCCCAACGGTATACCCAACAATCTTATGCCCTATATCACACAGGTTGCCATCGGCAAGCTCGATCATCTTAACGTTTTCGGTGACGATTATCCGACACACGACGGTACCGGTGTGCGCGACTATATACACGTTGTTGATCTTGCAATCGGCCACCTTCACGCAGTGAAGAAGGCTTGCGCAGGTACAGGTCTTAACATCTACAACCTCGGCACAGGTAAGGGCTACAGTGTGCTCGATGTTGTCAAAGCTTTTGAGCAGGCAAGCGGTCAGGAGGTTAAGTACGTTATCGGTCCCAGACGTGACGGCGATATTGCAACCTGCTATTCCGACCCCTCAAAGGCAAAGGCGGAGCTTGGCTGGCAGGCAAAGTACGGCATTGAAGAGATGTGCGCCGACAGCTGGAACTGGCAGAAAAACAACCCTCAGGGACTTTAATACTTAAAAAAGCGCCGATCCGTGTTGTGCGGAGCGGCGCTTTTTTAATTTGAAATTTATCTCTGAACTCTGCCGGATGCGTTGCCGCCTGCGAGCTTTTCTACCTCGTCAACGGTGACGAAGTTGTAGTCGCCCTCGATTGAGTGCTTGAGTGCGGAAGCTGCAACAGCAAACTCAACAGCAGCCTGAGTATCCTTACCGCTGAGAAGTGCGTATATAAGACCGCCGCCGAAGCTGTCGCCGCCGCCTACACGGTCGATAATGTGCAGGTGATATACCTTTGAGAAGCAGTATTCGTCGCCTGCAACGTCGTAGAGCATTGCACTCCAATCGTTGTCAAATGCACTCTTGCTCTCACGCAGTGTGATTGCAACCTTCTCAAAGCCGAATTTGTCGGCAAGCTGACGGGCAAC
>JAZNMK010000016.1:0-2193 GCA_045579585.1 Acutalibacteraceae bacterium
GAATATCTTCGCAGGCTTCAGCAAGGACGGTATCAATTGGGAGATTGAGCATGAGCCTATCGTATTTAAGGCCGGCAATACCCAGATGATAGAGTCGGAGTACAAGTACGACCCACGCGTGACATGGATTGAGGACCGCTACTGGATTACCTGCTGCAACGGCTATCATGGCCCCACAATCGGTATCGGTTATACATTTGATTTCAAGGAGTTTTTCCAATGCGAAAACGCATTCTTGCCATTCAACCGCAACGGCGTCCTTTTCCCACAGAAGATAAACGGTAAATATGCAATGCTGAGCCGCCCGAGCGACAACGGACATACGCCGTTCGGCGACATCTACATCAGCTACAGCCCCGATATGAAATACTGGGGCGAGCATCGTTGCGTGATGAAAGTGACCCCGTTCCCCGAGAGCGCTTGGCAGTGCACAAAGATAGGTGCCGGTTCAGTGCCCATCCTCACAGACGAGGGCTGGTTGCTGTTCTACCATGGTGTCATCACAACCTGCAACGGTTTCCGCTATTCAATGGGCGCGGCACTGCTTGACAAGGATGACCCGTCAAAGGTACTCTACCGCACAAAGCCCTACCTGCTTGCTCCAGCAGCACCTTATGAGCTTACAGGCGACGTGCCCAACGTGGTGTTCCCTTGCGCAGCCCTCAATGAAGGCGACAAGGTTGCAGTCTACTACGGTGCAGCCGACACGGTTGTCGGTATGGCCTTCGGCTACATAAGCGAGATAATCGATTTCATAAAGAACAACAGCACAAAGCTGTAATATTCCCTTGCAACACAAATTGCCCTGCTCATCAGTCAGACGAGCAGGGCAATTTGTTATCCGGAAGCGATAAAAATTTCATTCTTCACTTCATAAAGATTATTCTTTCTCCCCGAAACAGAGGTCTCCGGCATCACCAAGTCCTGGCACAATATACGCGTGTTCATTCAATATCGGGTCAATGGCCGCGCAGTAGATGATTGTATCATCGGGAAAGTGCGAGAGCGCATAATCTATTGCCTGATGGCTTGCTATGACACAAGCAAGAACAGTCTTCGCAGGAGTACCTTTTGTCAGCAATGCACGATAGGAGAGATCGGCACTTATTCCTGTCGCAAGCATCGGGTCGACAAGAAGCAACGTCTTGCCGTCAAGCCGCGGAGAGGCAAGATACTCCACAACCACTTCAAACTCGTTGTCTGATATATATTTACGGTAAGCCGACACAAAAGCATTTTCGGCGCGGTCAAAATAATTATGGAAACCGGCATGCAATGGAAGACCTGCACGCAGGATTGTTCCAAGCACCACGGTATCGGCAGGAAGACTTTCGGTCGAAATACCGTTCGGCGTTGTCACTGAAACACTTTCGTACGAAAGTTCCTTGCTGATTTCATATGCCATTATTTCGCCTATGCGCTCGATGTTACGGCGGAAGCGCAAGGAATCTCTTTGGATATTGACATCGCGTATCTCGGCAATGAAACGGTTGAGAATTGTATTGTTCTCGGACAGATTTACTATTTTCATAAATTTTGAAATTTGACAGCACGAAGATAAAAAAATAATGCCGGATCATTGAAATTGTTTAATCTTTATTTAAAAAGCAACCACTATCCTTTTTAACACACAGTATCCTTTTAATAAAAAACAACTGCAGATATTCATTATTTATAAAGAAAAAAATCAATTATACAGGCTTTTATGCCCGGCAAGACATTTTGTCAAAAATATTAAATTCTCCAAAGCAAAATGTAAGCAATCTGAGCTTCATGTTGTGGCCTCCGAAAACAAAAATCAAGAAAACCGTCCACTTGTCCACTGAAAAATTGTACATTTTCTGTTCAAAAAGCGGTACTTTTTGCCTTTTTTCGGGTAATTACGGAAAAATTTCTTTAATTAACTTGAGGGATTAAACAAAAAGATATATATTTGCATTCGGAGAACTTTGGCAAGTTCAAGCAAAAGGACATTGCCGATGTTCAAAAGTGATAAAAAAGAAGAATATTAACTAATAATTTATTTTTTGAAATTATGGCAACAATAGATCTTACCAAGTATGGTATCACCGGTGCTGTAGAGGTACTCCACAACCCCTCTTACGATGTTCTCTTTGCAGAGGAGACAAAGCCCGGTCTTGAGGGTTTTGAGGTTGGTCAGGTTACAGAGCTTGGCGCAGTAAATGTAATGAC
>JAZNMK010000017.1:0-116116 GCA_045579585.1 Acutalibacteraceae bacterium
TTATTTCTACAATCATCAGCGTATCCAACTTAAAACAAAACTGACACCACTTGAAAAGCGATGTCAGTTCGTTGCTTAAAATTTGATGTTCACTACCATATAGGTCGTTTTTGTGCTGTCCGCACAATTTGGGGCAGTGCAGAACGCACTCGGCTGTTTTTTAACTCGCAATTCCAGAACTTTTCAATAGAGGCTTAGCTCACATCAACTCAAGAAAAAATAAAAAACGGATGACTCGCGTTCGGTGAATCATCCGTTTTGCTTTTAGTTGAAATTTACTGCTTTGCGCCGTCGTCAAACTTTTCGAGCACTCTTACGCTTGCTGCATAACAATCTGCAAGACCTTGCTCATTCATATTGTCGTATGTATCGCGTCTTGTGTGGTAGTAGCTTTCAAGCTTGTGGTTAAGGCCTGTGATACCTGTTGCTCTAAAACCTGCCTGAGCAAATGCTGCTGAGTCTGTAGCACCGCCGAGGGGAGGAACCATACCCTTGCTGCAGTGTATGCCAAGCTCCTTGGCAGCTTCCATAAACAGATCGGAAACATCCTTGTCAACCTTTACTGTGCCGTTGAGATCACGGTAATTTACCATAAGGTATTTCGGATCGTAAATTGTATCATATGAGTAAATGAAAGTGGGAACGTCGTCAAACTCGCCCTTGTGAGCCTCGCACCATGCCTTTGAGCCACGGAGACCAGCCTCTTCAGAGCCTGTAAGTACAACACCGATTTCTGTGTTTTCAAGCTCAATACCTTCATCTTTGAGTGCCTTGAGAATGGCAATACCCATATAGCAGCCGGAAAGGTTATCGTTAGCACCGTCAACGGGACGCTTGTAGTTAACCATCCAGTAAAGACCTATCATAAACGGTACGAATGCGAGACCGCCGAGAGCACACTTGATAATTGTGCTGTCAAGGTCAATTTCGGGAGTAAAACCGTTGGTTATAACGTGGATGACCGAAAGTACAAGGTAATAAACAGCGCCGAGAACGCAGATAATTGCGTGACCTTCGAAGCCTACACCGCCGAGTGCATAGTTAACAGGCCATTCCCAGGCTGCGTCAGGGTGACCGTTGAATACGATTCTTCTCTTTGTTTCGCCTGTACACTTTTTGATAGCTGTTACGTTGTGGCCTGTCTTTTCAGGGAAAATGGGGTCAATAAGCTTTTTATAAACACCGAACTGAGCCAGAACAATGAAAAAACCTGCACAGATAAGAACGATACTAGCAGCGGGGAAGAAGAAAAAGAGAACAATTGCGAGCAGTACAAAGCTCATTGTGAAATAAATCCAGCCGTAGAATGAACGGGGGTTTTCTTTGAATGATTCAACTTGAACTTTTTCACAGCCGCAGTCGTTTTTGAGAACATCAGCCATGTATTCGCAGGCCTGTTTTTCGCCCTTTGAGCCGGGGTCACGTTTCTCAAACGTTTTGATGATGTGCGTGATTTCGGCAACCATATATTTGGCCGCGTCATTCTTTTTGTCAATAAGCTTTTGTAAATTCAACAGTACGCATCTCCTTTTGCGTTAATTTAATTGCAGACATTGTAACAGAAAAGTTACACCCAGTCTATACATTAATTGTAAATTTTTTTGTCAAATAAAACTATTTTTGTGTAATTTGTCTTTTTGCTGCAACCTTGCAGGCGCGTTTATAGCATTCGGCAACGTATTCCTCAATGGTCATTTTTGCATAAATATCGTTTTCGTGCCTGTCGGGCTTTGAACGGAGATTAAGTTCAAAAGTCATTATTCCGTCAAATCCGCATCTGTCAAGCCTCTTTGCTATATCGTCCCAATCGGCAATGCCGTCGTAGGGGAGCAAATGCAGGTCATCAGTCCAGAATATTCTGCCGCCGAAATCGCTGATGCCGAGGTTGTCGTTAAGGTGCGTTGCAATCAGCTTGTCACCGTACAGCGCCAGCATATCTTTTGAGTGGTTGTAGCACATTTCGTGTCCGGAATCCCAACAGAATCCGACACTGTCGTTATCCTTGAAATGCTCCAGTAATGCAGAGAGATATTCTTCACCCTCTGTGTTTTCAAAGGCCACTTTTACCGAGCATTTTTCTGCTTCCTCAACAACCTTTCCGTATCTTTCAAGCCCCTTTTCATTGGGCTTTCTGTCGTCATCAAAGCCTATATAGGTGTGCGCAACCATTATTTTGACACCGCTTTCAGCGCAGTCGTGTACGCATTCAATCAGCTCGTCAACAGCGATTCTTCCTGCCTCGTCGTCACCGTGCCACATATCGGCGGATTTACCGAACGGAGCGTGAATTGACTGATATACCATACCAAGTTCATCGGCCAGTGCAGCATATTCCTTGACAGGTTCACCCGGTTTCCATTCTGTGAAAAATGCCTCAAAGCCCGACCTGCGGAACAATCTGATCTGCTCTTTTACACTCAGTTCTCCGCTGAAATTCGCACTCAGGCAAAGTTTTTGTTTCCACATAAGTTTAACATCTTCTTTCTGTTGCAACTTTATGCAAATAAAGTAATACATTTGAAAAAATTTTTCAATATATTTCATTAATACGCTTGAAAAATATATAAAAATGTGCCATACTCACCCTGAAATTATTAATTAATGAGGTGGCACAATATGAGACAACTTAAGATGTACTGGACCGCAGGTACTCCCATCGAGGAGCTCACTCTCCCTGAAGGATATTCTTTCTCCAACTGCACAACAAGCGATGAGGACGTTCAGGCGTGGATCGACTGTTGCAAAAACGGCCTTGTCAGTGATGATGCAACAAGGGCTGACTTTGATGACAGACTTACCGACCATGACGATATAAATATGGAAACCGATGTTTTCTTCCTTGATTACAACGGTGAACACGTCGGTACAGCTACAGCAATTCTTCATCCCGAGAAGAACTGCGGTGAGCTTCATATGGTCGGCATCAAAGATGCGTTCAGAGGCAAGGGCCTTGTTAAGTTTCTTAACAACATTGCTGTTAAAAAGCTCAATGATCAGGGCGTTAAATATATCTATCTCACAACTGATGAATGGCGTAAGGGTGCGGTAAAGAGCTATCTTAACGCAGGGTTTCATCCCGTTGAGTACGATGAGGGTATGAAGGAGCGCTGGGAGGCAGTTCTTACAGAGTACGGCATCGATAAGGTTGATGCTGTTGATGAAGACGGTGTTTACTGCTATCCGATCTACCGTGAGGGTTACACGCCCAAGGCCAAAACTCGCATCGGTGTTGTAGGTGCAGGCCGCGGTAAAACAATGATGAACTACTGCGTAAAGCAGGATAATGCAGAGCTTGTTGCCATCTGCGATAATCACGTTCCTACGCTCGAAAAAGCAAGGATAGAGTACGGCAACGACAGCATCGTTTTCTATGACGATTTCGATAAGTTCCTTGAGCACGATATGGATGCAGTTGTTCTTGCAAACTTTGCCACAGAGCACGCTCCTTTTGCTATCAAATGTATGGAGAAGGGTCTCCACGTTATCAGTGAGGTTCTTCCTGTGCTTACTCTCAAGCAGGCTGTTGAGCTTATCGAGGCTGTTGAGCGTACAGGCAAAACCTATGCATATGCAGAAAACTACTGCTATATGGCTTCTCCCCGTAAGATGCGTCAGCTTTACCGTGCGGGTGTTCTTGGCGATTTTGAGTACGGTGAGGGTGAATATATGCACAACTGTGAGGGCGGCTGGCACAATTGGACAAGAGGCTTGCCTGATCATTGGCGTAATCAAATGCACGCTTGCTATTACTGCACACATTCAATCGGTCCGCTTGTTCATATTACAGGTATGCGTCCCGTAAAGGTAAGCGGCTTTGAGGTTCCGTTCAACAAGAGAATGGAGCGTATGGGTGCAAAAGCCGGCCCCATCGGTGTTGAGATGATCACACTTGAGAATGGCGCAATTCTCAAGAGTATCCACGGTGTAGGCCCTGCAAGAGACTCAATCTGGTACTCAATTTACGGTTCAAAGGGCAGAATGGAAAGCGCACGTGAGGATGACCTTAAGAGCGACCGCGTACATACACTCTATGTAAACTGTGATAAGAACGAGGGCGACAACGAGGATAACAGTGTGCTTACCTCAACTGCAGATGAGCTTGCATACAAAGCAGAGCCTTACGGTCACGGCGGCTCCGATTTCTATGTAATGTATAACTTTATCGAATATATCAACGGCAATAAGGATGCTGATATTATCGACGTCTACGAGGCTATGGATATGTTCTTGCCCGGTATGTTTGCATACTATTCGGTTCTCGAGGGAGGCAAGCCTATGGATATCCCCAACCTCCGCAACGCTGAAGAGCGCGAAATCTGGCGCAACGATACACGCTGCACAGATCCCAAGGTTGCAGGCGATATGCTTATTCCGGGTTATTCAAAGGGAAACCCCGATATTCCTGCCGAAAACTATGCCCGCCTTGTAAAAAAGCTCGAAGAGCAGGAGCTGAAAGACAAGGAAGAGCAGGAGAAAAAAGCAAAGGAAGCAGAATGAAAATAATTGCCCGTATTTCAACCGATCTTCCGTCAAAGTTTGGTTTGCCGCGTCAGAGCGGACTAATTGAAGGCATTGAAGGTAAGATTGTGTTTGAGGAGGAATACCGTAATCCCGAGGCGTTCAGAGGGCTTGAGGATTTTTCTCATATATGGATTCTTTGGCAGTTTTCTGAGGCTGTGCGTGATGATTGGTCGCCGACGGTGCGTCCACCGATGCTTGGCGGCAACAAAAGGGTGGGCGTTTTTGCAACTCGCTCACCGTTTCGCCCCAATTCAATCGGTTTGTCATCACTCAGGCTTGAAAGGATTGAATTTACCGCAGATAAAGGTCCGGTGCTGCATGTGAGCGGCTGTGACCTTATGGACGGCACGCCGATATACGATATCAAACCTTATCTTGCCTATACAGATTCGCATCCCGACGCTGTAGGCGGTTTTACGCAGTCACTGCCGGCTAGAAGCCTCAGTGTTGAAGTGAGTGACGAACTGTTATTACATGTGCCCGAAAACAAGCGCGCCACTCTTAAAGCCATTCTTTCGCAGGATCCGAGACCGTCGTATCAGAATGATTCGGAGCGTGTTTACGGCTTTGTTTTTGCAGGGCTTGAGGTTCGCTTCGTTGTGTGCGAGGGTGTGCTTACGGTTGTCAGCATTGATACTGTCAGTTAAATAAGCTTCAAGTGTACCGATTAAGCTTTTGCTTTTTCGGTACACTTTTTCGTTTTTTCTGCTTTTTCGTCAGCCTCATTCATTGATAGTTGCTCCTTTTTCATAAAATCCATCCTTTTCTGTGCTCAATCTGCTAATATCTCCACAGTGTCCGGTGTGAAAATGAAATTTTGCGGAGGTGAGCGGAATAATTTGAAAGCTTTTGTCATACACAGCAATTGAAACAACAAACACAATTTAAGATAAGGAATGATTTTTATGGAGAAAAAGCTAAGAGTACTCATTGCCGATATCAGTGATAATTTCGGCAAACCCTGCCGTGCCGCATTCAGAAACCACGGCTTTGATGCTGAGTGTATTGAAAAGGACGGCAGACGTCTGATAGAGACCGTTTCCAAAATCAGACCCGATGCGGTTATAATGGATGTTTTTCTGCCCGGTGCTGATGCAATCAGTGTTATGAGTTCGCTCAAGATTCAGCATCCGATGCTTGCAACAAAATTTATTGTTGTTTTCGGCTTTGATAATCCTGCGCTTGAGAGTGACGTTATGAATGCCGGGGCAGATTATTTCTTTCTGCGTCCGTTTGATTATGAAGCTATGGCACAGCGTGTGCAGGCAATGTTTGCCGATAAGCAGTCTGAGACAGGCAGAAGCAGCGCTGACAGCCTTGAAATGCGTATTACACAAACGCTTCATCAGATCGGTGTGCCTGCACACATAAAAGGATATCAGTATCTGCGTGAGGCAATTATTATGTCGATTGAGGACCCTGAAAGCATCAACGCTGTTACAAAGCTGCTTTATCCCGGCGTTGCCAAAAAGTACGCAACCACATCATCGCGTGTAGAGCGTGCAATCCGTCACGCAATTGAGGTTGCGTGGGACAGGGGAGACGTTGAGGTGCTCAACTCATATTTCGGTTATACTATCCAATCGCAACGAGGCAAACCTACAAATTCTGAGTTTATTGCAATGCTTGCCGATAAATTCAGGCTTCAGTTAAAGGCAGGATGAAAAAATAACGGGAAGATTGTGTTTTCAATCTTCCCGCTTTTTATTTTGTCATTGTGTATTCGCAATATCTGTGCTTGATTTCCTTGAGGCTTCTCTGGCGTATGAGTATCTTTTCTCCGCTGTTAAGTTCAAAGCATTTGTCAGCTTTTGCAATGTGGTTCATATTGACAAGATAGCTCTGGTGACACCTGAGGAATCTGCTGTCATTCAGTTCTCTTTCTATATTGCTGAGTTTTGTGTAAAGTGTGTGCTTGATTCCGTCTCTGCTGTGTATTATGCATTTTGAGTTTCGGCTTTCAATATACATAATGTCGTTCAGACCAAGTGTGATTATGTCGCTTCTGTGTTTGAATCGGAACACGTCGGCGGTGAATTTATCTGCTGCTCTGTCCATTGCACCGTATAGCTTTGAGGGGCAGACAGGCTTGATTATGTAACCGCAGGCATTTACGTCATATCCGTCAATGGCATGTTCATTCGTGTCTGCTGTAAAAATTATTTCACCGGAGTAGTTAAGACTTCTTAATTTTTCTGCCGTAACAATTCCCGTGTTGGGCTTGTTTTCGATAAACACAATGTCAAAGTGCTTGCCGTCTTCAATTTCATAAATAAGGTCTTTGCCGTTTATGAATTGCGAAATAGAGAATGAAAGTGATTTTGTCTGTGAATATTTTTTTAGACTTTCTTCAATAGCATTGGCTTCTTCTTTGCATTCGTCGCATATTGCAATCTGCATTTTTTACATCTCCGTTGTAAGTATTGTGTCCTTGTGTTATGATTATACAACCTGTAGCGGTTTATTTGTCGAAACTGTGAAAATAGCAAAAAAGTCGATGAAATGTGAATATATTTCAAGTTATAGCACCGAAACACTCGCATTTCAAGCTTCAATGTGAAAAAATTTGCCCACTTGCAAAAGAATAACAAAGTGATATAATAAACGCATAACAGAGATTGAGGATGTTTTTATGCTTGAAAAAACAAACGTAATGCGAATACTCGACCAGAAAAAGATTAAATACACAGCACATACCTACGAAGCACAGGAGGCGGCAAGCGGCACACAGGTTGCCGATATACTGTCGCTTGATCCCAAAAAGGTTTTCAAAACGCTGGTGACTGTCGGTAAAAGCGGCAATCACTACTGTTTTGTTGTGCCGGTTGAAAAAGAGCTTGATCTTAAAAAAGCTGCAAAAGCTGTAGGCGAAAAAGCTGTTGAAATGATAAAATCCAAAGAACTTCTGCCGCTTACGGGTTATATACACGGTGGATGTTCACCGATTGGTATGAAAAAGTTTTTTCGCACAACGTTTGATAAGTCGGCTGAAGAGTGTGATACGGTTATCTTCAGCGGCGGTAAAATCGGCCGCCATGTTGAACTCCGCCTTAATGACCTGAGTAAGGTAATCCGTTTTACAACTGCCGATATTGCAGGTGACGATAATGAGTGCTGATAAGATAGCTGCTAAACTCAAAACTCAAAACGTCGCAACGTTTCATTTCGAAAGTGTTGATTCTACCAATACGTATGCCCGCAATCTGATTGACAACGGTGAAAAATCGCTTCTGCTTGTTGTTGCCGATGAACAGACGGGCGGCAGAGGCCGAAACGGCAAAAGCTTTTATTCTTCAAATAAAGGCTCAGTCTATATGACTGTTGTTCTTCATCCGTGCGTTCCTTTTTCTGATGCTGTCGGTGCTACAACGGCATCGGCTGTTGCTGTAAGCCGTGCCATAGAATCGGTTACCGGTAAAAGAACCGATATCAAGTGGGTTAATGATCTTTATTTTTGCGAAAAGAAGATTTGCGGAATTCTATGCGAAGCTGTCGGTAAAAACGGTAGTGTGTCTAGCGTTATTATCGGTGTTGGTATAAACCTTGCCGATTGCAAATTCCCCGATGAACTTAAAGGTGTAGCCGGTTCACTTGGCGGCGATGCGGCTCTTCGCGATGAGCTTGTTGCTGCCGTTGCTGATGAGCTGTTTTCAATAAGTTTTGGTCCTTTGGATGAAGATTTGCTTGAAGAATACCGCGGTAAAAGCCTGGTTATCGGCAAGCGCATCGATTACTTTATAAACGGACAAAAAAATACCGCCACAGCCGTCGGAATTGACGGTTACGGCGGATTGATTATAAGAAAAGATGACGGTGCGCAAGATATTCTGCGAAGCGGAGAAATCAGCGTGCGAGTTTCTCAGTGCGCTTTGCAATAAATAAAGCAAGCAGAATCTTCACAACATCAGGTACTATGTACGGCACGACGCAGGTGAGCAATGCAGGCAAAAAGCCTTCATTTGGCGATGCGGTAAAAGTGAACCATAACGTACCGGTTATGTAGCATAGGATCAGCCCGGCAAAAGCGGCAGTGAGTTTTACTGTGCTGCGGTTACCGAACAGCTTTGTTATTACTGCGTAAAGTAAACCGGCAAGTATGAAGCCTGTTATGTATCCGCCTGTTCCGCTCATAAGTATACCTATGCCGCCCGTAAAATTGTGAAACACAGGCAGACCTGCAAGCCCCAGAATGACGTATACGGCAATACTCAGTGTTCCGTATTTGCCGCCAAGCAAAAAAAGCGCCAGGAATATTCCGAAGGTCTGTAATGTAAACGGCACTGCGGCAGGGAAACTAAGCATAGAGCAGACAGATATTATAACCGCAAAAAGTGCAGTCAACGTCAGATTCAATACTTTCGGCTTCATAATTCCCTCCCTGGAAATATCAGGGATATTATAATTGATGAAACGGCGGTTGTCAAAACAATTTGAAAGATAAAGAATCAGGAAGAGTTACTTCTCCCTGATTCTTTTGTTTTAGTTTGTGTACCAGACTATTCTGTGCAGATAATGGTAGGTGCTGAAAAATTGGCCGAGGTTTGTTCTTGCTGAGGTTCCGGGATCATTGATTATGAAATCGGTGGGTTTGAGCTTATCTGTTTGTTTTATACCCGTTACAATCACCCAGTGCTGGCTGCCGTCTGCCTTCTTTGCTCCGACTATAACAGGTCTGCCTTCTCTGAGCTTTGTGTAAAGTAGTGAAAGGTAGTTGTTGAAATCGGTTGTTGAAGCGTAGTTTGACGGCCAGTAAAGTGAACCACCCGAAGAATAGCTGAGCTTCTCTTCCATTTTGTTCGGATAGATTGTTTTGCCGGTGCGGAAGCTTTCTGCCATAGCAACAGCTGTTGTTGTACAGCCTATAAGTCCGATGGTATAGTTTGTTGAACCGATTTTGTGGTTTGCCCATCTGCTGTCTGTCTGCTTGAAGTCCGGCACATTGAGCTTTACGGCTTTGTATTTTGCGGTTTGTGCATCGGTTGCAAGGTAATTATTGCTGACGTAGCCTGTGCTGCTGCCGTTGAATACAACTTTACTCCAACCTGAAGAATCGCTGATTACGGCAACTCTGGTTCCGCTTGCCAGCGAATTGATGATTTCTCCGCCCGGTGAGCTTCTGACATACAGTCTGCCTGAAGTTGTCTTAACGGTTTTGTAAACGCTTGTATTTATCGGTGCAATATAGCTTTTCGAGCAGTAGCCGTATCTGCCGGATTCGTATTCAACCTTGTACCAACCGCTTTCTTCTCCGTGCAGCATAACGGTACTGCCTTTGGCAAGGCTTGAAACAATGCTTCCGGCAGGCGCGTTTCTCACATAAAGCCTGCCTGAGTTTGTCGTTACCGTGCCTGCTGCAGGCAGTGCTGCGCCAAGTGCTTCAAACGGAATAAAAGCCGTCATCAGCGCTGCAACAAGCACGGTGATAATACATCGTCGCATTTTGATTAATCATTCCTTTTTGTGGATTGTCAAACAAAAGAGTCGGTCTGATTATATCATATTTCAAACGCTTGTTTCATTGCACAAATATTGGTAAGCCGCATTGAATAATATCGCTGTATGTGGTATTATATTAAAAACTTTGTTTGGGAGTTAAGGGCTATGCTGAAAATTGTCACCGGCAGAATAAACAGCGGAAAAACAACTTATGTTCAAAACATAATAAGGCAAAAAGTCAATTCGAGTGCCGACGGTATATATCTTATTGTGCCCGAGCAGTTTTCTTTTGAAAGCGAGCGAAGAATTCTCACTCTGCTTGGAGAAAGGGATGCGCTCAGCGTTGAGGTTTGCGGTTTTTCACGTCTTGCACAAAATATACTCGGTGATATTCACGGTTTGCGTCAGCTTGATGAAGCAGGCAGGGTAGCACTTATGAGCACCGCGCTTGAAGAAACAACGGATAAACTTGAAGTGTACGGCAAGTTTTCTTCCAGCATCGGTGTAATTTCCGAAATGCTCAAAATATCTGATGAAATGAAAAAATGTGCCGTAACGTCGCAGATGCTTGAAGAAGCTTCGCACAAGCTTGAAAGCGGAATGCTGCGTAAAAAGGTTTCTGATCTTTCGGTTATAATCTCTGCTTTTGATGCACTTGTTGCACAGCGCTTTTCCGATACAAGAGATGACCTGACCCTGCTTGCGGATAAGCTGCTTGAAGATAAAAGCTTTGCAGGTGCAACGGTTGTGATTGACGGCTTCAAGGGCTTTACTCAGCAAGAGTACGATGTCATATCACGCATTATCGCTCAAAGTGAAGATACCTATATAACCCTCTGTACGGATGAAATTTATGCAGGGGAATATGATATTACTGCGTTTGCAAGTGTGCGCGATACGGCAAGAAAGCTTATTAACATAGCGAAAAAGTGCGGCACGGATGTTGCTCAGGTGCGCGTGCCTGCGTATGAAGGCCGCTATGCATCGCCTTGCCTTGAGGCGCTTGAACAAAACCTTTATTCGGTGGCATCCGAATCTTTTGACGGTAATGCGGATACGGTAACGGTTTATGCAGCAAAAACGGCATATGAGGAATGCGACTATGTTGCACTGACGATAAAAAAACTTCTGCGTGAAGAGGGATACCGCTGCCGTGATATCGCAGTTATTTCACGCAGCGAGGATGAATATTCCAAAGCTCTTCGAGCAACGCTGAAAAAACACGGTGTGCCGGTTTTTGAGGATAAACGCAGGTCACTTGCTGCTCAACCGCCCGTGGTTATGGCGCGTGCCGCTGTTGAAATTGCGGCAAAAGGATTTTCTGCTGATGCAATTTTCCGTCTGCTTAAAACTCAGCTTACCGACCTTACCGTTGAGCAGGTGAGTGAACTCGAAAACTATGTTTACCTCTGGCAGATTGACGGCAGAAGGTGGCTGGAAAGCTGGAGCAATAATCCGTCGGGACTTGGCTCTTCGTTGAGCGAGAGCGATAAGAAACGGCTTGAGCGGATAAACGAACTGCGCGAAACCTGTATAGTTCCGATTGAAAAGTTCAGAAACAGCTTCAGGGCAACCGGTAACGTAACGCAGATGATGACGGCGCTTTATTCTTACCTTATTACCGTCAATGCTCCGCAAAACCTCAAAAAGCTTGCGGCTGCTCTCGATTCCTACGGTGAAACTGCGGATGCGGTTGAGCTTGGCAGAATATGGGACAGACTCATGCTTATTTTTGATCAGCTCTCTGTAGCTCTTGCGCACACAAAAGTTACACCGCTTCGTGTGCTTGAGCTGTTTAACCTTGTTCTCGGTGTTCAGGATATTGGTGTTATTCCTCACGGCATAGATGAAATTATTATCGGTTCGGCTGAGCGTATACGTGTCAACCGTCCGCGCGCTGTGTTTGTTGTTGGTGTGAATGACGGTGTATTCCCCAAAAAGCCGTCTTCGGGCAGAGTTCTCGGCGATGCTGACAGACAGATTTTGAACGATATGGGGCTGAGCGTAGCTGCACCCTCACAGAACGATTTCCTCGAAGAACGTTATATTGCTTACAGCGCGCTTTGCTGCGGCTATGAGCGTCTTTACGTAACACACTGCAAAACCGATTTTTCGGGTGCGGAGAAAAATCCGTCCGAGCTTATCGGTCATATTACAAGAATTCTTCCGCAGTGCACAGTTACAGATGAAGCTGATTTTGATGTGCTTGACCTTATCCAAAGTGAGGCTTCTGCATTTGAATCAGCGGCAAAAGGGTGGAAAACCGATTCCGTGCTTGAAAGCACGCTCAAAGCTTGCTTTGCCGACAGGGACGGCTATGCCGAGCGTATGGCGGCGCTTGACCGTGCAGGCGGTAAAGGCGATTTCAGGATAGACGATAAAAAGATTGCTTCCGATTTGTTTGGCAGTGATATTTATGTTTCCGCAACAAAAATCGAAGACTACGGAAAATGCCCGTTTATGTATTTCTGCCGTCACGCTCTTAAACTTGATGAGCGTAAAATTGCCGAAATAGATGCCCTCATAACCGGTACAGTTTCGCACTTTGTGCTCGAAAAGCTGGTTGCACACTACGGCAAAGCTTTGATTGATTTTAATGAAGAGGCTATACGTTCCGAGATTATAAAGCTTCTCGATGAGTTTCTTGCCGAAAACCTCGGCGCGGACCAGCGTGATGAGCGCTTCGATTTTCTTTACCGAAGACAGTGCGATTCGCTCTGCGTCGTTGTTATGCGCCTTATTAACGAAATGAAGCTCAGCGATTTTGAACCTGCCGATTTTGAACTTAAGATCGGTGGCAAAAATCCCGAAATTCGCCAGCTTGAAATAGAGTTGGATGACGGCGGAAGGATTATCCTCAGCGGTCAGGTTGACCGTGTTGACGTTTTCAGAACTGAGGATGATACCTTCGTGCGTGTTATGGATTATAAAACGGGTCATAAAAAATTTGACCTTAATGATGTTATAAATGGTCTTAATATGCAGATGTTGCTCTATCTCTTTACAATAAGGCGCAACGGTAAAGAGCGCTACGGCAACGTTGTGCCCGCAGGTGTGCTTTATGTTCCGGCAAAGGCAGCTTCGGGCAGAGTGGCGCGCGACGTTACACAGGATCAGCTGCGTACCGAGATAATCAAAGAGGGCAGAATGTCCGGCTTGTTGCTTGATGACGAAACTGTCAAGAATGCTGTTGATACAGCACATACAGGCGCAGTTATTGCCACAAACAAAAAGGGTGAATATGACAATCTTATCAGCAGCTCACAGCTTTCTGCACTCGAAAATCTCGTTATGGATAATGTACGCAATATGGGTGAGTCGCTCCACTGCGGTAAAATACCTGCCGATCCGAAATTCGGAGGTACGTATAAGCTGTCCTGCGAATACTGCCGATATGCCGATATATGCCTTCACGAGATTGACGGCAGGGAAACAGATTACGGTAAAATGAAATTCGGCGAATGTCTTGATATTCTTGATAAGGAGGGTGAGGAAGATGCATAATTGGACCAATGAACAAAAACAGGCCATTGACGGCCGCGACGGTTCTCTTCTTGTCAGTGCAGCGGCAGGCTCGGGCAAAACAACCGTTCTTGTTGAGCGCGTTATTCAGCGCCTTGTCGATACGCAGAAACCTTGCCCTGCTGACAGGATGGTTATTGTTACCTTTACAAAGGCGGCAGCCGCGCAGATGAAAGAGCGCATCGAAGCAGCACTCACAAAGCGCATATCGGAAACGGGTGACCCATGGCTGATGAAACAGCAGCTGCTTTTGCAGTCTGCAAAAATCTGTACTATCGACAGTTTTTGCGGCGACCTTGTGCGTGAGAATTTTCATCAGCTCGGTATCAGCGCCGATTATGCAATTGCCGATAAAGGTGAGCTGTTAAGATATGAAGATACCGCGGTAAAAAAAGTCCTCGCTAAGATGTATGATTCTGACAATACAATGTTCAGAACTCTTTGC
This sequence comes from Acutalibacteraceae bacterium, assembly GCA_045579585.1. GTDB lineage: Bacteria > Bacillota > Clostridia > Oscillospirales > Acutalibacteraceae > UBA8612. Next base: position 13,925 of record JAZNMK010000017.1, read on the forward strand.
GATACCGTTTCGTCAGGCGGTTCCGATAAACCGCTTGAAACGGTAATAAAAAGCGTTTATTCGTCTGTTTCTTCCTTTCCTTTTCCTGAGGTTGAGCTTGAAAAGCTTGTTGAGCCGTACAGGGGTAAAGAATCCGTAGAGCAAAGTGTGTGGGGTAAATATATTCTTGATGAAGCTGCTGAGCGGCTTGAATACTGCCTTGCGCTGATGCAAGACGCACAGCGTATACTTTCCGAACCTGAAACACAAGAGCAGGATGCAAAGGGTAAACTTGCTGACCTGATATCAAGTGAAGTGCAGCTTTACGGTGATATGACGGAAATGGCTCGTAACGGTAAGTGGGACGAGCTGTATTATCGCCTCAGATACCACGTTTTCACTACATTCAGGGCGGAGCGTAATTTTGATCAGTCAGCTAAAAATGCCATAAAAGCAAGACGTGATAAAGCTAAAGCGGTGGCTGTCAAGCTCAGGGATTACGTTTGTGTAACGTCAGCTGAGTTTGACAGCGACAGAATATCTTTGCTTCCGCTTGCAGAGTGTTTTGCGGCTTGCGTTATCAGCTACGGACGGGAGCTTAATGCGCTAAAGATGGCTGAGGGTAAGTTCGATTTCGGTGATATTGAGCATCTTGCGCTTAATCTGCTCGTCGAGCGTGATGGGGATAAGATTGTCAGAACGCCTCTTGCTGTTTCGCTTTCGGAAACGTATGCGGAGATTATGGTTGATGAATATCAGGATACGAATATGCTGCAGGATATGCTCTTTTCCGCAATATCTGATAATGAGCAGAATATGTTCTTTGTAGGTGATGTCAAGCAGAGTATTTACCGCTTCAGGCAGGCTATGCCCGAAATTTTCCTCGGCAGACGCGACGGCTTGCCGATGTTTGATGGCAATAATTATCCCGCAAGAATAAATCTCAGCTCGAATTTCCGCAGCCGCAACGGTGTTACTTCGGCTGTTAATTTCGTTTTCAGCCGACTTATGTCACCGCGCCTCGGCGAAGTTGTTTACGATGAAAATGAGCAGCTCAATCCTATGGCCAAGTATCCCGATAAAGATACTCCCGATGTTGACTTTATACTTCGCACGGATGATGAGAACGAAAGCGAACCTGAGTATATAGCTAAATACATCAGGCAGCTTCTTGCGTCCGGTAAGCTTATGAAAAACGGTGACGGTCAGCGCCCGATTGTGCCGGGTGATATCTGCATTCTCACCCGAGCCAAAACACGTATGCTCAAATATGCGCTTGCGCTTGAAGAAATCGGCATACCTGCCGTATGTGTTGTTGAGGGCGAATTGAGCGGATCTGCAGAAGTGAGGGTCATACTCTCGCTTTTGCGTGTGCTTGATAATCCGCTGCTTGATATTCAGCTTACCGCTGTTATGATGTCACCGGTGTTTGGTTTTACGGCTCAGGAACTTGCACATATCCGCACCGGTGTAAAGCGCGGCACTCCTGTTTACCGCAGTGTTGTTACTGCCGCGGAAAAAGGTGATGCGAAGTGCAGACGCTTCCTTGAGAAGATGGATTCCATAAGAAAAATAAGTATCGGTCTCGGAGCGGCTGAATTTATGCGTCGTCTGTTTGACGAAACGGATATTATTTCAATAGCAAGAGCTTTGGATGAGCCTGAGCAGAGGCTTGCTAACCTCTGGTCTCTGCTTGACCTTGCCGGCAGTTTTGATTCAACGGGTGCGGCAGGTCTTGGTGCGTTACTTCGTTTTATCGATTCTGCTGAGCAGAAGGGTACCGAGTTCAGCATCAGTGAGGATTCTCATGCAGTAAAAATTATGTCTATCCACAAGAGCAAAGGTCTCGAGTTCGGCGTATGTATTCTTGCCGATTTGTCAAGCACCATTATCCATCCCGAAATGAACTCTGTTGTGCTCAGCAAATCATTGGGCCTCGGTATGCTTTTGCGTGATAAATTCAGTGGGAAATCGCTCTTTACTCTTCCTTTTGTTGCCGGTGATTTCAGTTCGCGAATGATGGATGTTTCCGAGGAAACACGAGTGCTTTATGTTGCAATGACCCGCGCGAAAGAGCAGCTTGTAATAGTTGCAACCTGCAACTACGAAGAGAAGCTGAAAAATGTTTCGGTTGCTTTCGATGAAAAAGGAAGTCTTTCGTATGGCTATGCCGCTTCGGCATCCAACTATATTGACTGGCTTCTGCCGATATTTGCAAAACATCCCGATGCCAAAGAGTTCAGAATATTTGACGATGTTTCTGCTTTGCCGGCAACCTTTAAAGCGGATTTCTCGCTCAAAGCTACAATATGCCGTTCTGTTACCGATAGTGAAGATGTACCTGATGAAGTTACGGATAATACCGCCTCGCTTCCCGATGCTGAGTTGATGGCTGTTATTAAGGAGCGTATGGATTATGTCTATCCTTATTCTTGCCTCGGCGGTGCGGTTGCCAAAAAGCAGGCTTCGGGATTTGCTGATGAGAGCTTTGATGCGGAGCATTTTGCTTCATCACGACCTGCTTTTATGAACAGCGGCGGTCTTACCGCAGCGCAGAAGGGTACGCTAACTCACAAATTCCTGCAGCTTTGCGATTTTGCCGATGGCGATATTACTGCACAGATTGATAAAATGACGGCTGAGGGTAAATTTACCGAACAGGAAGCGAAAGAGCTGAAAATTGATGAAATAAAGGCTTTCTATGAATCGGATATATGCACGCGTATCAATTCTTCGCCCGAGGTTATGCGTGAGAAAAAGTTTGCAATGCTTATCCCGGTCAGGGAGGTTTACCCCGATTTACCGGAGATTGTAAGCGATGAAACAATTGTTGTGCAGGGTATGCTGGACCTTGCTTTTGTTGAGGATGGCGAAATAGTTATTGTTGACTATAAAACCGATAGGGGAGCTGACGAAGAAACAATTCGACAGCGTCACCGTGAGCAGTTGAGTATCTATGCAAAAGCAATTGAAAAATGCACTTGTTTTGCGGTTAAAGAGGTATATATTTATTCACTATCACTTAAAAGAGAGATTAAAGTGCTGTAAAGCTGAATAAATTTACAAAAAATTGAAAAATCACAAAATAATGCTTGCATTTTTTGAAATAGTGTGTTAGAATCCTTTCGTTATGTATTCCAATATCCTATTGAGAGGTGAAATGAAATGAAGCAGGGTATCCATCCCAAGTATGAAAAGACTCAGATTCGCTGCGCTTGCGGTGCAGTTCTCGAGACATCTTCAACAAAGGCAAATATGCGCGTAGACATTTGTTCAAAGTGCCATCCGTTCTTCACCGGCAAGCAGAAGCTTGTTGACACAGGCGGACGTATCGACAGATTCAATAAGCGTTACAACCTCGAAAACAAATAAGAAAGATATAAGGCGGTGGTTTTCCACCGCCTTAACTTTTCTCTTCGGAGGATTAAGATGCAGGAATATCTTACTTTAAAAAATGAAAACTGTGATGAATTTACCGTCAAGCATTCGCGTTTTATCGGTTACGCCAAGCCCGTTACAACACAGGATGAAGCTGTCAGATTTATCAACGATATAAAATCAAAGCATTGGGATGCTAAGCATAACGTCTATGCATACATTTTGCGTGACGGACAAACGAGGCGTTATTCGGATGACGGTGAACCTCAGGGCACTGCCGGTATTCCTGTGCTTGACGTTCTGCAAAAGGAAGGGCTTACCGATTGTGTAGTTGTGGTTACTCGCTATTTCGGCGGCATTCTTCTTGGTGGCGGCGGTTTGGTGCGTGCTTATTCTCATGCGGCTAAGCTTGCTGTTGACAGTGCACAGGTTATCCGTATGGCTATGTGTGTGCGTGCCGAATGTGAGTGTGATTACGGCTTTTACGGCAAACTGGCTTCTCTTATCCCCGAGTGCGGCGGTACCGTTGAAAACAGTGAGTTTACGGATATTGTAAAAGTTTGCTTCAATATGCCCGAAAATCTTTACGGTGCTTTTACTGCTCAGCTTACGGAGGCCAGCTTCGGCAAAGTTATATCATGCGTAACTGACAAAATATTCCTCGAAACAAAATAATTTCAAAAAATAAAAAGGGTTTTTCAAAAATCCAAGGTATAATACTACTGTACGACAAGAAACGGCAGGTGAACAGCTATGCAAAGTATCAGAGAAATGATTGAAAATAATGAGCATATTGTTCTTTCACCTTATGCTGCTTTTGCAGATGAAAGCATCGGCAGAGCGCGTGAAGAAGAGCCGTGCGATATACGCACGTGTTTTCAACGTGATCGTGACCGTATTATCCATTCCAACGCTTTTCGCCGCCTTAAACACAAGTCACAGGTTTTTCTTTCACCGGAAGGTGACCATTACCGCACAAGGCTTACACATACTCTCGAAGTCTCGCAGATTGCACGCACAATAGCGGTCGGCCTCAGGCTCAACGAAACGCTGACTGAAGCTATTGCGCTGGGGCACGATCTTGGCCACACACCGTTCGGCCATGCGGGCGAGCGTGCGCTTGATGCTGTTCATCCGGGCGGTTACCGCCATTATGAGCAAAGCGTGCGTGTTTGTGAACAAATTGAAAAAGGCGGAATGGGTCTCAATCTCACGTATGAGGTAATCAACGGAATTGAGCGTCACACCAACGGCGAAAAAGCAAAAACGCTTGAGGGCAGAATTGTTCGTCTGGCAGATAAAATTGCTTATATTAACCACGATATTGACGATTCAATACGTGCAGGTGTTATGTCTGAGAATGATATAGACATCTCAATCTGCAAAGTTCTTGGTTTTTCTAAATCTGAGCGTATCAATACGCTTGTTCTTTCGGCAATCGAAAACAGTGAAGACGATATCTGCCTTGCCCGCGAAGTTGCCGAAGCAATGGAAGAGCTTCATAAGTTTATGTTTGCGAATGTATACACGAATCCCTACTGTAAAGGCGAAGAGGGTAAGGCAGACACAATGATTAAGCAGCTTTACTACTATTTTGCTGATAATCCTGCCGAGCTTCCTGTTGCTTATGAGGAAATTTGCTTCCGTGAGGGTGCGGAGCGAGCAGCTTGTGACTATATTTCAGGTATGACCGATCGCTTTGCAGTACGTAAGTTTGAGGAGTTGTTTATTCCTCTTTCTTGGTCTTGATACATTCTTTTTATTAAAAACAATATACATACTATCTATATGTAGTTTAACGGAGAGGAAAAATGGCTAATCGCTTGAGTGAAGATTTTTTGCGTGAACTTCGGGAAAAGAATGAAATTTCCGAGGTTATCTCTCCTTATGTCAATTTACGCCGCAGAGGTGCAACCATGAACGGCCTTTGCCCGTTTCATAACGAAAAAACCCCATCTTTTACCGTCTATCTCGAAACGCAATCGTTTTACTGTTTCGGTTGCGGTGCAGGCGGAGATGTTATTTCGTTTATCAGACGTATTGAGAATCTTGGTTATATCGATGCAGTCAAGAGCCTTGCACAGCGTGCCGGTATGGCTTTGCCCGAGGATGGTTTTGACGATGTTATCAGCAAACGAAGACGTCGCATACTTGAGGCAAACCGTGAGGCGGCGCGATTTTTCCACAATATGTTGATGAGTGAGCAGGGAAGAGGCTGTCTCGACTACTATCTCGGCAGAGGCTACAGTATGGGCACAATCCGTCGGTTTGGTATGGGTTATGCTCCGTCTGATTGGCGTGCCTTGTACAACCATCTGCATTCTCTCGGGTATACTCCCGGTGAGCTTGTCGATGCTAACCTTGTACGTAAGAGTGATAAAAACGGTAAAGTGAGTTATTACGATAATTTCCGTAACCGAGCTATGATTCCGATTATAGATGTCAGAGGCAATGTTGTTGCTTTTGGCGGCAGAGTACTTGACGACTCTAAGCCGAAGTACATTAACACCTCAGACACCCTTGTATACAAAAAAGGCTCCGGTGTGTTTGCACTTAACCTTGCAAAGGACAGCGGCGAGCGACGGCTTATAATTACCGAAGGTTATATGGATACAATTGCCCTTCATCAGGCAGGTTTCAAAAATGCTATTGCTTGTCTGGGTACGGCTTTGCCGGATGAGCAGGTGAACCTTATCAGCCGTTACGCTGATGAAGTGCTTCTGGCTTACGATTCTGACGAAGCGGGTCAGAAGGCTGTAAAAAGAGCTATACAGGCGTTTTCGAAAACAGGTATCAAGGTGCGTGTGCTTACCCTCTCCGGTGGTAAAGATCCTGATGAAATTATCAAGAAATTCGGCCCAGAGCGATTTCGCAGTATAGTTGACGGTGCAGCGAACGATGTGGAATATCGCCTTATGAATATCCGTGCAAAGTACAACACTATGACGGATGACGGAAAGGTCGGTTTTATGCGCGAGGCCGTCAGTGTTCTGGCTTCAATCAGCTCTGAAATTGAACGCGACGTGTATATCAGTCGTCTTTCAAACGATCTTGAAATTTCCAAGGATGCGATTGCAGCTCAAGTCACGTCAGTCAGGAAGCGTTCCGTGCGTGCAAAGCAAACGGAAGAGTTCAAGCGAATACAGGCTTCTTCTTTTACTGAAAAGGGCAAGTCCGTTCCGCTGAACGATATCGGTGCGCTCAAAGCCGAGGAGGCTTTGATTGCAAATCTGATGCATACACCTGTCAATTATCGCAAGTATGCGGACAAGCTGTCCGTTGATATCTTTCCCAGTGATTTCGGCAAAGTTGTTTATTCTGCTATGTTGCCGTATCTCGAAAGGGGAGAGATGCCCGAATACGGCATTGTTATACGTGATATGGACAGCGATCGTGCTGCGAATCTTTCTCGTATCATAAACACGAAAATCAATACCGGCAATAGTGCTGCTGAGTGCAGTGATTGTATAGATAAGCTTATCGAGGAGCGGTCAAAAATGGATGTGGCTGATCCCTCCGCGTTAAGTGATGAAGAATTCAGAAAACTGTTCAACCAATAATAACGAAAAGGAGAAATGAAAATGGGAACTGAAACCGTAGATAAGAAGAGTGTGTTACGCGCTCTGCTTGAAAAGGGTAAGCAGACCGGCAAACTTACAACTCGTGAGATTGATGCGGTTATCGAAGAAATGAGCCTCGAGCTTGATGAGCTTGATGAACTTTATGACAATTTTGAACTGCAGAACATCAAAATCATTGACGACCTTGGTGATGCAGCGCTTGAAGAGCTCAACTATGAGGCGGAGACTAAGTTATCAGGTGATTCCGGTGCTGCTGGTGATGGTAAGAACGGCCCTATGGATGACCCCGTAAAGGTTTATCTTAAAGAAATAGGTCATGTCCAGCTTCTTACTTCGGAGGAGGAGATTCAGCTTGCAATGCGAATTGCAAACAACGACGAAGCAGCCAAGAGCCGCCTCGCCGAAGCTAATCTGCGCCTTGTCGTAAGTATAGCAAAGCGTTATGTAGGCAGAGGTATGCAGTTCCTTGATCTTATCCAGGAGGGTAACCTCGGCCTTATTAAGGCGGTCGATAAGTTTGATTACACAAAAGGTTTCAAGTTTTCCACATATGCTACATGGTGGATCAGACAGGCTATTACAAGAGCGATTGCGGATCAGGCAAGAACTATCCGTATTCCCGTTCATATGGTTGAACAGATCAACAGGGTTAAAAAAGCTACCAATCAGCTTGTTCACGAGTTGGGACGTGATCCTACTGCGGAGGAGATCGCACGTGTTGTTGATCTGCCGGTAGATAAGGTGCGTGATATCAGACGTGTATCACAGGAGCCTGTCTCTCTTGAAACACCTATCGGTGAAGAGGAAGACAGCCATCTTGGCGATTTCATTCCTGATGACGATGCGCTTGCACCTGCAGATGCCGCTGCAAATGTTCTTCTCAAGGAATCTCTTGAGGAAGTGCTCAATACACTTACTCCCAGAGAGAAGAAAGTTATTATTCTTCGCTTCGGCCTTGCTGACGGTCACCCCCGCACTCTTGAAGAGGTAGGTAAAGAGTTTAACGTTACGCGTGAGCGTATCAGACAGATTGAGGCGAAGGCGCTTCGCAAACTTCGTCATCCCAGCAGAAGCAAAAAGCTCAGAGATTTTCTGGATTCATAATCGTTTTGGTCAAATAACCGTGGCAGGTTTTGTCAAAGGTTACAAATTTGTAAAATTTTCCTTAAGCATCCTTGACAAAATCTGTATTATTATTTATAATGCTTACGAATAGTGTGCGGCATTATGTGCCCACACAGAAAATAAGGAGATGAAATCAGTGAAGACAAGCAAACGTATTCTCTCAGCGCTTCTCTCTCTGTGCATGATTCTCGGTTGCATCGCAACAGGTTTCACTGCACTCGCTGCTGACACCGATCTTCAGGCAGGCATCAACGCAGCTATCGAAAACGGCGATGCTTCCTATGAGTGGACCGGCGGCAACGTAACACTCACAGATGTTCTCGTTATCAACGGCGACATCAAGGTTGACTTTAACAACGCAACAGTTACCGGTGCTCCCGGCAAATCAGTTGTCAATGTTAAGGGCGGCGAAGTTACTCTTTACAACGGTACATTCCGCGCACAGTGCGAAGAGTACCAGGGTGTAAAGGGATTCGTAAGTACTCTTATGGATTACAGACCTGCTGTTTCAATCAACGGCGGTGATGTTGTTCTCGAGTGCATCACAGCAATCGGTTCTACACTCCGTATTCCCAACAATGCTACATACGAGATTACAACCGGTAACGGTATCAATGCTAACGCAGGTAAAGTTGTTCTCAAGGACGTTCTTGCTGTTGGTATGAAGGCTCTCGACAACACAAAGGCAACTGTTGTTGTTGAAGACGCTATCCTCGTTGGTATCTACAAGGCAGCTAACATCCTTTCAAAGGTTGAGTTTGCTGATGGCTACACACAGTACAGAACAATCGATTTCCTCAAGGAGTTCCTTAAGGATGGCGTTTCTCTCTCTGCAACAGAAGAGAAGTACCTCGATGCTCTTACAAACAGCCAGGGCGATTTTTCCGCAGCTTCTGTTATCGCTTCCGGTAAGGATCCCTCTTTCGTAGCTCCCACAAGCGAGTACGATGCAGAGAACGACGTTCTCACAGTTATTGCAAAGGCTGACGTAACAAACGAAAAACCGGCCGGTGTTCCCAACAGATATTCCTACAGATACACACCCAACACCTGCACAATTGATGGCGTAACAGCTGATTTTGTTGAGCAGACAGACGGTACATTCACAGCTACATTCGAGAACGTTCCTGCAAACGCAACACTTAATGCAGAGCTTGATTATGAGCTTTCCGTTAAGATGGGCGTAACACAGAAGAAGGCTGTTGTCAATGCACTTGATATGGTTGCTAAGTATGCAGACAAGGCTCCCGAGATCATCAGCAGATTCATCAAGGATTTTGAAGGCGACAGAGCATACGGCAAGCTCAACGAGTACTTTGATCTTGCTTACAACGCATACAACACTGTAGACGGCCTCAAGAACAATGAAGGCATCCAGAAGTTTATGGGTGTTATCTATGCTCTCAAGGGTATGGACTTCACAGGCAATTCAGGCAAGGTAGGCCTTGTTTCTGCGGTTAATCCCAATTGGAGTGATTCGCTTAAGAAGAGAGCTATCTCTATCTCTCTTGCTAACCAGGAAGATGAGTTTGGCAAGATCTTCGATACAGACGGCGACGGTGTAGCAGATTCACTCTATGCATTCAAGGGTGATATCGGTGAAGGCATCGGTCTCCTCGAGCTCTTCGACAAGCACTATGAAGCTGTTAAGAATCTTGCTTTCACAGCTGATTATAAGGAATTTAACGACATTGGTGCTGCTGCTTACTATGTCGGTGAGAATTATGAAGAGATTATAAATGTTGTAGATGCAGCTATTGAGCTTGTTGAGTATGCATACGAGATTCTTGAGGATGAAGATCTCAGAGCGCTCCTTGCTGAAAACTTTGCCGATATCGGCGTTCTTATCGGTTATGCTGACAAGCTTATGGCTCCCAATGGCTACTACTGGACAATCAAGTCAAAGTACGAGGATGCTAAGGAATCAGGCCTCATCGAGAAGTATGCAAGCAGAGCTCCCGAGCTTTGCGAGAGATATGCAGAAAAGGTTCTCGATATTGCTCAGAATCCCACAAAGTACTTTGATATCAACAGCAAGGTTGATGGTGACTACTTCAACGTATTCAGCTTCAAAGATAATGCTGTTATCACAACTCCCGCTGATGAGAATGTTGAGTACTGTAACGTTACAGTTACTGTTGCCGGTTACGGTATGTTCTCGGTTAACGGTGAGGTAGAGACAGTTCTCAAGTCATACAAGGTTGAGAAGGGTGAGTTCTTCTCAGTTGAGCCTGTAGAGTATGACGATTCAGAGCCTCTTTTCCGTGATTACATTTACACACAGCCCAACGGCAAGTATCAGGTTGTTTCTTCTCTTGCTAATTTCCGTGTAGGTAGCGATATAACAATCATTCTTAACTTCTCTGCAAAGGGCAGCCAGAATGACGAAGATGTAAATATCGTATTACTTACCGACGATAACCTTGGTTACAACTGGATCGGCGACTTTGATGGCGCTGTTGCAGATCTCGACCTTGAAGAGTATCAGCTTCCTGAGTACAGAGGTATGGAATTTGCAGGTTGGTCACTTGACAAAACAGCTACAGCAGATGTAGCTCTCACAGATGATGAGCTTTATGCTGAAATTGATGGCAGAACAGATGACTTCTTCGTATACGCAGTATATGATGCACAGCTTGATATCGAGATTCCTGTTGATCAGGATATAGTTGTTAATGTTGACAACGCTACAAGCCGTGTATACTTCGGTACATACGTTAACCTTCCCGACAATATGAAGGCTATCGAAGTTGGTATCATCGCTACTAAGAACGCTGCCTATGCAACAGAAGATAAGATGACACTTGATCTTAACGGTGTTTCCGGTGTCCTCCTTAAGAAGTCTGACGCATACGGCGATGACGGTTACCTCCTTGATAACCTCTACTATGAGCTTGGTGTTAAGACTGCTTCCGGTACTGTTTACGGCCGTGGCTATGTCATCTACAAGGATATTGATTCAGGTGATGTTGTAACAGTCTACACAGGCATCGTTTCAGGTACACTTTAATCTTAACTGATTTATTTAAAATTTCACTCAAGAATGGAGATGAAAACAATGAAGAAGTACACAACACCCGCTGTTGAGGTCGAGAAGTTCACAGTTGCTGATGTTATCACTCAGAGCACACCCAATGTTGACACTGATATCGGTGAGCTTTCAAACGGTCTCGATACAACTGTAGCTCCCCTCGTAGACGACGAGTTCTAATTCAAAGCGATCCCACTTTACGGGCAGGCAGATTACTGTCTGCCCGTTTTTCCCTTTTATTTTTGTCGGAGTAATTAGTAGTTATGAATGTATATTCTATCGCCGGTATAACGGTAGCTTATGATGCTAAATATGATATGCTCAGAAAACGCAGTGAGCCCTACCTTTGTAAGAGTGCTCAGTGTGCTCAGTTAAATATTATTCCTGATTATAATGAACTTGAAAAATCGTTGCCTAAATATCCGCTTCTGGATATTGAAAGCCTTGAATATATGCACGTAGGGGCCGAATTTTATACTGCCTTGATTGATAACGGTGGTTTTTTGCTTCATGCTTCTGCCGTTGTTGTTGACGGTACAGCTTATTGCTTTTCTGCCCCCAGCGGCACCGGTAAGTCAACCCATACGTCCCTTTGGCTCGAGGAATTTTCCGATAAAGGAGCCTACATTATAAATGATGATAAGCCTGCTGTTAAACTTGTTGACGGTGTGCCTGTGGTTTACGGAACACCGTTCAGCGGTAAGTATGACATCAGTGTAAATACTTCTGTTCCGCTTAAAGCTCTTTGCTTTATTGAGCGTGCGGAAAATAACTCTATCCGCCGTATTGCACCCGTAAAAGCCGCAACTATGATTCTGGATCAGACTATACGGCCAAACAGTGAACTGCAGATGGATAAACTGTTTGAGAATCTTGAAGCGGTAGTAACATCAGTTCCTGCTTATGTTCTTTCGTGCAACATCAGTGCTCAGGCGGCACATATCGCTTATAACGAAATGAGTGGTAAATAATGTTTTCAAAGCTCAAAACTGAAAATAAAAACGTTATGCTGTGGCTCAAGTCGCGCGCAAAGCCCTATTGGGGATGTATTGCAATTCTCATAGCAGTTAATTCTCTTACGTCTCTCTTTGTTGCTGTCAACGCGTATGTTTGCCGCGATCTCATAGATACTGCAGTGGCGGGCGATAAGTCGAGGCTTATAAAAGTAAGCGTTGTGGTTATTTCTCTTGTTTTTGCTCAGCTATTTTTGCGCCTTGTTTATCAGCTGCTTAACAGTCGCTTGCATATAAAAGCAGAGGCTGATCTCCGCACTTATTTTATAGGTAGTATATTTAAAAAAGATTACCTTAAAATAACGTCTTACCACAGCGGTGATATTATGACTCGCTTTTCAAGCGATGTGGGCTGTGTTGTGGATGGTATGATTGTGCTTCTGCCAACCGTTATCGGTCTTGTTTTTCGTATTGTTTCAGCGTTTATAGCTCTGTTTTTTCTCGATAAACGCCTTGCTGTGCTTTTCTCGGTTCTCGGCGTTGTTGTTTTTGTTGTGGCAAGGTTTATGCGTAATTTTCTGAAAAACTTGCATATCAAAACCCAAAAAACCGAAAGTAAAGTGCGCTCTTTTACCCAGGAAATAATTGAAAATATTCTTGTTGTGACAGTTTTTGATGCTTCAGAAACAGTAACCTCGAAATTTAAAGAGATTATTAAAGAGCATAACAAAAATAAGTGGAACAAAGCAGGCTTTCAGTCGGTTACGACTACTTTGATGTCGCTTGGCTTCAGAGCTGCCTATATGCTTGCTTTTGTGGTTTGCGGTTTTAAGCTTTTGGCGAACTCAATTTCATTCGGTACTATTACGGCTGTACTTCAGCTGATCACGCAGCTACAGACACCGTTTAAGAATCTTTCGGGTTTATTGCCTGCATATTACCAAATGATTGCTTCGGCAGAGCGTCTGCTTGAAATTATTGATATTTCAAGCGAGGATGATTCCGAAGAAAAGTGTGATGTAAATCATTTTTATTCTCTGCTTAAAAGCGTTGATTTTAACAACGTTACGTTCAAATATGATAGAGATACAGTGCTTGAAAATTCTTCAATTACTGTCGAAAAAGGTGATTTTGTTGCAATTACGGGCATTTCGGGTATCGGTAAGAGTACAATGCTCAAGATGATGCTTGGCGTAATTAGCCCGTTAAGCGGAAATGTCACTTTTAACACTGATGATGGTAACTTCACCCCTTCAAAGAAATACCGTGAAATGTTTTCGTACGTGCCGCAAGGGAATATGCTTCTATCAGGCACAATATATGAGAATATTACGTTTATGAGCAAAGGCAAATCTGACGAAGATGTCAGAAAAGCTGTTGAGTTGAGCTGTTGCAGTGACTTTGTTGATGAGTTGCCTGAGGGCTTGCAGACTGTTATCGGTGAGCGCGGCAGAGGTCTTTCTGAGGGACAGGTGCAGCGTATCGCCATTGCCCGGGCAATTCTTCACGATGCACCGATTTTGCTCCTCGATGAGGCAACATCTGCTCTTGATGAGGCGACGGAAGAACGGGTGTTGCGCAATATAAAAACACTCCGACAATGTACTTGCGTAATTGTTTCGCATAAAAAGGCGGCTCTTAACGTGTGTAATAAAGAAGTAAGGATTGAAGATAAGCGCTTTGTGGTTGCAGAAAGGTGAATGATCGGTATGAAAATCAAACCGGGATATAAATTGAGGAAAATGTGTGACAGCAGCATTGTTGTTGCTGTAGGAAAATCATCCGCTGATTTTAACGGTATGGTAACTCTTAATGAGACCGGCGAGCTTCTGTGGACAAGACTTTCGCAGGGTGCTGAGGAATCCGAGCTGGTTGCTCTGCTCGTTGCTGAATACGATATTGATGAGCAAACCGCATCAGCAGATGTAAAAACTTTTGTAGAAAAAATAAAAGGGGAAGGTTTTCTTGAGTAAAAGTAACAGTCTTTCCTTAAACCTTGCCGAAATAAAAAAAACACTTGCCGACGGAAAGCTGGTTGAGTTTGAAACGCACGGTTTCAGTATGATACCGCTTCTTCATGACGGTGGTGATAAGGTGCTGCTTAAAAAAACCAATTTTCTCAAGCTTAATGATATAGCGTTGTGCAAAACCGATGAAGGGCGTTATGTCCTTCACAGAGTTATTAACCTTAATAACGGAGGTTACACACTAAAGGGTGATAACTGCATCACTACTGAGCATTGTTCGAGTGACGATGATGTTGTCGGGGTTGCCGTCGGGTTTATCCGTAAGGGAAAAAATATTTCTGTCAATGATAAAAGCTATCTATTTTATGTGAAACACCGCGTTTTTTTCCTTAAAATGTGGCGAGTTTTCTGGCGTATAACAGATTTTTTTGTTAAGATATTTCATAGATAACTCTTGGATTTGGTGATTGTTTTGAAATTCAGGATAACAGTTTCTGTAATTACTGTGTTGCTTTTGGTTGTGTTTGTTGCTTTTAATGTGTCTGCAATTAAGGTTGACGGATATCTGGAGGACAAAGAGTGGAAATCTGCCGATGAAACAGTTTTGATTTCTGCTTCGGATATTTCTAACGGCACCATCAGTTTCGGTGTAGTGTATATTGTCTGCGATAAATCTGCTGATAAACTTACGTTTGGCTTTAAGGCTACAGTTTCTGAGCCTTTGTCGCAAAATTCCGATTACGGCGTAGGAATCTCTTTGAATTCCGGTGAGTTTATCTATGTCAGGCTGTCGGGAGTTTCTGCGTATGACAGCTCGAAATACAGCGTGGACGGCAGAGTAATATCAACTTATCAGACTTCATTTACCGCTGAGGTTGTTGTTGCGTTGAAATACGGTATTGATTCTGTTGAAAAACTTGATTTGCGTTTTGTTGACGGTAATTCTGTGCCTACAAAGGTTTATAGTGTTGCAACAGATGCTTTTTTAACTGTGCCGACTACAGAGCATGTTTCTCAGACGGATACTGTTAAGACTACCTGTGTAACCTCACCTAAATCCACAAAACCTCAGAAAACACGTACAACTGTTCAGGCGGAAACCGTAACGACAGAAAGCACCGGTCAACAAACCTACCTTTATTACGAATCATACACTGCTTTTCAAGGTGAAAAACATACAGAAGATACTACTGTAATGACGCTTCGCAGTCTTAAGGTTTTAAGGGGCTTCTCATATGCGGCTATTGCGGTGCTGATTCTTCTTGCGTTCGCAATTTGTGTAATGATTAATCTCAAGCACGATAATGAAAGAAAGGGTAAATAATTATGGTTCTGTAAGGAATCGTATTTTGTGATTTAAAAACATAAGTAAAGGAGATTTTAACAATGGCAATTATCAAAGCATTTATTTCGGCATTTATGGCAGCTTTTATGGCTGTTGCTCCCACTCTTAGTGTGTTTGCACCCTCGGCATTTGAAGCAAAGGAGGACGGAATACTTCTCAATATGTCTGTCATTTCTGATACTCACCTTGATCAGGCTTTTTCACCCCTTGCGTGGTTCCTCGGTATTGGTCTGAGAGATATGGGCAGGGCAAAAACTCCTGTTGATGTAGTTGCCGTAACAGGTGATCTTACCAACTACGGTGATGAAGGTTCTATTGACGAGTTTTTTACTACAATGGAGAAAAACTGGGGCGGCAAAGCTATTATCGCAATGGGCAACCACGATATAGGTCACGTTGAAGATAAGACACAGGGTGAGGCAAGACAGTATTTTGTCGATAAATTCAACGCTTACCAGGGCCTCGGAATCGAAAAGGCATATTACAGCACAGTTATAAACGGATATACATTTATTGTTCTTACAGATGAGTCTGAGGATTCGTGGGACCACCCCGATCTCTACCGGGAGCAGCTCGATTTCCTTGATGCTGAGCTTGCAAAGAGCGGCTCTGAAGATAAACCTGTTTTTGTAATTTCTCATTGGCCGCTCGCAGGCACACACGGTGAAGAGGTTGCTTGGGACGACGGTGATATCGGTGAACCCTATTCAACACAGATTCAGCAGATTCTTGAGAAATATAAGAATGTGTTCTTTATCAGCGGACATATTCATCTCGGCCTTAACGGCAACTTTACCAAGAATGAATTCGGTGTATCAAACTATGATCGCAGGAACGGCGTAAACTATCTTAATCTGCCTTCATACGGTCTTTTCAGCCGTTACGGTACGCTTTTGGGCGGCAGGGGATATCAGGTTGAGGTTTACGAGGATAAGGTTATTCTCCGCGGCAGAAACTTTGTTACTCACAACTGGTTCGATCTGTACGAAACTGTTGTCGAGCTTGATTAATTATTGCTGAATAACTTTAAAGAGTGTACAGGTTAAAAATTTGATAAAAATACCAAAAAATATCACGTAAACTATTGCAAAAGATAATTCTCTGTGGTATAATTGCTCGTGCATTTCGCACGCAGAGCGTTCATGCCTTGGTGCAATCCATCGGATTGTTCGGTAAATTTCAATAGCTCTGCGGAGGAAAAACTAAGGAGGAAAAACAAAATGGCAACAGTATCAATGAAGCAGCTGCACGAAGCAGGTGTGCACTTCGGTCACCAGACCAGAAGATGGAATCCCAAAATGGCTCCCTACATTTTTGCGGAGCGCAACGGTATCTACATCATCGACCTTCAGAAAACAGTAAAGAAGCTTGATGAGGCTTACAAGTTTATCACAGATATCGCAGCAGAAGGTGGCGAGGTTCTCTTCGTCGGCACAAAGAAGCAGGCTCAGGATTCAATCCGTGAAGAGGCTATCCGTTGCGGTATGCCCTTTGTCAACGCACGTTGGCTCGGCGGTATGCTCACAAACTTCAAGACAATCCAGAAGAGAATCAAGAGACTTGCTCAGCTCAAGGCTATGGAAGCTGACGGTACATTCGATATGCTTCCCAAGAAGGAAGTTATCAAGCTCAACCTCGAAATCGAGAAGCTTGAGAAGTTCATGGGTGGTATCACAGGCATGAAGAAGCAGCCCGCTGCTATGTTCATCGTTGATCCCCGTAAGGAGAAGAACGCTGTAGCAGAAGCAAAGAAGCTCGGTATTCCGATTGTAGCAATCGTCGATACAAACTGTGATCCCGACGAGATCGATTACGTTATCCCCGGTAACGATGATGCTATCCGTGCTGTTAAGCTCATCGCTGCAGAGATGGCAAACGCTGTTCTCGAAGGCAGACAGGGCGAGCAGGTTGTTGCTGAAGCAACAGAAGAAGCTGCTGAATAATTAATCTACTAATCCGATTTTTGATATAGGAGGACTAATACAATGGCATTTACAGCTAAAGATGTCCAGGCTCTTCGTGAGAAGACAGGCGTTGGCATGATGGACTGCAAAAAGGCTCTTACCGAAACAGACGGTGATATGGACAAGGCAATTGAATTCCTTAGAAAAAAGGGTCTTGCTGCTGCTGAAAAGAAGGCAAGCAGAATTGCTGCTGAAGGTATGGTTTATCCCTACTACGATGCTGACAAGAATGTCGGTGTTGTTGTTGAAGTTAACGCAGAGACAGACTTCGTTGCTAAGAACGATAAGTTCACAAGCTTCGTAAAGGCTGTTGCAAATACAGTTGTCAATGATAATCCCGCTGATCTCGATGCTCTTCTTGCTTGCAAGCTTGACAGCAGCGAAAGAACAGTTCAGGAGAACCTTCAGGACAACATCCTTTCAATCGGTGAGAATCAGAAGGTTCGCCGTTTTGAGAGAGTTGAGGGCGTTTGTGCAACTTACATCCACGGCGGCGGTTCCGTTGGTGTTCTTGTTAATTTCGATACAAACGTTGCTGCTGACAATGCAGAGTTCGTTGCTATGGGCAAGAATATTGCAATGCAGATTGCAGCTATGAACCCCGAGTACCTCAGCAAGGAAGATATGTCTGAGGCTGAGCTTGAAAATATGAAGTCAATCACAATTGACAGCTCACTCAACAAGCCCGACTCTCTTCCCAAGCCCATTCTCAACAAGCTCTTCGAAACAGCTGTTAACGACAAGCTCTTCAGCGATGAAGATATTGCTGCTTATGAGGCAGAGAAGAACAATAAGTTCCTCTTCAACTTCCTTTCAAAGGAAGCAGTTGCAACTCTTGCACAGCTTGCTGTTGCAGGTAAGGAAGAGTATATGAACAACAAGATTTTTGCAGGCGCTGTTGAGGGCCGTATCAAGAAGCAGCTTAAGGAAATTTGCCTTCTTGATCAGGCATTCGTTCGTTCCGATCTCTTCGACGGTACAGTAGGCGGCTACATCGCTGACGTTGCTAAGAAGATGGGTGCTGAAATCAAGATCAAGGGCTTTGTCCGTTACGGCAAGGGCGAGGGTCTTGAGAAGCGCGAGGACAACTTTGCAGACGAAATCGCAAAGATGGTTCAGTAATCAATTCTAATTGCTAATAGGGCAGAGAGCAGTGTTCTGTTCTCTGCCTTTTTAAATTTATGTATAGGAGGCAGGATAATGTCGGTAAAGAAAAATAAAAATATACATAAGCTCACAGCTTCAGCAGTCTCATTGACTTTGTGTATGGTTCTGCCTTTTGTTACCGGTCAGGTTCCGGAGATCGGCAATATGCTGTGTCCTATGCATATTCCTGTTATGTTGTGCGGTTTTCTTTGCGGGTGGCAGTACGGTCTCGGTGTAGGCTTTATTGCACCGCTGCTTCGTTCTTTCGTTTTCTTTGCGCCGCCGCTGTTTCCTCAGGCTGTGTCAATGGCTTTTGAGCTTGCGGCATACGGATTTATTACAGGCATACTTAACAAGCGTTTGCCGGACAAAATTGCATTCATATACATAAATCTTATAATTTCAATGCTTGCAGGCAGAGCCGTGTGGGGAATTGTACGTTTAATAATTTACGGTTTGGGATATACGGAGTTTTCGTTAAGTCTATTTTTTGCCGGTGCTTTTGCTCAGGCAGTGCCGGGGATAATACTTCAGCTTATTTTGGTTCCCGTTATCGTTATCGCACTCAGAAGAGTAAATTTAAAGAATTTTTTGGGGTGAATGCAATGAAACTCAGCGAAAAAATTAAGAGAAAGATATATAATCTTGCAGGTAAGGTGGCTAATTCTCTGGCTCAGGATCAGGGTGGAGGTGATAAAACCGATAAAAGTGTAACCCCCGGTATGCCGGAACTTGTCAGAGCTGTTGCGGCTGAGGGTGCAATTTTGCTTGAAAATAACGGCGTTCTGCCCTTTAAGGCCGATGATAATGTGGCTTTGTTTGGCAGAAATCAGATCGAAACTTTTTTTGTTGGTTACGGTTCGGGCGGCGATGTTAATGAGCCTTACAAAATAAGTTATCTGGACGGACTTAAAGCTTGTGATGGTTTTAAAATCAACAGAAATCTCGCAGAAAAATATATCAGCTGGTGTGCGGCAAACCCTGTTGATGAGGGCGTTTGGGGCCGTTGGCCGCGTTATTTTCCTGAGATGCCTTTTGATGAGGATATGATTAACCGCGCTTCTTCAGAAAGTAACCGTGCGGTGGTGTTTGTCGGCCGATCTTCCGGCGAGGACAGAGAAAACGCGCTGGAAGAGGGAAGCTATTATCTGACCTCTGAAGAAAAGAATCTTATAAAAATGGTTACCGATAAGTTTGAAAACACGGTTGTTGTTCTTAATATAGGCAGTATCATCGATTTTTCCTGGCTTGACGATTATAAGAGCAAAATAGGTGCTGTGTTAATTGCATGGCAGGGTGGTATGGAAAGTGGTAATGCGCTTGCCGACCTTCTCTGCGGCAAGGTATCACCCAGTGGTAAATTGACCGATACTGTTGCTGATTCGTTCGAAGATTATTCTTCGTCGGCTGATTTCGGCGCAAAAAAATTCAATAACTATACGGAAGATATCTTTGTTGGCTATCGTTATTTCTCAACTTTTGCACCCGAAAAGGTGAGATATCCTTTTGGATTCGGTCTCAGCTATGCTGATTTTGAGGTTGATTGCAAAAGCGTTGATACAGGTGAAGAATACGTAAATGTTAAGGTCGCTGTAAAGAACGTATCCGATATTTTCTCGGGTAAAGAAACTGTACAGGTTTATTATTCTGTCAGCGGCACTGATCTGGTTAATCCCAATCGTCAGCTGGTTGCATACGCAAAAACGAAGCTTCTTGCTACCGGTGAATCTCAGCAGCTTGATATTACGTTCCCCACTGCTTCATTTGCTTCCTATGACGATAGCGGTGTTACCGGCTATATGAATGCCTGGGTGCTTGAAAAAGGTGAATATACGGTTTTTGTCGGCACGGATTGTGTTAAAGCAAAGTCTGTCAGTTCCTTCGCTGTTGCAAAGACTAAACGCATTGAGCAGTTAACTCAGGTTTCGGCAGTTAAGGAGCCGTTTGAGCGAATAGATGCTTATACCGAGAAAAACGGTAAAAAATATCCTGTAAAGCATATCACGCCGGAAAGTAAAACGAATCTTGCAAAAATTATTCTTTCCGATTTGCCTGAGGGTGTTGCAATTACCGGCGATAAGGGATATAAGCTTGATGATGTAAGAAACGGCAAGATTTCTCTCGATGAGTTTGTGGCTCAGCTTGATACAGTTGAGCTTGAGGCTATCAGCCGCGGTGACTATATTATGAACAGTCCGCTTGGTGCAAAGGGTAATGCAGGCGTGCTCGGCGGTGTGCTTAAGTCGATGAGAGATAAGGGTATCCCGGCGATAACCACAACTGACGGCCCGTCAGGTATCAGGCTTCGCGCAAGCTGTTCGCTTCTTCCCATCGGTGCAATTCTCGCTTCAACATTCAATGATGCTTTGGTTGAGGAGCTCTATACATTAGTTGGCAAAGAAATGGTTGCCAAAGGTTCTGACGTGTTGCTTGCACCCGGTATGAACATTCACAGAAGTCCGCTTTGCGGAAGAAATTTTGAGTATTTCTCAGAAGATCCGCTGATAAGCGGTAAGATTGCTGCTGCAGTTGTAAGGGGCGTTCAGGCAAGCGGACTCAGTGCTTGCCCGAAGCATTTTGCATGCAACAATCAGGAAACGAACAGATGCCATAACGATTCCAGAGTGTCCGAAAGAGCACTGCGTGAGATATATCTTAAAGGTTTTGAAATCTGTGTTAAAGAATCAAGTCCCAAATGTATTATGACGTCTTACAACAAGATTAACGGTGTGTGGGGACATTATAATTACGAGCTTTGTACTACTGTTCTGCGTAAAGAGTGGGGATACAAGGGTATGGTTATGACAGACTGGTGGATGAGAAAGAGTGCAAGTCCCGAATTCCCCAACCTTAAAGATAATGCATACCGTGTGCGTGCTCAGGTTGACGTGCTTATGCCCGGAGGCGGACACACAGGCAAGAAGAAGCCTGACGGTACACTTCTCAAAACTTACGGCAAACCTGACGGTATCACTCTCGGTGAGCTTCAGCGAACAGCCAAAAATGTTATCGCTCTTGCTTTGAATATCGACAAATAATTGTACAAATCATTGACAATAAAAGATAACGATAATATAATGTTTATTTAGGTATTTCAATTATTGTTTAGTACGGTGATGTTATGAACAACGGTAAACGTCGTCTGATTGCTCTTGCCGAATTTTTAAAATCAAAGACGGATGAGGAGCATATTTATTCAGCTTCGCAGATAATAGAGTACCTTGTTTCCGACGGAATTGACGTTGAGCGTAAGGCGCTTTATTCCGATATCGATGCCCTTAGGCTTGCGGGTTACGATATAGTCTGCACCAGAAGTCCGAAAGCAGGTTTTTTTCTGGCATCGCGTGATTTTGAGGAAGCAGAAGTCAGACTTATGATAGATGCCGTTCAGGCTGCAAAATTTATCACTGTAAAAAAGACTGATGCGCTTGTGAAGAAAATGGGTTCTTTACTGAGCGAACCTCAGGCTGAAAAACTGAAATCGCAAGTGTACATTGATAAGGGTCATAAGCGTAAGAACGAAGAGATATACTATACAGTTGATGTGCTTCATAACGCTATAGCTAAACGTATGAAGGTTACTTTTGTTTATTCCAATCTCAGCGTTTCGGATGATTTGAAGCCTTGTCTTGTTGAGCGTGAGTTTACGGTTAGTCCGTATGCAATGATCTGGTCAAATGACCACTATTACCTTGTGTGTAACAATGCAAACTATGACAATCTTATGCACGCACGCATTGACAGAATGAAGAGTGTAAAGTGTACCGATGAGCCGTGGCGCCACTTCAGCGAAGTCAGCGACTATAAGGACAAGTTTGATTCTGCAGATTATGCAGGTAAGCTTTTCAATATGTTTTCCGGCACACAGCAAGCGGTTACACTGCGCTGTGCTAATAGATTTCTTGAAGAAATACTTGACAGATTCGGTGAAAACGTGCGATTTTCAGCCAGAAACAGCGATAATTTCACCGCTGAAATTGTTGCAGTGACCGGTGAAGGTTTTATTTCCTGGCTTCTTCAGTACGGAAATTCTGTTGAGGTTTTGCGCCCTGCATCGCTTCGAGCTGTGGTTGCACAAAGAGCTACGGATATAGCTGCGCTTTATTCAGATAAATAAATGCAGAAAGGGAGTGAGATTTTTTTATAATGCAGTATGTAGTTTTTGATCTTGAATGGAATAATGTATATGGCAGAAAAATTCAGGGATTTATCAATGAGATAATCGAGATCGGCGCCGTAAAGCTTGATGAAGACCTCAATGAAATATCTTCGTTTTCAAGCTTTGTCAGGCCTTGTATAGGAAAAAGGCTTCGCGGCAGCGTGAAAAAGCTTACTAACATTACAAATGATGACGTTCTGGGCGGCGAACCTTTTACTCAGGTTTTTTCTTCGTTCCGCAAGTGGATCGGTACCCAACCTACGGTTATTCTCACCTGGGGCGACGGTGATATCAGAGTGCTCATTGATAATTATAAATATCTCAACGGTATAGCTTATATCCCTTTTCTTACAGATTACGTCGATCTCCAGTCATTTGTTCAACGTAGAGTTCAGATGGAAAAAGGACAGCAAATAGGACTCGGCAAAGCTGCGCAGGCACTTGGAATTGATGATGAAACTTATTCTCATCACCGCGCCCTTGATGACAGCAGGCTCAGTGCAGAATGTTTCAAAAAAGTGTTTGATTTTAATGATTTGCAAAATTATATCAAACCCTGCGGAACTGATTTTTATGCCAAGCTTGCATTCAAGCCGTATCCTATCAGCAATCTCAAGAGTCCGCTTGTTGACAAAAAGCAGTTGACTTACGTTTGTCCCGATTGCCGTGCGAATGCACAGCGCATCAAGGAGTGGAAGTATTCTAACCGCTTTTTCAGAACAGTTTTCAGTTGTCCTTACTGTGGTAAAATGACAAAAGTATCAGTGCGGTTTATGCGTATGTACGACAGAATTGATATCAAAAAAACCGCTGTCCCGTATATTCCACCTGAAGAACAACCGGAAGAATAATAAAAAACAGCGGTTGCTTTATGTACATAAGCTGAGGTGCTTATGTCTGTAAAGCAACCGCTATTTGTAATAACGGATTAGCAGTATTTAATATACATCAGTGCAATTACACCGATTGCGTGAATTAGTATAATTGCAGGTAAGCCGAGCATAAACTTGTTGTGCTGGGTTTTGTGATTGATTGACTTCATTGTTATAAGCATCGGGATCGCTCCTCCGAAAAAGGCGATAAGAAGGAGCGTGTTTTCGGGGATTCTTCTTTTTCTTTTTCGTGCTGCTTTTTTGTCGTATACAGTTACCAAAACGGTGAAAACAGAGATTATCGCATATATAATCATAAGAAATATGAGTTTTTCCATAATTATCACCAAAGCGATCCTTTCAAACGAATATACTGCCATATAGTTTAATATATATTTTCTTTGTTGTCAATGAAATTTACGGGGAGTTTATGATGTTGATTAAACGATTAAGTTGCATATTGCTCTGCTGTGTTTTACTGTTACTTACAGCTTGCTCCGGCGGCAGTGAAACCGATAATAAAACAGATTCACAGTCTGAAACAATTACCCATGAAATGTGCGGTGTCTGGCTGACCTGCTACGATTTGTCGCATATGCTTGCTGACGGTACTGAGGATGCGTATAAAGAAAAAGTTCATGAAGTACTTGATAAGTGCTTAGCTATTAACATTAACACTGTCTTTTTTCAAGTGCGTCCGTTTGCAGATTCGTTTTATCAGTCGGCATATTTTCCGGTTTCTGAATATATGCTTTCATCGTCCGGCAAATGTCCCGATTTCGATCCGCTGGAAATATTCGTTCTGCTTGCGCATGAAAGGGATATTGAGGTTCACGCTTGGATTAATCCGTACAGAATTTCTTACGAAACAAGTGCGGATAAGCTTTCTGAAAACAGTGTTGCAAGAAATGATAACTATAAAAACAGTATTGTTTATACTAATGCCGGTGTTTATTTTGATCCTTCGTCTCTTGAGGCTCAGGCTTTGGTGCTCAGCGGTGTGCGCGAAATACTCAGTAATTACAGCGTTGACGGAATACATATCGACGATTATTTTTATCCCACAACAGATGAAAGCTTTGATGATGAAAGCTATAAGAACTACCGTAACAGCGGTGGAAAGCTTCAGCTTGCAAAGTGGAGAAGAGAAAATGTCAATGCGCTCGTAAGCGCAATATATACCCTTGTACACTCATATAACGGTGTAATTTTCAGCATCAGCCCGTGTGCGGATATCAGCAAAAACCGCAATCAGCTTTATGCTGATGTTGAGCTGTGGTTAGAAAAAGAGGGCTATGCTGATTTGATAATTCCGCAGATTTATTTCGGCTTCGAACACGATGATATGCCTTTTGAAAAAGTTGCTGCTCGATGGTCGAAACTAAAACGCTCAGATAACGTTTTTCTTGCCTGCGGACTTGCGCTTTATAAGCAAGGAATTGCCGATGATCTCGCAGGTTCAGGTGTAAATGAATGGATTACTCATAACGATATTTTAGAACGCCAGAAACAGTATATCAAAAATCTTGATTATTGTGGATATGTTCTTTTTTCGTATTCCGATTTATGAGATTTACGAGTTAAAAACTGTTGTAATAATAATGCGGATGTGATATAATTACTCTGTTGAATTGTGCGCACTTTTGATATGTGCAATTGTGCAGAGAGGGATAAAAATGGAGAAGAACAAAGGCAGAAAAATTGGTATAGCCGTTTGTATTGCCGTTATAGCTGTCGGTATAATAAGCCTGGTGCTTTATGCCGGCGGATTTATACCGCGTATTGCAGAGCTTTTTAACACTGAAGAACAAACTCAAACTCAGGCGCCTACGCAGCCGTCATACGTTACTGCTGTTGAAGGTCCTTTTGGCGGTATGAGTGCTGTAGTGCTTGAAAAAGGCACTGATTTCAGCGATATTACTGATGCTTACGATGCGGTGAGTAGAATTGCCGAATGGGGCTTTAACACTGTTATATTAAGCGGTTACGATTTCTCTGAAGCTGCGCAGCTGGCAACTCAGTCAAAGAGTAACGGCCTTTTCAGCGTTTATATGATTGACGCAGATGATGTGGTTGTTTCCGGTGTGCCCAAAAAAGAAATTGCTGCCTCCCTTGGCGGTATCGGTGTTGATTCCGTTCTCATTTCGGTTGTTAACGGCGTTACTCAGAATGAGGTTTCTCTTGCTGCAAAAACAATCCGTGAAGCTGATGATACGCTTTATATCGGTGTTTACGCCATCGCACCCAAAAAGTATGCTCCTGTTTGTGAAGCGGATGTTTTTGATTATAAGCTTATTGATCTTAAAATTCCGTCATCTGAAGTTGCAGGCGGTTATGAAAACATGCTCACCGAATACTGCGACGGAACAACCAAGGATACGGTTTTCGGTATGCATACCGAACTCTTGGGCAACGCTAAAGGTTATGAGAAACCTGATGAAATAATTAATCAGTTTGCAGCGGTTACGTCTGTTGCTTCTTCAGGCTATTCTTTCTACCGCTACGGTGTTCTTGCCAAAAACGAAAATCTTCGCAATGCATTAATCGATTATATGAAGAATGGCATTATGAAGGATTATTTCAAAGAGCTTGTTATTTCATCTCCGACAAAGAATAAATTTGAAACAAATCAGTCGAAAATTTCTTTTGTCGGCACAGGTGATATTACAAAGCCGTTAACCGTTAACGGAAAAAACATTCAGATGATTGATGACGGCTATTTCACTTATGAGCAGACACTTGCGGCAGGTGAGAATGTATTTGTTTTTGAACACGCAGGTAAGAAGCTTACGTATACAATAACCTACAAAATGAAGCTTATCGAATCGGTATCACCTCAGGGTGACGTTTCCGCTCCGAGCGGTACAATGCTTGACGTTGTTGCGGTAGCACATAAATCAGCTGATGTTACGGCTACGCTTGGCGGTATTTCTCTCAAGCTCGTACGCTCGGATGATTATGATGACAGTGAGTCCGCTGATATCGGTTCTGACTATACTTTCTTCGTCGGTTCGTTTACCTTGCCGGATGTTGGAGCATCAAACAGAAGCCTGGGCAAGATAAAGGTAAGTGCTTCGTATAAGGGGATTAATGAATCTGAGTCTGCGGCTACCGTTACCGTAACTGCAAACCAGAGTTTCACACCGCCCGCTGAAGTGATTTCAACCTCAGCATCAACAACAGTCACCACAACAAAGATTCCCGCAACAACAGTAACTACAGTGCCGGACGTTTCTTCTGAATCTTCAGGCGCAACTACCGCGCCTACCAAACCTGCTACAACAACACAAAAGCCTACAACTACTCAGACCCCACAGGTTTTTGAACTGTTGACTCCGTATAAGAATAACGGAGTATCGGGTAAATCCAAGATGATAGTTGTCAAGAACGATTACTCCGAAACTCTGCCGTCTGCTACGATGAATGATGTTTCCGTACCTTACTTTGTAGCTCTGCCCAAGGGCACGATCGACTATGTTGTAAATACAAGCTCATATGACGGAATTAAGTACTATGTTCTCTCTTCCGGCAGACGTGTTTATCAGAAAGATGTAGAATATCTCGCTTCGGGATATAATATGCCATCTAATGAAATACGTACCGTGGGTGTAGTTAAAGATACCGACGAAACCAGAATTACTCTTACAACCAGGTGGAAAGTACCGTTTAATGTGAGAGAATATCCGCAGGCTTATTACACACAGACTTCCGGCAGACCATACAGCGTAAAGAATTTCACAGCGGAATATGTTGATATTGTGTTCTATCACACCACAAAAGTTGATGCGGCTCCTCAGCTTAAAACTTCCGTTATTTCAAAAGCACAATGGCTTACAAATGCCGACGGTACGTGTACGCTTCGTCTGCACCTTAAAAAGACGGGCGGATTCTACGGCATTAAGTATTATTACAACAATGACGGTACACTTACGTTTTCTGTCAAAGAGCGTGCAAACGGTTCATTGAGCGGAAAAGTTATTATGCTCGATCCGGGCCACGGCGGAAACGATCCGGGTGCGATTGGTGCGGCTATCGTCGGCAATAAGAACGTTCATGAAGCCACTATCAACCTTTCAATAGCTAACAAGGTTAAATCCAAACTCGAAGCGCTCGGCGCAACTGTAATTATGACCCGTTCATCATCGTCAAAATCTATGAGCCTTGAGGAACGTGCAGCGCTTTGCCGTGCAAAGAATCCCGACGTGTTCGTTGCAATTCACTGCGATGCTTCACAAACTTCGTCGTCAGTATCAGGCACAACAGCATATTATTACAAGAGCTATTCTTATCCGCTTGCCCACTATCTTAGTGCAGGCATTGTTTCTGCATACAAGCAGAATGTTTATGCTTCAAATCCGACAATGGCAGGCAAAGCTGACAGGGGCACAAAGTTTAAAGGCTTCAAGGTAACACGTATTGAGGAATGTCCGAGTGTTCTTATTGAATATGGCTTTGTAACAAATGTTGTTGAGTGTAAAGCTCTTGCAAATGACAGCACTCAGAATGCACTTGCACAAGGTACAGTTGACGGGCTTGTTAATTACTTTAAAAACAGTTAATTTCGTTTTGAGTTAACTGAAAACAACCTTCCTTTAATGAAAAAAGAAAGCAACATGGCAGGAAAGCTCAGTAGAAACCATATTGCCGAAAACAGTGGGCATATCTGGCCGAGCAAATGACCCGGCTGATGTGAGTAATCCCATACATTCATATGGAATTTACGGTTGACGATACACCCTACAGCGAATTCCAAAGCTGTTATTATGGCACACCCGGCAAGACATCTGAGAATAAGACTGCGGGTTTTTGCTTTGATGTTCATAATATAAATGAGCAGATAGGCAAGCCCGCCTGTCAGTGCCATTGTCCAGTGTGTGAATCCTCGGAAAGAAACTTCAATAAGACTGTAAATTGCAGCTCCAAGCAAATATACAAATGAGTATTCTTTTAGTTTTTTTATCATAGTTTTTTCACCGTTAAATTAATTTTCGGAGGTACCGCAATGCAGAAAAAGCTTACCGAAACTCAGCTTCTTCCGGATGAGCAGGGAAGAATAATTGAGGCAGGATGGGCAACCGGTCCTGTTTTTGATTATCAGTCACGTAATATTCGCAACGAGAGAATGAAGATAAGAGAATGGGACAGTTATATTCTTATCAGTTCCGGCGGTGATTATGCACTTACAATGCACCTTGCAGATAACAGAGCGATGGGTCAGGCGAGTGCATGCTTTTATGATATAAAAAATAAGACTAAATATGATCTTTACAACCCAAAGCCTCTTCACGGCAGCAGTATTACTCTTCCAAAGAGTACTGTATCCGGCAGCAGTGTGTATAAGGATCTGTTCTGCGCCTTTATGTATCTTGTGAATTCATCCGACAGACATCTTTATTGCAAATATTCCGGTGTGTTTAATGCATCACTGGAGGCGAACCTGCATCTTACGTTCGATCCTTTGTTTCAGTCTGTTTCCGTGCTGATTCCTATGAATGATGATAAAACACAGTTCTGCGGTAATCAGGTTATACCATGTATGCCTGTTAACGGAAGTGTTACCGTAAATTCTCAGAAGTTTGAGTTTAATTCCGATACTGATTTTGCTGTGCTTGATTGGGGCAGGGGGGTATGGACCAAAAATTCCAGACGTATCCACTGTGTAGGTAATGCTGTTGTTGACGGTAAACCCTTTGGTTTTAATATCGGTTACGGTTTCGGAAATGCGGATGCAGCAACGGAGAATGCCTTTTTTTACAACGGTGTTTGCTATAAGCTCGATAAGGTTTTTATTGATTATCCTTCTGTTGATGACAATTATAAGACTTGTACTGTGCGTTCAAATGATAAACGTTTTGAAATGCAGATTGAGCCTATTTACTACTGCGAAAACAAGCGAGATTTTTTTGTTGTGCATCAAAACGAAAAGATTATGTTTGGCAGAATGAGCGGCATTGCCGTTACGGACGACGGCACAAAGCTTGATGTTAAGGATATGATCTGCTATTTCGAACAGTCAACAGGTAAATACTAAGTATGAAAAAATTAAAGAAAAATCAAAAGCCCGTGCTTGTCAAAAGTTCACCGTTTTCATTGGTTGTTGCGGTTGCAATTATTGTCATAGTCATAAATATTCTTATTTTTTCGGGCTTAATTTACGTTATAATCTCGCCAAAGTTTGAGATTCTTTCTACAACTACGTTTATAATAATGGGTACAGCATTTGCACTTAATATTATTGTGCTGATTCTGTTCTTGGTTCTCAGAAGAGTGTACGAATCACTCGTTAACAAAAAAATTGTAAAACCGCTGAGGAAAATTGAGAAACATATTGTAAATTTTGCTCAGGATAACTATGATGAACCTGTTGTGCATGACGAAGATGATGAGATAGGCGATCTTTTCAAAGCTGTTGAGCGTGTCCGTGTTCAGTTGATTGAATACCGTGAGCACGAAAAAAACGAGGAAAGACTCAAATATATATATTTCAGCGGTCTTATGCACGATATTGCAACTCCCATAACCCGTATCAACGGGTGTGCTTCAATGATTGAGGATGGAATGGTAAAAGACGATGATAGCATAAGGCGCTTTGCCTCAATGATTCTACGTAACACGGAAGATATTAATATAATGCTGAAAAGCCTTGCTGCTATTGAAAAATATAACGAGAATGATATCGTTATGGAACTACAGCCTGTAGATATCGGTGGCGTGCTTCAACGTTATGTTTCCGACCTTGACCTTACAATGGGTAATAATTTTAGCATTTCATTTGCTGATAAGTGTACTGATAACCCTGTATCAATGATTGATGTTAAAAGTTGCAAGCGTGCACTTGCCAACCTTATCAATAACTCTGTAAAGTACAAGAAACCCGACGAAGAATGTGTAATTAAAATTACACTTGAAGACACTGATGACGGTAAAATTCTGTTTTCGCTTATTGACAACGGTGTCGGAGTTGAGCCGGGTTCTGAAAATATGCTTTTTGAAATGTTTTATCGCGGTGACCGTGCGAGGCAGAATATTAATGAAGGCAGTGGACTCGGTCTATTTATTGCAAAGCAGATTCTTTCCCTTAACAATGTGAGAGTATGGGCGAAAAATAATGGTAACGGTTTGACCGTATATGCTTTGCTGGAACGTACGGATAAAGCACCTGTCAAGTGGTTTTAACAGGAGAATTTATTTATGAAAGAGAAAATCCTTATAGTAGAAGATGATGCTATGATAGCTGAACTTGAGCGTGAATATCTTACAGCTAACGGCTATTGCGTAGATGTTTGCAGCGATGGTTTGAGCGGATACGGTTCAGCTTTGCAAAATGATTACAGTCTCATAATTCTCGATGTTATGCTTCCCGGTCTTGATGGCTTTGGATTTTGCAGAAAGCTTCGAGCAGATAAAGATACACCTATACTTTTCGTTACTGCAAGGCAGGAGCCTGACTATGTTATAGAAGGTTTTTCACTTGGTGCTGATGATTATATAACCAAGCCTTTCAATTTCAGAGAACTTGCCGCTAGGGTTGAAGCCAGAATAGAACGATATAAAGTGATTTCTTCAAAAAAGACCAGCAATATCAATGTGCTGAATTTTGTAGGACTTAAGCTGTGTAAAAGTACAAGAAAAGTATGGGTTGATGATAAAGAGGTAGTTATGACCAACAAAGAATTTGATCTGCTTTGGTACCTTGCCTCGAATCCTGATATTGTGTTCAGCAAGGGCGATCTGTTTTATGAGATTTGGGGCCTTGATTCGATTGGTGAAACGTCAACCGTTACGGTTCACATCAACAGAATACGTGACAAAATTGATAAAAATATTGCGGGTGTCCAACATATTGAAACAGTTTGGGGAACCGGGTATCGGTTCGTTCGGTGAAGGTGAAATTCAGCGAGTTTAATAAATCAGAATGTTTAGGAGAACGGTTGCTTGAAAACGAAAACTAAAAAAATTGTAAGTTTGTTAATATGCTTATCGATGTTGCTTTCGTGTGTCGGTTGTTCCGGTGCGGCTATCAGTTACAGTAGTATCGATGCAACGGTTGATCCGATTCGTGTGCAAGCGGCGGAGCTTTCACAGCATTACTGCGCCACGGATGGATTGAAAGAGATTGATACATCAGGTCTTATAACACTGCTTTTCGATGAGAACAGCGGTGCCGTTGGCGTACATGTTGCAAACAGTGAAGACAGTAAATTTTGGTCATCTTTGCCTCAGTTAAATGAGTATGACTCGTTTTCTGATGAGGCTGCTGTTGTTGCCTTGAATATAGTACATAACAATCAGCGCTATAGTCTCAATTCTCAGGATAACAGTGTTTCTTTGGGTGGTATGTATACCAATGAAACCGATGATGGATTTGAAGTTATATACCTCATAACTGACAATGGTGATTGGCTTGATAATATAGATCTCGGTGCAACGGATGAGGCCTATCGTTCAGCAGCAAACGGTAGCATTCTCTATAAGGTCACCGTAACATATTACCTCAAAGATGGTTGTTTTTATGCTGACCTTTCCTGGATTAACCTTGGAAGCAGTGACGATGTGCTTACAAATATCGGATTCCTTGAATATTTCGGCGCTGATGATACTGCACAGCAGGGCGATTACATACTTGTTCCGGATGGCAGCGGTGCGCTTATGTATACTGCATCACAGGAGGAGATTGCTCCTGTTGACATAGCTGTATACGGTAATGATATAGGTGAATCTTCTCAGCTTTCAAGCGTTGTTGCCGCCTACGGTATGAAAAGCGGAAAAGACGCGTTTGCAGCGATTATAGGCAGTGGTGAATCTGTTGCGAGAATCACTGCCAACAAAGCATCAAACGGTAGTGCTTATAACCGTGTAGGTCCGGTGTTTTCAACCGCTCTTACCCAGATTGATGAAGGTAAGTTTATTTATTCCGATGTTTGCTATTTTGGTGATATTTCTATTTGTTTCAGGTTTCTCAGCGGTGCAAACGCAACATATGCAGGTATGGCTGCGGCTTGCCGTGAGCAGCTTATCCGTGATTACACACTGTCTACAAGAAGTGTTGCAGAGACAGAGTATATGCCTCTTCTCGTTAATGTTGTCGGTAAGGTCACAAAAGGCGGATTTTTCCGCTTCGGTAAAGAACTTACTGATTACGGTGAGGCTATAGATATTCTCGGCAGAATTAAGTCCAAAGGTATTGATAATGTTTACCTGAGATATTCCGGTGCATTAAGCGGTGGTCTCAATTCACGCTACGCTGCCGATGCTTCACCAATGAGTTCACTTGGTGGGAAATCAGGCGCAGAGGAGCTGGACAAGTATGCTTCAAGCCTTAATTTCAAGGTGTTTTATGATGTTGATCTTATCAGTGATACCGGCTCATCAGCGGCTCTCAAAAATCTAAACAACGATAAATTTGCGGTAACTTTTGACGATCCGTTCACTGACGCTGGTTTTGAAATTAAGACAAATGAAAGATATTTTGTGAAATCTTCTTTGCTTGAGAGTACGGTGCTTACCGTTCTTGAACGCTTTGATTCGTTCGATGCAACGGGCTATTGCCTGACAGATGTTGGCAAGTACGCTTTCACTGAGATTGATTCCGGTATTAGCAGAGAAGACGTTGTTTCAGAATATGTTACAAAAACCGCACCGTTATCTACAGAAAGTCCTGTTATGGTTTGCGGCGGTAATTTCTATTCGCTCAAAAATGCTGATATAGTTTCTATGTTGCCGATGAGCTGCGGACGTACAGAAACGGATTCTTATGTATCGGTGCCGTTTGTTCAGATAATTCTTCATGGTATCGTGGAGTTTTCATATGATGGTATCAATATGACTTCTGATAGTAAGAAGGTGCTTCTTCGCTGTGTTGAGTTCGGTGCGATTCCCGGTTACGTTATTACCAACGATTCACTTGATGACAGTGAAAAGTATGCTCAGACCTTCTCGGCAGACAGTTTGCTTACGTCTATGTTTGATTCGTACTTTGCGGCAGGTGAAGTTCTCAATGAGTTGAGAGCTTCCAGAATAACCGATCACTCTCAGGTGTCAGAGGGTGTTTATTGTACGGAGTATGAATCTACAACAAGGGTTTATGTTAACTATACTGATAAACCCGTTACTGTAAGCGGTATCACTGTTGAACCTATGAGTTTTATCAGAGTTAACTGATATGTTATGTGAAATTTTAAACTATATTTGAATTTTGTTAACTAAGTCTTTACTTATACTCCTTTATAAAGTAAAATATAGTGGATAGATTAAAATAAGAAAGGGTGAGCAGAAATGAGCACTGTATATAAAAGAATCCTGCTTAAAGTAAGCGGTGAGGTTCTTGCAGGCGAAAAAGGGCACGGAATCGACAATGATATGACTATGTCGGTGTGCCGTGTTATCAAAGAGTGCTGTGAGCTCGGCGTTCAGGTTGGCGTTGTTGTTGGCGGCGGTAATTTTTGGCGCGGCAGATCAAGCGAGAATATGGACAGAACAAGAGCTGACCATATCGGAATGCTTGCAACGGTTATGAATTCACTTGCTCTGGGTGATGCGCTTTCTCAGCTCGGTGTCGATGCCAGAGTTCAGACATCACTTTCAATTCCTCAGATTTGCGAAACATATAACAAGGATGCTGCAGTGCGTCACCTCGAAAAGGGTAGGGTAGTTATTTTTGGCGGCGGTACAGGTTGCCCCTTCTTCTCAACTGATACAACCGCTGCGCTCCGTGCTGCGGAAATCGGCGCAGAGGTTTATTTCAAGGCAACAAACGTTGACGGCGTTTATGATAAAGACCCTAACAAGTTTGACGATGCAGTCAAGTATGATGAGCTTACTCATACCGAGGTTCTTGCTAAAGGCCTTAAGGTTATGGACAGCACAGCTTCATCGCTCTGTCGTGAAAACGGTATTGCAATTCTCGTATTCAACCTTAACGACCCCGAGAATGTTCTCAGAGCCGTAAAAGGTGAGGCAATAGGCACAATTGTAAAAGAATAAAACATAAGGGAGAATTTGTTATGAAAACAGTATACAGCTTTGCAGACGAAAAAATGACAAAGACAATAGGCGCTCTTAAAAGTGAGTACGCTACTATCAGAGCCGGCAGAGCTTCTGCTGCTGTGCTCGACAAAATCAGAGTCGATTACTACGGCACACCCACACCCGTAAATCAGCTTGCTGCAGTTTCTGTTGCCGAGGCAAGAATTCTTACAATCCAACCTTGGGATAAAAGTGTTCTCGGCGGTATCGAAAAGGCTATCCAGGCCTCAGATATCGGCATCAACCCCCAGAACGACGGTACAGTTATCCGTCTAACTTTCCCGCCTCTCACTGAGGACAGACGTAAGGAAATTGTTAAGTCAATCCGTGCTACCGCTGAAGATTCAAAGGTTGCCATCCGTTCAATCCGCCGCGATTGTATCGATAAGCTCAAGAAGATGGAGAAGGCTTCCGAGATTACTGAGGATGACCTCAAGGAAGGCGAGAAGCAGATTCAGGATAAGACAGATAAGTACATCAAAGAGATCGAAACCATATCAGGCGATAAAGAAAAAGAAGTAATGGAGATCTGACAATGAGCATCGTGTTACCAAGCCATATCGGATTTATTATGGACGGTAACGGCCGCTGGGCTACATCAAGAGGCTTATCCCGTTCAGAAGGTCATATCGCCGGTGCAGATACGTTCCGCAGAATTTGCGAGTACGGCTGTGATCTCGGCATTAAAAGTATGACGTTTTACGCTTTTTCCACAGAAAACTGGCGACGTCCTCCGCAGGAGGTAGCGGCTCTTATGAATATCTTTCGTGATTATCTGCACGAAGCTCAGCAGCGCAAAGCTGAAAATGAGCAGAAGGGTATGCATATGCATTATATGGGAGAGCGCGATGGAATGCCTCAGGATATTCTTGATTTGTTCGATACTGCCGAGAACGAATCTCGTTCCAAGACACGGACAACGGTCAATATTGCTGTTAATTACGGCGGCAGGGCAGAGATACTTCACAGTGTCAAAAGCCTTGCTCAGCGTGTAAAAAACGGTGAGCTGAACCCCGAAGATATTACTGAGGATATGATTTCTGACGGACTTTATACGGCAGGTCAGCCTGAGCCCGATATTATTGTCCGCCCCAGCGGTGAACAGCGCATCTCTAACTTTATGATCTGGCAATCAGCTTATTCCGAGTTTTGGTATACCGATAAGCTCTGGCCGGATTTCACTACTGAAGATTTTGATAAGGTGATTGAGGACTATTCCCATCGCCACAGGCGCTTTGGCGGTGTCTGAGAAACTGGGTGATTTTATGAAAAACAGAGTTCTGTTTGGTGTTTTGTTTGGCTTGCTTGGAATAGCGATAGTAGTTTTCCCGTTTACACCTCTGCCTGATGTTGTTGTTTTTGTTGCAACTTTGATGGCAGTATACGAACTGATGAAGAGCATCGGTGTCACTAACAAGGTGCTCTATGCTTTATCTCTCATCTTTTCGGGGTTAGTGATCGCGTATCACGGCTATTCGCAAATGGTGAGCTTTGATATACCATTGCTTCCGATACTTATCGGCTACTTTATACTGTCGCTGATAATAATTGTTATCGACTTTGGCAAAACAAGGTTTGAGCATGCAGGCTTGTCAATTGTTTTCTCGCTGGTGATGCCTACCGCAATCGGTTGTTTCCTTCGTATGCGCAATATGGTTGACGAATATGCAGGCATTTTGACACGAGGCCATTTCAGATTCCTTATCTGGTTCTGCCTTGCCGGTGCGGTTTTTGCTGATACGTTTGCGCTGTTTACAGGACTCAAATTTGGTAAACATAAGCTTTGTCCCAGAGTAAGCCCCAAGAAGACGGTTGAGGGTGCAATCGGCGGTGTTATAGGCTCCGCAGTTATCAACATAATCGCTCTCTTTGTTTGCAACTGGGCTTGCTACAAGGATTTCCCACTCCCGGTATGGTTTATGATTATTCTTTCATTTATTGTACCTGTGGTAAGTATGTTTGGTGACCTTATGGCATCTACCATAAAACGTAACTACGGTATCAAAGATTTTGGCAGTCTGATTCCCGGCCATGGTGGCATAATGGACAGACTTGATAGTATAAGTATAGTAGCACCGTTTGTTTACTGTGTTTTGTATTTTTCTCTCAAGGTATTTTCATAAGTGAATTTTTTACGGCGAAGTTTGCTTTGAGAAAAGCAGCTTCGCCTTTTTGAAAGGGTAGGAGAAAATGGCAGAAAAATTGATAACCGTCCTTGGTTCAACAGGCTCAATAGGTGAGCAGGCACTTGATGTTGCACGTATGCACGGTTACAGAATAAATGCGCTTACAGCATCAAAAAATACTGATATAATTGAAAAACAGGCGCGTGAATTTAAACCGAAACTGGTTGCGATGGCTGATGAAAAAGCTGCAACTGAACTTAGAGTCAAACTGGCAGATACAGATATTAAGGTCCTTTCAGGTGTTGACGGTGTGAGTGAATGTGCTGCCGATAACGGCGATGCCATTGTGCTCAACAGTATTGTGGGGATGGCAGGTCTTGTGCCTACTCTCAATGCGATTGAATCAGGTTGTAAGATAGCGCTTGCGAATAAAGAGACACTCGTTGCAGGCGGCCATCTTGTGATGAACAAGGCAAAGCAAAAAGGTGTTGATATTCTACCTGTAGATAGCGAGCATTCGGCAATTTTTCAGGCGCTTCAGGGTATGAATAATAAAAGGGAGCTTAAGCGTATAATTCTCACTGCTTCAGGCGGCCCTTTCTTTGGGAAAAAGCGTGAAGAGCTTGAAAGTGTTACCGTTGCGCAAGCTCTTAAACATCCAAACTGGAGTATGGGTGCTAAAATTACGATTGACTCTGCTTCGATGATGAACAAGGGTCTTGAGCTGATTGAAGCAGTGTGGCTTTTCGATGTTCGTCCGGCTGATGTTGATATTGTTGTTCACCGTCAGAGTATTGTACATTCTCTGATAGAATTTGTCGATAATTCGGTTATAGCTCAACTCGGTGTTCCTGATATGCGAATTCCGATTCAATATGCATTGACTTATCCTGAACGCGTTGAGTCTCCTGTAAAGCAGTTACGGCTTGAAGAATGGCAGACTCTTACTTTTGATAAACCGGATTATGATACGTTTGAGTGCATAAATATATGCAGAAGTGCAATTGAGCTTGGCGGACTTTGTACAGCTGCCGTTAATTCAGCCAACGAGATGGCAAATGAATTCTTCCGTGAAGGTAAAATTGGTTTTATGGATATTGCCCGTCTTGTCGGTAGTGCTCTTGATAATTGTGTGCGAGTAAATGATTATTCTCTCGAAGATGTTCTGGAAACAGATAAATGGGCGAGAGAGTTTGTAAGAAACAGTATTTAGGAGGAAATCCCTATTGATTTCAGTTGATACTTTGGCTGCTGTATGGCAAAAAGCCTGGCCTATAATTCTGGCGATTCTTTTTTTCGGCTTTATTATAATGTCGCATGAGTTGGGCCATTTCAGCGTCGCGAGACTTTTTAAAGTCAAAATAAATGAGTTTGCTATCGGTATGGGCCCTGCCATATTCAAACGCAAAGGTAAAGAAACCCAGTATTCATTGCGCCTTTTTCCCATAGGCGGATTCGTGAGTATGGAAGGCGAGGATGAGGCTAGCTGTGATGAGCGTGCCTTTTGCCGTAAATCTCCGTGGAAACGTTTCCTGATTGTTTGTGCAGGCGCAATTATAAACATTTTTCTCGGTACAGTTTTGTTGGCAATTCTTATATGCCAGCAAGATCTGGTCGGAACAACGCAAATACATTCTTTTGCTGAAGGATCACAGCTTGAGGCAAGCGGTCTTAAACCGGGAGATAAAATCTATAAGATAAACGGAAGGCTGGTGTTTTCCGATTCAGATCTCACTTATCTTATGTTTACCGATACGGATGGTTCGCTTGAAGTTACGGTAAAGCGTGCAGGTGAAAAGATTACACTTAACGATGTGCGTTTTACAAAAGTTGAAAAAGACGGAGAAGAGAAGATTGTTTACGATATGACAATACTGGGTCTGGAAAAAAATCCATGGACTGTCGGCAACTGTGCGGTCAGACAAACAGCTTCCGTTGCAAGAATGGTATGGATGAGCTTGGGTGATCTTATCAGCGGAAAATACGGACTTAAGGATATGTCGGGCCCCGTCGGTACGGTTGGTGTGATTGCCGATATTGCTGAAGAATCTTCAAAAAGTACAGATTATTCGGCACTTATAAATCTTATGGCATTTATATCAATAAACATCGGTGTTTTTAATCTTTTGCCGATTCCTGCGCTTGATGGCGGCAGACTTCTCTTTATTGTTATTGAGATGATTTTCCGCAAACCCGTTCCTGCAAAATACGAGAATTGGGTCCATGCGGCTGCGTTAGTGCTGTTGCTTGGGTTTATGGCGATAATTACTTTTAGTGATATATTTAAACTAATCAAAGGGTGAGTGCATTGTTTGAAAGACGTTTAGCACACAAGGTTAAAATCGGTAATGTTTTCATCGGCGGCAATGAGCCGGTTGCTGTTCAGTCTATGCTCAGCAAAAGGTCTGATGATTTTGAAGGCAGTGTTGCACAGGCAAAACAGCTTGAGGCTGCGGGTTGTGACATCATTCGTGCTGCAGTGCCGGATAAGGCTGCCGTTAAACTTATTTACGAACTTAAAAACAATGTATCCGTTCCCATTGTTGCGGATATTCATTTTGATTATAAACTTGCTCTTGAATGTGTAAGTGCAGGTGTTGATAAAATTCGCATAAATCCCGGCAATATTGGCTCTGAAGACAGGGTTAAAGCCGTAGCTGATTCATGTGCGACAGCAGGTGTGCCGATCAGAATCGGTGTGAATTCAGGTTCGGTTGAAAAAGAAATATTGGCTAAATACGGTTCTCCGACTCCTCAGGCAATGGCTGAAAGCGCAATGTATCATGCCTCACTGCTCGAAAAATTTGATTTTAACAACATTGTTATATCTATTAAATCTTCCAATGTCCAGAATACGGTTGCCGCTTATGAAACGGTAGCTTCAATGTGCAATTATCCGCTTCATCTCGGTGTTACTGAAGCCGGCACAAAACATATGGGAATCATTAAATCTGCTGCGGGTATAGGGTCGCTGTTGGTTCACGGAATAGGCGATACAATCCGTGTTTCTCTTACTGATGAACCTGTCGAAGAGGTAAAGGCAGGTATTGATATTCTCAAAGCTCTCAACCTCAGGGAAAACTGTGTTGAGATTGTCTCTTGCCCGACTTGCGGCAGAACAAGAATTAATATGATTGAAATTGCAGGAAAAGTTACCGAGCTTCTTGCTGATTGCCACAAACCGTTGAAGGTTGCTGTTATGGGCTGTGCCGTTAACGGACCCGGTGAAGCAAGAGAGGCAGATATCGGTATAGCCGGCGGTGACGGTTGCGGTCTTATTTTCAAAAAAGGTGAAATAATTCGCAAGGTTAGCGAAGATAAACTTGTTGAAGAATTAATGAACGAGATTGCTAATATGTAGCGAAAGGGAATAAAAAATGAATGGCAAAACATTGGCTGAGCTTTTTGCGCCGCTTATCGGTGTTGAGCTTTGCCGTGACTTTCTTGAATACGAAAACATTGAAGTTAATATAAATGCAAATGATCGCGTGCTTGTTATGGATGTATTTGATGCTCCGTACGATGTGCCCAATAAAAATGTTGTTGAGCAAGAACTCTGCAAGGCGCTTCAGCTTGAAAGAGCAATAATTAACATTAATCGTTTAAAATTACCGAATATTGATCCGTTGCCAACTCCAACACATTTTGAAGTTGATCCCGAAAAGGTGAATGACCTGCTCAAGCAACGTATTATTCCTGCCGGAGGATTTCTTGGCGATTCCGACTCTGAGCTTGACGGTAATAAATATACGCTTGTTGTTTCCACAGCCGGTGCTGCCGTGCTTAAGAGCATGGGTGCCGAAAAAGAGCTTGCAAGCATTATTAAGGAATTATACGGAATTAATGTCGTTGCCTCGGTTATGGCTCGCGAAGAGGCTAATGCGGTTTCTATCGAAGAAATGCAGCGTATCGAAGATGAAAAAGTTGCCGTGAAGCCCGTGGAAGTTAAGGTTATAAAACCGACTTTTGAGGATTTACCGATATGTACAGAATATGCTAAGGTTATTTACGGTGAAAAAATACCTCCAAAGCATCCTGTGAGAATTGCGGATATTTCTCAGGAAAGCGGCACGGTTATAGTCTGGGGCGATGTTTTTTCGTTGGAAACACGTACTACAAAAGACGGAAGAAACAGAATAATTACGTTTAATTTTTCTGACAACTCAGGTTCGTATTCTGCTAAAATTTTCGGTTCGGTGTCTGATACCGAATATCTCTCGGAAAACCTTAAGGACGGTATGACAGTTCTTCTTCGAGGCGTTGTAATGTATGATAAATATGCCCGTGAGAACACTGTTGACGCACGAGCAATTGCAATTATCGATAAAATTACAAAGACAGATGATGCTCCCGAAAAGCGCGTGGAGCTGCATATGCATACGCGTATGTCGGCAATGGACGGTATGACTGATGTCAAAGATCTTGTAAAGCGTGCAATTAAGTGGGGACATAAGGCTGTAGCTATTACCGATCACGGTGTTGTGCAGGCGTATCCGGATGCTGTAAAGGCAGCAAAGGGAAGTGATATCAAGCTTATTTTCGGTATGGAAGGCTACCTTGTCAATGATGTTGACGGCGATGAAACCGATTACAAAAAACTCTCATCGTATCATATTATTCTGATTGCAAAGAATAATACCGGTCTCAAAAATCTTTATAAGCTGATTACGCTTTCCAACCTTGAGTATTTTTATAAACGTCCGAGGATTCCTAAAAGTGAGCTTATAAAGCACCGTGAAGGACTCATTATCGGCAGTGCTTGTGAGGCCGGTGAACTGTTCAGGGCGATGCTCCGGGGCGAACCGGATTCAAAACTTCTTGATATCGCGTCTTTTTACGATTATATTGAAATTCAGCCTTTGGGTAACAACGATTTCATCGTCAGATCGGAAGAGTTTCCCCATATTCAGAGCTATTTTGATCTTGAGAAGCTTAATAAAAAACTTGTTCATATAGCCGATAAACTTTCCAAGCCCGTTGTTGCTACTTGTGATGTGCATTTTATCGACTCTGAAGACAGTATTTACAGGGCTATACTTATGGCCGGTCAGGGCTTCAGGGATGCTGATGAGCAGGCGCCTCTCTACTTCAGAACAACCCAGGAGATGCTTGATGAATTTGCTTATTTGGGTGAAGATACGGCACGTGAGGTTGTTATAACAAATCCCAACAAAATTGCCGATGCAGTTGACAGAATAATACCTATTCCGAACGGAAACTTTCCCCCGGATATTCCGGGTTCAGAAGAAGAACTCACGCGTATTTGCTGGGAAAGAGCAAAAAGTATGTTTGGTGATCCCGTCCCCGAGTATGTTGCAAAGCGCCTTGAAAAAGAGCTTACTTCTATCATAAAGAACGGATTCGCCGTTCTTTATATGATTGCACAAAAGTTAGTTAAAAACTCTGAGGATAACGGCTATTACGTTGGTTCGCGAGGTTCTGTCGGCTCTTCTTTTGTCGCTTCAATGGCTGGTATTTCTGAGGTTATGCCGCTTGCACCGTTCTACCTTTGCAAAAAGTGTAAGCACAGCGAGTTTTTTCTAAAGGGTGAAGTGGGTTCAGGTTTCGATCTGCCTCCCAAAAACTGTCCTGTCTGCGGTGAACCTATGATTCGTGACGGACACGATATTCCGTTTGAAACGTTCCTTGGTTTTAAGGGTGATAAATCACCTGATATTGACCTTAACTTTTCGGGTGAGTATCAGTTCTATGCACACCGTTATACAGAGGAGCTTTTCGGCAAATCGCACGTTTTCAAAGCCGGCACCGTATCGACTGTTGCCGACAAAACTGCGTTCGGTTTTGTTAAAAAGTATTTTGAAGCCAAAGGAATATCTCTCCACAACGCTGAGATAGACAGGCTTATGAAGGGTTGTACGGGTATTAAACGAACTACCGGCCAACATCCCGGCGGTATGGTTATTGTACCTGACAGATATGAAGCGGAGGATTTTACGGCAGTTCAGCATCCCGCGGACGATGTTGACGCCGCATCTATTACAACTCACTTCGATTTCCATGCGCTTCACGATACGATTCTTAAACTTGATAATCTCGGTCACGATGTGCCGACGCTTTATAAGTACCTTGAGGACTTTACAGGTGTTTCCGTGCTTGATGCAGATGTTTGTGATAAGCAGCTTTACAAAATGATCGTCAGCCCCGAACCGCTCGGAATTACGGCTGAGGATATTGACTGTGAAACAGGTACTCTCTCAATTCCCGAAATGGGTACAAGCTTCGTCAGGCAGATGCTTCTCGAAGCTCAGCCTAAGGGATTTGCTGACTTGCTTCAGATTTCGGGACTTTCTCACGGTACGGATGTTTGGCTTGGCAATGCTCAAGAGCTTATTCACAATAATGTTTGTACTATTTCGGAAGTTATCGGAACACGAGATAACATTATGGTTTACCTTATGCACAAGGGTTTGGAGCCTGATATGGCTTTCAAGATTATGGAAATTGTTCGTAAAGGTAACGCAACAAAATTGCTTACACCACAGCATATGGCTGAAATGAGAAAGCACGGCGTTGAGGAATGGTATATTGATTCCTGTATGAAGATCAAATACATGTTCCCGAAAGCTCATGCTGCTGCTTACGTTATTGCGGCACTTCGACTGGGTTGGTATAAAATTTATCATAAAGTTGCTTATTATGCTGCGTATCTTACGGTTCGAGGCGGTGATCTTGATGCAACACTGATTATGTCATCTATTGATCAGGTAAGGCGTAAGATGAAGGAAATTACCGAAAAAGGCAAGGATGCGACTCCCAAGGAGCTTTCTCAATATACCGCACTTCAGGTTCTTCTCGAAATGAAGGCCAGAGGTATTGAGTTCTTGCCGATTGATCTTTATAAATCGGATGCAACGGTGTTTAAAATCGAAGAAGGAAAAATACGTCTCGCTTTCTCTTCACTTAACGGCACAGGTGAAAATGCTGCAAAAGCTATTGCAGCTGCACGTGATGACGGTGAAGGTGAGTTTATGTGTGTTGATGAATTTCAGCGCAGGGCAGGTGTTTCAAGCAGTGTTATTTCAGCATTGCGTGAAGCAGGTGCTTTAGATGGAATTCCTGAAAGTATGCAGATTAGTTTGTTTGATTTTTAATTGGGTGTTTAGAGAATGGATATTTCAAAATATTTTCAGCGTTATACTTTGATTCCTGTTATTGTGAAAAGCAAAGATACGGGTAAGGTTCTTAATGTTGGTTTTATGAGTCAGGAATCGCTTCAGAAAACTATTGATACCGGTTATGTTTGGTATTGCAGCAGGTCGAGTCATAAGCTTTGGAAAAAGAGCAGTGAATCTTCACAGCGTCTGGTAAGTATCTACGCTGATTGCGATAACGATTCGCTTTTAATCAAAGTGCATCAGACTGGTAATGCCTGCCATAAAGGCAGAAGCTCTTGCTTTCACCATAGAATATGGCCTGCGGATGAAAAGTAAAAATTCGGAGAGGTGCAATTATGAAAGTAAAAACAAAACTCGCTTTGGGTGCCTTGGGTGCCGTTGCGGCAGTAAACTGTGCAAAAGCGGCCGCTTTTAAGCCTGAAAAGGTAACAACAGCAAAGCTTCCTGCGGAAAACTGTGATGCTGACCTTGCGGTTAAGCACATCAGTCAGGCAATTACATATAAAACAGTTTCTTATCCTGATCCGGACGAGATGGATTGGGCTGAGTTTGAGCGTTTTCACACTTTCCTTGATGAAGCATATCCTCTCGTTGCATCAACACTTGAGAAAGAGGTTGTTGACAGAGCGAGTCTTCTTTACTGTTGGAAGGGTAGTGATTCTTCACTCGATCCCATAGCTCTTTTAGCACATCAGGATGTTGTTCCGATTTCTAAGGGTACGGAGCAGGATTGGGAACACGAGCCGTTCAGCGGTGATGTGGATGACGGATATATTTGGGGCAGAGGAGCAATGGATATGAAAAACCATCTCATCTGCGTTATGGAAGCTGTCGAGACGCTTATTGCTGACGGATATAAACCGGTGCGTGATGTTTATCTTTGTTTCGGCCATAATGAAGAGATTGTTGCTTCGGAACATTCCGGAGCCAGATCAATTGCTGAACTCCTCAAATCCAGAGGCATTCATCTTGACTGTGTAATTGACGAAGGCGGTGCAATTCTTCCCGTAAAAGTTAAGGGCATCATTGATGGGTTTGTTGCAGGAATCGGTATTGCAGAAAAAGGATATGCCGATTTTGAGATAACCGTTGAAACAAAAGGCGGTCACTCGTCACAGCCGCCAAAACACAGCGGTTTAGGCCGGCTTGCAGAGGTTATACGTGACCTTGAGAACAATCAGTTCAAGGCTGA
The DNA here is from genome assembly GCA_045579585.1 of Acutalibacteraceae bacterium. Taxonomy (GTDB): domain Bacteria; phylum Bacillota; class Clostridia; order Oscillospirales; family Acutalibacteraceae; genus UBA8612. The sequence continues at coordinate 58,904 of JAZNMK010000017.1, forward strand.
AATGTTACCGTTCCTTACCGATTTGTTTGATAAAATCGGCAGGAGAGTAAGCTATCCTGCAAAGCTCATTACTTGCAATCTTCCGCTTCTCAATCCTGTAATTAAAGAAATTCTTAAACTTATTCCCCCGGGAGCGAGCCTTATACGCACCACAACCGGTGTAACAATGGCTCAGGGCAGCCCTGCCGCTAACGTTCTTCCTCAGCGCTCATGCATTGTTGTCAACTTCCGCGCAATGCCGGGCACAACAACCAAGGATATCGAGGAGCATATCCATAAGGTCGTTAAGAACAAAAAGATTATTGTTAAGTGTCTTAAGGCAAAGGAAGCATCAAATTTCTCGCCGACAGATTCACGTGCTTTCAAGGCGCTGGAGCATATTACAATGTCTGATTATCCTCAGGCTATTGTAGCGCCTTACCTCGTTATGGGCGGAACGGATGCGTATTATTACGAGCGCGTTTGTGAAAACGTTTACAGATATTCACCGTTTATCGCGGATACCAAGCTACTTCTTTGCACTCACGGCACAAATGAACGTTTACCGGTAGATACGGTAGGGGAAGCTGTTGTTTTCTTCAAAAGATATATAAAAGCACTTGCAAGTGATTGATTTTGTCGGGCAGATAAATTTCTGCCCGATTTTTTTGCTATATTTTAAAATATATCTTGTAATTGACAGAATTTAGTTATATAATTAATCCATATGTGTGGAATTGTTTGGATTTTTAAGAAAGGAGAAAAACTGCCGAATGTTAGGTAAATATGTGCGGGTAAATGTTACAAAACCCTATCACTCTCAGGACAGTGAAAACGGCCTGATTTATGAGCTGAATTTTGGCCGTGTAGAGAATAATACACATTCATCTGTTCGATTTGCGTACATAATGGGTATTGATCATCCCGTCCGTAATTTTGACGGCAGAGTGATTGCGATCATTCACCGTAAAAGTGGTGAGAAAATTTGGGTCGCTGCTCCGAAAAGTACAAGGTTTATTGTCAATGATGTGCGCCGTGCGATCGCGTTTGCGGAAGGTGAAGAGAATGATTATACTATTGAATGCTTGTATGAGAGCAGCTGCGGTGCGGTTGTGTTCCGCAATATAGCAGGCGAAACGCGTTACCTTCTTATCAAAAACAAGAGAAGTGCCAATTGGGGCTTCCCAAAGGGACATATAGAAAACGGCGAAACTAAAGAAGAAACGGCAAAGCGTGAAGTTCTTGAAGAAACAGGAATCAGAATTAAAATAATTCCCGGCTTTGTTTCGACTTCGGAGTATACCATTCAGGGTAAGGTAGAAAAATCTGTTTCAATTTTTGTTGCATCAACGTCTGATACTCAGACGAAAATTCAGCAAGAGGAAATTGAAGATTATATATGGCTTAATTATGCCAAAGCTATAAAAACTCTTAAGTTTGAGAATGACAGATCAATTCTCGAAAAAGCAAATGAATTTTTGATCAGGACCGGTATCATAAGCGAAAATTAACGGAGGGTAAAATGGCTGAATCACTAGCGCAAAGCATAGTAGTTTTTTTTCAGGATAAAATTCCTGAAGAACTCATAGTATTTATTGTATCTTTGCTTCCGATTTTAGAGCTCAGAGGCGGCATTGTTGCTGCGAAGCTGCTTGGTGTCGAGCTTGTTCCGGCATTTGTTATATCTTATATCGCTAATATGATTCCCATTCCCTTTATACTCCTGTTTATTCGTAAAATTTTTATTTTCTTGCGTAATAAACCTTTTTTTGGTAAAATAATCAAAAAGCTTGAAGACCGTTCGGAAAGAAAGAGCGAAACCGTAAAAAAGTACGGTATTTGGGGGCTTTTAATATTTGTTGCCATTCCGTTGCCCGGCACGGGCGGCTGGACGGGAGCACTGATAGCCGCACTTATGAATATGCCTATGCGCAAATCTACAGGTGTTATAGCAATTGGCGTTTTTATTGCCGGTGTTATCATGGCAGTTGCTATGTACGGTTTGCTGGCTCCGGTGCTTTCTCTGGTAGGCATCGGCTGATGCGGCTTTGTGCATTTATTCTGAAGATTTAGCTCGGTGTAGCTATAAAGTTTGTCTTGCATAATTACTGGATATTACAATCTGTATAAAGGAGAGCGATATTATGAACAAAATTTACGGTGCTTATTGCCGCAGCTATCAGGCTGTTTTCAGAGTAGTAAGCAAGGCACTTGACTGGACAGGCCCCCAGACAATTAAAGGACCGGGCAGCGTGAAAAAACTCCCCGCTGTACTTAAGGGCAACGGTATCAAAAATGTTATGATAGTTACCGATAAGGGTCTCCATGCACTCGGCTTGCTCGATTCTCTTAAAGAAGGTCTTGATGCAAAAGGTATCAGCTACGTTGTTTATGACGGCACACAACCTAACCCCACAATTCCAAATGTTGAAGAAGCCCGTGAGCTTTACATCAATCACAATTGTGAGGCTGTTATCGCATTTGGCGGCGGATCGCCGATGGACTGTGCAAAGGTTGCCGCGGCCAGAGTTGCAGCTCCGAATAAGCTTATCCCTTCAATGAGAGGTACACTCAAGGTTCTTACAAAGTTGCCTCCTCTCTATGCAGTTCCCACAACTGCCGGTACAGGCTCCGAAACAACAATTGCTGCTGTTATTGTTAATCCCGAAACACACGAGAAGTTCGCAATCAATGATCCTTGCCTTCGTCCCAAGATGGCTGTTCTTGATCCCGAGCTTACCGTAGGTCTGCCTCCGCATATCACATCAACAACAGGTATGGACGCTCTCACTCACGCTGTTGAGGCTTATATTGGCCGCAGTAATACTCCTGAAACAAAAGCAGCTGCTGAAAAGGCAGTTAAAATGATTTTCGATAACCTCGAAACCGCATATAATGAGCCGAAGAATATTGAAGCGCGAAATAATATGCTCAATGCTTCTTTCCTCGCAGGTATTGCGTTTACTCAGGCTTATGTCGGTTACGTTCATGCAATTGCCCATAACCTTGGCGGTTTCTATAACGTACCCCACGGTCTTGCAAATGCTATAATTCTTCCCTATGTTCTCCGTTATTATGGTGAGGATATACACGGTAAGCTTGCTGAGCTTGCTGATATTGCGGGCCTTGGTACTGCAGGTATGTCTGATGCGGAAAAAGCAGCGCTCTTTATCGATGAAATTTGTGCAATGAACTCCAGAATGAAAATTCCGGCATCTTTTGATTGCATAAAGGAAGAAGATATTCCGACTATTGCCGAGCGTGCAATGTACGAAGGCAATCCTCTTTATCCGGTACCCAAGCTTATGGATGAGGAACAGTGTGAGCAGCTCGTGCGTTCAATGATGTTCTGATCCTGTTAAATCTGATCTTTTTTCTGAACACCTTGTGTTGCTTTTGCAGCACAAGGTGTTTTTTGTCATATTTTTATTAAAATTATATTAAAATACTCATTTTTATTTGCATTATAATAATACGCGTGTTATAATATAGACTCAAGAATGGAGTGATATTGTCTATGAGTTATCGAGATCAAATAGCAAGCTTGTTTCAGCAGATTCTGGGAGTTATCGGATCTTTCCGTATTGCTGACTTTTTAGATATATGTCTTGTTGCTTTTGTAGTTTTCAGTGTTGTTAAGTTTATTCGCGAAACAAGAGCAATTCAGCTTTTTAAAGGAATACTGCTTTTCGGAATTGTGTATGCGGTTATAACGGTGCTTGAAATGCAAGCAAGTTCTTATCTTTTCCGTAGTGTTGCATCAAATGCGGTTGTTTTCTTGATTATCATATTCACTCCGGAAATTCGTCATGCACTTGAGAGTGTTGGCAGAAGCGGTTTTTCAAATATCTCGGTTTTCAATATCGGCAAAAGCTCGCGCCAATTGATGAATGAAAAACTCAACACAATGATTACTGAAATCTGCCGTTCGGTTTCTTCTATGAGTGAGAGTAAAACAGGTGCTCTTATTGTTTTTGAGCGTCAGACGCTTCTGGGTTCGGTAATCGAAACAGGAACTGTTGTTGATGCGCTTGCAACAGAAGAACTTATTGGTACGTTGTTCTTTCCGAAAACTCCTCTTCATGACGGAGCAGCCATAATCAGGGCAGATAGGGTAGCGGCTGCGGGCTGTATCTTACCGTTGACTAAAAACAATGCTCTCAGTAAGGAGTTGGGTACGCGTCACCGTGCAGCAATCGGTATGTCCGAAGAAAGTGATGCTGTTGTTGTAGTAGTTTCTGAGGAGACAGGAACTATCTCGATAGTAAATAATGGCAGAATTCAACGCGGCCTTACATCTGCTCAGTTGCGAGACAGCCTTCAGAACTATCTGATAACAAAAGAAGATGAGCAGAAAAAAGGGATTTTTGCTAAAATAGCGCATAAATTCAATAAACAGAAGTGAGAGGAGGCGAAAAAGCCTGATGAACAAAATAGCAAACATAACACATAAAATATTTTACGATAACAAAGTGCTGATGGTTTTTTCCTTCATTCTTGCAGTCGTTATCTGGTTGGTGGTTGCGATTTCGCTCAGCCCTATCGACACTGCAGTTATACGTGATGTACCCGTAAGGATAGATCTTACAAACAGCGTGCCTGCACAGTTTGATCTTGAAATTTTCGGTCAGACAGATTTTACTGTGGATATTGAAATTTCCGGTAAACGTTATATTGTTAATTCATCTTCAGTAAACAAAGATTCTTTCAAGGTTGTGGCTCAGACCGCCTATGTTGATTCTGCAGGCAAACATACTCTTGCTCTAAAAACAACAAAGATTAATGAAAATGACGAGTTCGAAATAGTATCTGTTTCCGAACAGCAGATTGAAGTTTATTTCGATGTTTACAAGGAAATTGATTTTCTGCTTGAACCTAAGGTTATTGCTGATGGTGATCTTGTCAAGTCAGGTTACATCGCCGGAGCACCTTTCCTTTCTGCTGATAAAGTTACTGTTTCGGGTCCGGCTACCGAAATTGACAGCATTAAAAATGTATTTGCGGAAATGACTGTTGAGCGTCCGCTTGATGCCACCAAAACACAAGCTGCAGATATCAAGGCATATAACGAGAACGGTGGAACACTTCATTATCTCAGCTTCAACTACGGTAATTCTGAGGTTACCGTTACTCAGCCTGTATATTTTGAAACCGAAAGGCCGACGTCTGTTTCCTTTAAAAACACACCTTTGGCTTACCTTGAAAACGGTTTTTCTTATACCGTATCGCCTTCGTTCATAAAGGCGGGAATACAGGGCGTTGATAAAAACAGCGTTCCGGATACTATAGCTGTTGCGACAATTGACTTTGCTCAACTTAAGCCGGGCAAAAATACAATTTCGATAGATGCAGCTTCAATTCCTTCGGTGCACCTTATCGATGATGTTGATACATTTGAAATTGTTGTTGATATAACCGGATGTTCGCAGCGAACTTTTGCTATACCTGACGGTAATATCAGTTTTGTAAATGCGCCTGATGGATACGAGGTGTCTGAAATTCAGGATTCAATAGGATCGGTCGTCGTTGTCGGTCAGGCTGCTTCACTTGATAAGATTAAGGTTGCAGACATTGAAGTAGTGGTGGATTTGTCAAATATTGATGTAACCGCAGTTAGTCAGAGTGTTGTTGCCAAGGTTAATGTTAAAAACAGCAATGACTGTTGGGTTTACGGAAATTATACCGTCCGAATCAAATAAGTATTAACGCTTTAACAAGGAGGTGATGGATTTGAAAAAAATTATTGCAACTATTGTGTCGGTTCTTCTTCTTGTGAGTATTACGCTCAGTGGCTGTTCGTTTGAACTCAGGTCCATCGAAAGTCTTATGCGGCCTCCTCACACTTTGGTAGAAAGTGAACTTAAAAATTCCATAAACAAGCTTCTGGGTAACCAGATATCTTACCGTTCACCCGAGTCCGGTGAATATCATTCCGCAATCACTATTCGTGATATAAATGCTGATGCTTCTGATGAAGCAATCGTTTTCTATGTGAACAATAACGATATTTCTGCTGCGAGGATGTGTGTTCTGACAAAATCCGGTGAAGATTGGCTCCTGGTTTCTGATTTTGCCGGAAACGGCAGCGGTGTGCTCAATGTCGATTTTGCCGATCTTAACAGCGACGGCGATGAAGAAATTGTAGTTACCTGGTTCCTCTTTGACGATAAGTCGCAGAAGGTGCTGTCGGTATATACCTCAGGGTTTGAGCAGTCGCTTCTTACCGTTTCAGCTTGTATCAGTGAACCGTATGATCTTATGGCACTTGCTGACGTGTACGGAACAAACAGCAAACAACTTCTTGTTGCTTATCGTAATGCAACCCGTTCTTCGGGCGGCTCAACGCTCAGGCTGATCGATATTAACGAAAAAGACGAAGTAATGTTACTTAATGAATTTGTGTTGGATGACAGAATTATTTCTCTTTCTTCAATGCTTTACGATTATCCGACACAAGACGCTTTGCCGAGATTTTTCATTGATGCTGAAATCAGTGACGGTCAGTGCATAACTCAGGTGGTTTCATGGAATCCCGAATCACATAAGCTTGAGTCGGTGCTGGATGTTTCGGATTCTCCTGATTTGACATTGAGAAGCAGCGATTTGCTTTGCCGCGATATTGATGATGACGGCATAGTTGAAATTCCTCTTCGTAAACTGATGTCCGAAAGTATCAACAGCGATACTTCATTGGGCTATCTGCTTGCTTGGTGCAAGGTTACTAGTACAGGGTTGGTTGCCTGTGAATATTACGTTGTTAATCTTCTTGAAAACTATATGCTTTATTTTCCTGAATCTTGGCGGAACAAGGTTTATGTCAGAAGTGAAAATGCACTTAGAACGTGGTGCTTTGTCAACACAAAGGATGAGCCTCTGTTCTGTATCAGTGCTTGCGATATAGATGAGTGGGACAGTAAAAACTCCGGCATTACAGATATGCTTTTGGTTCAGAATAATACGGTTTATTATTATACCATCACGCAGGCAGGACTTGATGCCGGTATAAATTCTGTTGATATATCAACCTATTTCTCGTTGAATATTTGATTATGGGGTGAATTTTATGAAACACATTCTTGTTGCCGAAGATGAGGCTGCTATCAGAGAGTTTATTGTTATTAATCTTAAGCGAAGCGGTTACAAGGTAACTCAGGCCGAAAATGGATTGCAGGCACTTGAAGCTTTTAACAGTGCTGAAGAGGAAATTGATATTGCGATTCTTGATATAATGATGCCTGAGATGGACGGGCTTTCGGTTTGCAAAGAACTTCGCTCAAAAAACGATAACATCGGTATCATTATGCTTACGGCAAAAACCCAGGAAATGGATAAGATAACCGGACTTATGATGGGTGCCGACGATTATGTTACCAAGCCGTTTTCTCCCTCTGAACTTATGGCAAGAGTTGATGCATTGTACAGACGCGTAAGCATTGCAAGCAAATTGAATGAAAAAACAACGGACAGTGAATATATACTTCGCAGCGGTGAATTTGCCCTTAATCTTCGTAACCGCACACTTACAAAAAACGGTGTGCTTATTGAGTTAACACAGGTTGAATTCCAGATTATGGAGTATTTTCTTTCTAACCAGGGTGCTGCGCTTGACAGAAACGATATTCTCGCACACGTTTGGGGAGAAAATTACTTTGGCGAAGATAAGGTAGTCGATGTTAACATAAGAAGACTCAGAATGAAGGTTGAGGATGTTCCGTCAAATCCGGTTCATCTTACAACAGTCTGGGGTATGGGATATAAGTGGATATCCTGATCAGGTTTTAAAACATAATTTACATTAAGAGTAGGAGGGAAAACGGTGAAACGAATCAGCGGCATTTCAAAACGTTGGTTTTTTGGCACATTTTGTGTTATTGCGGGAATTATACTTATAATTGCTTTTTCATCTGTTTTTCTTATTCTCAGCCATTATTACAATTATGTGGAGATGACTCTTGATTCAAGAGCTTCCGATCTGGTTAATTCCTATTTTTCCCAGTATATCGGCAGTAATGACGATACATTTATTTCCGGCGCCATCAACTTTGTTGAAGACTTTTCCGATAAAGAGCTGATGGAAGTATGGGTTATAGATAAAAACGGTAAGCCGATAGTTTCTTCATCGGGCTTTGATATTGATGCACAAGCAGTTATGCCCGATTATGAATTTGCCAAAACCTCTGAAACCGACAAAGGCAAATGGACGGGCAGGCTTTCCAACGGTGAAAAAGTTATGGCAATTACCGCAATGATACCCAATGTAAAGGGTGAGTATGCCGGTGCGGTTCGCTATATTTCTTCGTTAGAAGATGTGGACAGAACACTTGCTTTTATTGCTTTATTGGTCTTTTTTATTGCGGCTGTTGTTCTGCTTTTTGTTTTCGCTTCCGGCAGATTCTTTATTAGGTCAATAGTACGTCCTGTGCTTCAGGTTAATGAAACTGCTGAAAGAATTGCCAGAGGAGATCTTTCGGCAAGAGTAAATACAGGCGGTATGCACGATGAGATTGATCAGCTTTGTGCAACGTTCAATAATATGGCTGATGAACTCAGTCAGACAGAAAGTCTGAAAAACGACTTTATTTCTACAATTTCGCACGAACTTCGTACACCGCTTACAGCTATTAAAGGTTGGGGCGAAACCATAGTTCAGCTTGGTGACAGTGACCCTGAAACAACACAAAAAGGTATGTCGGTTATTATCAGTGAGTCGCAGCGATTGTCGGATATGGTTGAGGAGCTTTTGGATTTCTCGCGTATGCAAAACGGAAAAATGCAACTCAATAAGTCGAAAATCGATGTTTTGGCTGAGCTTGACGATGCTGTGTTTACGTTTAAGGACAGAGCAGTCAGAGAGGGTATTGAAGTAATCTACAACGTGCCGCATCTACCTTTACCAATGCTTGGTGACGCTCCCAAAATTCGACAGGTTTTTGTAAATCTGCTCGATAATGCAATTAAATATAACGAGCACGGAGGAAAGGTTATAGTTCTTGCTGAAATTCACAATAACGAGCTTGTGATATTTTTTACCGATACGGGTTGCGGTATTGCTCCGGAAAATATTCCGAGAGTTACTGCAAAGTTTTTCCGTGCCAATATGTCGGTTCACGGTACAGGCATCGGGCTTGCCGTTGCTGACGAAATAATTAAGCTGCATGACGGAAAATTGGAAATTAACAGTGTTTTGGGTGAGGGTACTACCGTGACGGTAACTTTGCCGGTTGAGCCGGTAGAATCTCCGGAAGTTACACTTGAGTAAATGTAAATATACGATAAAGGAAGGAACAATGAAATGAGTAAAGAAGCAAAGATTAAATACTCCGGTGTCGGCGGTGAAGCGCTGATAGAGGGTATTATGATGAAAGGTCCTTATGGCGCCGCAATGGCTTGCAGAATGCCTGACGGTTCAATTGACCTCACTCGTAAAGAGGTGCATTCAATAACCGATAAGTTTAAGTTCCTTAAGGCTCCGTTTATCCGTGGCCCTATAAGCTTTGTTGAGCAGATGCTTTTCGGATATAAATGTATGATGGAGTCAGCCGAAAAGACCGCTTTTGATACTTCAGATACTAATGAGGAGGAAATGTCAAAGCTTGACAAATGGCTTAGCAAGCATTTTGGCCCCAAAATGATGGCGGTAATCGGTGCTGTAGCTATGGTGCTCGGATTTGGTATTGCTTTTGTGATTTTCTTCTATCTGCCTACGCTTCTATCAGACCTTATCAACAAATATCTCGCACACGGTACGCTTGACCGTTATATTCCTTTAATCGAGGGATCAATGCGTATGATCATCTTTATCTTATATATGTGGGGTGTCTCACAGATGAGTGATATAAAGCGCGTTTTCAAGTATCACGGTGCAGAGCATAAGTCTATTTTCTGTGTTGAGCACGGACTGGAGCTTACTGTTGAAAACGTACGCAAACAGAAGCGTTTTCATCCCCGTTGCGGTACAAGCTTTATTTTCATTACGCTTATTCTGAGTATAGTAATTTCTTCTGTTATCAATGTTTTATTCCCGGAGATCAGAGAGACAAGCCTTTGGCTGTGGATAGCCGTGAAGGTTGCAATGCTCCCACTGATTATGAGTATCGGTTATGAGTGTATACGCCTTGCCGGTAAGCACGACAATGTTTTTACAAGGGTTCTTTCGGCTCCCGGTCTTCTGATGCAGCGCATCACAACCAAAGAACCTGAGGACGATATTATCGAGGTTGGTATAGCTGCTATTAAAGCAGTTATAGAACCGCCTGCACAGGATAAGACTGAAGATAACAGCAAAGATGAATCCGATGAAACTTAAAGATTTGAGAAAAAAATTAAGTCTGGAGCTTGCTTGCTGTTCGTTTGAAGAAGCAGAATTTGAAGCCGACTGTATTGCCGCTGATCTTACAGGCGTTGATAATTCAGTGCTTAGAATAATGAGCGATCGCGAAATTGACAGTGAAACCGTACAAAAGGCCGAAAGCTTTGCTCAGCGCCGTATAAACGGTGAACCGCTTCAGTATATACTAGGCAAGTGGGAATTCTACGGACTGCAGTTTTTTGTTGGTGACGGAGTTTTGATTCCGCGTCCTGAAACAGAATTGCTTATTGATATAGCGCTTAGTTTTGCAGAAAGCAGACAAAATATTACCTGCTTTGATTTGTGCTCCGGAAGTGGATGCATAGGAATTACTTTAGCTAAGCTTTTGCCCGGGTCTGATGTTACAGCTCTCGAAAAGTCTGATAAGGCTTTGAGCTATCTGATTAAAAACAAAAATCATAACCAAACAGACAACGTAAGCGTTGTCAAAGGTGATTTGTTTGACGGTGCCGGTTTGTTCGGTGGAAAAACATGCGATATTTTGCTGTCAAATCCGCCATATATCAGGACAGATGTTATTAAGAGCCTCCAGCGTGAAGTTCTTTCTGAGCCTCATATGGCGCTTGACGGTGGCGAAGACGGGCTTGATTTTTACCGTGCCATTGCAGAAAAATGGTTCTCTGCGGTCAAACTCGGCGGCATGGTTGCTGTTGAAATAGGTGAAGAGCAGGGGAATGACGTATGCCTTATTTTCAGAAGATATTTTAAAAACGTTAACGTTATCAAAGATTATTACGGTAATGACCGTGTCGTTATCGCAAAAGATAAAATTTTGGAGTAATGAAAAATGTTGATTGATTTAATTAGATCTGTTACCGGTGACGGAAGTGCGATCGAAATAATAATGAAGTTCCTTGTGCGTGTATTCGTTATTATCTGTGTTCTTCCGATTCATGAATTTGCCCATGCTTTTGTTGCAGATAAGTTTGGCGACAAAACTGCCAGATTAAAGGGAAGATTAACGCTTTCACCGTTTGCACATATCGATCCGATAGGTGCACTTATGACTTTGTTATGCGGCTTTGGTTATGCAAAGGCAGTGCCTGTAAACATGCGCAACTTCCGCAAGAAGAGAAAAAGCAATCAGGCGGATAACGTGTATAATTTTGGCAGTGATACAGTTTATGATTCCGGATATGCGAAGCGATGTATGGCAGCTGTTGCTCTTGCAGGTCCGCTTTCTAACCTGATTATGGCTTTTGTTTCTTTGTTCCTTCTGAATGCCGTTCAGTTAATCAGTTTTTATGTAAGCTCAGATTTGTTTTTGATAATACAGATTGTTATGTATTTCTTTAGCTTCTGCGCTTTGATAAATATTAATCTTGCAGTGTTTAATCTTTTGCCAGTGCCTCCGCTTGACGGTTCCAGAATTGTAAGCGTCATACTTCCTGATAATCTGTATTACAAAATAATGAAATACGAGCGAATCATTATGATTATTATTCTGGTTCTGCTCTTCACTAATGTTCTTTCCGGTCCGTTATCACTTCTTGCCGGTTGGGTTTACAGTGCGTTGAGTTTTCTTGCCGGTCTCCCGTTTGCATTTATTACCTGATTTTTAAAGGGGTAGAATTTTTTTGGAATCTATTCAGTATAAAACCGAAAATTTTGAGGGTCCGCTTGACCTGTTGCTCTTCCTTATAAGCAAGCACAAAGTCAGTATTAATGACGTTGTTATAACAGAGCTGATCGACCAATATATCGAGTATATACGTGCTATGCAGCTTGAAGATATGGAAATTGCCAGCGAATTTCTTGAAATGGCGGCAAGGCTTGTATATATAAAAACGGTATCCCTGCTTCCTGTTTATGACGATGGTGAAAAGCTGCAGGAAGAGCTCAGGGGTGAGCTAAGCGAGTATGCTGACTGTCAGCTAATGGCAGGCAAGCTTTCCGATATTGCCAAAGGTTTTGATTATATCGAAACTCCACCTGAAAAAATTGAAGCAGATATGACTTATACGCGCACCCATGCACCGGATGAACTTCTTAAGGCGTATATTTCTGCAATAGGCAAAAGTATGCGTAAGCTTCCTCCGCCTGTTGAAGCTTTTACAAAAATTGTTGCTGCGAAAATTGTTTCGGTTGGCTCAAGAGTCAGTATAATTCTTTCTCAGCTCAGAGTTGGCGAGAAACGCAATATTGAGTATTTCTTTCAAAATTCTGCTTCTCGCTCGGAGATGGTTGCTACCTTCCTTGCAATTCTGTCACTAGTCAAGTCAAAGCAGATTTATATTGAAGGAGAAAAAACAACCGCAACTATTGAACTTATTGAAGAAGGAGAAGCGCAATGAATGCAAAAGAGTTGAATGCGGCGGTAGAAGCGATGCTGTTTGCTTCAGGTGAGCCGCTTGAAATAATCAGAATTGCAGAAGTGCTCGGCTGTGATGCTGAGCAGGTTGAAAATATATTACTTAACCTTGCCGATAAGCTTGATGAAACAGGCAGCGGACTTTGCGTAATGAAGCTTGGCGATAAGGCTCAGATGTGCTCGCGTCAGGAATTTGCACCGCTTATTCGTGAAATTCTCGATCTTAAGCGAAATACACCGTTGTCCGGTGCAGCGTTTGAAGTGCTTGCCGTAATTGCCTATAATCAGCCGGTTACAAAATCATTTGTTGAGCAGGTAAGAGGTGTTGATTGCTCCGGTGTTATATCGACACTTTGTCAGCGCGGCCTTATTGAAGAAAAGGGTAGGCTTGAATTGCCCGGAAGACCTTTAATCTATGGCACAACAGCAGATTTTCTCAGGTGTTTTTGCGTGTCTGATTTAGGCGAGTTACCGCCTTTGCCTGAGAAAAACGAAGATGAGCTTAAACAAGCTCTGAAATCCGGGGATACATCATCCGGTTCGAATAAAACAGAAACTGTTGTTCTTCCTGAAGATAATGAAAACCTTGTTTCTGAAGCAGACGATGATGTTTTTAACGAAGACTTTAATTAATCTGAATTTAATTTTTGGATCGGGGTGAGGATTTGGTTGCATTATATATAATTTTAGCTATTGTAGCTCTGATTGTTATACTGTTTTCAATCAAATTTACAGTTTCGCTTACATATAACGAAGAGTTTAAGGTTGATGTAAAATGGCTGTTTATAAAAAAGAAAATATTGCCAAAGCCTGAAGAGGAAGCCGGTAAAGAAAAACCGCAGAAAGAAAAGAAGAAAAAAGAAGAAAAGCCGAAAAAACAGAAAGAAGAAAAAACTGCGGCAAGCCAAGCAGAAAACAAGCCGAAGGAAGATAATATTCTTGTAAAATTTTACAAGAATCAAGGCTTTTCCGGTGTAATGCAGCTTCTAAATGATACGGTTTCTGCTATACGCGGTATGTTTGGCTCAGTATTCAAGCATCTGGTTTTTCATGAACTTAAGCTTTACCTTACAGTTGGTGCAGGTGATTCGGCCGAAACAGCTATACTCTACGGCAAAACCTGTTCATATGTTTTTCCTGCAATGGGACTTATTACAAGCACTTGCAAAGTTAAGGACTATTGCTGTGATATTCAGCCTAATTTTATGGCAAAAGATAAGACCGCTGTTTTTAAGACAGTTATTTCAATCAGACCCATTTTTATTACTAACGCTCTGGTTGTACTTGCGTTCAAATTATTATTCAAAGTGGTTTTAAAACTGCTTGGTAATGATAAATCTTCAGCGCCTGAGAAAAAAATACAACCTCAGGTAACTGAAAACAATAATACAAATAATACTCAAGGAGGACAATAAACATGAAAGAACAGTCAGCATCAGGCATCCTCGGTACAGCGATTGATAAGATCCGTGACCTTGTCGATGTCAGCACAATCGTAGGTGAACCCGTATTTTCAGCAGACGGTATCACCATAATCCCCGTTTCCAAGGTTACATACGGCTTTGCATCAGGTGGTTCAGATTTCCCCTCAAAGTCAAATGTTGAGCTCTTTGGCGGTGGCGGCGGTGCCGGTATCACAATCACTCCCGTTGCATTTGTTATTATCAATAACGGCAATGTTACAATTAAGTCCGTTCCCTCGGGCGATAATCCTGCTGAAAAGATCATCAGCGTTGTTCCTGAAGTTGTTGATACAGTATCAGGACTTATAAACAAGAGCAAGGAAGCGAAAGCTCAGGAGGCAACAGGCACAGATATCCTGTAATCATTCTTATACCGCCGCATATAGTTTAATGATTATATGTCGGCGGTGATCGGATGAAAAAATGTGTTATCGTTATTGTTCTGCTTGTCTTATTCTCGTTTATGTGCAGTGCATCTGAACCTGAAGTTTCGGCAAGCTCTGCTGTGTTGATGGTTGCAGATACAAATGAAGTTGTTTTTGAAAAGAATGCATATATCAAACGTTCTATGGCAAGCACAACCAAAATAATGACAGCTTTGCTCACTCTGGAGTGTGCAACTCCCAACAGAACAGTTGTTGCAACTGAGCAGATGGTTAATGTCGAGGGTACTTCTATGGGTCTGCAAGCGGGCGACAAGGTTACATTTCATGATCTTGTTTACGGTATGCTTTTAGCTTCAGGCAACGATGCTGCAAATGCGGCTGCTATCTCTGTTGACGGTAGTATTGAAGCATTTGCAGACCGCATGAACGGCAAAGCATTGCAGATTGGGATGTATGATACACATTTTGTAACTCCTTCGGGTCTTGATGCCCCTGATCATTATTCAACAGCGTATGATATGGCATTATTGGGTTGCTACGCTTTACGGAATTTGCAGTTCCGTGAAGCTTGCAGTTCGGTAAGCGCCAAGCTTTGCTATGGAAATGAGCCGTACGTTCGTTATTTGTCAAATCATAATAGGCTTCTGAAAAGCTTTGATGGAGCAATAGGAATTAAGACAGGGTTTACCAAAAAAAGTGGCCGCTGTCTTGTTTCTGCTGCAGAGCGTGACGGCGTTACGCTTGTTTGCGTTACGCTTAACGCTCCGGACGATTGGAACGATCATCGCAAACTTTTGGAATACGGCTTTCAATGCGTGTCGATTAAGGATATCAGCATATCTTTGCCGGAGCTTGAGATTTACGGTGCAGAAATAAAAAACGTTGCTCTATCAACAGCTATGCCTGTAAGGATTGCCTCAAATTGCAATCAAAATGCGGTTACAACTCAACTGTTATTGAAAAAGTTTGAGTTTGCTCCCGTGGAATGCGGTGAGGTTGTTGGATGTGTGCGTGTATTATTAAACGGCAAAACTGTTGCAGAAATTCCTGTAGTTGCAAATGAGTCTGTAGCTGCGGTTACTTTGCCGTCCGATTCAGAACCAAATATTTTATTAAGTGTAAAGTCGTTTTTCAGCGAATTGTGGCTGAAAATTCAAAATTTTTTTAGAGAAAGGCAGACAGCCCGTTAGCTGTCGGTGAAAATTATGCCAAATAACCTCGTCAGATTACAGAAGTATATGGCTGATAACGGTATTGCTTCTCGCAGAAAATGTGAGGAAATGATTGAGCAGGGGCTTGTTAAAGTAAACGGCTCAGTTGCGCATATAGGCGATAAGGTTGATCCCAAAAAGGACAAGGTGACTGTTAAGGGTCGAAAAATCACAGTTCAAGATAATCTTAGGTACATTCTCCTGCATAAACCGAGAGGTTATATAACAACAATGCAGGACGAGCAGGGCAGAAAATGTGTTGCAGAGCTTGTAAAAGATGTCGGTGTGCGTGTTTATCCTGTCGGTCGGCTTGATCGTGAGTCTGAAGGTATGCTCCTGATGACTAACGACGGTGCATTTTCAAACGCTATGACACATCCTACCCGTCATGTTCCCAAAACTTACAGAGTAACAATCCGTCCTAAAATAACCGATGAACAGATTGCTGCTTTTCAGGATGGTATTGAAATTGACGGTAGGATGACTGCGCCTGCTAGCCTTCGTGTTATTGATAAATCTGAGGGCAGAGTTGTAGTTGAAGTTATAATTTTTGAAGGCAGAAACCGTCAGATCAGACGTATGTTTGAGGAGCTTGGCATAGAGGTTGCAAGGCTTAAAAGAACTGCTGTAGGTTCGATAAAACTTGGTATGTTACCTCAGGGCAAATGGCGTGATCTGGATGAAGAAGAGGTGCGCAAGCTCATGCTTGCGGCAGAAAGGGCAGGTCGTCGTGATGATTGAATTTAAACCTGATATAAACGAAAATACTGTGATATACCGTTCATTTGAAAACGGTGAGCAGACAGGCTGTGTTTCATTAAATTTGGATACACCGACGCATTGCTCATTGAATACAATTGAAGCGATTAACGATGAAACAGCAGAAGGCCTTATCCGCAGTGCGCTGACTGCTGCCTCCAATCGTAACAGCTACGCCTGCAATTATCTTTCCGATGCTTTTGTGAACGTTGCAAAATCGCTCGGATTCGTTGCAAAGAATGATGTGCTTTACGGTGAGATACCTTTCTTGCTTGCGGGCTGTTGCGGATGCAAGCAAAATCAGATGTCATAAAATGTCATTTTATTGACTTGTGTTAAGTTGTTTTGTTAAAATTGAAAATAATATTATAATGTAATGTTTTATATATAAGGAGTTTGAAGCGTAATGATTAAAAGCATGACGGGCTTCGGTAGGGCTCAGAAAGAAATTGACGGAATGAGTATTTCTGTTGAGCTTAAAAGCGTTAACCATAAGGGCTTTGAGTTTGGTTGTAAAACACCGAGAACATACGGCTTTCTTGATGATAAACTCAAAACTTTACTTCAAAGTGTTATATTCAGAGGTAAGGTTGAGTGCTATGTTATGATCAGTGCTCTTGATACCGATGATTGCATTGTTGAGGTTAATCATTCTTTGGCAGGTGGTTATTATAAAGCACTTAAGGAGCTTGCCGAAAGATATAATCTGCGTGATGATATTTCTGTTTCATCTCTTTCCAAGTGCAGTAACGATATTTTTGTTGTGCGTAAAGCTGCGGCTGATGAAGAGGCTGTATGGGAGGCAGTAAAAGGGGTGGCTCTTGAAGCAGCGGATTCATTTATTCATATGCGTGAGGTTGAGGGCGAAAAACTCAAGGCCGATGTTATATCGCGAAGCAAAACAATAATTTCCGATGTTGAATTTATTGAAGAGCGCTCGCCGCAGACGGTTAAAGAGTATAACGATAAGCTTCTCGAGAGAATAAAGGCTCTCATCGGTGATGTCAATGTGGACGAGCAGCGTCTGCTGACCGAGGCGGCAATTTTTGCCGATAAGGTAGCTGTCGCTGAAGAGACAGTAAGGCTTCGCAGCCATATTGATCAACTGCATTCGCTACTTGAAAGCAGTGACCCGATTGGCAGAAAGCTTGATTTCCTTGCTCAGGAAATGAACAGAGAGGCTAACACTATCGGTTCAAAAGCTCAGGATGTTGATATTACAAAACGTGTGCTTAATATTAAAGCAGAGGTTGAAAAAATCCGTGAGCAGATCCAGAATATTGAATAAACGGGGAATGATAGAATGAAGCTGATAAACATCGGATTCGGTAATCTTGTCAATGCAAACCGTCTTGTTGCTATTGTGAGTCCCGAGTCTGCTCCGATAAAGCGTATCATACAAGACAGTAAAGAACGCGGTATGCTTATTGATGCTACCCACGGCAGACGTACCAGAGCGGTTATTATTACTGACAGTGATCACGTAATACTTACTTACCTGCAATCTGAAACAGTTGCAAACCGCCTCAATGATTTTGATGACGGAATTGATGATGAGGAGACAATTGACGATGAATAATAAAGGAAAACTTGTTGTCATTTCAGCTCCATCAGGTTGTGGCAAGGGCACAATTCTCAAAGGGCTTTTTGAGCGTGATAAGAATGAAGACAGATTATTTGTGCTTTCCGTTTCTATGACCACAAGGCCCCCCAGAGGTGCTGAGCAGGATGGAGTTGAGTATTTTTTCGTTAGTCGTGAACAATTTGAACAATTGATCGCAGAAGATCAGTTTATCGAATATGCTCAGTTCAACGGTAATTATTACGGTACGCCAAGATCGTTTATTGAAAAATGTATTGATGAGGGTAAAACCGTTTTCCTTGAAATTGAGGTTCAGGGTGCCGAAAAAGTAAGAGAAAAATTTCCGGAAAGTGTTAGCATTTTTATTATTCCTCCATCACTTGAAGAACTTGAAAGAAGGCTTCGTGGCAGGAAGACAGATGCACCGGAAGTTATTGAGAGCCGTCTTAAAATTGCACCGATTGAGTTAGCCAGACAAGATGAGTTTGATTACCGTGTTGTCAATGATGATGCTCAGCGCGCAATTGATGAAATTTATAATATTATCAAAAACCTTTAAAAGGAGAAAAGTACAATGTCAGAAACAAAGAAAAACGAAATGAAATTCAATCCCGATCTCAGCGGTGTGCTTAAGAACCATACAAGCCGCTATTCTCTTGTAATTGCAACGGCAAAGCGTGCTCGTGCAATTTCAGATGAAGCTGTAGAGCAGAAGGAGTCACTTATTGAGAAGCCTGTAAGCATCGCACTTAATGAGTTTATCAACGGCGATTATGTGCTTGTTGAGCCTGAAGAAATCAGAAACATCTGACCGTTATGCCTGAAGATATTACTGTAGGAGTTGCACTTGAAAATACAGTGTACCATTTTGATAAACTGTATGATTACGCAGTTCCTTACGATTTGGTAGATAGGGTTTTTCCCGGTGTTCGTGTTATTGTTCCTTTCGGTAACGGTAACGCACGCCGCCAGGGTGTAATTTTGCGTATAAACGATGAGCATCCCGGAGTAAGACTTAAAAAGGTTATCGAAATAAAGGATGACAAGCCTCTTATTGATGATGATTTGTATAAGCTTATTTTCTGGCTGAAGGATAGGACTTTCTGCACATATTTTGATGCTTTTCGCTGCATACTTCCAACAGGATTCAATCTGAAAATCAGTTATTTTTACGGTGCTGATCCCAAAGCTGACGAATCGGTTATAAATGAGCTTTCGACAGATGAAAGAGAAGTCTATTTTGCTCTTGCTAAAACCTGCAAATTTGTTGAAAAATCAAAGCTTCTTAGTGCATTCGGCTTTAAGTCCGACAGTACTATTCTTGAGAAAATGTACAAAAAAGGCGTGCTTTTGCGCAATGTTGATGCTCAGCGTAATGTTGGTGACTGTACTGAGAGGCTCGTGCGACTGGCAATAGATACTCAGGAATACGAGCGCCTGGAGCCGTCGCTTACAGCAAAGCAAAAAAGTGTTTGTGAGCTTTTGCTTTCAACCGGTGGAGCAAGCCTTAAGGAAATATGCTATTTTACCGGTGTAACTGCCGCAGTAATCAAAACTCTTGAAAAAAAGAATATTCTCGAACAGTTTGAAAATGAAGTTTACCGCAGACCGATCAGCGTAAAATCCGCCGCAACAACAGCTGATATTTTGCTGACCGAAGAGCAGCAAAAAGCATTTGATTCTCTATGGAGACAGTATGATGCTCATGAAAAAACGGTATCGCTGCTTTATGGTATTACCGGCAGCGGAAAAACGCAGGTTTATATCAAGCTTATAAAAAGTATGCTGGAGTGTGGTAAGGGAGCTATTATGATGGTTCCTGAAATTGCACTTACACCGCAGATTATTGACCGTTTTTGCTCATATTTCGGTGAGGAAGTAGCTGTTTTTCATTCAGCACTTTCTCTTGGTGAAAGAATTGATGAATGGAAGCGTGTTAAACGAGGTGAAGCACGTCTTGTTATCGGTACACGTTCGGCTGTGTTTGCGCCTGTTAAGAATCTTGGTCTTATTGTTATTGACGAAGAGCAGGAGCATACCTATAAGTCTGAGCAGTCTCCGAGGTATAATGCAAAAGAGATAGCGCGATTCAGATGTGATGAGAATAAGGGCCTTCTTGTTTTAGGCTCGGCAACACCGAGTATTGAAACATTTGCCCGTGCTCAAAGCGGAATATATACTCTCAATACGCTTACTAGGCGCTATGCCGGAGCTAAGTTGCCCGAGGTTGTCACTGTTGATATGGCATCCGATTTCGGTTCGGACAGCAGCCGCGCTATAAGCAACTCACTTGCTGAAAAGCTTGGTGAAGTTATATCAAATAACAACCAGGCCATACTTCTTCTCAATCGCAGGGGTTATAATACTTTTGCTTCATGCAGTTCGTGCAAAAGTGTTGTCTCATGTCCGAATTGCAGTATATCTCTTACGTATCATCACGCAAACGGCAGATTGATGTGTCACTACTGCGGTTATTCACAGCCTATAACTCAGGTTTGTCCCGAGTGCGGCAAGCAGGATATACGCTATGCCGGCTTTGGTACCCAGATGGTTGAGGATGAACTTGCGAGCTTGTTGCCCGGTGCACGTGTCCTTCGTATGGATCAGGATACTACCATGCGTAAAAACTCTCACGAAAACGCACTTAAAGCGTTTGCAAACCGTGAGTACGATATTTTGCTTGGTACGCAGATGGTTGCAAAAGGCATCGATTTTGAAAACGTTACGCTTGTAGGTGTAATCTCAGTTGATCAACAGTTATATAATGATGATTTCAGGTCGCTTGAGCGTACGTTTTCATTGTTGACTCAGGTTGTAGGCAGAGCGGGCAGAGGTTCGCATAGCGGCAGTGCTGTTATTCAGACACTTACACCTGAAAACGAAATTATTAAGTTAGCCGAAAAACAGGACTATAATGCATTTTACAGTACGGAAATCCAAATGAGGAAGCTGATGACATATCCGCCATTCTGCGACCTTTGTGTGATTGGCTTTTCCGGCTTTGACGAAAATAAAACTCGTGTAGCCTCAAAAATGTTTTTTAACAGCTTCAAGGCGTTAGCGAGTGAAAAATATCCTGAACTTAAGTTGATTGTTCTCGGACCTTTGCAGCCCCGATTATCAAAAATCAGCGGCAAATACAGGTACAGAATGATTATAAAATGTAAGAACAATTCGAAATTCAGAAGTTTTATGTCGGAACTTCTCGTTAATTTCGGGAAAGATACAAAATTTAATGATATCAGTGTATTTGCGGATATTAATCCTGAAAGTATACTGTAAATGAGGCTGAAAAAATGGCAATCAGAAATATTATTACAAAAGAAAATCCGCTCCTCAGAAAGAAGAGCAGACCGGTTGAATCTTTCGACGATCGTCTTGCAACACTTATTGATGATATGGTTGAAACTATGTATAAAGCAGAAGGCGTAGGACTTGCAGCAGTACAGGTAGGTATTCTAAGACGTGTTGTTGTTATTGATTGCGGAGACGGTTTACTTGAACTTGTAAATCCTGAAATAATTGAACGTGAAGGTGTTCAGGAAGAGGTTGAGGGCTGTCTTTCGCTTCCCGGTGAAAGCGCTGTTACCATCCGTCCTATGAGTGTTAAGGTTAAGGCGCAGAACAGGGATGGTAAGTGGTTTTTCTATTCGGGTTCCGGTCTCAAGGCGCGAGCATTTTGCCATGAGATAGATCATCTTGACGGCAATCTCTATATCGACAGACTTTCACCCAATAATCCGTAATTGCTGACAGGAGGTCTGATTTATGCGAATAGTTTTTATGGGCACTCCTGATTTTGCAGTCGATTGCCTTGATATACTTGTCGAAAAAGGTCACGAGGTAGTTGGTGTATTTTCACAGCCTGATAAACCGCAGGGCAGAAAACAGATTATGACCCCTCCCGCAGTTAAAGCACGTGCTGTTGAACTGGGACTTGATGTGTATCAGCCCGACACGTTCAAGGACGGCGTAGCAGCTTCCTTGCTTGAGAAGCTTGCGCCTGAGCTTATAGTTGTTGTTGCTTACGGTAAGCTTATTCCTCAAAGTGTACTTGATATACCAAAGTACGGCTGTGTTAATGTTCACGCTTCTCTGTTACCTAAACTCAGAGGTGCTGCACCGATTCAGTGGTCCGTTATCAACGGTGAAAAAGAAACAGGCGTAACTACAATGCAGCTTGATGCAGGGCTTGATACAGGTGATATTCTCCTTGTCAAAAAAACAAAAATTGAGCCGAACGAAACGTCAGGCGAGTTGTTCGACAGGCTTAAAGTTTTAGGTGCTGAGCTTCTTATTGAAACAATAGATGCGATGCTTGATGGTAAGCTTTCACCTGTTGAGCAGGATGATTCTGAGTCTACCTATGCATCTATGCTCAATAAGAGTTTATCACCCGTTGATTGGTCAAAAACCGCTCAGCAGGTTCACGATCATATTCGAGGTCTTGAACCCTGGCCTGTTGCTACAACGGTTATAAATGAAAAAGTTGTTAAACTTTACGGCTCGCGTCTCGGCGGATATTGCGGCGGCAGAGCAGGCGAGGTTATCTGTTCGGATAAAGAGTTTACAGTCTGTTGTGGCGACGGTAACTGTGTTACTGTTACCCAGCTTCAGGCTCAGGGAAAAAATAAGCTTTCTGCCTCAGATTTCCTCAGAGGTTTTAAAGTTGAAAAGGGAACAATAATTTAAAATGATATAAACAGGAGGGAATAATTGATGCCGTATTTCGGTTTCTTTTATGATTACTATTATCTGATACTTGTTGTGCCGATGATTATTCTTTCTGTAGTGGCACAAGTTATGGTTAAATCAACTTTTGCAAAGCAGTCCAAGGTTTTGTCTTCACGCGGTATTACCGGTGCACAGGCTGCAATGCGTGTTCTTTACCATTATGGTATTAACGATGTAAGAGTTGAGTTTTCACCCGGCGGTAAGCTTTCGGATCACTATGATCCCAGATCAAAAGTGATCCGTCTTTCAGACGGTGTATATAACGGCACAAGTGTTGCAGCAATCGGTGTTGCCTGCCATGAAGCAGGGCACGCTGCACAGCATGCACAGGACTATGCTCCTATAAAAATCAGAAACTCAATACTTCCTGTGTGCAACATTGGCTCATACATCGGCATTCCGCTTGCTCTTGTCGGTTTCTGGTTGGGTTTTGAACCTCTTGTTACAATAGGTCTGCTTCTTTATTCGTTTATTGCGATTTTTCAGCTGGTTACCTTGCCTGTTGAATTAAATGCAAGCCAAAGAGCAGTTAAGGTTATTGAGGAAACAGGTATGCTACAGTCTGATGAGATTGGCGGTGCAAAAAAAGTGCTGACCGCAGCAGCAATGACTTATATTACTGCACTTCTGGTTTCACTTGCTAACCTACTCAGATTGATTTTGCGTTTTAATCGGAGAAAATAATGAAAAATGCACGACAGACAGCGTTTGAAATTCTTTGCAAAATACAAAAAGATTCATCATACTCAAATCTGACAGTTGACAGTGTTCTTGCATCGGCAGGGTTTAACGAAGCTGATTCAGCATTTGTCAGTGCTTTGGTTTATGGTGTGCTTGAGCGTTCTTATACCATAGATTATCAACTCTCTCTGAATCTGAAACAGCCACTCAAAAAGCTTAAGCCGCAGGTGCTTACCGTTCTCAGGCTTGGAGCTTATCAATTGCTGTTTATGGATAAAGTTCCTGAGTCTGCCGCTGTTAATGAGAGTGTTAAGCTTGCCAAAAGTAACGGCTGTGCTTTTGCAGGTTCACTTGTCAACGCTGTGCTTCGTAATATTTCTCGTAAAGGTCTTTGTTTACCGGATGAATCTGATAAACCTTTCTGCTATTCAGTTAAATACTCTTTTCCTGAGGAACTTGTCAGGTTTTGGATTAAGCATTACGGCGAGGATAATGCGGTTGGTATTATGAACTCCTGTCTGGGCAGACCTCCGCTTACGGTGAGAGCAAACACCCTTAAAACTGACCGCGATTCTCTTGCAGATAATCTGCGTACAGAAAATATTGACGTGCAGATTTCGGATGTTGAAAATGCACTGTATCTTGGAAAATGCGGCAGTGTCGAAAAGCTTGATTGTTTCAACAAAGGTTTGTTTCACGTTCAGGACAACGCATCTCAGATCTGTGCAGCAGCACTTGATCCTAAAGAGGGTGAAACTGTTATTGACCTTTGTGCAGCGCCCGGAGGCAAAAGCTTCACTCTTGCACAGTTAATGAAGAATACAGGCAGAATAATAGCCTGTGATATACATAATCACCGTCTCGATCTCATTCGAAGCGGCGCCAAGAGATTGGGTATAACTAATGTTGAATGTTTGTGTAACGATGCAACGGAATTCTCATCTGCTTTACCGCTTGCGGATAAAGTGCTTTGTGACGTTCCTTGTTCGGGCCTTGGCATTGTTCGCAGAAAACCGGAAATCAGGAACAAGCCGCTTGATGAACTTAAATCTCTTCCGCAGATTCAGCTTAAGATTCTTGAAAATGCATCACGTTATGTCAAGCAGGGTGGAAGGCTGGTTTATTCAACTTGTGCACTTAATCCTAATGAGAACGAAAAAGTTTGCAAATCGTTCTTGTCCTCAAATCCTGATTTCGAAGTTAAAACTCCACAATTTTTAAAGAATGGCACCTTTATCAAGGACGGCTTTATAACGCTTATGCCGCATATCAATAACACTGATGGATTCTTTATTGCAGTTTTTGAAAGGAAGTGAGTGCTGTGACCGATATTAAATCTATGTATTATGATGAGCTTTCGACTTCACTAAATACTTTAGGTCTCCCTGCTTTCAGATCTAAACAAATCTGGCAGTGGTTACAGCAAAAAGGTGTCAGCACATTTGAAGAGATGACTAACCTTTCAAAATCGCTACGTGATTTGTTAAAAAAAGAATTTATTATAAAGTCTTGCGAAGTTGAAAAAAAATCTGTTTCGGCACTTGATGGTACGGTTAAATATCTTTTTAAGCTTTATGACGGTGAATTTGTTGAAAGTGTACTTATGAAGTATAAATACGGTTATTCGCTGTGCGTTTCCACTCAGGTAGGCTGCCGTATGAATTGTGCTTTTTGTGCAACCGGTGTAGGCGGATTTATCCGTAACCTTTCGTCTGCTGAAATTTTAAGCCAGATTCATGCTGCACAAAATGATATGAATATAAAAGTATCGCATATCGTGCTAATGGGGATGGGTGAACCAATGGATAATTATGACAATGTTATCCGATTTTTACGCCTTGCAAATAATGATGACGGTCTGAATATCGGTATGCGTAATATTTCACTATCAACCTGCGGAATTATTCCGGGCATAAAAAAACTGCAGGAAGAGAATTTACAGCTGACTTTATCCGTTTCTCTTCATGCACCTAACGATGAAATACGTTCCAGGCTGATGCCTGTGAACAGAAAATATAAAGTAGACGAGCTTTTGGATGCTTGCAGGAGATATGCCGATTCTACTTCGCGACGTATATCATACGAATATGCTATGTTTGGCGGAGTTAACGACAGTGATGAATGTGCCAGAGAGCTTGCTGCAAAACTTAAAGGCACGCTTGCACATATAAACCTTATTCCTGCAAACGATGTAACTGAAAGCGGATTGCGCTCGAGTACACCGGAGCGTATTAAGCGCTTTTGTGAGATTCTGGAACAATCCGGCAGAAATGTAACTGTCCGACGCAGTCTTGGCGGAGATATTGATGCTTCCTGCGGTCAATTGCGCAGCAAGCATATTAAAGCTTGATTATATAGAGCATTACTCAAGAAAGGAGATGCGGTTTTATTACCGCAATCTGAATTTATGAGAATTACAGCTAAAACGGATATTGGAATGGTACGTACTGACAATCAGGATTCTTATTCGGCAGGTGAGCTGTCCGGAGGAGTTGCCTGGGCTGTTGTGTGTGATGGTATGGGTGGCGCTGCCGGTGGCAGCATTGCAAGCACAACTTCAGTAAAAATGCTGTCGCATACAATTAACGAGTGCTATCGCGACGGTATGAAGCCATCTTCGATTTATAACATATTTGAAGCTGGTATTGCCGGTGCTAATGCTTGCCTTTTTGATAAGGCTAAAAACGATGAATCTCTCAGTGGAATGGGCACAACTTGCGTTGCTGCAATAGTTGTAAATTCCAGAGTTTATGTTGCTCATGTTGGTGACAGCCGTGCATATCGAATATCCGAGAAGGATGGTATATGTCAGCTTACACGTGACCATTCTATGGTGCAGGATCTTGTTGAGAGCGGCAGCATAACTGCTGATGAAGCGAAGAATTTTCCCGGTAAAAATATTATAACACGAGCAATCGGTGTTGATAGCAGGGTAGCTGTTGATTTTATTGAGGAAGACTTTGAAGACGGTGATATTCTTGTTCTCTGCACAGACGGTCTTACCAATTTTGTTACCGATGAACAAATACTTGCCGCTTCAGCTGAGTCAAACTGTTTCGAATTTGCGGAAAAGCTTGTAGCTATGGCTAATGCAAACGGCGGCGGAGACAACATAACTGTTGTTTCAATTACTGCGTAAGGAGGTCTTTTCAATGGAGAATTACGTTAATAAACGCATTGATAACAGATATGAAGTTCTTGAAATTATCGGTGTCGGCGGAATGGCTGTTGTATATAAAGCTTATGACTCTATAGATGACAGAATAGTTGCAATTAAAATTCTTAAGGAAGAGTATCTCGCAAACGAAGAGTTCCGACGCAGATTTAAGAATGAATCCAAATATATAGCTGTTCTTTCTCATTCAAATATTGTCAAGGTTTACGATATGAGCTTTGGCGACAGGCTTCAGTATATTGTTATGGAGTTTATCGAGGGTATAACCCTTAAAGAGTATATTGAACAGCAGAAGGTTATTCAGCCTAAAGAGGCGGTTCATTTTGTTACTCAGATTCTCAGAGCGCTTCAGCATGCTCATGATAAGGGTATTGTCCACAGAGATATCAAGCCGCAGAACATTATGCTCCTCGAAAACGGGAAAATTAAGGTAACGGATTTTGGAATTGCAAGCTTCAGCAGAAGTGAAAGTTCAACCATTGCTGAAAACGGAGCTATTGGTTCGGTTCATTATATCAGCCCTGAGCAGGCACGCGGTGACTTTACAGATGCTAAGGCCGATATTTATTCAGTCGGTGTTCTGATGTATGAAATGCTTACCGGTAAGCTTCCTTTTACCTCAGATAATCCTATTTCGGTTGTTATGATGCATATGAATGATGAACCTGTTAATATGCATGAGATAAACGGCAGTATTCCGGTCGGTCTTGAGCAGATAACAATGCATGCGATGCAGAAAGACCCGAAAGCACGTTATCAGTCTGCAGCTGAACTTTTGCTTGATCTTGATGAGTTTAAGCGCAATCCGTCAATAAAGTTTGATTATTCGTATTTTGTAGATAATGAGCCTACAAAATATATTGACAGAACAATGAACATCAATACGAATGGTAATAAAACCTCAAATTCCAAAGATGATTCTGTATCTGATGACAACAGCAATAAAAATAACTCAAAACTTATCCCGATTCTCACGGGCGTTGTAAGCGGTAGTGTTGCAGTTCTTCTCGTTGTCGGTCTTGTGTTGTTCCTTTTTACGGATGCATTTTTATCGAGTGATAAAGTTCCTAATTTTATAAATATGAATTATGAAACCGAAATCAAAGATAACGAAAAGTACAAGGATTATAAGATTCAGGTCGAGTATGAATTCAATACTCAGTATGAATACGGTGTTGTTATCAGACAAAGCCCTGAAAAAGGCAAAAAGATTGATAATGATGAGTATATCTATATTACAGTTAACACTAATAAGACAGCACCTGTAGCAGATGTTTACGGTCAGCCATATCTTTCGGCAAAACAATCACTTGAGGCACTTGGTTTTGTCACGAAGTATGATATGGTATTTGATGAGTCTGTGGAAGAAGGTTCTGTTATTCGTACTTCTCCTGAGCGCGGAACACCTGCAGCTGTCGGTTCTACTGTTACAATTTATATCTCCACACATACTGATGAGGATGCTGTTTTTGTGCCGAAGCTTGTCGGATTTTCTCCTGATGAAGCAACCGAGTTGGTTAAGTCGGTCGGTCTTGTTGTCGGTCAGGTGCTTTCAAAGGATAGTTTGTTGCCTGCAGGTACCGTTTGCGAGCAGGTTCCTGCCGAAAATGAGACAGCTCATCCGGGCGACAAGGTTGATATCTATGTAAGTACCGGCAGAGCACCGGTTGTTGAGATTAATATTACCATTCCTCTGCCTTATAAGAGTGGAAATTCAGGTGCACTCAAGGTTTATCTCAACAATGCTTCTGTTCAGACGGCAGGTGCGGAGGTGCTGCTCAACGGCAGCGATTATACTTTTACAGTAAGCGGATCAGGTAATTCCAATACTCTTATTGTTAAGGTTGACGGTTCTACCATATATAGCTGCAATATTGATTTTACAACAGAGCCGGTAACTCTCACTAATGTTAAAACAATTGATGATGTATACAATAATTCGTTCTATAACGGTGCGTCAAACACTATTCCGAACGTTGTAGGTATGTCTGATGTTGAAGCAAGAAATCAATTAAACTCTAAAGGATTCTATAACATTACGGTCAAATACAGAGTTGTTGCTGATACTGATAGTGTAGGACGTGTTATTGAACAGACTCCGTCGCTTTCCGGATTTGATAAGTTTAAATCGTACCCGACGGATACAGCTATAGTAATCGTTATCGGTGAAGGTGCGTTTCAATGATAAAAACTCAAGGAATTCTTATTAAGGGCATCGGTGGCTTTTATTATGTCGAAACTGAAGCCGGCATATATGAGTGTAAGGCGAAAGGTATCAATCGCAGAAAAGGCATTGCTCCTCTTGCGGGCGATTCTGTTACGGTGACGGTTAACGACGAAGGCTATTGTTCACTTGATTGCGTTCACGAGCGAAAAAACTTTCTTAACCGTCCGCCGGTAGCCAATGTCGACAAGCTCTTCATACTTGCATCCACTTGTGAGCCGTTGCCAAGTACGTTGGTTATCGATAAGATGACTGCTATTGCTCAGGATAAGGGTATTGAATGTGCAATAGTTTTCACTAAAGAAGATCTTAAAGGTGATGACGGACTAGCTGAGATTTATCGGAAATCAGGCTTTGAAACTTACTGCGTATCCTCCGTTAATGGTAATGGAATAGAAGATATTAAATCTGCAATTAACGGCAGAATATGTGTTTTTTCCGGCAACTCAGGCGTTGGTAAATCAACGCTGCTGAATGCTTTGGTTCCATCTTTAACTCTTGAAACGGGCGAAATAAGCGACAAATTAGGTCGAGGCAGACACACCACCCGTCAGGTTGAGCTGTTTAAGGTCGGCAGCGGATATATTGCAGATACGCCCGGATTTGCTGCAATAGATATGACTGAAACTAAGCTACTGATAAGAAAAGAAAACCTTGCATTTTGCTTTAAGGAATTCTTACCTTACCTTGGTACGTGTAAGTTTTCAACTTGTGCACATATAGCGGATAAGGGCTGTAAAATATGTGAGGCTGTTGAAAACGGTGTGATTATGAAATCACGCCATGACAGTTATGTTGAAATGTATAACGATGTAAAGGATATTAAAGACTGGGAGCTTAAATAAGCGTAACTCTTTTTAAAAATCTGCATAGAATGTAGCAGGTGATTGAAAGGGGAGTACATAATGAAAATTATTGTTTTACGCAGCCCGAAAGCATTGCAGTCAATCCTCAGAATGATATTTGGTATCAAGAAAAGCGAAACAGTATAAAATAGCCGTCATCTTCTTTTTGAAGATGACGGCTATTTTAGTTATTATTCTTCAACACATACGGTCATTATGCTTTTTGCAGGCACAGTAATTGATTTGTTGAATTTGTCGCTGAATGTTTTTTCGCAGTTGTGGTTTGCATCGGTTAAATAAATTTCAGCATTACCTCGGATTCCGTAAAGTTCAATTTTTTCATCAGATTCACCGGAGTTAACAATTACCGTAACGGTTTTATCAGAGTCGGTGAAGGCCACAGTTTTAAGCAATGAATCTTCTTTAAAGTTATCAATTGTTTTTACTCTTACCATACCCGGTTTAATAAATGAAGTGAAATGTTTGAAAGCATAGTAGCGATAATATGTGATCAGCTCGCCGCTTGCATTGATGTCAAGCAGACCGTCGCCGTTTACGGCTGTCCAGCTTTGCCAGGATACAGCGTTCATGTAAGTCAGGTCGTCAATAATTACCTGTGCCATATAAATTCCACTGTCAATCGTGGTGCTGTCAATCGTAAGCGGAAGTTCACACCATTCACTCATTTCATATTTTTTATCCGGATACGCTTTTCTTATTTTGTCACCTATCTGTTTTTTCTCTTCTGTTTTTGTATCCATCCAGTATGAGTGTCCGCTGTATGTATCACAGAATTCGTTGAGTATTTCACTATTAAAAAATTTCTCAACGTATTCAAAATAAGCCCAGCTCATTTCACCGCTTTCAGGGCAATTCAGTTTATATGGAGAGTTGCGCTTTTTCATTTCAGTTGCAAATAATTCAAGCAACTTTATTGTTTCATCAACCGTATAGTGGCAGCCTTCCTGACCGACCCAATCTCCGCCCCATTTCCACATTGGTTCATTGATGGGGGAGATAGCGTAAATCGGATAGCCCTGAGCAACGAACCAGTCAGCTATTGTGAGAACATATTCAACAAAAGCCTGATAGTTTTCTTCAGGAAGGTTCGAGGCATACTCGGTAAGACCGCCTGAAGCGTGACCGCTGGCAGTCATAGAAAAGTGAGGGCTGTTGCAAAAAAGTATAATTTTTTCTGCACCGTATTTTATTGCGTAATCCATCACTCTTCTCGCATTCTCATCACGCGTAAAATCGTACTCGTATTTCCCGGTTTCAGGGTTGAGTACGTAAAAGCTTTCGGTGCGCCTGCTTGTATCCCATATTCTGGATTCGGGGTTATCAGCTTCACCGCCACCTATATTGTAGCGGAAAATTTTTAATCCGAGGCCTTCATCTTCGCTGTAGAGTCGCTTGGCAATTTCATCGGCCATCTCATCGTTGCCAATTGTCTGTGCCCACCAGCATGAGCTTGTGCCAAATTCTTCAAAAGTCTGATATTTTGTCGATTTATCAACCATAATTTCGTGCCTTCCTAATTCTCTTGAAAGCGGTAAAAAGCAAAATTGCAAGAATGTCAGTATAATCGAGATAATCTTTAAAAATATTTCGGACACACAATATCACCTCACTGATTATCTATAAAATCGCTTATCAACTGTGCTGTATACTTTATCTGATCTCCGTTTGTTATTGTGGGTGTGCCGTCACCTTTTTGTTTGCCGTACATACCAAAATAAGCGTGGCATCCACCTTCAATAATATGTTCTTGAAAATTATCAGGAAGGTTAGATTTATTTTTGCTGTATTTATCAGCGTTCATAATTTCGTCTTCAGTGCCGTAAACGGAGAGTACGTCAATGTCTGCACCTGACAAATCAACCGTTGAATATGCTCCAAGAAGAATCAATCCGTCAAACTTATCGATGTTTTTCTCAAGATACATAGAAGCCATCGCACCCCCCAGAGAGTGACCTCCTATATACCAGTGTTTAATTTCAGGAAACATCTGTTGAACATTATCGGCGGCGTTTATGTTAAAGAAAGCAATATTTAACGGCATCTCAACGAGTACGCATTTGATTCCATAAGCCGCACAAGCTTTCATAAGCGGCTCGTATGCCTCGTGTTCAACTCTTCCGCCCGGATAAAAAATCAGACCGTATTCGGTTTCGGCCGGTGTGTACACAGTTTTGTTTGTATCGCTTTCGATGGTCTGAACAACTATTTTATTGCTGGTTAAAAATTCAGTCATAGCGGGATAGTAGGGTTTATATCCGTCGGCTAAATACCATACACAACCTACTGCAGCAATTGCAACAGCAACTATAATACTTACAATTATTTTGGCTTTTTTCTTCATTTCAGTTGCCTCCTTTGTCACTTGAATATGATAACATATTTGTTCAGATTAAACAACGGTTAAAGCAACAAAAAAGCACTCTGCAGCTTATGCAAAGTGCTTTGTATTTTTACAGCAGTAGAGCTTTTTCAGCAGCTTCGCGCAGGCAAAATCCGGTAAGAATAACTGCGTCTGAATTATAACTGTCAAGAAGCTGAGCCAGATGTGTTTTATTATCCTCAGTGGGTGAAAGAGAGGTAAAATAAATAGCATCAAGCAAATCACAGCACATTGAAAACTTTTTAACCCATTTTTGCATTTCTTCGAATATAGGTACGCTTGTGTCGCAAAGCATCTCAAGACATTCTCTGTTTTTGGCGTTGAAGTCTTTGAATTCATTTGCAGCTTGTTCAAGTTTTCCGGTTGACATAAGAAAACTGATATGAGAGAGTTTTTCGCTCATAAATTCGCTCGCGTGTCTCGATACGCAAGAAACAGCAAGATGGTCGGCTACGTATCCAAACAGTTCAGCTTTGTCTCCTAAAATTACGCTGTGAGCGTTTTTAATGGATTTTTCGCTATCGTAGCAAAGCGGATTCCAAAGATAATCTGCAATCGTCAGCAGCGGTATTTTGGAGCATTCTGCATATTCCATAACGTTTGAGATGAGTCCTTCGCAGTGTTTGTAAAGGTCATTGTCTCTGCCGAGAACAGGACCCAGGTGCATTTCCTGGAACATCTCGCAGTCATTTACGGGGTAGTTATCCCAATATAGGGGCATATGCTCAGTGCTTCTGAGAAATTCGTTTGCCTCACGGGAGGTAAGTACTCGTGAGCATATTTCAGCACCTGTCCAAAAAATACTTACATCAGCAGGTATGCCTTTGCCGAATTTGGTGATATAGTAATCGCTTTCGTTTCCATGGTATTGAGTGGGGCAGACGGTTAACGTTATGTCACTGTCAAAAGCCTTGAGCTCTTTATAGGTTTTGTTGATAAGGTAAATGTGAGCATCAACTATGCTGTCAAACTTTTCGGCATCATTTTCGTACTGGAATTCGTCGGGGATATCATCAAGCAGAAGGCCAAAATTCTTTGCGCCGATTGAATATACACATTTGAATTTCTGAATAAGCTTGCTGAAATCATTATCGGATGTATACTGATATGTCAGACCCGGTCCTATACACCAGTGAAAATCAAGTTCATAATTTTGTGCCGCATCAAAAAGCTCTTTAAGGTCGCTGAGCTCTTTTTCGGGGTATGGTTCACTCCATTTTTCGCGGTGATATATGTCATCTTTGGGAGCGTAGTAGAAAGTGTTCATTGCGTACTGAGACATAAGCTTCATAACTGAGAGTCGCTTGCTTTTTTCCCAAGTGTTGCCGTAAAAGCCCTCGATATATCCTCGCTTTTTGAAAAGAGGATAATCTTCAGCTTCACCGCACTTAAGCTCATTGTTTTTGATAAGCTTAGCCAGTGTGTTTACTGCTCTGAATACACCGCGGCGTGTAGCGGCTTCGATAAACGCTTTGTTTTCGCTTACGGTGATAAAGTATTTTTCGTCGCTTAAACAGAACAGTTCATCGATGTATGTTGTTCTTTTGCTGTCAGATATTTTGATTTCAACCGGGTAGTTTCCGTTTGTTTCAATTCCGTAATCGCTGAATATACGTGTAGCGGTTTCGGTATAGTTTCCAATAAAGCTAACACCGGATATGTCCACGGTTTTGCCGTTAAGGTTATTTTTTTGTAAAACAGGATAAATCAAAGGTGTTTAATCTCCTTTTTGTATTTTTCTACAAGCTTGTTGTTTATTTCGTCACCGCCGTCAACGTTTGAACTTGCAAAATGTTCAGGTGAATAACCTTGCTTAACGCAGTTATCAACAGCCTGAGCTACAATGCTGTTGAGAATAAGCGCACCTGTAACTGTAGAAGTAGGGCATATTTTGCCGTCAACTGAGTCAACTGAAACGCAGGCATCGCCGACACAGCCATAATTGTCGAGTACAATATCGGCAATTTCACAAAGCCTTTTGCCGCTCTTGTGGCGGGAAGCACCGGCGTATGTGTGCTCGAGGTTAGTAAGTGCAATTACATTGAGTTCTTTTTCCTTGCAAAGGAGAGCCATATCAACAATCACTCCGTTTCTACCGGAATTGGATATGATAATAACGGTATCGCCTTTGTTCATACCGTAATCACTGAAGATTTTGTTTGCATATCCTTCAACTCTTTCAGCTAATGTGCTTTCACTTGCAGAAATGTGTAACATAAGCGGCTCGACTAAAATTGGCTGTACATTTACAAGGCCGCCTGCACGATAAAACAGTTCTTCAGCCAACATATGTGAATGGCCTGTACCGAAAAGGTAAAATCTATTACCGCTGATAATTGTATTACTGAGTAACTGTGCGGCTTTTTCGATGTTTTCTGCACCGTCAGTGCTTATTTTTTCAATAATTGTTTTACAATTTTCGATATATTCAAGATATTTTTTCATTATAAGTTCCTCGCAAGTTCAAGTGCACATTCTTCAGGCGGAGTATCAAGAAGCTGTGGTTGTATGTTTGGAAATTCGGTTATTATGTCAGCTTTGAATGTTTCGCGGAACAGAGAGTTGTGTGTGAAAATTCCACCGTAGAGCCCTAACACGGAACATTTTTTTACTTTTCTGAGAAGCGTCAGCACAGTATTGGCAAATTCGTGAGCTTGATTAATGACTATTTCATGTGCAATTTCCACAGTCTCTGTTAACTCGCCAACATCCTTTGCAAAATCGGCAATTACATCCTTGGTGGTGTCAGATGAATAAATGATATCTATTGCTTTTCTGAAATCGTCCACTTTAAAGAATGTATTAGCTTTGTCTAAAAGGGGAGATGTTTCTCCTTTATCGCTCAGCTCACAGCATTTTTTGAGTGCATTAATTGCAATGGCGTAGCCTGAACCTTCATCTCCGATAATGTGCCCCCAACCGCCTGCAATAACTGTGTTGCCGTTTTCATCTTCTCCGGTTGCCATTGATCCTGTGCCGCATACAGCAACACAAGGACAAATTTCGGATTTGACGGATTTGAGTGCTATATAAAGGTCACTGTTCATTGCTATTTTTTTTGTTTTGATTGAGCCGCATAAAGCTTCAAGTGTTTTGTTGTCTGCTTCATTGTCAAGGGCAGAACAACCGACAAAAACAGCTTCAAATAAATCTGTTTTTGTCTTGGCAATAAGTGAGTTAATAAGTTCATCAAGGTTGCTTTTAGCTTTATCTATGCCAACTGAGTAAAAATTTATGGTTTTGCCGCATTCTTTGAATAAAATATTGCCGTTTTCGTCAGATACAGCAGCGGTTGTACGTGTGCCGCCACCGTCTATTCCAAGGTAATATCTCATTGTTTTATCTCCGTTTCGCTTTATGACGCTTGCTTAACCAGTGTGTTGATTGCAGTCATTATTGATGATGCAGATGTTGATCCTGCAGTGAGCATTTCTTCGTAATGTCTGTGGTATTCGCCAAACAGCTTTTCACCAATATCTGAATTCCAAAGAGAATCAGCAATGAACGGAGCAAAGTCATTGTCGGGAATGATGTAACCGATAGCATCGTTGCAAAGACCCATTACAAGAATAGTTTTGTTATCACCAATTAGATCGGCTGTGCAGTCGATTTCCCAATCAGTGCCAAGGTATGCTTCACTTGCGTCCACAACATTGCCGTAAACCAACTGTGGAATGAGTTCACCGGGAACTGTAAGCATAACAATATCTGTGCCCAATTCTACGTAACCAACCTCGGTGATGATTGAGTATCCGCTTTCGCTTTCGGGATCGAGAACGGTTGTTGTGCCTAAAAGTTGAGCAGCAGCACCGAGCTGAATAAGACCGGTATCAAGCTTTATCTTGCATTCGGACATTCTTACATTAAGCAGAGGTTCAACCTCTGTCGACGAATCCTGAGCTTCAAGAATAAGTCTTGCAAACTCGTATCCGAGGGTTTTGGCCGCTCTGTAGTCTTCAAGGGAGGGATCTGCTACTATTTCGGCATTTACTTTGTCGAGAATTTCGGTTGTCTGTACAGAATCTTTTTTTACAGAAATCGGCGATTGTGCGCCCTGAATGAACATAAAGTTCATACCGCTGTTATTGATTTCAGCTTCTATATAAGCCGGGAAATCTGCAGAAAGCTTTTTTGTTTCTCTGTTTATTGTTGTGGGATGTGCACCGATATTTGTGAAGATTGTGGGGCGTGATTCTGTGTTATCAGGCACGAACTTGAAGCAGGCAAAGAAATTCTGATACCCTTCAGTATCGTATCGCTTGTTTCTTATGTAACTGTACTCATCGTTCGGGTAAACACCGGTTTCTTCGTCTTTAGCAATTCCTGCTGTTTCGAAATAATAAAGAGATCCCGATTCCATACCTGTATATGCTTCAACAATAGCGTCGGCAGCACCGTTTATCATAACCTCAAGCACGGTCTTATCAATGCTTCTTATCGGATTGATGAACGGCAGGTTAGCTGCTATATTGTGGAAGATTTTCGGGATAAGAGATAGGCCGAAACCTTGTGTGTCCGGAACGGTATGGCAGTGAGTTGCATTTATGTTGATTGCGATTATATCGCTGTCAAGACCGAGAGCTTTGATTCTTTCCTCTGCACGGGCTCTTATTGCTCTGATATCGGCGTTGCATACACCAATACCGTCGATCGTTGCGAAAATTGCAGTTCCGCGGTCAGAACCGTCGTTAAGTGCTATTGCGTGAACGCGCTGGTCGTCAAATACGCTGTCAATCTTTTGTGTAAAGTATCCGCCTGTGTAATAAGGCTTGGTGCCGTCTGCGAGGTCAGCGGGGACTATGCTTTCAACGCCGAAACCCAGCTTCCACTGCGCACCTTCAGAGGGCTCATCAATAAATTCTTTTGTGCCTTCATAGAAGTTTTGGGTTTTGTAGTTTTCAAATGTCGGTAAGTCGTCTTTGGGGAAAGCAGAGCTCAGAAGACTAAAAACACCATTGATTATTGAATTTACAACATTCGTTGCAAATATAATTGAGCTGTTATCTGCAGGTTGTGCATCTGAAGCAAAAGCACACGTTCCTGTTGAGAAAAGCATAGCCGTTATAATGATCAGCGAAATAACCGTTTTTTTAGATTTTGTCATAATTATCATTCCTTTACTTTTGAAATAAGTGCATCTGTTGATTCGAGTATAGTTCTTGCTGTTTCTCTGCCTGTGGAATTTGTTTCTTCGTAGTGTCCTCTGTCAAATCTGTCTGTGCCTTTGTTGATATACGGCATTTTTTCATTGAGTACAAAGTCGTTATCGGGAATTATGTATCCGAGCTCGTCGTTGCAAAGTCCTACAACAAAGTGGTGCTTTGCGCCGCCCATTTTGTTGAGTACTTTATAATTCGCCGCATTGCCGGTGCCTGATTCTTCTTTGCTGAGAAATTCACCGTTATAAAGCTCAGGGAACAATTCACCCGGAATCAGGTACATACCTATATCGCTGTTGCCCAGCTCAAGGTATCCGACCTCGGTGTGAATTGCGGCAACGCTTCTTTTGGATGTTCGGGCAATATCGTTATTGAGCACTTTAAGGAATCTTGCAAAGATAAGCACAAAGTTCTGAGCACTTATTTTAACGGCTGTGCTGGCTGCGTTGATTATCGGTACAATTTCGGTTTCATCGTTCATTCGGTTAACGATCTCACCGAGTGTTTTGCCGAATTCTTTTGTGTATGCTTCACAATCAATTTCGTTGCGGTAAATCTTTTTGATCTCTTTTGCAGAAATCATACCGCCTATAGCACCGTTAAAGAATACGGCATTTACACCTTTTTCAGCTCTCTCAATTTCTCTGATCATATAGCATGGGAAATCTGCACTGACGTTCTTTGTAAGGTCGCCAAGCAGTTCTGCATGAGAGGCAAAGTTGACCATATAAATACTCGGTGATCCGTCAAAAGGCTCAAACCTGATTCGTGTAAGGTTGCGGTCGTATGTATCGGGGGTACGGCAGTCAAACTGAAGATCATGAGTTTCTGTAACAGAATAGAACAGCTTGCCGTCTTTTCTGTTTGTGTATGCATCAATTATTGCTTCGGCTGCCTTTCTCTTAAGGTGTGTCATAAACTCTTCGTTTCTGCCGCTCTTGTACAGCTTTTCACCCCAGAGTCCTTGCGTGTCAATTGCGGAATGGGAATGTGTTGAGCAGATATTGATTGACTTGAGATCTTTTACAGAGCTGTTTTCAAGCACAAGTTTACGGATGTCGTTTATATCTCTGCGGCTGATACCTACAGCATCAATGGCACAGAGTATAATGCCGCCTCGAGATGTGTTATCGTCAATATAAACAGCACGGGCGAACATATCGTCAAGCACGCCTGTTGCTCGGTTATTTGAATCGTAGCCGGCTATGAAGTATTTGCCCGAGCTTACATCATCAGGCGTGATTACCGCTTTGCCAAAGCCGCAGGTGAAGCATTTGCCCGGAGTATAGCTGAATTTTTCGTCTCCTGTAAGCATGCTTTTGTTGGCGTTTTCATCAGTTGTAAAATAGCTTTTAGGCATAAGTGAAATTACTGTGTTGGATATGAACTGAATTGCTTTTCTAGTTATTTTATCGGTTTTCATAGCTTACCTCCTTATGTCGGATGATTATATTATACACCATATTTTCTAATTTTCAAATATTTGGTCTTGATTTTTTGGTATAAATTGTAATATTATTATTAACAAGCAGTGAATTGCAAATCTGCATTACGTAAGTGAGGTATATTTATGGTTACAATAAGAAAGTATGAAGAAAAGGATTATGAGGGCGTTTGCTATGCTTGTCTTCACAGTGAAGACGATGACGATATAACCGAAGAATTTGCTGAGTTTGTGCTCGATACTTTTTGCAGATACTATATTGACAATGAACCGGAAAACTGTTTTGTAGTTGATGATGACGGTAAAGCCGTCGGATATATTATCTGTGCTGAAAATTTTGATAAATTCAAGAAGGTTTTCGATGAGGAATATTTCCCTCGTTCTATCAGCCACGGCGAATCACGTATTGAATGGGCGACTGAAGCTTATAAGCTTCACGAAAAATATAAGGAAAAGTATCCGGCGCACCTTCATATCGATATTCTTCCGCAATATCAGAGGATGGGGCTTGGCGGCAAGCTTGTAAGTGCACTTTCCGAGCACCTTGTGTCAAAGGGAATACCCGGTGTTATGCTCACAACCGGTACAAAAAACATTACAGCAAACAATTTTTACAGAAAATACGGTTTTGAAGAGGTCGAAGTTTACGATACCGATATTGCTTTCGGCAAAAATCTTATTTGATGTGAGTATAATTTTTTCTATTTAGTTCATACTGTTATCAATCGCTGATACGGAGGTGATTGCAGTGAACGAAAAACAGAAAAAGAATGATAAGCCCACAAATACTAAGCCTGAAAACAAGTAAATAATTAAATGAGAAAAACCGTTTCGGCGGTTTTTCTTTTTTGCTTGACGGTTTACTGCTTTGTGGTATAATTAAGTTAAATAATTTATATGAACGGACGGTTTATTCTTATGGAAAAATATGCAAGATTCAAGTATCAGCCTTGTATTCCTCTTGGTGAAGACGGCAGGTGTGTTACAGCTTCTCTCAAGCACACTCAGCTTTCCAGGCGTGCAGCTGCCGACGGTATGGTTCTGCTCAAAAATAATAACAAAGCTCTTCCTCTGGTAAAAGGCGAGAAAATCGCACTTTTCGGTAAAGCAACCATAGAGTACATAAAAGGTGGTGGCGGAAGCGGCGACGTCAATACTCCTTATATCAGCAACATTTATGACGGCTTTTGTGAAAAAGATGTTGATATATACATGCCGCTTGTTGAGTTTTATAAAGATTATGTCAAGCGCGAAAGCGTAAAAATTCCCACTCAGGCGCAGATTGATGCGACTTGGGACATTGTCAATGCAATGGAATTCTGCACTAAACGTGACGATATGACTTACGATACTTTCGCAAGTATGCACGTTAAGGAGCCTGCTGTGCCCGATGAGTTGATTGAATCTGCTGCACATAATGCCGATACGGCTATTATTACTCTCAGCCGTTTTTCGGCAGAAGGAGTTGATCGCAGACCGCAACCCGGTGACTACTACCTTTCTGACATTGAAAAAGACATCATCGACAAATCATCAAAACTTTTTAAGAAAGTTATTATTGTTCTAAATTCAGGTGCAGCAATCGACTGTGAATATTTTGCAGATAATAATGATGTAGATGCAGTGCTTTTCTCCTGGCAGGGTGGTATGGAAGGTGGTGCCGCAATTGCAGATGTTATTTGCGGTGATGTGAATCCTTCCGGCAAACTTGCCGATACAATTGCAAAATCATACGATTATTATCCCTGCAAGGATGATTTCTGGGAATGTTTTGATCATCTCGATTATTCAGAGGATATTTACGTAGGTTACCGCTATTTTGAAACAATTCCCGGTAAAAAGGATTTGGTCAGATATCCGTTCGGCTTTGGCCTTTCATACACAAAATTTGAACTAAGCGGAAAGCTATGCGGTATTGATGGCGACAGCGTTGTTGTTGCGGTAACAGTTAAAAATACAGGAAATGTTGCAGGTAAAGAAGTTGTTCAGGTTTATTATTCAGCGCCTCAGGGTAAGCTCGGTAAGCCTGCTAAAGAGCTTGTAGCTTTTAAGAAAACGAAGCTTCTTGCCCCCGATGAGTCTGAGACACTTGCTCTCAGCTTTAAAGTTAGTGATATGGCGAGCTTTGATGATCTCGGTAAAATCAAAGAATCTGCCTATGTGCTTGAAGCAGGTACATACAGTTTTTATCTCGGTAATTCAGTAAGAGATTGTGAAAAGCTTGATTTCTGCTACGATCTCGCTGATGATACAGTGGTTGAACAGCTTCATAAGTGGTGTAAGCCGTTTAAGCTGGCCAAGCGTCTTGTTGCAGATGGCAGCTATGAAGCTCTTCCTATGGGTGATGAAAGCTATTACTATGCAGAAAACGAGCCTACCGGTGCTGTTGCTCCTGAGAATCCTGTTATGTTTGATAAAGTTGGTGAGAGCATCAGCATGGATGAATTTGTTGCTCAGTTTACGCTGGAAGAGCTTATGGACTTTGTCGGTGGTCAGCCGCCAACAGGCGTTGCAAATACAGGTTGCTTCGGTCCCATGAAGCGTCTAGGTGTTCCGGCTATGCCTACTGCTGACGGACCTGCCGGTCTCAGACTTAATACTGAAACAGGTATTCCTACAACCGCGTGGCCTTGTGCAACTCTCCTTGCTTGTACCTGGGATCCTGATCTTATCTATCTTGTCGGTGCAGGTGGAGGTGCTGAAATTCGCGAAAACAACCTTGCAATTTGGCTTGCGCCGGCTCTCAACATTCACCGCGATCCGCTCTGTGGCAGAAACTTTGAGTATTTTTCGGAGGATCCTCATCTTGCAGGTAAGTGCGCTGCAGCCAATATCAGAGGTGTACAGTCACAAAAGGTCGCTGTTTCAATGAAACACTTTGCCTGCAACAATAAAGAAGCTAACCGAATGGGTTGTGATTCAAGGCTTTCAGAACGTGCACTCAGAGAGATTTATCTCAAGGGATTTGAAATAGCTGTTAAAGAATCTAATCCCTGGACGGTGATGTCCTCATATAACCTTATCAACGGTCAGCATA
Organism: Acutalibacteraceae bacterium; assembly: GCA_045579585.1. GTDB lineage: Bacteria > Bacillota > Clostridia > Oscillospirales > Acutalibacteraceae > UBA8612. Next base: position 100,664 of record JAZNMK010000017.1, read on the forward strand.
CCTCAGAAAGCTATGAACTTCTGACCGGTATTCTTCGTAAAGAGTGGGGTTACGACAGTATGGTTGTTACCGATTGGGGTGTCAAAAATGACCCGGTTAAAGAAGTTAAAGCAGGCAACGATATGAAGATGCACTGCGGATATCCTGCCGATCTCATGGACGGATATAAAGATGGACGTATTACGCGTGCAGATCTTGAGATTTGCGTTAAACGTATTCTTCAAATGTTCCTTAAGCTTGATTGATCGGAGGTATATGATTATGAAAATGAGAATTAAGCTTGTATCTGTTGTGCTTGCTGTTGTGATAATGCTGGGCATTATGCCGATAGGCAGTGCTCAGGATTATATGGTTGAACAGCTTGCATATGAAGTCGTTAACCTTAATGGCGTTAACATAGAGTACGGCATTTACGGTCAGCCTGACGGTGAGCCTTTGCTTCTTTTGCCGCCTAACGGCGGAGATATGCACTCGTTTGATGGCAGCATACTTCCCGAAATGTCAAAACATTTTAAGGTTATTTGTATGTCACCGAGAGCTACAGGTAAATCCGATTGGGTTGAAGGTGCAATGACTTTCGAAGCTATGAGTGACGATATAAATGCATTGCTTGACTATCTGAATATCGAGAAAACAAAAATTTTCGGTTTCAGTGACGGTGGCAATCTTGGTGTTGTGTTTACTCTTGCTCATCAGGAACGTGTAGAATCGCTTGTTATTATGGGTTCGAATATCAATACCTTTGGCACCAATACTTTTGATCAGATTCAGATAACATATCAGTATATAATTCTTTGTATTGAAGCCTGGCTTTACGATGATCCCGAATATGCAAGAAGACGTGATATTAAAGGTATGATGGTTGGTCAGCCAAGTCTTTCTTTTGATGATATTTCAGCTATCAAAGTGCCTGTTCTTAACATATACGGTGAGCACGATATGATTCAGCGTTGGCACTCAAAAAAGATTACACGATCTATCGAGGGTGCTAAAGAACTTATGATTGTTGGCGGTGGTCACAGCAGCTGCTTTGATCAGACAGATACAGTCATTAATCCTGCGCTGCTTGAGTTCTACGGTGTAAAATGATATGAAGAAAGACCTGTATGGCAAATCGCCATACAGGTCTTTTTGTCCGACAAGTTATTATACTATTGCGGAGGCAAGAAGAACAAGAATCATAAATCCGCCGACGAAGGGAAGGAAAATCGGGATGTAGGGGATAGCAATGATTGAAGCAATAAGGCCAACACCTACTTTAATTCCCATTGTGCTTTCTGCATCGGAAATGTTCTGCCAGATGAAATAAACGTCACTGCCTTCAGCATAATATTGATCAAGGCCGACAGTTTCCTTGGATTCACTTACACCGAATCCGCATTCGCTCAAACCTTGTGTGAAAAGCTCTCTCATCTCAGGTGATTTGAAAGTAACTCTGGCTTCAAGTCTGAGCTCGTCTGCCGGTTCTTCCTGGCGAAGATGTCCGTTTTTGAAGCCTGTACACCACCAGTATTTATCATACTCTCGTGTGAATTCGCGAATGTAGTTACCGTTGATATCTTGATGATAGAGAGTCATTTCCATCATAAGCCAATCTTCTTCGGCAGGGCAGTTATACATTGTCCATTCGTGAACACCTTTTTCAGAGTGGGCACGGTTGTATACACCTATTTCACCACCGTAGAAGATCATGCCGTACTGACCTTTCCACATCTGAATCATCCAATCCTTATCTTCATATACAAAGAAAACTCGGATATAGTCATATTCCAGAAGGATGTAGGGCGAAGCGATGTCGTAAATTTTACCGAAGCCAAAGTTATATTGCCATGCTTCCTTGTCATTTGTGTAGTAGTAATCGTCAACGTAGCTATACTGATAGCTGAGCACCTGACGTTTTGTTAAGAAATCCTGGATGATATTGCCTTTTTTTACAACGTTGAGGGCAAATTCACCGCTGAGTGTCTGACCGTCAACCTCGGCTGTTGCAAAGATAATGACCTCACCTGTGGCAATTCCTTTTACAAAGCCTTCATCATCTACTGTAGCTATGCTGTCATTTGAGGATTTCCAAACTATTTCGGGTTGAGTTTCTACGTTTGAAACTGATGCGTGAAGCTGAATTTTCTTTCCGATTGTTACAGAAAGGCTGTCACTTGTAAGCACAAGTACGTGAGCTGAGCTTTCGCTTTCTTCTGTGTTTGTTTCAGATTCTACGCAGTAGGATGCAATCGAAGTATAGCCTAAAAGCGAGATTACAACCAAAAAAAGTGACAAAAACTTAATGCTTGTTTTTTTGAAATTCATTGAACTTTCCTCCGTTTTAAAATATGCGATATAATATTATATACATTTTAAAGTAAAAGTAAAGTGTTTTAATGAATTATCGCATTTATCATTGATACTATAGTCCAGAAAATTCGAATTAATCCGTAAAAGGATGGTGTATTAACAAGTTCAATCAATTTGTCGACATTGCTTTTGAGCACATTAGCCTGCACAATATCATTAGTACCTAATACGCCATCGTCGATTAACCGGCTTATTCGTTCCGAAAGATTTTCTAAATAATCTTTGTCGAATATATTTACTTTTTTGTAATCAATTGATTCATATTCGGCTTTAAGTTCAGAAAGTTCGTTGCGTTTTTCTTTGAAATTTTCAAGTGTAGATAAAGCTGATTCCTTAGCTGCTGCAAGCTCATCCTTTTCTTCTTCGGTTAACTCAAGGGAAAGAAGTCTGTCGATTTCAGCAATCAAGGCTGTTATCTTCGGCTCATCATCAGTTGTAGGTTTGCTGTTTGCAATTTCTTCAGCCATATCGACTGCAGTTTCAATTGCTGATTTTCTGTCGGTAAGCTCAGCGACGATTTCCTCAAGCTGTGTCTTAGCTGCCGCAAGCTCATCTTTTTCTTCTTCGGTTAACTCGAGGGAAAGAAGTCTGTCGATTTCAGCAATCAAAGCTGTTATCTTCGGCTCATCGTCAGTTGTAGGTTTGCTGTTTGCAATTTCTTCAGCCATATCGACTGCAGTTTCAATCGCTGATTTTCTGTCTGTAAGCTCAGCGACAATTTCTTCAAGCTGTGTCTTAGCTGCCGCAAGCTCATCCTTTTCTTCTTCGGTTAACTCAAGGGAAAGAAGTCTGTCGATTTCAGCAATCAAAGCTGTTATTTTCGGCTCATCGTCAGTTGTAGGTTTGCTGTTTGCAATTTCTTCAGGCATATCGACTGCAGTTTCAATTGCTGATTTTCTGTCGGTAAGCTCAGCGACGATTTCCTCTAGCTGTGTCTTAGCTGCCGCAAGCTCATCTTTTTCTTCTTCGGTTAACTCAAGGGAAAGAAGTCTGTCGATTTCAGCAATCAAAGCTGTTATCTTTGGCTCATCGTCAGTTGTAGGTTTGCTGTTTGCAATTTCTTCAGCCATATCGACTGCAGTTTCAATTGCTGATTTTCTGTCAGTAAGCTCAGCGACGATTTCTTCAAGCTGAGTCCTTGCTGTTTCGATGTTTGTTCTTTCGTCAGCTGTCAGGTTATTGGTGCTGAGTAGTGAGCTTGCTTCGGTGATGATTGCTTCAATATCAGCAATTTCATCGCTTGTTAATTCGCTTGCGTTAATTTTACTTGCACTGTCAATTATGAAAACATACTTATCGTTTACTGAATTGATGACTGAAAGCAATACGTTACATTTTTCTTTTGTCAGGTTGATTTTTGCTGCAATTTCTTCGCTGTAATCTTCGCTGTTATATCTGTTTGCTATTATAAGTTCAGAGTTAATTGCATCAATGTTGTCAGACGTAACGTTGCTTTCGTTAATGTTTGCTATACTTGCGCCGAAATCAGGAAGTTTGCTTTCGTCTGATTGGATGTAGTAAGCACCGTCAAGCATAGCGGTGTCATTGCTGAGTTCAACAGGGGAGTCATCATCGGCTTTGTAAAGAAAGTGTTTTTCGGCAATGAGAGTTTTTACGGTGTATTTATTTTCGCTTTTGCTGTCTGTCACAACGTAGAATCCATCGGGCAAACTGCATTCGAAAAGCTTTACTGTGCCGTTAGACATATAAAACGTAGACTCGTTGCCGTACAGATCTTCGGGTTCGTAGCTGTATGATAAATCGCATCCGGTGATTGATACGTTTTTGAATTCAGCTGATCCTCCTTCGTCTATATAAGCTGAAATACTTCCGTTGATAATTCCGTTTTCAAAGTGTAAATCACCGCTGTTGAATATTGCATATGATTCATGATAACCTTGACAATTGTTGATGTCGGTATCTTTTAAGTGAATTGTGCCGCTGTTTCCCAAACCGTAACCGCCGTATATATCGCAGTTTTCAACAGTCATTTCACCGCCGTTATACAGACCGTATCCGTTATAACTGTAAAAGCCACCGCCTATACTGGAATTGGTGATTTTTGCAGTTCCTTCATACAGGCAAAGGCCGTCGTAACCACCCGATATAGTGCAGTTTTCAACAGTAAGTGTTCCGGAGTGACCTACTCCGGTTAAACCGAATTGCGAAGAAGATATGGTTGAATCCTTCAGGTACAGAGTACCGCTGCTGTTTATACCGCTGCCGGATTCGTATGAATTCATAGTACAGTTTTCTGCATATACATATCCGTCCGTATTTGATATTGAAGGTCCGTAAGCAATAAAATTGCCGTTTTTTAATGTTACTTTGCCGCCGTTATTTATTATTGATGTTCCGTATGAGAAAAGTGTGAAATTATCAGCATTTATTGTTCCGTAGTTTGTTATTCCTATGAGATCGCTTACTATTCTACCTCCGTTTGTAATGTTGAGCGTGCAGCCTTCATCGTTGTAGCCACCGCCGGAATCACCGTAAAGATAGGCGCCGTCTACGTTGATAATTCCACCGTCAGAATTATAGAACGGTGTAGAACAAATGCCGCCGTTAGTGTTTATAAGATTTACGGTTCCGCCATTATTTTTTATTTCAAAGTCTACATCTATATTGCCTTCAACAGTAAAGGTATCATAATTATGAAAACCATACCAAAAATCCAAGACGGATTTTTTCTTGGCGCTGTTTATTACTTTGAGTTGATTGTTGTTTTCAATTGTCAAGTCGAAACTTGCGGCAAGATCAAAACCGTTCAAATCTATTATCAGGTCTTTATTTGGCAGGTTTTTGGGGAGCTTTGCCGATGCAAATAATTTCAGCTCAATGTTATCTGCAGTTGAAGCTTCAATTCCTTTGAGAAGGTTTGATATATCGGTATACCAGGTGATATTGCTGTCTTCGATTAGTGCGTAATTATCAAGTACAGGGTCGCCGTTTTCTGTACCGTCAATTGTGCCGGGATAGTAAAGCGTACCTTCGATAACAAGAGTACCGTTACCCTGGCGGAGTTTACCGCCTTTGCCGATTTCAACAACTGTTCCTTCGGGTATTATCAGAGTATGTCCGTCAGGTACTGTGTAGTCGAATGTAAGAGGTTTAGTAGGTTTGTAAGTGCAAACTTTATCTATGTAGACGAATGCGTTCTTGGGTATATCGCGTAATTTGCCGTTGAGCACAAAAACTTCCGAATCGGTTATTGATATAGCATATCCGTCTATTGCATATGCCGAGGCAGGAGATTTTACGGTTAACGTGCTGTTGGTTACTGTAATGTAAGCTTTGTTGCTGCTGCTTTTAATTTTGCCGATAGCTGTGCCGCCGTATGATTCAGCGTTGATTTTTGATTCTTTTACTGTAATGGTTCCGCAGTAAAGAGCGGTGCCCTTACCTGGGGTTGAAGCATTAACAGTTGCATCTGTTACTGACATAGTATCTGCCTGAATTGCGTTGCTGTCCGAGCTGCTTTGACAGTTGAGCGTTGCACCGGAGCTTACGGTAAGGCTTGAGGTTTCAATAGCGGTCAATTGTCCATGTACGTTGACGAAAGTGTTGTTGCCGCTTACAGATACTGAGCTGCTTCCGTTACTTCTGCCGAGTGCAGTTGAGTTTTTGCCTCCGTATAAGTTCATTGTGCCGTAGCCGATGTTAATGGTGCCGTTCCCTGCAGACATGGTTTTAACTACACCTATAGCAGCGGCATTTTCTCCGCCGTAAACATTGAGTGTACCGCTTGTACCGGTTACAGGCTCAACAATATTGAGCTGTGCAGGGGCTTTAAGCTTAATTCCCGGCGCGTTTTTACCGCTCTTTATAGTGGAGTCGGAGATAACACCAATACTTAAATTTGAGTTAGCGTTAAGTATAACAGCGCAGGCGTCATCAATACTGCTCAGGTCGATGTTGCAGTTGTCGAACATTAGTGTTACTGCGCCACCGTTTACGATAATGTTTGTATTGTTAGATGTGCCGGTAACAACGTATGTTGCCGTAAAATCATATTTTCTTATCCTTGTGCCGTCAGGTGCATAGGCTAATATTGTACCTGCGGAAATTGTAATTGTACCTTTACCTATATCAAGATACACCAGATTTGGTTCATCAGTTGCAGAAGCGTTGAGAGGAATAGACGTAAGTACTAGAATGAGCGAAACTAAACAAGCAATTATTCTTTTCTTCATAAAATCACTCCTATTCTTATAATAATGCTATTTTATTATAACATTGTTTAGTAGCGTTTTCAATGAAATAATCAATAATTCTATCGACAAACGGTAATATCTGTGCTAAAATTTATTTAGAACAAAAATTAAATCGGAGGGCTACAAAATTGAGAGCAATAGTATATTTTTTCTCCTATCTGTTATCACTGATTATGGCAATTCCGGGCATAATCAGTTCAATGGGCGAATCTGTGAACGATTATTCGTTCGACATTGATGCTTCGCAGGTTGGGGACGTTATACCCAATACGTTGAGCAATATCAACACCTGGGATATGCAGGCAGGTGACCAGTTCAGCAATCCGAAAATTAATGAAAAGTATAATATATTTGAGTTTGTTGAATATATTCAGTTGATGCAATGCACGGGCGGCAATGCGGACAGAGATTTGTTTGTTGATCCTCTCAACTATGATGTGCTTGATGATTATGATTTTGCACCTCTTATTGATAACTGTGCAGGTATTCTTAAGCTTGGCGCTAAGCCTCATCTCAAGCTTGGCAGCGTGCCTCTCAAGTATTCGCAAAATTCTATTCAGGGTGCTGATTTCGGTACAAATCTTTATCCGCCCGATGATTACGATGTCTATTACAACTATATGGCAGCAATGGCACGTGCACTTGTTGAAGAGTTCGGTGCCGAAGAGGTTCTTACTTGGCGATTTGGTGTAATGACCGAGTATGAAAATTCACAGTGGTTTATGGCACCGGACGGTGACCCCGATAAAACTGCCGAAGCTTACTGTAAGCTTTACGACTATACGGTTGCAGCTTTGCAGGCCGAGATCGGCGAAGAAGTATTTGTTGGTGCCCATTCGATGACTGTTACCGAAGGTCTCTGGGACGAGAGAATATTCATTCAGCACTGTGCAAACGGCACAAACTACAAGACGGGCAAAAAGGGGACACGTATCTGCTTCCTTTCAGGTTCGTTTTATGATTATTCTCCCGGTGAGTATACATCAGGGTATACACTTCCTGAAACAATAGAATTCCTTAAAAAGAGCGCTGAGGATGCCGGACTTAAAAATCTGATTTTCGGTATTGATGAGGGTAGGCTTCTGTGCGGTAATTCCGAAGGTTCAGTTGATTCGCAGCTGCTTTCAAGAACGGTCGGATTTACCTACCAGGCAGCATATGATGCAAGACTTAATAAGCAGCTTATTGACAGCGGCGGTGATTATTTTTCATCGTGGGGTTACCTTTCCGGTGGATTCTTTAACGGTTTTCCGACCGTAGGCTATCACGTAGCAAGTAATCTTTCAAAGTTTGCGGGCAGTAACAGAGTCGGCGTAACACCTGTTAAAAAAGGTGTTGTTTATGCTGCTGAGGTTGATGCTTTGAGCGCATATGATTCTCAAAGCGATACACTTAGAATAATGGCTTACAATTTTAAGAATAAAGTCAAGTATAATAAGAGTATTGATCTGAGCTTCAATGTTTTGTTACCGCAGTTTGAGTGCGATAAAGTTAACGTTACAGTATATACAGTTGACGATAACTGTAACTATTTTGATGAATGGCAGCAGGACAGAGTGACTTACGGTATTGGTGACGATTGCTTTGATTGGTCACCTGACGATCCGGAAATCGGATCAATAACTACACTTCGTGATCCGGATGCGCGTAATTTGTATTTTAATGAGCTTTACGGTAAGTATGAGAAATGCTCACAGCTTAAACCCGTTACTTATACTGCAGATGTTGTTGACGGCAAAATTAGTCTTGAAACTCAGCTGTCTGCTAACGGTGTAGTATTTTTCGAAATTACTCCTGTTACCTGAATTTAATTGACAAATTATTCAGTTTGATGATATTCTCTTCTCAAGGAGGATGATTGATATGAAGAAGTTTTTAAGTGTTTTGCTTTCAGTCATTATCGCAGTCTCAGCTTTTGTTGTGTGTGCAAATGCTGAATCTACAAAAACTGAGGCAATAATTGGTGAGATTATTGCCTCGAAATCTCTCAGTATAACGTTTGATAACGACTCACTCAGCCAATATTCTATACCTTTTACCGATGTCGTTGCTTCTGTTAAAATTGATGAAAATGCAGACGGAACAAAGGATATAAAGGTTGCCGCCAAGGCTAAACTTTGGTTCTTTGACGTGAAGCTTCTTCTTGTGAACGGCGAGATATACGCGTATCTTCCGCTTATCAGTTTTTGTGTTTCGGATTTGTTCGGCGGCAGTTTTGATCTTTCTGTTTATGCTGATGAAATTGCCGAAATGTTCGGTTTACTCGAATCGGAAGTTTTTGACTGCCTCAGGCTTAAATATGCAGGTGAGAAAGCAGTTGAAGAATACGGTAATGTGTATGTCGAAGAGTTTGTACCTGATTTGAGAAAATGTATTGATCTTGCAGTCAAGGAAGGTCTGATTGAGCTTCCTGCAGGTTCTCAACTTGCAACCATGACTGATGAAGAAATGCATCAGCTTCTCAGTTCAATGGGGCAGCAGGGCAAGAATGTTCTCAGAATGCTTGATTCAAATGTAACATTTTATTATGACGGCGATAAACTTATTGCGTTCGACATAATTCTTTACGATCTTATTGATGACAGTGCAGAGCTTAATTCCAACGATCTTCTGCCTATTAAAGCCGAATACATCTCATCGTCTGTTCCTGACAGTACTTTTGACAAACCGGTTTCAATTTTCGATCTTACCGGACTTATGAATGCTTTATTGGGTGTTTTGTTCGGCTAAATTTTTTCTTGACATTGCTTTTTTGCAGTGATATAATATCCTTAATAATAAATAAACCGTTGATGCGGAGATAAAGGCGAAAAAAGCCCTCACAGAGAGCCCGTGTAAGCTGAAATTCGGGTAGGAAACAGTTCGTCAAATGGACCGCGGAGGGTGCAGTCAAATGTGTTTTTGCACAGAGTATTCTGCAACGTGTAAGCATACGTCAGTTGCTTGGGATATGTCAGTATCCTCACAAGTGCACGCTATATGCGTGAATCAAGGTGGCACCACGGATAAGTATTATTCGTCCTTGACAGATGTTTTTCTGTCGAGGACTTTTTTAATTTTTGGAGTGATATTTATGTGTCTTTTAACAAAACGATGGCGTAGTTGATTAATTGATTTGATAACACAAAATTTAATTTGGAGGACTTTATAATGATACACAATGGCGTTGATTTTGAAACATATTTTAAGAATTATCCTGATAAAAACGGATATTTCGGTAAGTACGGCGGAGTTTATATTGATGATAAACTCAAAAATGCAATGGCAGAAATTACAGAAGCATATTATTCTATTTGTCAGTCACGAAAATTTATTGCTGAGCTTCGTAGGATCAGAAAAGAGTTCCAGGGCAGACCTACACCTGTAACTCATCTTGAGCGACTTTCCGATTATCTTGGCGGCAATGTTCAGCTTTACGCTAAGCGTGAGGATCTCAATCATTCAGGCGCACACAAGCTCAATCACTGTATGGGTGAGGCGCTGCTTGCAAAGTATATGGGTAAAAAGAAGGTAATTGCAGAAACAGGTGCAGGTCAGCACGGTGTTGCTCTTGCTACAGCTGCAGCGTATTTCGGTCTGGAGTGTGATATCTATATGGGTTCTGTAGATATCAAAAAGCAGGCACCAAACGTTGCGCGAATGAAGATTCTCGGCGCGAACGTTGTTGAGGTTACCCATGGCCTTAAAACTCTGAAAGAAGCGGTTGACGCTGCTTTCGATGCTTACAGCAAGGAATATAAAGATTCGATCTACTGCATCGGTTCTGTTCTCGGCCCCCATCCGTTTCCCATGATGGTTCGTGATTTTCAGAGCGTAGTCGGTATTGAAGCAAGAGAGCAGTTTGTCGATATGACAGGTCATCTGCCCGATGCTATTGTTGCCTGTGTTGGCGGCGGTTCAAACGCGGCCGGTTTGTTTGCAGGTTTCCTTAATGACCCTGTTGATATTTACGGTATTGAGCCTCTGGGAAGAGGTCCGAAGCTTGGTGACCACGCTGCAAGTCTTAAGTACGGTGAAGAGGGTGTTATGCACGGTTTCAACAGCATTATGCTTAAGGATGAAAACGGTGAACCGGCTCCTGTTTATTCTGTTGCCAGCGGTCTTGACTATCCTTCATCCGGTCCTGAGCACGCTTTCCTCCAGGAAATCGGAAGAGTCAAGTACGATGTAATTGACGATGAAGAGACCATCGATGCTTTCTTTAAGCTTTCCCGTATGGAAGGTATTATCCCTGCTATCGAGAGCTCTCATGCAGTTGCTTACGGTATGAAGCTTGCAAAGACTATGGAGCACGGCTCGGTGCTTATTAATCTTTCCGGTCGCGGTGATAAAGATATGGATTACATCATTGAAAATTACGGTATCAGATAAATTTTACAAAGGCATTCTGTTTTTACGGGATGTCTTTTTTTCTTTTATTAGTTTATGGCTCTGCTTATGGTACAATTTTCTCGAATAATATCAATTTGATTAAAGCAGATATAATATAACTTCTGGTTTTGTGATGTTAGTCAGGGTATACGGTAAGTAGCAATCATTTGCAGTTAATGATAATACGGTAGTTGACCGACCTTAAGAGGCGATATATACCGGAACAATAAATGCTCAAATCAAATTTCCCGTATTCCCCGGTGGTATATATGCTGCATCAAGAGGGAATACTGTAGTTTTTTGTCCTGTCGCGTCAGCTGACGGTATGTCCGCGTTTTTGCTGTTGATTCTAACGGCAATCGCAAGTAAATAGCAAGGCAGCTTGCTCGCTATTTCAGAGCGCAACCTCAAAAAAGGGTTAGTATTAAGCTTGATAAATCCTTGGTTGGTGACAGGAAAATTGAGATTGTTGCCGAAAATTGTTACGGTATTACTTCAAAACCGATTTACATTGGATAAATTGACTAAAATACAGATGTAAAATATTACATAGCAATCCTGTAAAACGGTTGAATTTATCAGTTTAATATGTTAAAATATGAAAATGAACAATAAGTAAGGAGAGTGTTTGATTTGATGCATTCAATCAAACGGGTTATTGCTGCTGTGATTTGTGCTGCTTTGCTGGCAGGTATCGGCGCTGTCGGTGCATCTGCCGAAACTGAGACAGACTGTGAAGGTCACTGTGACCATTCACCGGTAATTGTTCTGCCGGGTATCAACCATTCACCGACTTATCTTTATGACGATAACGATCAACCCGTTATGTACGGTGATACCCATATCGGCAGTACACTCCTTATCTTGAATGAAGCTGCACTTACAAATACCGCGATCTTCAAAGCGATTTCTTGTGTGCTTGCATCACTTGTTCTTCAAACCAACTTTAATCTGGATAAAATAGCTTACGAGCTTGTTAGTGAAATTTTCAAGTATCAGCGCTGTGATGAAAATGGCGATCACGTTGAAAATCTTAAGACGCAACGTTGGAACTATTCACTTGAAAAGATGACTGATGAGGAGCTTGAATGGACCTATCGTATGGTTCCTATGAAACCTCTTGTTGATGAAATCGGTAAGGATCACGTCTACTTTTTCACATTTAATCTTGTTGGTGATCCTATGGATTCTGCCGATGATCTGGAAGAGTTTATAAATATGGTTAAGGAACAGACGGGGCATGATAAAGTAACTTTTCTTCCTGTTAGCCTCGGCGGCACTATCCTTACAGCCTACCTGGAAAAATACGGACACGATAATATTGATCAGATTGTTAATGCGGTTGCCTGCCTTAACGGTACGGATATCGTAGCGGACTTTTATTCAAGAGAATGGCAGCTTGATGACGATTATCTTTATCATCAGTTCCTTGCAAATATTTTTGTCGAGTCGAACGGTGAGCCTACAATCGGTTACTTGCTCAATACGCTTCTTCATATTTTCCCCAGAGCAGCTGTGGATGGACTGCTTTCAGGTGCAATGAGTGCGATTCTGGATACACTTATGCTTAACTGTCCTCAGTTCTGGGCTATGCTTCCCTCATACAGATACGATGAGCTTGCCGAACGCTATCTTTCCGATAAGCCTGTGCTCAAAGCAAGAACTGATGCGTTCCAACAGGCAAGACTCAACCTTAACCGTAATCTTCTTGCTGCTGCGGCTGACGGTGTGCGCGTAAACTCAATTGCCTGTGCAAACCTTGACCTTGGTGAGCAGATGTATACATATTTTAACATCGTAGCTTCTGCCGAAAAAGTAAGCTCTGACGGTATAGTTAACCTTAGCTCAGCTTCACTCGGTGCGACGGGCGCTCCGGGCAAGAATACACTTGATGATGTTAAGTATGCAAAGAATACATATTGTGATAATCCCGAGCATAATCACATTTCACCTGATAATATGGTTGATGCTTCAACTGCTCTTTTTCCCGAAAATACGTGGATTTTCCTCGAGCAGCATCATGAGGTTGGATATAACGACGTTGTTCTTAACCTTGCAAAGGCGATCATCCTTGGCGAAGTAACCGATGTTAACAGCGACCCTGAAAAGTATCCGCAGTATAACGGTGCTTGTTATACTCAGAGTATCCGCCGTTGGAAACTTCCGGATGCATATAAAGTTGACCAGTCAAAGCTAAGCTCCGAAGATAAAGCAGAGCTTATTGCTGCAATCAATGAGGCTGAAGCAGTACTTCAGCTCACGGTTGCTGACCAAGAAAGGGTAGAGGCTGCAGAAAACAGACTCATTGCAATCCTTCAAAAAGTTGGTGCAGAGGGTTATACTAATGCCGCTCCAAAGGAAAAATCCCCGTTGGCTCCTGTGTTTGAGAAAATTACTTATGCACTCAGTAAAGGCGCAATCCTGTTGTTTGGCGGTGGCAGTCCGTTGGACAGGGCTGTTGAGCTTATAAAATTGTTCCTCAAATAAAATTTATATAAGAGAGGTCAGAAATTATGAAAAAGTTTATTTCATGCATGCTTGTCTTGTCGCTCCTCTTTGCTGCACTTGCTTTACCTTCATCTGCAGCTACGGTTAAGACAGAGTGTCAGGGTGAATGCGAAACATGTCCTGCAATTGTTGTTCCGGGTATCGGTCAGTCAAACGTTTGGGCTCTTGATGAAAAAGGCGATTATCTTCTGGATGCCGAAGGCGAAAGAATAAGCTGTTTCCCTGCAACTTTTGACGTTACGTCAATTGTATCGAAGGTGCTTGTTCCTGCGCTTTTCACACTTGTTTTTCAGGCTGATATCGGTCTTTCTGAGGCTCTTTGTGATGTAGTGCTTGATTCATTTGCGGTTAATGCCTGCGATCCTAAGACGGGTAAGAATACCGGCAACATAGAAGTTGAAAAGTATCCTTACTCAGTTGCAGAATGCAGCGAGTATGAAAAGAGCCAGATCTATAACAATATTCCTCTGCAGGCTTACGCCGAGCAGGTTGGTGAAGATCATCTCTACTATTTTGCTTACAACTCATTCGGCAATAACTATGACACTGTCTGTGAGCTTTATGATTTTATCCAGATGGTTAAGGAAGAGACGGGCCACGATAAGGTTAATATCGTTCCTATCAGTATGGGCGGTTCTATAGCAAACGGCCTCCTTCAGTATTTCCCCGAGGTTATGGATGATCTTAATAAGGTTGTTTATATCGTTCCTGCTCTCAACGGTTCTACAATTGTTGGTGACCTTTATTCAATGAATCTTACATTCCTCAATAAAGAGTTCCTCTACAACGGTTTCCTTGAGACACTTATGGACGAAGAAGAGGGCAGAATGATTGAGGTCATTGCAAGAATTCTTCCGGATGAAGTTCTCACAGGTGTTCTTCAGAATGTTGCTAAATGCCTTGTTGAGGATGTTGCTTCGAACATTACAAGCCTCTGGGGTCTTTGCCCGAAGGAAGATTATCCTGCAGCTGCTGAAGCTCTCCTTAAGGATAAGCCTGAGATCAAACGTCAGACAGATATGTTCTATGAGGCTCAGTGTAATTCACTTGCAAATATCCAGAAGCTTGTTGAAAAGGGCGTTCAGGTGTTCAATATAGTAGATTATGATAAGGCTCTTTATCAGATAGGCACATCCTGGAACGATGATAATGCAGATGGTGTTATCCATCTTTCTTCTACTGCTATGGGTGTTAAGAGTGCGATCGTAGGTGAGACACTCGGTAAGGATTATGTTCAGGCTAACACAAGCAAAAATTGCTCAGATCCTACACATAATCACATTTCACCCGATGGTGTAGTCGATGCCTCCACAGGTCTTCTGCCTGACACTACATTCTATTTTGACGGCCAGAATCACGAGCAGACAGCACGTAATGATATTATTATTTCTCTTGCTACACGGCTTCTTGCTACAGATGATATCAAAGATGTTTATTCTTCACCCGATTATCCTCAGTTCAACGGTCAAAGAGATATCCGCGGTCTCAAGAATACATACATTCCCGCTGCAAAAGAAGCTTTGGCAAATGCTAACGATATCAGTGAAGCCGATAAGAAGGAGCTTACAGAGGCCATCGCTGCTGCAGAGGCATTTGTAAACGGCACTGTTTGCTACTTTGGTGAGTACAGAGAAGTTGAAGACAGAATAGTCAAGATTCTTACAAAGATCGGTGCTTGGACAGTTGAAGAAAAAGAAGAGCCTTCAACTATCTTCACAACGCTCAGTCTCTGGCTCTATAAGCATGCCGGCACAGACGGTTACAGTGAAATTGGTGCAACAATTTTTGTAACTATTGCTGAGTGTTTCATTCAGCCGATTCTCGGTTTATTAAGCTAAAAAACAATAATAAAAGAGGGCTGTTCAATATGAACTGCCCCAAATTGTGCGGACAGTACAAAAAAAGGCTCTATGGCAGAAATATTTAAATTAAGCGACATACTGACTTCGTTTTTCAAGCGGAGTCAGTTTTGTTTTTAATTGGATTCGTTCGTTGTTGTAAAAATGTA
>JAZNMK010000018.1:0-30758 GCA_045579585.1 Acutalibacteraceae bacterium
GGTATTGATGCACTTCTCAAGCGTGTTGCCGCAGTCGAAAATTCACTGCGTTCAGGTGTTGCAGTCAAAGCCGCACAGCCTGCTTCCGAAGAAACTGTACAGCCCGAAGCAGAGAGCAGTGCTCCCGAAATGCTGCCGGACGGCGAGCTCGGTTGCTGGCCCGATATAATAGCAGAGCTCAAAAATCTCAACCTGCCGCTTACAAGCGTGCTGTATAATTCCGCTGCTTACGTGCAGGGTAACCACGTCGTAATTTATACCGATAATCCGTCGCTTATGGCACTGTTAAAGGTCAAAAACAACGCGATTGACCTTCGCCATGCAATATTCAACATAACGGGTATCAAGTATAAAATAGGCGTTAAATCAATGGAACAAACACCCGATGCTCCGGTGCCTCCCCCTGAGGAAGCTCCCGTGCAGGCAGACCCGCTTGCATCCTTCCTCACCCAGGCAGAGGGCTACGGCGTTAAAATAACAAACTGAAAGGAAAGAATAAATATGAAAGCAAGAATTCCCGGTGCACCCCAGGGCGGCCAGGCAGCAATGATGCAGAGACTCCAGGAAATGCAGGACCAGATGCAGAGAACACAGGAAGAGGTTGAGGCAACAGACTTCACAGCTTCCGTAGGCGGCGGAGTTGTTGAGGCAACGGTTACCGGCGCAAAGGTTGTTAAAGATATCAAAATCAGCCCCGATGCTGTTGACCCCGAAGAAATTGAAATGCTTCAGGACCTTGTAATTGCTGCTGTTAATGAAGCTCTGCGCAAGGCAGAGGATGCTATGATGCAGGGCATGGAGAAGGCTAAGGGTGGCCTTAATATCCCCGGTCTGTTCTGATTATGGGCTATGAAGTTGCGAGCCTTGCACGGCTGATTGAGCAGTTTGAGCGTATGCCGAGTATAGGTCACAAAACGGCACAGCGTCTTGCGTTTCACGTGCTTAATATGAGCGATGAGCA
The DNA here is from genome assembly GCA_045579585.1 of Acutalibacteraceae bacterium. Classification (GTDB taxonomy): domain Bacteria; phylum Bacillota; class Clostridia; order Oscillospirales; family Acutalibacteraceae; genus UBA8612. The sequence goes on from JAZNMK010000018.1 coordinate 962, forward strand.
GGCGCAGGGCTTTGCTAAAGCCATTCTTGACGCGCATGAGAAGATTCACCGTTGCTCGGTGTGCTGTAACCTTTCTGAGGATGAGCTTTGTCCGATATGCTCACGCGCGGACAGAGATGTGTCGGTCATCTGCGTTGTTGAAGACCCGAGAGATGTTATCGCTATCGAGCGTACGCATGAATTTAAAGGCACCTATCACGTGCTTGGCGGCGTTGTTTCGCCGCTTAACGGTATCGGCCCCGAGCAGCTCAACATAAAAGAACTTATTGCACGAATGGGCAGCGGCGAAGTGAAAGAGGTAATTATGGCTACTAATCCCACGGTTGAAGGCGAGGCGACGGCTATGTATATTTCGCGCCTTCTTAAACCTATGGGTGTTGAAACCAGCCGCCTTGCCTACGGTGTGCCTGTTGGTGCTGACCTTGAGTATGCCGATGAGGTAACTTTACTCAGAGCGCTTGAAGGCAGACAGAAATTATAAAAACAAACGTCATTTCAACCTTAGCTGCTGAAATGACGTTTTTGTTTTTTAGCTTTTTGAGGAAGCTTTTTTTCTTTTTCTCTGCCGGGTAAGTTTGTACAGCTCTTCTGCTGCCATTCTTGTTTTTGCAACGGGAATGTTATCCTGCGGGAAGCAGTAATAAAGTGCATCTTTGTTGCCAATACAGATTATGTCGCCCAGCTCATACCAAAAATAGTCTGAGTAAAGTCCGTAGTTTGCAAGCGCCGGTTGTTTATATTCCAGCTTGCTGTCACAGCCTGTGAGGCGAAAACCTTCGCTGCTGTGACTGAGGTGACCTTCACCAACCATATAGATTGCTTTGTAGTCAACCATCATACCGATTTTTACGTCGGTTTCAAGGCTGTACGTTCCGTTTTCAAGTTCCTCACGCACACAGTTACGTTCCCACGCATACCAGTCCGGAATATGGGTGAATTTTGTTTTGAAACCGATGGGCTTCAAATCGCCGAGTGTGGTGAGCTCCCATTTTTTGCCGCAATGCTTGCAGGTGAGCTTTATGCCTTTGCCTTCGGTTTCTCCTTCTGTGCCGCATTCCGTACACTTGTACAGAATGCGGTGCAGCCCGTCCGCACGGAAAGGCTCATTTATTTCTATTTTGTTGTCTTTTTGCCACTTGAAGTTATCAAAGCTGAATTCATTGTCCAGTAATTCATCGAGCTCTGCAGTGGTCTTTTTCTTGATTTCTTCGGGTGTTACAAGACATTTGACGTGTGCGCTGACGTTAACCTTGCGCAGTTGTAGCATATTGTAAAGCGGATCACGCGTAAATGCGCCTTTTGTGATGATTGTTACAACCGGCACACCGAGTTTTTTGAGCAACACACCCATTTTTCGGGGGAGAGCGGTAGGCGTGCCGTCGAATGAGTAGCTTGCTTCCGGATACATCAGTACGCTGGTGTTTTTTTCGTGGAGCATATATTTAATGTCTTCGATAAGTGTGTAGTCACTCACGAATTTTTGCGTGGGTATACAGCCTATCATTCGCATAAGCTGCCTTTTTCCGATGAAGCCGTCAGAGGTGCATACAATTCCGTAGGGCTTCGGGTAAAAGATTTTAGAGACAATTTTCAGGTCGATGAAGCTTGAGTGGTTCATAAGAATAAGGCAGGGCTTACCCTTAACCTTGTCCATCCGTTCTTCGGTATATTTGAAATTCGTGGCTTTCATATCGGGAATTGCGGCGAGCCTTACCGCACTTGTTAACAAGATGTTTGGTCGTATCGGTGGTTTGTGCTCAGGTCTGGGTAGTGCCATAACTTCGTCATAGCTGAGCTGTTTTGTCTTTATTTTCATCGGTGTTCACCTTTGGTTAGTAAATTTGACAACTTTATTCTAATATATAGAATAAAATATTTCAAGAAAAAAATAATTACAAATCAGTAATAATATGGCGCTGAAAATCGTGGGCTTTTGTTTGAGTTGTTTTATGCGATTTGACATTTTGAAACGATAAATGTAAAATAAGTGCGGAGATGATAGAATGAAAACTTACAAAAGAAATATCGGGTTGACCCTGCTTTCCGCAATGGTGTCGCTTGTGTTGATGCTGTTACTGCTCGGCATTATTTATTACTTTGTGCCCAATGCAGGTCAGAGCAAGGTTTTCCTTTATGCGTTAGTTGTTCTGGCTGTTTTGTTCTTGCTTATTTTTGTGCCGTCGCTTAAAGAAAAGGTCACGCTTACTGACACGGCTTTTATACTAAAGGGCTTTCGTGTTAAAGACAGAAGCTCTGTTGAATACGGCAAAAAAACACCCTTTGGTTCGCAGGGAAGTGACCCGGGCAAAGAGGTTGTGGTACCGTATTCAACTGTGACTCGACTTGAGTTATCAAGAGACATTCTTTTTTGGCGTTGCAACCTTCGCATTCTGGCGGATGATTTCTATCAACCGGCACTTATCGGTTGCGTAATGTGTGACCATAAGCAGCTTTTCGGCGAAATTGTCGAGCAGGTTAAGGTGAAGAATCCGAATGCTTTTATCGATCCTAAAATCAGCAAATATCTGAAATAATTGCGTGCTTGCTCCCCTTGGCTTTGAGGGGAGCTTTTTTGCTGTGTATGAGGTGATTTTAAATGAAAAAGAAGCTGAAAATCAACGTAAATTATACATAATTTTACGAATTTTTTCGGGTTTTCTCTTTATTATATTATTATAATGTGTTATAATAGCAGAGTATTATTGGGTAAGTGTATGTTTTTACAAAACAGTTCCCCAAACAAACTAATCCCCTCGGAGGAATTACAGATGAATATAGCAGTTATGGGCTATGGCGTCGTCGGCTCAGGCGTTGCTGAAGTGCTCAAAAAAAATCACGCAAGCATTGTTAAAAAAAGTATGCAGAACTCACTCGAGCTTACTCGTATTCTTGACCTGCGTGATTTCCCGGGTGACGAGAATGAGGCTCTCCTCACAAAGGATTTCAAAGATATCCTGAACGATGAAACAATCGGTATTGTTGTTGAGACAATGGGCGGCGTTCACCCCGCTTACGAGTTTGTTCTCGATTGCCTCAAGGCAGGCAAAAGCGTTGTTACCTCAAACAAGGAGCTGGTTGCAGCAAAGGGCAATGAGCTTCTCAAGGTGGCAGAAGAAAAGAACGTCAACTTTATGTTTGAAGCAAGTGTTGGTGGTGGTATTCCGATTATACGTCCGATCATCAGCTGTCTTGCGGCAAACGAAATAGATGAAATTGCAGGTATTCTCAACGGCACAACCAATTTCATCCTTACAAAGATGATTAACGACGGTATGACCTTCGAAGCTGCACTCAAGATTGCTCAGGAGCTTGGCTATGCTGAGCGCGATCCTTCCGCTGACGTTGAGGGTAAGGATGCTTGCAGAAAAATATGTATCCTTGCTTCACTTTGCTTTGGTAAGCATGTTTATCCCGATTCTGTTTACACAGAGGGTATCACAAAAATTGCACTTGCAGACGTTGAGTATGCAAAGGCATGGGGTGGCGTAATCAAGCTTATCGGACGCGCAACACGCTACGGCGACGGCAAGATCAGCGCAATGGTTTCTCCCGCATTCATTCAGAGTCACAGCCAGCTTGCAGGCGTTGATGATGTATTCAACGCAATTCTTGTACGTGGCGATGCAATCGGTGACGTTGTATTCTACGGCAGAGGTGCAGGTAAGCTCCCGACAGCAAGTGCTGTTGTTGCTGACGTTATCGACTGTGCAAGACACACCCAGCGCAGAAAGTTCTTCGGCTGGGAGGACAGCGTGGAGGGTTACGTTGTTGATTATCTCGATATCAAGCATCCTTTCTTTGTGCGTGCGGCTGCCGATGATATTGCCGCTGCCAAGCAGACTGTTGCCACACAGTTCGGTGAGGTTCAGTACCTTACTTACGAAGGTGCCGCAACAAACGAAATCGGTTTCATCACATCCGCTCTTACACAGCGTGAGTTTGATGCAAAGATTGCCGAATCAGGTATCAGCGTCAGCAGCGTTATCCGTGTAACGGATTATTGATCCGGGCGTAAAATAATATAAACAGGTTCAAAATTACTTTTGAAGGCTGTCGCAAAAGCGGCAGTTACCACAGGAGGTTATCATAAATGGGATTGATAGTACAGAAATTCGGCGGCAGCTCTGTTGCTGATGCAGCCCGTGTACGCAACGTAGCTTCAATCATCATCGACACTTACAAGCAGGGTAATGATGTTGTTGCTGTTGTTTCCGCACAGGGTGACACAACAGACGACCTTATCGAAAAGGCTGCTGAGCTTAATCCGAAAGCATCAAAGCGTGAGATGGATTCACTCCTCAGCGCAGGTGAGCAGATGTCAAGCGCACTGCTTGCAATGGCAATTGAAGCAGAGGGCTATCCGGTAGTTTCACTTCTCGGTTGGCAGGCAGGCTTCAGAACAGACAACGTATACGGTTCGGCAAGAATCAAGACGGTTCAGCCTGAAAGACTCAAGAATGAAATCGGCAAGAAAAATATCGTTATCGTTGCGGGCTTCCAGGGTCTTAACGGTTTTGACGATATCACAACGCTCGGCAGAGGCGGCTCCGACACAAGTGCGGTCGCAATTGCCGCGGCTCTTCATGCTGACCGTTGCCAGATTTTCACCGACGTTGAGGGTGTTTACACAGCTGACCCCCGTAAGGTAGAAGGCACAAAGAAGCTTTCGGAAATCACATATGATGAGATGCTCGAGCTTGCAACGCTCGGCGCACAGGTTCTCAACAACCGTTCGGTCGAAATGGCCAAAAAATACAACGTCGAGGTAGAGGTTCTTTCAAGCCTCAAGAGAGTACCCGGCACAATTGTTAAGGAGGTAGCTAAAATGGAAAAAATGTTAATCAGAGGTGTCACTAAGGACACTGATGTTGCTCGTGTATCAGTTATCGGTGTTCCCAACACCCCCGGTATCGCATTCAAACTCTTCTCAAAGCTTGCTGCAAAGAATATCAATGTTGATATCATCCTTCAGTCTGTCGGCAGAAACGACACAAAGGATATCACTTTCACAGTTGCCAAGTCCAACGGTGACCTTGCAGTTCAGACTATTATGGATTCCTTTGACCTCGAAGAGGGCAGCGTAGTATGCGATACAAACGTTGCTAAGGTTTCTGTTGTCGGTGCAGGTATGGAAACTCATCCCGGCACAGCATCCAAGATGTTTGAGGCACTTTACGAGAAGGATATCAATATCCAAATGATTTCCACAAGCGAAATCAAGATATCCGTTCTTATCGATATTGAGAACGCAGATAAGGCAGTTTCTGCTGTTCACAAGGCATTCTTCCCCGTAGACTAATAGGTCGATGATGTAAAAGCTTGAACAAGCTTACCGACGGTTGCTTTTCCGCCAAGCTTTGCGAAAATGCTCGTTAATACACAAAGTATTACCTGCGCTTTTCACTTTGCCTGACGAAAAAAGCACCTCGCCGCTAAACTTATTACGCTTTTAATCATCTCCCAGGTCGATGATGTAAAAGCTTGAACAAGCTTATCGACGGTTGTTTTATGGATTTTGGACCAAATATTTAGATAAGGAATGCAGCTGCGTCAGGAAACCCGACACAGCTGCACGGTGAATAAATATGGGTTTTGATGCAGAATCGGTTGCTAACCAAAAGATTATAAACGTTGAAATTAACAACGAAATGCGAACATCGTTCCTGAGCTACTCGATGTCGGTTATCACTTCGCGTGCATTGCCCGACGTCAGGGACGGTATGAAGCCTGTTCACAGAAGAATTCTCTACACAATGTACGAGAACAATCTTTATCCCGACAAGGCATACCGTAAGTGTGCCGATACTGTCGGTTCGGTTCTCGGCCGTTACCATCCTCACGGTGACGCTTCTGTTTACGATGCGATGGTTCGTCTTGCACAGAGCTTCTCAATGCGCTACACACTTGTTGACGGCCACGGTAACTTCGGTTCAATAGACGGTGACCCGCCTGCTGCTTACCGTTATACCGAGTCCAGAATGAGTAAAATTTCGCTTGAGATGCTTGCGGATATCGATAAAGACACGGTTGATTTCGTACCCAACTACGATGACCGTCTCAAGGAGCCTACGGTTCTTCCTTCAAGAATTCCCAATCTTCTTGTAAACGGCTCAACCGGTATCGCTGTCGGTATGGCTACAAACATTCCGCCCCACAACCTCGGCGAGGTTGTTGACGGTATGTGCTACCTTATCGACAACCCCGATGCAGAGCTTCCCGAGCTTATGGAGTATATCAAGGGCCCCGACTTCCCGACGGCAGGCCTTATTATGGGCAAATCGGGCATTCGTGCCGCATATGCAACAGGCCGAGGCAAGGTTACCGTCAGGGCAAGGGCTGAGATTGAAGAAGATAAGAACGGACGCTTCCGTATCAGTGTTACGGAAATTCCCTATATGGTCAACAAGGCAAGACTCATCGAGAGCATTGCAGACCTTGTAAGGGATAAGCGCATTGAAGGTATCTCTGATATCAACGACTACTCTGCTATCGAGGGTATGCACATTGTTATCGACCTCAAGCGTGACGCTAATCCGCAGGTTGTTCTCAACCAGCTGTATAACTATACTCAGATGCAGTCCACCTTTGGCGTTATTATGCTTGCACTTGTTGACGGTGTTCCGAGGATCCTTACACTCAAGGAAATGCTTGAAAACTACATCAAGTTCCAGTGTGAGGTTATCGTACGCCGTACTCAGTACAATCTGAAAAAGGCTCAGGACCGTGCACATATCCTTGAAGGCTATCTGATTGCTCTTGATTTTATTGACGAGGTTATCAGCATTCTCCGTTCTTCTCCTGATCAGCAGACAGGTAAGGCTCGTCTTATGGAGCGTTTCGCGCTTGATGATATTCAGGCTCAAAAGATCGTTGAGATGAGACTCGGTCAGTTGACCGGTATGGAACGCCAGAAGATTGAGGAAGAGATGGCTGCTCTCAAGGCAAAGATTGCTGAATATACAGAGATTCTCGGCAGTGAAGAGAAAATCCGCGGTGTTGTTAAGGCTGAGGCTCTTGAATCAAAAGAGCGCTTTGCCGACGAAAGACGCACGGAAATCTGTAACGTCAGCGGTGAGGTTGATATTGAAGACCTCATCCCCGAGGAGGAGAGCGTTTATACTCTCACCAACAAGGGCTACCTCAAGCGTATGCCTGCCGATACTTACCGCAGCCAGCGCAGAGGCGGCAGAGGTGTTATTGGTATGACACGCCGTGAGGAGGACTTTGTTCAGACTATGTTCTCCTGCTCAACACACGATTATATTATGTTCTTTACAAACTTTGGTAAAGCATATAAGCTCAAGGGCTACGAGATTCCCGAAAGCTCACGTACGGGTAAGGGTATGAACGCTGTGAATATTCTGCCGCTTGAAGCGGACGAGAAGATTTCGGCAATGATCCGTGTACCTGCCGAGGCTGACGGTGAGTACCTTTGCATGGTTACACGCAACGGTATTATCAAGCGTACGCTTCTTGACGCATACAAAAACATCCGTAAGAACGGCGTTATTGCAATCAATCTTGATGACGGCGATGAGCTTGCATGGGTTAAGCTTACAATGGGTGACGATGACCTTCTTGTTGCAACCCGTGACGGTTATTCAATCCGCTTCAATGAGAACGATGCACGTCCCATCGGCAGAACGGCTCGCGGGGTTAAGGCTATTGAGCTTCGCGGTGATGATAAGGTTGTCGGTATGGATGTTGTATCTGACGATAGCTTTGTTCTTACCGTTACCGAAACCGGCTACGGCAGAAGAAGCCCGGGTGACGAATACCGCCAGCAGACCAGAGGCGGTAAGGGTGTTACAAACTACAAGACTGAAAAGTACGGTAACGTCGCCGCACTTATGACAGTTAAGGAAGATGAAGATATTATTCTTATTTCTTCCGAGGGTATTGTTATTCGTATGCCTGCTGATTCTATCAGCCTCTTCTCCAGAACATCCAAGGGTGTCAGGGTAATGCGTGTGGGTGAAAGCGATAAGCTTGTAACAGTAACCACAGCAGAACGTGAGGCAGAAAGCGAAGGCGCAGAAGCTACGGATGAAGGTTCCGCTGAAATTGAGGAGAGCTCAGTTCAGACCGAGTCATGATAGGGCATGGCTCGTTAATTAGAGGGAAAGAGATATATGGAAAACAAAAACAGCAAAAAGACGGATTTTGAAGACATATACTCCGACAGTAAAAAACGCCCGACATACGAAAGGGGACATAAACCTCTTGAAGATAGAGATGTTTACTACCCTAATAAATTTCTGGAATTTTTACTGAAGGACAGGCAAAAAAATTTGAAACGTATTCTTATTGTGACCTTTGTGCTTATGCTTCTCGTAGCCGTATTTTCCTTGTGGATGTTCTATTCAGGTATGTTTGATAAAATGATTTCAGACTCTGAAGGCTGGCAGGGTAACGACGACTATTCCGAAAATTTTGAAGAGAACCAGTTTGAAGCAATGCACGAGGTAACAGATGCCGCTTCGCTTGATGATCTGCTCAAAAAGTGGTACAACAACAACGGCAGCATTATGGATCAGGATTACGTTATAAATATTCTTCTTCTCGGCATTGACGGTAAAAACGGTGTTAGAAACGGCGGTAATTCAGACTCAATGATTCTTGTTTCCGTTAATAAGAAAACCGAGAAAATCACTATGGTATCGTTTATGCGCGACAGCAGAACCTACTTTGAAGCCAACGGCAAGAGCTATTGGAACAAGGCGAATGCTGCGTTTGCAAGAGGCGGCGCCAAAGCTACGGTTAAAATGATTGAGAACAATTACAAAATTGATATTGATTATTACGTAGCCGTTGACTTTACAACATTCTCTGATCTTGTTGATGCCTTGGGCGGTGTAACGCTTGATATTGAGGAATACGAGCAGAAATACATCAACCGCACAACCACCAAGATCAAGAAGATACCAAATTACGGCACAGTAACACTCGATGGTGATCAGGCACTTGTTTATTGCCGTATCCGTAAGAGTGATGCCGACAGCGATGTTTCAAGAACTCGTCGCCAGCGTAACTTCGTATCTTCGCTCATCAAAAGCGTTAAGGGTGCTTCTCTCAGCCAGCTCAACGCTGCTGTTGAGGTCGTTCTTCCGCACCTTCACACAGACTGTTCCAAGACTAAGGTGCTTGGTTTTGCAGGTCAGGCACTCTCGCAGGGCTGGATGAATTACGAGATAGTGCAGGTGACTATGCCGGACGAAGAGACGCGCGCTGATGCGAATATTAACGGTGTATCATACTGGGTTGTTGATTATCCGCTTGCTGCACAGAAGGTTCAGCTCGCGGTATACGGCACAACAAATATCGAATTGAGCACCGACCGTGAATCTGCGCTTGATTACGTACGATATAATAATAGCAGCTCAGGCAATGACTCCGGCGTAACGCAGGAATATACGAGCGCTTCAGGCGAAGACCACAGTGAATCCGATGAAGAGGATACAACGAGAAAACCGTGGTTCCCCAACTTGCCTTGGGACGATAACGAAACAACAACGGTACCCGAAGGTGATAGCACGACATCAGGCGAAGACGAAACGCAGGAAGAGGAACCGACAGCTGCTCAGGATCCGGAAGAGGAATCTGACAGTGCACCGACGGATTACTCGGAACCGGCTGCCTAAACTTATAATTTTATCGGCTGTATCAAAACTTGAATTTAAGATTAAGTTTTGATGCGGCCTTTTTTTAAAATCCGAAAAGAAAGGGCAGGGGAAAGTCCCTTGCAGGGGTGAAAAGATATGCCTTATTCCGAAAGATATATGTTGCGCAAGATTTCAGATGCAATAGGCACTGTAAAGCCTGCGATATATACAAAAATTGCTCCGCTTTCTGTCAAAGCTTATGTAACGGATGAGCCTGTTAAATTTGCAGAACGCTTTTCCGGCGAAGAAAAAATACTTAGTGTAGGCGATTCGTGGGGCAAGCTTTGGGATTGTGCCTGGTTCTGTTTTGAGGGTAAAATTCCCGAAAGTGAGCGTGGAAAAAATCTCGTGCTTATGCTTGATGTGAGCGGTGAGATGTGCGTGTTTGATAAGGCTGGTGTGCCGATTGCCTGCATGACAAACGTCAGCTCGCAATTTGATACTACACTCGGCAACCCGGGTAAGCGAATTTTTATTTTAGATAAAGAAACCAGAGAGAGCGGCGAAGTTTCTCTTTGGGCTGATGCAGGCTGCAACGACCTTTTTGGCAAGTATCAGGACAGCGGTACCGTAATCGAGGCAGACATTGCCGTTTGTGACAGTGAGCTAAGAGACATCTACTACGACCTTTGCATCGCTTCGGATATGATTGATTGCTTGGATAAAAACACTGCGCGCTATAAGCGGCTTCTCGGCAGGGTTTATGATGCTGCCTGTTACATCACTTCACCCGATTTTGACAGAGTGCTTGTTAAGAGGATTCTGGCTGCTGAGCTTGAACGCAAGGGTGGCGACAGCTCGTTGCGAGTAACCGGTATCGGTCACGCTCATATTGACCTTGCTTGGCTTTGGCCTATACGTGAAACAAAGCGTAAGGGTGCACGTACTTTCTCAAACGTTATCAGCCTGATGGAGCGCTATCCCGATTTTGTTTTCGGTGCAAGCCAGCCTCAGCTCTACAAATGGGTTAAAGAGGATTATCCGGAGCTGTATGAAAAAATCAAGCAAAAGGTAAAAGAAAACCGCTGGGAATGTCAGGGCGGTATGTGGGTTGAGGCCGATACAAACGTCAGCGGTGCTGAACCCCTTGTCCGTCAGTTTCTTTACGGTAAAAAATTCTTTATGGATGAGTTTGGTGTTGATGCACGTTCACTGTGGTTGCCGGACGTTTTTGGCTACAGCGCTGCACTTCCGCAGATTCTTAAGCTCAGCGGTGTTGATTATTTCGTTACACAGAAGCTTTCGTGGAGTGAGCATAACGTTTATCCGCATCATACTTTCAACTGGGTTGGTATTGACGGAACAAGCGTGCTTGCTCATCTTCTTCCCGAGGATACATACAACGGCTCTGCAATGCCCCGTGCGCTTAAGAAGATTGAGCGTAATTACAAGGACAATGCAGTGTGCGAAGAGGCTCTTATGCTCTTCGGTATCGGTGACGGCGGTGGCGGACCGAGCACCTTCCACCTGGAAAGCCTGAAGAGAATTAAAAATTCTGACGGACTTGTTCCGTGTGAGCAAGGTTATTCAATTGATATGCTCGACAGAATTAATGCAGATAAAGACAACTACAGCAAGTGGGTTGGTGAACTTTATCTGGAAAGACATCAGGGTACATATACAACTCAGTCGAGAATAAAGCGTTACAACCGCCGTGTTGAGTTTGCACTTCGTGAGGCTGAATTTGCCTGCGTATGGGCAAAAATTGCGGCCGATGCCGACTATCCCAAGGCTGAATTTGATAAAATTTGGGAGGAGTATCTGCTGTATCAGTTCCACGATATTCTGCCCGGTTCATCAATCAACAGGGTTTATAAAGAGGCTGAAGAGGGCTACAGGGCAATGCTCGCCCGCCTTACAGAGATTAAAAAGGCGGCATTCGGTTCGGTTGCATCTTCAATCGGCAGAATGAATGAGAGTATTGTGTTCAACGCTCTGCCCTTTGAGGTTACGGAGCAGTTCAAGACAACAGGCGGATACAGAACAATCACAGTGCCTGCAATGGGCATGAAAAGCCTTGACGAAAGCAAGGATAGTTATGAGCGTTGCACCTCTGATGAAAGCGGGCTTGAAAATGCATCACTTTCCGTTACCTTCGGTGATAACGGTGAGATAAAAGAGGTTTTTGATAAAATTAACGGCAGACAGGTGCTTATTCCCGGCACGGTTGCAAACGTTATGAGCATTTACACCGACCGCGGCGATGCGTGGGATATGCGTTTTGACTATATGAACGATGTAGCTGAAACGATGAAGCTCGAAAGCGTTGAATGTGCGGTTGAGGGTTCTAATGCCGTAAGAGTGCAGACTTTCAGCTACGGTTCATCTGCGCTCAAGCAGAAAATAACTCTCACACCTGCAGGTGTTATCCGCTTCGATACAGATGCTGATTGGCGTGAAAAACGCAGAATGCTTCGTACGGCGTTTCCGATAAATGTAGTTACGGATAAGGTAGAGTGCGATATCCAGTTTGGCTCGGTAGAGCGCTCAACAACAGAGAACACAAGCTGGCAATATGCTCAGTTTGAGATTTGCGCACAGAAGTGGGTTGATCTTTCTCAGCGTGATTACGGTGCAGCAGTGCTCAATAACGGCAAGTACGGCTACCGTGTTAAAGATACAACAATCGACATTAACCTTCTGCGCAGCTCTACTTATCCCGATACAAACGCTGATTACGGCAAGCATTCGTTCACATATGCGCTCTATCCTCATAAGGGCGACAGAGTTTCGGCAAAGGTCAGCGAGTATGCTTATGCGCTCAATATGCCCCTCACAGTTGTAAAGGTAGGCAATGACGGACAGATTGAAGCAAAGCCTGCAACTCAGATTATGAAGTTTGATAATGGCGGCAGTGCTGTAATCGAAAGCATAAAGGCTGCTGAGGATGGCCGAGGAATTATTGTGCGCGTCTACGAGAATGCAGGTGCCGATTGCAGCTTTACGCTTACGCCTAATTTCCGCTTCCAGCGCGCAAGCGTTGTTGATCTGATGGAAAACGGTGTTACCGAGTGCTCAGTAATGGGCGGCGTGATTTCCGCAGACCTCAAACCCTTCCAGATTCTTTCAATCAGAATCAACTGAATATAACAAAAAGCTTGTACAGCTTATGCTGTACAAGCTTTTTTGCTATCTGTTCATTTTATCCCAAAGCACTATTTCGCCCGACGCAAGGGTTTTTGGCAGGTCGATAATCCGTTGGTTTTCAGAGCCGCGAAATTTGAGCATAAGATTTTTCTTGTCCTTCTCAAATCTGCCGTCTACCAATATATCTATGAGGCAAAGCAGCTCGTCCGTTGCTTCACATCTTGGGTGAGGCTCTTTGTTTTTTAACTGTTCGAGTGTAAAACCGGTAAAAGCCCAGACGGTCTTGTTGGGATAGGTTTCTTTAACTCTTTTGACGAACGGGAGAAGTGCACGCTGATTTTCAGGCTCAAACGGCTCACCGCCAAGAAGAGTCAGGCCGTTGATGTAGCTAGGGGCGAGCATATCAATTATCTGCTGCTCAGTTTCTGCCGTAAATTCCTGGCCGTAGCAGAAATCCCAGGTTTGCGGCTGGAAGCAACCCTCGCACCTGTTGGTGCAGCCCGATACGAAGAGGGTGACACGCACCCCTTCGCCATCAGCTATGTCGCAGTTTTTAATTTGTCCGTAGTACATATTACAGGTGAAGTACCCTTTCTTTGATTTCCTGAGTACGGCCCTGATTCCAGTACTGTGTGCCGATATAACCACAGGTGCGGCGTGCAACGTTCATCTTATCCTGGTCGGTATTGCCACAGTTGGGGCACTTCCAGATAAGCTTTCCGTCCTCTTCGATAATCTCAATCTCACCGTCGAAGCCACACTCCTGACAGTAGTCGGACTTTGTATTGAGCTCAGCATAGATGATATTGTCGTAGATGAATTTCATAACCTGGAGAACAGCCTCAATGTTGTTCTGCATATCGGGAACTTCGATGTAGCTGATTGCGCCGCCCGGTGAAAGATGCTGGAACTGTGCCTCAAAGCGGAGCTTTTCGAATGCATCAATCTCTTCAGAAACGTGAACGTGGTAGCTGTTTGTGATATAGCCCTTATCTGTAACACCGGGAATTACACCGAAACGGCGCTGCAGGCATTTGGCAAATTTGTAGGTTGTTGATTCAAGCGGTGTGCCGTAGAGTGAGAAGTCGATGTTGTGCTCAGCCTTCCATACGCGGCAGGCAGCATTCATAAGGTCCATAACCTCAAGAGCAAACGGTGTTGCTTCGGGGTCTGTGTGGCTCTTGCCTGTCATATACTTAACACACTCGTAAAGGCCGGCATAGCCGAGGGAGATGGTTGAATAGCCGCCGAAGAGAAGCTTGTCGATCGGCTCGCCCTTGTCAAGCCTTGCAAGTGCACCGTACTGCCAGAGAATGGGGGCAGCATCAGAAAGTGTGCCTTTGAGTCTTTCGTGACGGCAGAGAAGTGCCTGATGGCATAGCTCAAGGCGCTCTTCAAAAATCTTCCAGAACTTTTCTTTGTCACCGCCCGATGAAAGGGCGACGTCAACAAGGTTGATTGTAACAACGCCCTGGTTGAATCGGCCGTAGTATTTTGCCTTGCCGTTTTCGTCAACGTAGGGTGTGAGGAAGCTGCGGCAACCCATACAGGTATAGCAGTGACCGTCACCGTTTTTATCGACCTTAAGCTCAAGCATCTTCTTTTCGGAGATGTAGTCGGGCACCATACGCTTAGCTGTGCACTTTGCTGCAAGCTGTGTGAGGTACCAGTATTTTGAATCCTCGTGGATGTTGTCTTCTTCGAGAACGTAGATGAGCTTGGGGAATGCGGGTGTAACCCAGATGCCCTTCTCATTTTTTACACCCTGGCAGCGCTGAAGAAGAACCTCTTCAATGATAAGTGCAAGGTCTTCCTTCTCCTGCTCGTTCTGTGCTTCGCCAAGGTACATGAACACTGTTACGAACGGGGCCTGACCGTTTGTTGTGAGCAGTGTTACAACCTGATACTGAATGGTCTGAACACCGCGGCTGATTTCGTCACGGAGTCTCTTTTCAGTCATTGCCTTGAGCTTTTCCTCGTCGATTTCTACACCGATATCTGCCATTTCGTCAATGATTGCTTTGCGGATTTTCTCGCGTGAAACCTGAACAAAGGGAGCGAGGTGAGTGAGCGAAATTGACTGGCCGCCGTACTGGTTGGATGCAACCTGTGCAATAATCTGTGTTGCAATGTTACATGCTGTTGAGAAGCTGTGCGGCCTTTCAATAAGCGTGCCGGTGATTACCGTGCCGTTCTGGAGCATATCCTCAAGGTTGACGAGGTCGCAGATGTGCATATGCTGTGCAAAATAGTCGGAATCGTGGAAATGGATGATACCCTCGTTATGAGCGTCAACAATTTCTTTGGGCAGAAGGATACGGTTTGTGATATCCTTGGAAACCTCACCTGCCATATAGTCACGTTGTGTGGAGTTGACAACAGGGTTTTTGTTGGAGTTTTCCTGCTTAACCTCTTCGTTGTTGCACTCGATAAGAGAGAGAATCTTGTCATCTGTTGTGTTGCTCTTTCTGACAAGTGAACGTGTGTATCTGTAGGTGATATAGTTTTTTGCAACCTCAAATGCACCGTGAGCCATGATCTTCTTTTCTACAAGGTCCTGAATCTCCTCAACCGTGGGAGCACGGCCGAGAGCCTCGCACGAAATGACAACTGATTCTGTGATTCTCTTAATCTGCAGATCAGTCATACGGATGTCTTCGTCAACGGATTCGTTAGCTTTTGTAATGGCGATGAGAATTTTTTCTTCGTTAAAATTCTCTTCAGCGCCGTTTCTTTTGATGATCTTCATACGTTTTTCTCTCTTTCTCAAATTTCTTGTTGAAATCTCTATAAATTTTGCACACAATATATTGTGTTGTAAAAGTCGTGTATTCACATTATAAGCTACAATCTATAGGGTGTCAATATGGAATAATAGACAAAAAAAACACAATATTTTGTTGAATAAGGCTCTTTAGGTAGTCATTCTACACAATTTGTGCTTTTAGTACGTATATTTCCACGAAAAAAGAGGGCTGATTCTGTAAAGAATCAACCCTGAAAAGTCTGCCTGTAAAGTTAAATCACTTTACTGCACGTATGGTCTTTTTGTTCCCAAAGGTTAATGTGTACGCATCGTCTGCCAGATCGTCACGCATCGGATAATCGGTTGAAATTATTTGCGCACCACTAGATATAGCGTTATTTCGCTTGTTTTCATCTACTGAACCGTATGAGTCAGCGCGTGTTCTGATGATTAGATTAGAGGTGTCAAGGATATCGCCTTTACATTCGAGGGCCTTTTTGGGTTCATTTATGAGCAGAAAAGAGGCGCAGTCACGCGGTGCATCCTTTTCTCTGAGCATCGGGAACATTGCCTGGGTACCAAATGTAGGGTCAAGAGCAATATAGTCTTCGGTTACACCGGTCTCGTGCAGCAGAATAAGCACCTTGCCAAGCATCTCATCAACGCGGCACCAATCGTCTGCGGCTCTCATTTCACCGAATGTTTTGTAGTCACGCAGCATATCGTCCGGGGTGAAAAGCTTATCCCCGAGGTTTGTACGTATTACTTTGTCAAGCTCTTTTGCGTAATCAATATTGAAAAATTCCATATTTTCAATAGGCAGAAATATGGATTTAGGTTCAACTATAACCGTAATCGGAAGATGACCGGGGTTGTTATCCGACCAAAGGCTTATCTCTTTGAGTGCGAGAGCAAAATCGTAACAGGTAGTTGTCATATCTATAGTGGGGGAGTGCATACAAGTAAATGTAATGGCGTTGTCCTTTACAATGGTTTCTATATCCATTTCGATACTGCGGATTCCGCAGTTGAACTGTCGGGTAAGAGTTTGGCTGTTAAACTGTCCGGTTTCACTGCTTATAAGGCCAAACGTCAGGTCAGACAAATTGTAAAAAATTTTCTGCATCGATGCTACAGGCTTCTTTTGGTAGCTGTTGTGTGTTGCGATGAACGATATTTCGTTGAACTTCAGCCCGGCGGCAAGCTCTGCCGCAAGGTCACCGTCAAAAAAAACCGCTTCGTTTACGGGAGGAATTTCTCCGTTTAGATACGCCTGCTCAAGTTCAGCGATACGCAGTGGCTGTTCGGCAATATCAATATTAAGCTGCTCTGCGCTTTCGCCAAATACCGATATGAATGAAACGATAATCGAAATAAGCAGGGGTATTAATCTGAATATGTATCTGATCATATTTTTTCACCGTTATTTTCCATTTTAAAACAATTATAACATTAATGCCGCATAATGCAATAGGTAATATTTACATTAAGATTATTTTGTGATAATATAATTACCTGATTGTATCAAAAAACAAAGGAGTTGAGAACGTGCCTGCACTTGTACTGGAGGGAGGAACTTTCCGTCCGCTTTTTTCGTGCGGAGTAATGGATGCACTTCTGGACAGCGGAGTAGAATTTCCGTACCTTGTCGGCGTTTCTGCAGGAATATCAGATGCTACTTCATACGTAGCCAAGCAGAAGGGCCGCGACATCGAAATAATAAAAAAATACCGTAATGATAAAAGATATGTAGGCTTCAGAAATCTTTTTACGGACAGATCAATTTTCGGCAGAAAGTTTATTTATGAAACTATTCCGCGTGAGCTTGTGCTGTTTGATAACGATACGTTTTACAATAATCCCGCAACGCTTGTTGTAGGTATCACTAACGCTCAGACAGGCGAGATGGAATATATCGATAAGAAGGATTCGGTAAACGGCCATATACTTCTTCAGGCTACCTGTGCTCTGCCGATAGTTTTTCCGCCGATAATTTATAACGGTAAGCAGTATTACGATGGCGGACTTGTGGATTCGATTCCGGCTAAGAAAGCGATAGAGGACGGCCATGAAAAAATGCTTATAGTTCTTACCCGCACCAAGGATTACGTGAAGACAGAGTCCAAAGCTTATAAAATCGCTGCGGCTGTGCTCAAAAGGAAGTATCCCAAGGTTGCGGAGCGTTTGCTTACAAGACATACTCGCTACAATAAAGAGGTTGAGTTTTGTAATCAGCTTGAGCAAGAGGGCAAGGCAGTCATTCTTCGCCCGAGTAAAGAAGTACAGATAAAATCGCTCGAGAGTGACGTAGCTAAAATTGAGCGGATACACCGTTACGGTTATGACCTTGCAATGGAGAATATGGACAAAATAAAAGCTTTGTTTGATTGATTACCGAATAATTTAATTTCGGTAAAGGAGGGCAAAACTTGTTTGTAGTGTACATATCGCTGCTTGTTCTGGCTTTTGTGGGGGCAAAGTTCAGTTTTAAATCATTCAACACAAAAGAATATTTGTCAATGGATTCTACCAACGCTGTGCGCGGTGTGTTTATGATGCTTATATTCCTGAGCCATATGATGCAGTATTATAATTACACCCAAAAAATTGATGTGATGGGCGGCAACATATCCAAGGCGCTTGGCCAGATGATAGTTGTTATGTTTATGTTCTATTCCGGTTACGGCATAGGTGAATCCGTAAAGCGGAAGGGAGCGGCTTACATAAAATCGTTCCCTACCAACAGGGTCCTCAAGATCTGGCTTCATTTTGCTATCGGTGTTTTTGTCTACTTTGTGCTCAGCCTGATTCTCGGTATCAAATATCCTGCCGGTCAGGTTGCACTTGCCTTTGTCGGTTGGACGAGTATCGGTAACAGTAATTGGTATATTTTTGCTGTTGTTATTCTGTATTTTATTACTTGGGTTGCATTCTCTGTGGCAAAGAAAAACAGGATTATTGCGGCAGGTATTGTTACTGCGCTTACGGTTGCGTATATCGTTATTATGTTTTTCTTCAAAGAATACTGGTGGTTTGATACAGTGCTTTGCTATGTGGCAGGTCTCTGGTACTCGCTCTTTAAGGAGAAACTGGAGGCACTACTGACAAAAAACAATATTGTCTGGCTTCTTGTTGTTGTGGCTTCTGCGGTCGGTTGGTGGTTTTCTCATCTGCACCGCATTCTTCCGGCGGTGCGAATTCTGGAGTCCGTTCTGTTTGCGCTGTTTGTTGTTGCGCTCTCGCTCAAGGTTTCAATCCGTTGTAAGCCGCTGGTGTGGCTGGGCAAATATACGTTTGAAATCTATATCCTTATGCGTATACCGATGAAGCTTTTGGGAATATGGGGTGTCAGTGCGTTTAATCTTTACGTCTACTTTGCATCAACGCTGGTTGCAACGCTTGCAATAAGCTTCCTGTTTTCAAAGCTGCTTGCAGGGGTTGACAAATTGGTGTTCACCACAAAAAAATCATAAGACGAACTGCGAGGCAAGGGAAATCTGCCTCGCAGTTTTTTAACGCTTGAAGCAGCAAGTGCATAGAATGTACAAGAGCGGCAGACCGGAGCGTTTTCCGCTTGAGTATACTGTAAAGGAGAAAGGCTTTATGCGTATGAACGAGCGTTCAGGTGCTGTTTGTGAAATGTGCAAACGGCAGGAAGTTCGCTTCCGTCAGAATGAGCAACCGTTCCCGGATGATTACTGTGTAGCAATGGCATATGTGCCTGTGCAAACAGATACAACGGTTTACGATGAAATGCAGGCACTTTGCGAAGGCACGCTTTTCGTAGTGCTCAATAAACCCTTTATGAGAGGGTGTAAGCAGTGAACAAGAAAGATATTCTCAAAAAGCTCTCGGCGGCAGAGTTTGCGCTGTGGGATCTTCATCTCTACCTCGATACTCACCCGGGCGACCTTATGGCAGTAGGGCTTTATAATAAGTATCATAAAAAATATATGCTCCTTCGTGAGGAGTACGAGGCAACCTGCGGCAAGCTTTCACCAAAAAGTGCCCAGGGCGTCGAATGGCTTAAAGATCCCTGGCCGTGGGAGAAAGGCTGGTGTGACTGCTGATGTTTATTTATGAGAAAAAACTGCAGTATCCTGTAAAAATCGCAACACCAAACGCAAAGCTCGCACAGGTTATCATAACCCAGTTTGGCGGTCCCGACGGTGAGTTGGGTGCATCGATGCGCTACCTCAGCCAGCGCTTTGCAATGCCTTGGGGCGAACTTAAGGGTCTGTTAACGGATATCGGTACGTCGGTAACAGAATGGTCTCCTTGAGCCATTTCGCCCTCATTCTCGGACATATTTTTGATATATTGTTCAGCTTTCAGATAAAAAGAAGAACCTGCCGACGTTACAACGGAAGATAATGCGAATTTCCATTTAAAAGGCAACAGGTTTAATTTTACTGTTATTACATTGTCTTTTGATACGGTCATCGACTCAAGTGTCTGTTTTATGAACTCATCATTATTCTCACCCGAAGTGAGTATTGCCTTTGCAAACGCAACGCACTCGGCGATTGTTTCATCCTTTTTCTCTCGGTCAAGAGTGTTGGCAACACAGCTCTGAAGCTCTGTTTTAAGGTTTTCAATTTCTCCGTCAAGCTGAACGGACATTTCTTTGAATTCTTCTTTGCTGATGCACTTGTCAAGATACAAGTCCACAAGGGCTTTTCTTCGTTCGGTTTTCTTTTCAAATTGCTCTTTCTTGCGTTCGCATTCATCGGTATCATTCTGCGAAAAGGCTTCTTCAAGCTGTGCCCTCAGCACAGAAAGGTATTTATTCTTATCGGTAATGATTGTGCCTATAACCGTTGACATTATGTTCTTTAGGTCATCGTGAGCAAGCTGCATTGCCGGACAGCCGACCTCTTTTCCCGTAATGTGGTCGATGTGCTTTGTCCTTCCGTTTTGTCTGCGGTTGTAGCATTGCCAGTATTTGAAATAATTACCGCTCCGAAGCTTCTTATTATGAAACACAAAGCTTGAACCGCATTCCTCGCAGGTAATTTTACCCGAGAAGCAATACCGGTTGCTGAGCTTTTTCTTTTGCTCATCACTCGGAGAACGACGTTCAAGCTCCTTTTGAGTCAGTTCAAAAAGCTCACGGCTGATAATCGGTTCGTGGTGGTCACGGATTATTACCAGCTCTTCTTCACCGCGGTTGAGAACCTTTTCGTGGGTCAGGTAATTAGGTGTGAGCGTTTTCTTTTGCACTAAATCACCGCAGTATTTTTCGTTGCGTAGTGTACGCAGAATAACCGTGTTAGTCCAGTTTTTGTTGGTGAAGGTTGGTATTCCTTCCTCTTTCAATTCTCTTGCGATGGTGCAGGTGCCTTTGCGCTCGATTGTGTACTTGTGAAAAATCTTTCGGACTACCTCCGCACCTTTGGGATTTATGTAAAGCTTACCGTCACGCACGTCATAGCCAATCATACTCTTGCCGAAAACAACACCCTGTTCCATCCTGCGTTTCTGTCCCCATTTAACACGCTCGGAAGTCTTGCGGCTTTCTTCCTGTGCGATTGAAGCCATAATCGTCAGGCGAAGCTCCGCATCGGGGTCAAGGGTAAAAAGATTATCGTTTGCAAAGATTACACCAATACCGTATTCCTTGAGCTTTCGGGTGTAATAAATGCTGTCGAGAGTGTTACGGGCAAAACGGCTGATTTCCTTGGTGATGATTAAGTCATATTTCTTAAGCTGGGCATCAACCATCATTCGGTTGAAAGCCTTTCTCTTTTTTGTGCTTGTACCCGTGATTCCCTCGTCAACATAAATATCGTAAAGCTCCCACATCGGATTTCTTTCGATATATTCTTTAAAATAGCTCTGCTGACTTGCAAGGGAGTTTACCTGGTCACTGCTGTCGGTTGAAACACGGCAATAAACCGCAACTTTTAATATTCTGTCTGGCTTAAAACTTGTCATGGCAACGCCTCCTGTGTGAGCATAGTGCCATAGTAACCGATGTATATCAAGTTATACTTTTAAAAATAGCAATTATTATGGATTGCTGTTTTCAAAAGTATGCTACCAAATATTCAGGTTAATATTCTCCAGATATCTGACCTGTTCTTCTGTCAGTTTTCCCGCTTGGTAGAGGGATTGACACAGAGCGTTGACAACGATTTTATCGAATTCTTCCTGCTCGTGTTTATTCAGTTGTATTTCAGGTTTATCAATCATTATGTATTGCTTCTTTTTACGCGCCAATCCGTCCACCTCCTTTAGATTTTATTCTTCTGAGGGATTAACTATAACTTATTTGATTTTGGGGTTAATACCCCGTTTGAATTCCCGTTTTTGTACGCGATGCCCTGTACCGCTGACTTTATCAAAAAATCATTGTTAATCATTATTACGGTTGCTCTTGAGATTATTTTGCTCATATTTATTTCACCCTTCTTTTAATTGCTTTTTTGAAACCCTTTTACTACACGCAGAAAAAACAGTAGTTCTGTACCCCCTATGTCTCAATTTTTTTGAAATAATCAGCACAAATATTCAGGTTGTATTTTGTTGCATTTATGATATAATTTTATTATTGTGAAAATAATCATTATGAACAGAACGACAAATAAAAAGATACTTGTTACCCAAAAGACCGGATATATTAATCTGAAATTTATTGAAACAGGAGGATATAGTATGAGCCTCAGTATGCTACATTGTGACGGCGAAAGAATTATCAATGCCGAGGGAAAGCAGGTGTTTTTGCGCGGAACAAATCTTGGCGGATGGTTGCTCGATGAATTATGGCAGGGATTTTTCAAAGGCGGAGAAGCTCAGTGGGATATCGTAACCACACTTGAAAATCGTTTCGGCAAGCAGGAAGCTGATCGACTTATAAAAATCCGCGAAGACAACTATATTACAGAATATGACCTTGACTATCTTCAGTCGCTCGGTTTCACATGTGTTCGTGTGCCGTTTTGGTACCGTAATTTTCAGACTGATGATTCAGGTACGTGGAAACGCAAAGAAAACGGTGAAATCGATTTTTCACGCCTTGACTGGGTTGTTGATGAATGCGGAAAAAGAGGGATGTATGTAATTCTTGATATGCACGGTGTGCCGGGTCATCAGAGCATTGCCCACCACAGCTGCCGTGTGAACCATTGCAGACTTTATGACGAAACCGAAGAAGGTGCTTATTTTCGCTCACTTGCCTGTGATTTGTGGAGCGAAATTGCCCGCCATTTTGCAGGTAACGGAACTGTTGCCGCCTATGACCTGATGAACGAACCGATGTGTGATTATGAAGGCGAGGATAAGGTCAACAGTAAGTATCACGATGCTTATTCTTTGCTTTATGATGCGGTCAGAGCAGTTGACCCCGACCATATCATAACACTTGAGGCAATCTGGACACCTGATGACATACCGCATCCTAAAGAAAGTGGCTGGGAAAACGTGATGTATCAGTATCACCTTTACGACGATTCAAACGAAAGCTTTAAGGAGGTCACCGTACATCACGCAAGCCGAAACTTCAACGTGCCTGTGCTTGTAGGTGAATTTTCTCCTTGCAGGGGAACTGCAACCTGGGAATACATATTGAAGCTTTTTAACGAATGTTCATATAACTGGCAGACTTGGACCTACAAAGGTCATTGCCCTAAGGGTGAAATTAGCCAATGGTTTATGATGGGTTCGGATAACCCTGACAATGTTGTTGACATAAACAATGACTCAATCGCAGAAATTCAGCGCAAGTGGTCATCGGTCAGAACGGAAATTTGCTGTAAGCCGATGAATGACCATGCGTTGCTTTCTGAATATGCAAAAGCATAATCGGAAGGAGAAACTTACATGAACAGGTATTTTAAACATGATCCTGCTGTTTTTGCGGTGAATAAATATTATCAGATTATGATGCCTTGTGAAAAAGCCTGCTTTTTCTTTGTTAAGGTTGGCGATAAATGTTATTATGATGAATCCAACGGCATTATGCGTTCAAAAAATAAGATACACAAGGTTGAAGTGCCTGCTGATGAACTTGATAATGCCAAAGAATATACAGTTTGCATCCGCCCGATTATCATAAGAAAAGCATATTTTTCCAAAACAAAAAAAGTGCTTGAAAAAACATATAAATTTTATCCCATACCCGAAAACAATATCAGGGCTTATCATATCGCCGATGCTCATAACAATATCACCGAGCCGATAAAAGCTGCCAAAACTTTCGGCAACATTGATTTTCTGGTTCTGAACGGTGATGTTATTGAAGACAGCAGTAATCCCTCAAAATTTATGAACATATATAAAATATGTTCTCGCTTAACAAAAGGTGAAAAACCCTCTGTCTTCTCAAGAGGGAACCACGATTTAAGGGGAAACTTTGCCGAGAGGTTTGCGGATTATACGCCTACGTATCTCGGTAATACATATTACAGTTTCCGACTTGGAAACATATGGGGAGTTCTCCTTGATTGCGGTGAAGACAAAAACGATGACCACGCCGAGTACGGTTTCACCGTTGCCTGCCATGTTTTCAGGGAACGTCAGACAGAATTCCTTAAGAATATAATTGAAAACAAAGAGAACGAATATGAAGCAGAGGGAGTTAAGCATAAGCTTGTTATCTCCCACAACGCCTTTGTTCACAGATATAATCCTCCGTTTGACATTGAGCAGGATATTTTCGCCGAATGGTCAGAACTTCTCAGAGAGAACATAAAGCCCGAAATTATGATTTGCGGTCACGCTCACGAGCTTGATATTTATTACCCCGAAAACAGCGATTGGAATAATAACGGCATCGTTTGCCCCGTTGTAATCGGCAGCACAATAAAAAAACGAAAACCTGTATATTTTGCAGGCTGCGGATATGTTTTTAACGATGACAGAATTGAAGTTATTTTTACTGACAGCAACGGCGAAATATTAAGAAAAGAAACAATATCAAAACAATAAAATACCGTTACGCTTTCGGGCAGACTTTCAACAACAACCTCTTGGTTTATACCTTCAAGAGCTTTATCGGTTTTCAGATGCATGAATGGATGAACAACCTTGCAAGCGATTTGCGGAGAATAAATGAATGTATTGGCGATTTGCCTTGGACAGAAGAAAATAATACAAAATCCGTTATGAGCAAATATCCGATGAATTATCTGTAGCTTGAGGCACAGAGTGCAAAAGAATATGCTCTGTGCGATAATCCGCAAACAGCCGATAAATTCATAAAACTTGCTCAAACGCTTTTCAAAAAAAGATATGAACTCTGTTCAGATCCGTCGGATATGGTCGGCTGTGAAACGGCAAACATAATCAACAGCGATATTCCTGACTGTATTGATGTAATTCACGAGGATTATATAGATTTGTATGAAGATTATAAATTCTTCGTTGATTTGACGGGTAATCTCGAATTTTACAGAAATCACCGCTGTATATCGGTTGAAGAAGCACCCGAAATACTGAAAAAAACTGCTTCCGTGCGAAGTAAGCGGCGGTGTGCATTGGTTTGTCAATAAAACCGCAGACGGCTGGCTGCTTGTTATGTTCAACAACAGCGGTATTGAACGCAGCGTTGAAAAGGGCGAATACGTTTTGCCCGAAGGCACACGGGAGGTTGCCGTCAGGCTGAAAAACGGTTATAATCTGAATGTACTTGAGGGTGCAAATGATATTTACTTTGAAAACGGCGTATATCATTTTGGATTGCAGCCCGGTGCTTGGTTTTTGGCAAAATTCAAATAATTCTGCACGAAAAATGTTTTGTAAAAAGCTTTATTTAAACAAACTCCGGTTTATATATGAGCTTAGGGTTTTATACAGTTCCGGAACATTAAAGATAGGGAGAATGGATTATGAGTGGATTTGAAATGTTTTTTGTCCGTGCAATAACGGCTGTAATGCTGCTTTTTATGACTGTGATAAACAGCATTACAGGGGTGGGTACAATTACGGAAAAGCCTGCAGATATCAACGGCTCGCTTGCTTGCACGGATGCTCTGGGCAGAAGTGTTGTTTCCGCAGGTGAAAGCGAAAAGCTTGTCGGTGTTTTCTATTTTCTCTGGCAGGGTCAGCACGGCAGCACACGGATTATTGATAACTCAAAGCTTGTTAAAGCGTATCCTCAAGCAATTAATTCGGAAGAGGAATGGATCGCAGCAGGTGGCGGAAACCAACAGGAATTCCATTTCTGGGGTGAACCGCTTCTCGGATATTATTCTTCAAGTGACGAATGGATTTTCAGAAAACACGTTCAGATGCTGACAGATGCTGCGGTTGATTTCATAGTTATCGACGCAACAAACGCATTTACGTATTCGGAGCCTGCAAAAAAGCTTATCGGCGTATGGTACGAATATCTTCTCCAGGGCTTTGACGTTCCTCAAATTGCATATTACACCAATTCTTATTCAGCAGATACAATTAACAGAATTTACGATGAAGTATATAACAACGCTGAACTCAAGGCAAAATACCCCCGACTCGACGAGCTTTGGTTCTGTCTTGACGGTAAGCCGCTGATTATCGGCAACGAAAATGACGGCGAAATAAAGCCCGAAGCCAAAGAATATTTCAGAATAAAGCAATCTCAATGGCCGAATGCAGACAAGGTCGATGACGGTTTTCCGTGGATGGAATTTGACCGTTCACTCACATATAAATCTGTTTTCAAAAAAGACGGCGTTAAGATAATGAATGTTTCCGTTGCTCAGCATTCGGATACCTGCGCTTTCGGCAAAACCGCATGGTACGGCGCAAATGACCGCACACGTTCATGGCGTAACGGTGAAAATGATTCATCCGAAAACGCGATGCTTTACGGCTATAACTTTGCGGAGCAATGGGAGTTTGCAATTAAAATGAATCCCGATATTATTTTTATAACGGGCTTTAATGAATGGGTTGCTCAAAGGCAGTCTCCCGAAGAAAACTACCCCATAGTTTTCGTTGACTGTGCCGACGAAAACGCCTCACGTGACGTTGAGCCCTCTGCAGGTATTCTCGGCGATAACTACTATCTGCAGATGGTGGATTATATCGCAAAGTTTAAGGGTACAACAGGTAAGGTTGCAAAAAGCCCGAACGTGACAATAGATATTAACTCAAGCTTTTCACAATGGAATTCGGAGAAAATCACCTCGGTATACAGAGATTACAGAGACGATACAGCCGACAGAAATTCGGTTGATTTTGCTCAGAATCCGATAACCGATTCATCGGGCAGAAACGATATTGTCAATATGAAGGTAGCCGAAGATATGGAAAACTATTATTTCTACGTTGACACAGCCGATGTGCTTTCTTCTCCCGACGGCGGCAGCTGGATGACGCTGTTTATCAATGAAAACATTGTTATCAACCGTACCGCACCCATTGACGGCAAAACCAATGTTGAGAAAAACACGAGTGGAGTATTTACCAAAACAGGTGAAGCTGAAATACGATATGAGGACAATAAGCTGATGATAAAGGTCTCAAAAGCTCTTGTCGGTTCCGCTGACGGCATCAGCTTTAAATGGGCAGATAACTATATTGAAAACGATGTGAATTCATTCTACACAAGGGGCGATGCTGCCCCTTACGGCAGACTGTGCTATTGTTATTAATCACGGCAAAAAATATTATTAAAACAAAACCGCTTCATATCTCTGCCTTTATCGGCATTGATTGAAGCGGTTCATATTTTTATAAATTTAATTAAAAAGCTTTTTGATTTTTATCTTCAGCCTTACCAGGGCTTCGCATCCGCCGTAATCAACGGATAAATCAGCCCTTTCGCTCCACTTGTAATCAGGACCGAGCTCGTAATTCAGCCATTCCTTAACGACTTTGACAAAGTAGAAATCCTCACTTTTTACATAGCCGTATGTTCCTGTCTCCTGGTCGTAGCCGTAAACGGTAATCAGCTTCGCGTTGCCCAGCAGGCTTTCCTCAAAATAAGCGCGGCAGGTTTCAACGTTATCATAATGTGCATAACCTTCGGCGTTGGCATATTCGTTTCTGCCGTTTTGCGCCAGCTGCATATAAAGCACGTCAAGGTCATACGGGCAGGTCTTGGGGCTCATCGTCCAGCCGGGTGTGCAGTAATCGTTGATACATAC
This sequence comes from Acutalibacteraceae bacterium, assembly GCA_045579585.1. GTDB lineage: Bacteria > Bacillota > Clostridia > Oscillospirales > Acutalibacteraceae > UBA8612. The sequence continues at coordinate 28,531 of JAZNMK010000018.1, forward strand.
CCATGTCGGCGGACGCATCGTGCTGTATTCTTCTGTATAAGACGAAAGCGAAACAATATGCGAAATTATTTTATGCCGTTCAATCCCCGCATCATAAAATAATTTGCAGGTAAACTCAATATAATCGGCGAGCACGCCGTAAAGAAGCTGCTTTGTATATTCCTCAACGGACATCAGATTCATAAACGCTTCTTTTTTGAGCTTTTCTTCGTTGTAGCCCATATTGTGCAGAGCATGCATACCATACTGTGCACGCTCAAAATCTTCCATAGAGGCGTAATCACTGCCGCTGTAATCCGGAATCTGCGTTTCCCAGCCGGTATTGATGCCTGCAAAAAGATATGCCTTGCCCTGAGATTTAAGACTTGAATAGTTTTCAACAAGCGGCTCAATAAAGCCCTTGGTAACCTGGTTCTTATACCAATTAAGATACTTTTCGGAATTGAAGCACGGAAAACCGCCTGCTGTTGCAAAAGGTATTCCGCTCCAGTCGCAATGCCATCTCGGCAGCATACCGTATGACTGGCCGCCCCATTCTTCACCTTCTTCGGGGAAAGCAATCCATTCGCACATCTCGGGGTCATTATAAAACTTACTGCCGTTTTCATCGGTTGTCGCACCGTCACCGAAATAGGTTGAATAGTTTGTGCAGTCATCCATCTGAAAATAAACGGGTACGTTGTATTTTTCAGCAAGCATAAAGACGTGGTTAACTTCTTCATTCATCTGCTCAACAGACTGTGTCAGACACATCGGGCCTATAACGCCGAATGCGTACATACGCTTTGAGTCGGGGTCAATTTCACCGTGAAGCTCAACCATCTGCTTAACATAAGGCTCAAGATCGAGGTAATGCACATTTGTTACCATGAAGACAACATATTGCGGGTCATCCTCAAAATACTCGGGAACTACGGGATTTTTACCAAGTGACGGAAAAATCGAAATTATCAAGGCTGTTATGATACTGATTATCTTGTTAAACATGGACACAACAACACCTCATTCATAATATAAATTTATTCAGACAAATATAACACTTACTTTTATGTTTATCAATAATCTTTAAGTCCGTCTGATTCGCGGATGATTCTGTTGATCAGTTCCTTGAAGAGTCTTATAATTTTCTCAATTAAGTTTTCTCCTTCATATTCAGCGTCCTCGCCGTCTGCACCGTAACAGCCGATGTTGTTGCCCGTTATTTTATTGCCGAAAATATCTGTTGTCAGGTCGTTGCCCTCAACTTCAACTCCTGCACCGATAAGCGGTGAATCTGCCGAAAGCATAAAACTTTCAAACGATGTCAAATCGTTGCTTAAAAAACCCGGAACCGTGTTTTTTGAAAACAGGTCGCAAAACGGATTCACGGTGTTATAGTAGCAGTTGTTTGCAAAAACATTGCCGTCGCGGAAATAATCCGCCGTATCGCAAACCACCACATAACCGTCAGCGGGGGCAATAATGTTATTTGCAATAACCGAATCATACATATCTATCATATAAAAATCAGCGCAGTTGACTATTGTATTGTTGTAAAACTTAAGTCCGTGTTCGCCCGGATTTGCTGAAATTCTGCTTCTGCCACCATTATCATTTACAGACAGGCAGTAGCGCACTGTGTTGTTTTTATGTCCGCTGTGAAATGGGCAGTTACAGATAAAGCGCATATTGTCGTGGGAATAGATATACTGATATGTGCAGTTATGAGAATATGAATCAAAATCAATTGCCATACCGTCGCCGACATTCTTCTGTCCTGCGATTTCGCAGTATTGAATTGTGCTGTTTACACTTCCCCAGAACCACATTGCAGCTGTGTAATAAAGAATCTCACCGTTTTCATCTGTACCGGGTCCCTGGCAGCAGTTGATTGCACGGCAGTTTGTAACCAGAGCACCGTCGCACATACCGACAAGCACTGCTTCAGCATCCATTTCGTGTAAATAACAGCCTTCAATCAGCAAACCTTTGTTGAATACAGGGTCGATATCCTCTTCGTTTTTGGTCCACCACTCCTGCTTATCGTTCCATGAGCCCCAGATTATAAAGCCGTTGCCGCAGTTGTAAACTTCACAGTTTCTTATTGTAAGGTTATTTACGGCATATCTCGACCTTGCAGGTAAGCCTTTGACCATAACCGCCGCTCTTGCACCTGACGCACCGTTTGAAAAATTGTCACGGCTGTTTACTCTGTGGTTCTGCATATCTGTGAAATAAACATTGTCAAT
>JAZNMK010000019.1:0-4527 GCA_045579585.1 Acutalibacteraceae bacterium
GCCTGCAAGATATGCCGTGTTAAAATCAACTGCCTGCGACAAATCAAATGGCTCTACGGATTCCATAAGGACATCGGGCATTTTGGTTGAGCCGTCAACGGGAATGTTATCAAAGCTGATGTTACCGCTTCGGTAAATGTCAAAATACGATGTTTCGGTATAATCATAGTTTGCATCCGACCATTTTTTGACCTTTTTTGCTTTGTAGTTTGCGTTGCCGATTGCATCGCAGGTGAAAAGCCAATGAGGAACATAAACGCCCTTGATTTCTTCAAGTCTGTTATCCTCAAGGAATGATTTAGGAACAAATTTCTTGGTTGAAATATGTTTTTTGAGTGCTTCCTTTGCGGCTTTTTTATCGAGCTTGAAAGGAATAACAAGGTCGGGTCGGAGTGCGCCCGAAAACTGACCTTTCATAACAACCTGATTGCCGCAATAGGGACATTCTGTTGCACCCGTTGTTGAATCGGCAACTATTTCGCCGCCGCAAGAATTGCAGGAATAAACGTTCATACCGTCTGTTTCGCCTGCAGACCATTGGCTACTCTGCGAACTCCAGTTTATTTCATCGGTTTCCTGCGGCATATCGGTGATTTCAAACTCTGTGTCACAGTAGGGACATTTCGGTTTCTGAACACCGCTGTCAAATTCAACGGCACCACCGCAGCACGGACATTTTTGCTCAAGAATTGCTGACAAGGTTAATCATCTCCTTGCATATATTTATTGATTGTTTGCAGAATTTCATCAAAGATTTCTTCTCCGCCTTCGGGTAATTCAAGACCCGTGTTGAAGCTGTAGTATTCTTTGTCGGAATATTTAAGTGAAATCGTATCTGTTGCTCCGTCAAGAACTACAATATCACTTCGTTTCAGCTTGCCCCAACCGAGAACACCGTATTTTTTGCAGATATCACGGATATCATCAATAGCTTTTGAATCTATCTGATATTCAAGGTTTATATCTTCTTTATCAAAGCCGACGGGATAACGGTAATGATATTCAAACCACACTTCATCATTATCTTTGATAAAAACACACGCTTCGGTTAATTCACCGTTCATACCGCCGCCTGATTCATAGTAGCAGGTATTTATCGTATCCGTAAGAGAATAAACCATACCGTTTTTATCCGGCACATAAAATTTATGCCTGTAATACCATACACTCGTCGCAACGGCAGAAACTATCGCAAGAACAGAAATGATAATTATTATAACGGTTTTCATCTTTTTCATTACTGTCTGGGTGAACCGCAGAATGCGCAGAATCTGCCACCGTCATTGTTAGCCTGACATGAGGGGCAAACCCAATTCTGTGATACAGGCTGCTGAACAGGTTGCTGTACAGGAGGCTGATTATAGCCGTTATTCATCTGCTGATTATACTGATTCTGCTGAACATAGGGATTTGCCTGAGGCTGACCGTAAGGATTCTGCTGCGCATAAGGATTGGGCTGACCGTATGCGCCTGCAGGTGCATAACCCTGATTCATCGGCTGATTATAGCCACCGTTCATCGACATACCTGCGTTATTCTGTGAAAGATTGTTGATAACCTGCTGTGCCATCTGCTGATAACGGTTATATTCCATTGTACCCATACCCTCAACATCTCTGTCGTTGAGCTTTGCTGTAATTTCATCGAAGTAAGGATTATTTACTTTGATGTCAATATAGAAATCATATGTAAACTTGTATCTCGGAGGATTGTAGCTCACTCTCTGACCGTCTTTGCCTTCGGTATAAAGTTCTTCACGGTCTTCATCAACTCTGAGATTGCAACCTGTAACGCTTGAAAGAGGAATAACGTCGGGGTTTTCATCACTCCAGCTTCCGGGGTTGCGGCTCGATACGACAAAGCTCTGCTTCATCGGGTCAATGTAAATCTTGTCATCCTCACCGAAGGTGAACATCGGCGAAAAGCCTGCAAGAACCTGCTTGTTCTGTTCTCTGTAAGCAAGCTGCTGCTTGATTTCTGCAACGGTTGAGCTTCTTCTGTCGCTGAAGAACGGTGAAAGCTTCTTTGCACAGTCCTTGCACATGTTGCCGTCTTCGAGCTTTCTGTTGCCGAGCAGTCCTATTTTGTCACCGCAGATATCGCAATATTTCTTATCAAAAAGTCCCATAGTTAATTTCTCCTTTATAATTTATTTAATATCATTTGAATCAAATGTGTCGCCGCATTCGGGGCAGAACTTCGGGGGATTCTTGGGGTCCTCGGGTTTCCATCCGCATTTGTCACACTGATAAAGCGGTGCACCTTCGGGCTTCTTTGCTCCGCATTCGGGGCAGAATTTACCTTTATTCACAGCACCGCAAGAGCAGGTCCAGCCTTCTGTCTCAGGCTTCTTTGTACCGCACTCCGTGCAGAACTTACCGCTTACCGTTGCACCGCAGGCACATTTCCAGCCGTCTGCAGCAGGTGCAGATACAGGAGCTGTCTGCTGCTGAGCAAACTGCTGTTGCTGTGCAACGCCTGCCTGATACATCTGTGCCGCATTGAAGCCGCCGTTTGCACCCATAGCCATATTAAAGCCCATAAAGCCGTTCATTGCACCGTTTTCGTTTGCGGCTGCAGCTTCCATTGCGTTTGCCTGTGCATCGGTCATTCTGCCTGCCATCATAAACGGATTGCTGCCCATTGTTGCGGCATCTTCCATCTGCGTAATCTTCTTCATATCCTCGTCTGTGAGGGTAATCGGATTCAGTGCAATGGACTCAACGGAAATACCTCTGCGGTCTGTCCATTCTGTTTTGAGTGCCGCATTCATAGCGTCCTTAAGCTCAGAAGTATGTGCGGGAATCTGTGCAGGGCGAAGCTCAAGCTCGGTAAGCTTTGCAAATGCAGGCTGAAGTGCAGAGATAAACTCTGTCTTTAACTGCATATCAATTTCTTCGCGTCTGTACTCGTCGTCAACGTTGCCTGCAATCTTAGTGTAGAAGAGCAGGGGGTCTGTGATTTTGTAGGAGTATACACCGTTGCATCTTACCTGAACGGTACGAGCCATACCTATTCTCTTATTGACAACCTCAAACATAAAGGGATTGGGTGTACCGAACTTGTTGTCGAGAATTTCCTTGGTGTTGAAATAGTAAACACGCTGATCCTTGCCGGTATCACCGCCGTATGTAAAACGCTTACCTATTGTCTTGAAGGTTTCCTTGATCGTGTCACCGAGCTTGCCTGTGAAAATGCTGGGCTCTGTTGATGAATCGTAAGTGAATTCACCGGGCTCTGCACAGACCTCGACAATTTTGCCCTGCTCGACGATAATCATACACTGACCGTCTGCAACGGCAATGCCCGAGCCGTTTGAAATTATGTTGTCGCTTGCCTTGGTGTTGGAGCTTCTGCCGCTGATTCGCTTTGAGCCCTTGACCATAAGCACATCGTTTTCAAGTGACTCGCAGTAGAAAAATTCTTTCCACTGGTCTGCCAAAGTGCCTCCGAGTGCTCCTATGCCTGCTTTAATAAGTCCCATATCTGATTTCCCCTTTCTGAAGAATATTTTTTATTCTTTAATTTAATTTTATTATCTTTTACCATTAATAATAAGTAGCCCCAAAGGCTACTTATCCCAAAAAAGGGCTACCTTTAGGGCTACCGTGTCAAAAAACAGTGTATTGATTTGTAGCTGTTGAACAAATGGATTGTTATTTGACAGTTACAATTAATTGTGGTAAGATTTTTAATAGTAAATTGTGGGGAGGGATAATATGTCAACCGTTTACGGCATAGCAATGGCTGTTTCGCTGGTTATGATAGGTATTTATTACTTTGTTGACCGCAAGCACGACAAATGGCTCGGACATCTTTTTGCATCGGTTGCAGTTTGTGACTTTGGCTATTTCTTGTTATCCCTTTCAAAAACGCTCGATGCGGCACTCTGGTCAAACAGAATTGCATATCTCGGCAATGTCTTTCTTCCGTTTTCACTTCTGATGATGATAATGACTCTGTCACGGTTTACTTATCCTAAATGGTTACCGAAAGTTCTTGTCGCAGTAAACTCAGCTATGTTTTTGATTGCCGCAAGCGGCGGTATCCTGCCGATTTATTACAAGGCGGTTTCACTTGATTTCGTCAACGGCTATACCGTACTTATCAAGGAATACGGGCCGCTTCACCCTATTTATAAGGTTTTCCTTTTTGCATATTTTGCCGCAATGGTAGCGGTCATTGTTTATACTGCGGTAAAGAAAACCGTTGTTTCAAGCAAGCACACCGTATTTCTTGCCTTCGTCGTAATCGGAAACATTGCAATATGGCTTGTTGAAAATATGATTCATTCAAGCTTTGAATTCCTTTCGATTTCATATATCGTAACCGAAGGAATGATACTTTTCCTCTATTCGATTTTGCAGGATTACGGAATAACCGACACGCCGAAGGAAGCTGTTACGGTAACGGAACAACACGCCGAAACGGCTGAAGCAATCAAAGCTTTCAGCAGTGAACAGATTGAAAGCATTATGAAAAACTGGAGTGCGGTAGATACTCTTTCTCAGAGAGAAAAAGAGGTGC